>CAWUKT010000001.1:0-322318 GCA_963923035.1 uncultured bacterium
TTCAACCATCAATATTTATTCAAAGTCATCGCCCAGGGAGAATGAGGACGCCCTGAATTTCCCCCTTCTCTCATTTGCATATCTGTACATTTCACTAATTTGCGCCTCATTCACACTGTGAGTTTGGACCTCAATTTACCCCATATCCAGCACAAAACCTATCCCCAGGACCGGGAAAGCCGATTTTCCATCCTCATCCCCACCTGGAACAACCTCCCCCTGGCCCAACTCTGCGTCGAAAGCCTCCGCGCCAACAGCCATTTTCCCCACCAACTCATCCTCCACATCAACGATGGCTCGGATGGCACCCTCGAATGGGCGCGCCAGGAAAAAATCGACCATACCCATTCCCCCGAAAACGTCGGGGTTTGCCACGCGCTCAACCTCGCCTCCCAACTCGCCACGACGGACTACATCTGCTTCTTCAACGACGACATGTACGCCCTCCCCGGTTGGGACCGCCCCGTCATGGCCGAAATCGAATCCCTGAACCACGACCACTGGTTTTTGTCCGGCACCATGATCGAACCCACTGACACGGGAAACCCCTGCGTCCTCGCCCCCCACGACCTGGGCCGCGACACGGACAGTTTCGATCCCAGACGTGCCATCAACGAAGCGAACAAGCTCCAAAAAGCCGATTGGACCGGCGCGACCTGGCCCCCGAATGTCGTGCCCCGCTCCCTGTGGGAAAAGGTCGGCGGCTACAGCGAAGAATTCAGCCCCGGGATGTCTTCCGACCCCGATTTCTCCATGAAACTCTGGGCCGAGGGCGTCCGCTACTTCAAAGGATTGGGCGCGTCGAAAGTTTACCATTTCCAGGCCAAGTCCACCGGCAAGGTCAAAAAGAACGATGGCCGCAAGCAATTCCTGGCCAAGTGGGGCATGACCCAATCGACCTTCACCAAGCACTACCTGCGCCGCGGTTCGGCCTGGCAAGGCCCTTTGAGCGATCCCAAGCCCTCTCCGGGCCTCCTCTGGGGACGTCTGAAATCATGGTGGAAACGCCGTTGAGCCCGCCCCATTTTTTCCTTATTTTTGCCCGAAACACCACCTCCATGCGCGACATCCAACAAATCTGCGTCTACTGTGCCTCCAGCTCCCGCATCGCCGAGAAATACTTCCGCGTCGCCGAGCGCCTGGGCGAAATCCTGGCCGAAAACGACATCCACCTCATGTTTGGCGGGGGTGCCCTCGGTCTGATGGGCCGCGTGGCCGATACTGTGCTCCAGCACGGCGGGCGGGCCATTGGCGTCATTCCCGATTTCATGGACAAGGTGGAATTGGGCCACAAGGGCGTCGAATTGGAGATCGTGCCGGACATGCACACGCGCAAACGGCGCTTTTTTGAGGGGACGGACGCCATTGTCACCCTGCCGGGCGGAGTCGGGACGTTGGAGGAAATCCTCGAAGCCCTGACCTGGAAGCGCCTGGGCCTGATCACCTGCCCGATGGTCATCGTGAACGTCGATGGCTATTACGATCCGCTCCAGCTGATGTTGGAGCGCGCGGTGCAGGAAGAATTCATGGTCGAGGAGCACCTGAAGATGTGGACCTTTGTGAACAGTGCCGACGAAGTATTGCCCGCGATCCAGGCCGCGCCCGAGTGGTCCCAGGAGAATTTCCGCTTTGCGGCGCCCCGGAAAGATCCGTATTAAGGGCTTGGGGATGAGGGCGGTCCCGGCGCTAACCGCGCCGGTCGGGCCATTTGCCGTCGCTGTCGGGTTCGCCTCCCGGGAACCCGACGAGCTCCAACAAGGCGCCTGTCCCTACCGCAGTCGAGGAATGTTTCCTCAAAATCCCCATTTGTCCGCTCCCCCAACATGGAAAATTTCTTCGCCATTCAGGGCTTGAAACCCTCCGGCCACTTGTGTATCTTCGTCACCGTTGTTCTTTGAAGATGATATTTCTGCCCCACGGCAGAAATCCAAGATATACCCATACGAGTGCTACTTGGTTTAATTGCTCCTTACAATCAATTTTATTGGTGCTTGACTCACCATGCTAAGGGCAGGCCCCACCCGGCAACGGGAGACCTCAGATGAGAGAACAGGGGAAGGCCGAGGCAAGGTGGCATCTCCATCCCTGACTTAGAAAAGGGGTGTTTTACAACTGGCGCTTGTGTGGGTTTTTTATGTCCTGACTTTTCCCATCCGGTCATTCCATTTTCCGCTTCCAACATTCCCTTCCGCCCCCCGTTCCATTAAAAAACCACGAATTCCACCGTTCAACCTCACATTTGAGGGGAGAAGGAACATTTTTTCTTAAATTACCTCGAACCAAACCACTGCATGAACGTGATCAACCGGGCCATTCTACTCGTGCTGGACAGCGTCGGAATCGGCGCCCTTCCCGATGCCGCCGACTTTGGCGATACCGGCACCAATACGTTGGGGCATATCGCCCAGCGCATCCCAGGCTTCCGCCTGCCCCATCTGGAAGCCCTCGGCCTCGGAAATATTTCCCCTGAAGTTTATTTACCGCCAGTGGACCAGCCGACGGCTGCTTTTGGTCGGCTCCGGGAGCGCTCCCTGGGCAAGGATACCACCACCGGCCACTGGGAAATTGCCGGTCAGGTCATCGCCGAGCCGTTCCGGACTTTCCCTGATGGATTTCCCCCCGACCTGATGCAGACCTTCGAAGACCGCATTGGACGGGGCACGCTGGGCAACAAGCCCGCTTCCGGCACGGTCATCATTGAAGAATTGGGCGACGAACACGTCGCCACCGGCAAGCCCATCATCTATACCTCGGCCGATTCGGTGTTCCAGATCGCTGCGCACGAAGAAGTCATTCCCCTCGACGAATTGTACCGGATCTGTGAGATCGCCCGCGAACTGTGCAGTGGACCCTATGCCGTCGGACGGGTGATCGCCCGGCCGTTCATTGGCACCGGCAATGGAAACTATTCCCGCACGGCAGCCCGCCGCGACTTTTCCCTTATGCCTCCCCAACCGACCATTTTCAGCCTGGCAGCCCAGGCCGGAATGCGCGTCAAGGCCGTGGGCAAAATGAACGACATCTACGCCGGGGACGGCATCTCTGATTACGTCAAGACCAAGAACAATATGGAAGGGGTCGACCGGACCCTGGACTATCTGGCCGAACCCGAAGGCGGCATCATCCTCACCAATCTGGTCGATTTCGACATGCTCTACGGCCATCGCCGTGACGTGGAAGGCTACGCGAATTGCCTCCGGGAATTCGACGCGCGCTTGCCCGAGATTCTGGCGGCCCTGCGTCCCGATGATGTCCTGATCATCACCGCCGACCACGGCAACGATCCGACCCATACTGGCTCGGACCATACCCGGGAGCATGTTCCGCTCCTCGTTTACGGCGACGCGGTCCCCGCCGGGGTCGATTTCGGCACCCGCGAGACCTTCGCGGACATTGCCGCGACCATGGCCAGCATGCTGGGCCTCCCCGCCACGGCCTTCGGGACGCCCATTTTACCCATCCTCAATCCGAGCCGGGTATGACAGCATCAATGGAACAAGTCGTGCAGGCAGCGCAGGTCCTCCGGGACCGCATTGGCGATTTCCAGCCCGAAATCGGGATGATTTTGGGCTCCGGATTGGGCATCATGGCCGAGAAGGTCGCGTCTCCCATTGTCATTCCCTATACCGAGATTCCGGGCTTTCCCGGGTCCACGGTCAAGGGCCACGCCGGCAACCTCGTCTTCGGCGAATTGGCAGGCCGCAAGGTGGCGGTCATGCAAGGGCGGTTCCATTATTACGAAGGACATAGCATCCAGACCCTGGCCTTCCCGGTCCGGGTCATGCAACAACTGGGCGTTACGATGCTCATGGTCACGAATGCGGCCGGCACCTGTAACCCTGGTTTTAAACCCGGCGACCTGATGTTGATCCGGGACCACATCAATTTTGCCTTCAACAATCCCCTGATGGGGCCCAATCTGGCCGATCTTGGCCCCCGCTTTCCCGACGCGTCGAGTGCCTATAGCCCGCGCCTGCAGGAAGTGGCGCGGAAAGTAGCCGCCGGCCAGGGCATCCAGTTGCAGGAAGGCACCTACCAATTCAATACGGGTCCCAGTTACGAAACGCCGGCCGAAGTGCGGATGGCGCGGACTCTGGGGGCAGATGCGGTTGGCATGAGTACGGTGCCGGAAGTGATTGCAGCGGTCCACTGTGGGATTGAAGTCATCGGAATTTCCTTTATCTCCAACCTCGCCGCGGGCATTTCGGGTGAGGCCCTGAGCCACAAAGAAGTGCTGGAACAGATTCAGGTGGTGAAAGATAAGTTCATCGGGTTGGTGCAGGGTGTGGTGGAGAAAATGTAAACGGTAGCTAAGCGAGAATATGAATTTGCTGGAAAAAATAAATGCAGCGGCGGAGTTCATCCGGTCCCGGACCAAATTGCAGCCCAAAGTGGGCTTGATCCTTGGCAGTGGCCTGGGTTCATTGGCCGATCAGATCGAACCTGCGGATCGTTTGGAGTACGAAGAAATCCCCCATTTTCCCGTTTCCACTGTAGAAGGCCACGCCGGACGCCTGGTGTTGGGCTGGTTGGAAGGGAAACCCGTGGTGGCCATGCAGGGACGTTTCCATTATTACGAAGGCTATTCCATGCAGGAGGTTACCTTCCCGGTCCGGGTCATGAAGGCCCTGGGCGTGGAGACCATGATCGTCACGAATGCCTGCGGCGGCCTGCGGGAGTTTCTTTATCCCGGCGCCCTGATGTTCATCACCGACCACATCAACTTTACCGGTGATAACCCCCTCATGGGCCCGAACGTCGACGAACTGGGACCCCGTTTTCCCGATATGTCCTCCGCTTACGATCCTGAATTGATCACTTTGGGCGAATCCGTCGCTTCCGAACTTGAAATCGAGACCCGCAAGGGCGTCTATACCGCATGTAGCGGCCCCTATTACCTCTCCAAAGCGGAGCTGAACATGGTCCGGACCTTTGGCTCGGATACCATCGGGATGAGTACTGTGCCCGAAGTCATCGTCGCCCGCCACGCGGGCATCCGTTGCTTGGGCATCTCCTGCATCACCGACATGGCCATTCCCGAGCACCTGGAGTCGGTGGGCCACGACCAGGTCGTCGAAGTCGCCAACCGTACCCGCCCAGTTTTCATTCGCTTGGTTTCCGGGATCATCAAAGCCATGTCCCTATGAGAATGGTCGACCTGATCGTGAAGAAGCGGGCGGGCGAAGCCCTGACCCGGGAAGAAATCCAATGGTTCATTGAGCGATTTTCGACCGGAAACATGCCCGATTACCAGGTGTCCGCCCTGATGATGGCCATTTACTTCCAGAAAATGACCATGGACGAGACCGTGGCCCTGGTGGAAGCGATGATCGAATCCGGGGACCAGATTGATTTGAGTGGGTTGCCGGGGAAAAAGGTCGACAAGCACAGTACGGGGGGAGTTGGAGACAAAACAACGCTGATTTTGATTCCGATGGTGGCTGCTTGTGGCGCTCCGGTGGCGAAGTTGTCCGGACGCGGCCTCGGCCATACCGGAGGCACATTGGACAAACTCGAATCGTTTGAAGGATTCCGGGTCGAATTGACCCTGGAGGAGATCATTGAGAATGTCCAGCAATACGGCTTGGCGATTGGGAGCCAGACCCAGAATTTGGTTCCAGCCGATAAGAAATTGTATGCTCTGCGGGATGTGACCGGGACGGTGGAGAATGTCTCCCTGATCGCCGGAAGCATCATGAGCAAAAAAGTGGCTTCGGGCGCTGAGGGGATTGTATTGGATGTGAAATGTGGCTCGGGAGCGTTTATGAAGACCTTGGAAGCCGCGAAAGAGTTGGGACAAAAGATGGTGGACATCGGGACCCGTATGGGACGGGAGACGGTGGCCATCGTGAGCGATATGGAACAGCCCCTCGGCAATACCGTGGGGAACGCCCTTGAGGTCAAGGAAGCGCTCGATTCCCTGCGGGGCAATGGCCCCGCCGACCTGATGGAGCTTTGCTACGCCCTGGGCGAGCAAATGCTGATCCTCAGCGGCCTCGCCGCCAATACGTCGGATGCCCGCCGACAGCTGGAAGCGGTCATCGCCAATGGCAAGGCCCTGGCCAAAATGCGGGACCTGGTCGCCGCCCAAGGCGGCGATCCCGTGTGGGTGGACCACCCCGAGCATTTGCCTTCGGCCAGCCACAGCATTGAGCTGACCGCCCCGTCAGGGGGATTTGTGCAGGACTTGGCGGCGCAAGTGGTGGGGGAGTCCTCCATGTTGCTGGGCGCGGGACGCGAGACCAAGTCCAGTACCATTGACCTGGGCGCAGGCATTGTCCTGCACAAGAAGCGGGGGGATGCCGTGCAAGCGGGCGAGTCCCTCGCCATCCTGTACGCGAATGCCCCCGAAAAGCTGGTGGAAGCCGCGGCGCGTCTCGGAGAGGCGTATTCTATTTCCCCTGAAGCCCTTCAGGGGGAATTTCCATTGATCCATGCCCGCATCACCTCCTCAAAACAATAAACCATGAGCTACGGAATCATGCCCTACCTGGTCCCCACGGACCAACTCACCCAATGGATTGGCAGTGGCGATAGCGCTTTGGTGGCGCGCATTGTGTCCGCCAACAAATCCGAAGTCGACTCGCTGGACGGCCTGTTCTACGATATTTATGACGACGAGGCGCCCTACGCGAAGGATATCCTGGAGCATTTCGTCAAGGGTACGGTTCCCAGCGATGGCTTGGGGGTAGCTTATGGCTATACCTTCAAGTTCCTCTGCGAGCATTTCGGCCGTTTCCTCTCCAATGGGGATTGGTACCCTTGCTCCTGGGACCAAATGGAACTGTTTTCCGGAATTGCAACCTATTCCCTCCCGGTTAAATTTCCTTCTCCCGACGATTTCCCTGAGATCCGCTGGATCGACGGCTCCAAAGCGGATACCCACCTCGCTACTTTGGCGGGGAAATCAGCTTCGGAATATGGCTACCAGGAGCTGAAAGGCTGGTTGGAGCGCTCCAAAGCGACGGGACAGGACATTTTCCTCTTCTACCACTGATCACCACGGAATCACCTGGCGGTCCCGCAGGAATTTTCCGGTGGGAACATCCGCTGCGGTCACCAGCCAAACTGGTGTATCGGCCCCCTGTGACACTTCACGGGAGGCGCCCGATCCGCCCATGTC
Source organism: uncultured bacterium (assembly GCA_963923035.1). GTDB lineage: Bacteria > Bacteroidota > Bacteroidia > J057 > JADKCL01 > CAWUKT01. The sequence goes on from CAWUKT010000001.1 coordinate 7,124, forward strand.
GGTCTTGACCCAACCCGGACAGACCGCATTGATGCGGATGCTGGGATGTTCGGCCGCCGTGAGGATCGTCAGATCGTTCAGGGCCGCCTTGGTCAGGCGATAAGCCGCGTAACCCTGGTACTTCAGGTCTTCGTGAGCACCCATGCCACTCGAAATGTGGACGATCCGGGGGCTAGCACTTCCGCGGAGGAGGGGAATGCAGAGTTGGTTCAAACGAAGAACGCTGAAAAAGTTGATTTGAAAGGCATTTTGGAGCGTCTGCATGTCCACTTTGGCCACCCCATCGGACGAAGGCATGACCGCGGCATTGTTGATTACCCCGTCGAGGTGATCGGTTTGGCTCCGGATAAATTCCACCGCCTTCACCATGCTCGCTTCATTGCCCATTTCCAATTGAACCACTTCCACCCGACCTGTCATTTCTCCCGCAGCCTTTTTCCCTTTTTCCACATCCCGACTCCCCAAATAGACCTGATGCCCCTGCTCGGACAGTTGACGACAGATTTCCTTTCCAATTCCCCGGTTGCCCCCGGTCACAAGTATCTTTTTCATCCGCGGTGGTTGTCAATTTGGTGCTGGGTTTCCCCAAAAATGATGTTTTTGATGCGGTCGTTGTGGAGGAATTCGTGGGGGAATCCCATCTCAATGGCGCTGACCTCATCCAACCGTTGAATATGGGCGGCTTCCAGGGGAAAATCGAGGCACTTGAGGCTGTCTTCGATCTGCTTCAGTTTCCGGGCCCCAATGATCGGGATGACGACCTGGTTTTTCTGGCGCACCCAGTTGATGGCCACCTGGGCCGGCGTACAGCCAATTTCCTGGGCTACGGCGACGACTTCCCGGGTGATTTTCTGGGCCCTTTCGTTCAGGCGGGCGCTGCCTTCCGCGAGGCGTTTGTCATCTCCATTTTACTGGTCGAGGTATTTGCCAGTCAATGCGCCCCCGGCGAGGGCGGCCCAGGCAGTAACGGCCATGTCCATGCCCTTGGCAGCTGGCATCATCTCCCGCTCGACCGTCTGCTGAATGAGAGAATACTCCAATTGATAGGCATTGAAACGGGTCCAGCCCCGCATATCGGCGATGGTATTCATCTGACTGACCACCCAGGCCGGAGTATCGGAAATGCCGGCGTAAAGGACTTTTCCGGAGCGGACAAGGTCATCAATCCCGCGGAGAACTTCTTCCACCGGGGTCGTAAAGTCCCAGGCGTGGAGGTAAAACAGGTCGATGTGATCGGTTTGGAGGCGTTTGAGGCTGGCTTCGATGGAGCGCACCATGTTCTTGCGGTGGTTGCCGGAAAAGCTGGGGTCGCCAGTGCGGTCAAAGAGGGTGTACTTGGTGGCGAGGACGAAATGGTCGCGGTCAGACGCCACGAATTCGCCGAGGAATTTTTCGGAAGTGCCTTCGGTATAGCGGTTGGCGGTGTCAATGAAGTTGCCACCGGCGTTGGCGTAAGCATCAAAAATGGCCTGGCTCGTCGCTTTGTCGGCTCCCCAGCCCCATTCTTCACCAAAGGTCATCGTGCCGAGGGACAACTCGGAAACGCGCAGGCCGGTATGGCCCATCAATTTGTATTGCATGTCGGGTAAATTTTGGTTTTGATACAACCAAATTACAGGATTCTCACGAATGAAGTGGGATCGACTTAGAGTCCGGAGGCGACCAACAGGTTGATGTCCATGAAGTCGATGCCGAACAGGCTGGACAGGGTGCGCTTGGTGAGGTGCTTGCGGTAGACGTAGACGCCTTGTTTGACGCCTTCGTCGAACTTCACCAATTGTTCCATGCCACCCATATCACCCGCCTGGATGAGCAGCGGGCCGAGGATATTGCTGACGGCGGCGGAAGAAGTTGCCGGGACGCGGGCGGCAATATTGGGGACGCAGTAGTGGACGACGTCGTGCTTGACAAAGGTGGGTTTTTCGTGGGTGGTCGGCGAGCTCGTCTCGACGCAACCGCCCTGGTCGATGGCCACGTCGACGATGACGCTGCCTTCTTTCATTCCCGCCACCATTTCTTCGCTCACCACAATCGGCGCCCGCTGGCCGGCTTTGAACGCCGCTCCAATGACCACGTCACTGCTCAATACGGCATCTTCGATGTAGTTGCGCATGGACACGACGGAATGGACCGGGAAGCCCAGCCGGGATTCCAGCGCCCGCAATTGCGAGACCTGTTCGTCGATCACCTTGATCACGGCGCCCATGCCGAGCGCAGTCCGGGCAGCGTGGAAGCCCACGTGGCCCGCGCCAATGATGGTCACCACCGAAGGTGGCACCCCGGTCACGCCCCCGAGGAGCATGCCTTTGCCGTTGGTATTGGCGCTGAGGAGCTCCGCGGCAATGTGGATCGACGAAACGCCGGCGATTTCGGACATGATCTGGACGAGGGGACGTCGGCGATCGTTGCCTTCGAGGAACTCGAAACCGATGGCGAGGATATTCTTGCGGATGAGGGTCTTGAGGTGGTGCGGCGTCATGCTGCCGAGGTTCACGGCCGAGATCAGGGTCTGCTTGGGGCGGAGCATGTCCAGCTCCTCCGCGCTCATGGGCGCAATTTTGACGATGATCTCGCTCTTGGTATAGACGTCCGCGAGGGAGTAGACGATGATGGCGCCGGCGTTGGCGTAGGCGTGGTCAGGGAAGCTGGAAGGTTCGCCCGCCCCTTTCTGGACATAGACTTCATGGCCATTGGCGATGAGGACGCCGACGGACTCGGGGGTAAGCGCCACCCGGTTTTCGAAGAAATAGGATTCCTTTGGGACGCCAATCCGCAAAGTTTGCTTGGCCTTTTTGGTCCGCAGGGGCATTTCGGCCGGGACCACCCAGGAAGAGGGATGAAGCTCACTCAGAATGCTTCCACCAAATTTAGAACCGCTCATCTACTACTTATGAAAGGTCAATTCAATAATCCTTTGTTGGGGGCCGGTGGAGGTAATCTTGATGTTAATGGCGTCTTCCGGGACAAGCGGGCCGATCATTTCCGGCCACTCGATGAGGCAATAGGCACCCGAATCGAGGTATTCTTCGAATCCCAGGTCAAATACTTCTTCGAGGTCTTCTATTCGATAAAAGTCAAAGTGGAAGATTTCCCCGGCGGGATAGAGGTATTCGTTGACGATGGCGAAGGTCGGACTCTTTACATTGTCGTCACTGCCCAGCTTTTCACAGAGCGCCTTGACCAAGGTGGTTTTTCCGGCCCCGAGGTCGCCATAAAATGCGAAAATTCTCCCATTCGGACAAGCTGCCAATATCTTTTCAGCTACCTGAAGGTTGTCCTCCGGAGCCTCGGTCTGAAACGTGTGGGATACTTTTTCCATGGCCTGCTACAATATTACTGGGATCAGCCCTCACTCACAAGCCTTATACCGGCCCAAAGCAGCTTTTCGGGTCTTCGGAGAGCGATTTGGAAAAAAGATGAAATATTTATGACCAGGCGGTCACTTTTTCCGTATATTTAAATGACCGAGTAGTCACAACTCCGAAATCACATGAAAGAAACATTCAAAAGATTGCCTGAGGATAAGCAAGAGTTTATCCTGGGAGCATTTTTGGCCGAATTTGCCAAGAACGATTACGAAAATGCCTCCATCTCCGCTGTCGTCAAGTCCCTCGGGATTGCCAAGGGAAGTATCTACCAGTATTTCGGGAGCAAAATGGAGCTCTACAAAGGCTTGATCGAGGTCTGCACGGCGGAGAAAATGAAATATGTGGAAGGGGTCAATCAGGACGATTTTTGGGATTTCTGGGACTACTACCGCGAATTGTATGTCCAGGGATTCAAGTTTGATCTCGAACGCCCCCAGCACAGCCAGTTCCTATTCCGCGTGTCCCAGGACCGCTCCAATCCCATCATGGAAGAGATGCAGAAGGAAAATTATTTGAAAAGCCTCCTGTATTTCAACGAGTTGGTGGAAAAGCAAATGGAATCCGGGACGATCAGCAAGGACTACGACCCTCAATTTGTGGCCCAGACCATCATCTCCCAGGCCAATGGACTTCGGGAATACCTCCTCTACATCATTGAAATGGACGCCCAGGGCTCCATCGAGGAGAACAATACGGTATTTGCCCAGGAGCAAGACCGCATCCTGAAGTACGTCGACCAGAGCATTGGATTTATGAAAAAGGCCTTTGGATAGAACATGATCACCGTACATAACCTTCGGTTCACGTACCCAGGAAACAGTGAACCGACCCTCCGCGGCTTCGACTTCGAAGTGCGCCAGGGAGAGATATTTGGTTTTCTGGGCCCCAGTGGATCCGGAAAAAGCACCACGCAAAAGATCCTGTACCGCCTTCTCCGCAATTACGAAGGTGAGATCAAAGTAGATGGACAAGAATTGCGCAACCTGAGCAGTCAATATTTTCACCGCGTCGGCGTCGGCTTTGAGCTTCCCAACCACTATGCGAAGCTGACCGGGCGCGAAAACCTCAAGTTGTTCGCCCAGTTCTACGATCCCGCCCGGTTGCGGGACTTTGATGAGCTGTTCGACTCCGTCGGACTGCTCCCGGATGCCGACCGCAAGGTCGAAAACTACTCCAAGGGCATGAAAATGCGCCTCAACTTCATCCGGGCCTGCGTCCACGATCCCGAAATCTTGTTTTTTGATGAGCCCACCAGCGGCATGGACCCCGGCAATGCGATGCGCATCAAACAGGCCATCAAGGCCCTCCGCGATGCGGGCAAGGCCGTGTTCATCACCACCCACAACATGTTCACCGCCGACCAGCTCTGCGACCGCGTCGCCTTCATCGACAACGGCCAATTGGTGACGGTGGATACGCCCCGGGAGCTGAAGCTGGCCCACGGGTCGCGGCGCGTGCGCGTCGAATTGGAAGGCCACGGCCTGGGCAAGCAGCGGGAATTCCCGCTCACCGACATTGGGCAGAATGCCGATTTTCTGACCTTGATCCGGGAGGCCCCGGTCAAGACAATCCATACCCAGGAGGCGACCCTGGAAGAGGTCTTCCTCAAGCTCACCGGGAAGGAGCTGCAACAATGACGGCGCTGCTCCAACGGTTCCGGTGGGAGTCGCTCCTGCTGGCCCGCAACAACCTGGTCACCATCTCGGTGGTGGTGACCCTGGTGTACATCGGCATTTTCCAGCTGCTCAAGCTGCTGGGCCACGTCGAATTGATCTCGATGGTCATGGTGCTGAACGACCCGGCCATGATCGGCATGCTGTTCATTGGGATCACCGTGATTTTTGAGCGGGAACAAGGGACGCTGGCCGCTCTGCAGGTGACGCCAATGAACCTCCACCATTACCTGGCGGCGAAAATCGTGACCCTGAGCGTGCTGGGGACCGTATGTGGCTACGCCATGGCCGTGGCCTCCGTGGGATGGAATTTTGAGCAATTACATTTCACGGCGACCCTTTTCCTCGTCTCCATGAGCTACTCGATCCTCGGGATTCTGTTGGTTGCCGGGGCCCGCCAGTTTGTCACCTTTGCGCTGTACGCCTCGGGAGCCATTGTCCTTACTTTCTTGCCGCTGTTTGATTGGATGGGCGTCTTTCTGGTTCCAGGCAAAGAAATTTTCCCCCTCGAACACGCCCTGCGCCTCCTGGGCTGGTCCTATGATTTCCAGATGGACCATTTCCCCTGGTATAGTTACCCTGTCCTCATCGCGTTCAATGCCCTCACCTATGTCTGGGCCTACCGTCGTTTCTCCAAATTCAACCGCCGATGATCCGCTCCCTCCAATTTTTCGCCCACGATCTCCGCATCACCTGGCGGGATGGCTCCAACCGCATTTTCCTGTTGTTGCCGCCCCTCTTCATCCTCCTGCTCCACACGGCATTGCCCCTCGCGATTGAGACTTACCCCGAAATCACCCCCTACGCCCCGGCAATTCTGGCCTGGATCGTCATCCAGGGCGGCATTCTCTTCGGATTTGTCACCGGATTCACCCTCCTCGATGAAAAAGACAACGGCCTGATCGCGGTCTACAAAATCTCGCCGATTCCGTTTTACCGCTTCCTGTTCCTCAAAATCCTCGTTCCCTACGCCGCCACGGTCCTCTACGCCCTGGTAGCTTTCCATTTCAATCCCGTTTTCAGCCTGTCGGGCCTGCCTCTGGTCGTGGCGGGATTGACGTTCGGCCTGTTGACGCCGGTCATGGCTTTGTTGATTGGGGCTTTGGGGCGGAATAAAATCGAGGGACTGACCTATTTCAAGGCCCTGGACCTGCTGATCCTGATCCCCTTGCTGGCCTTTTTTCTACCGGAAGGTTGGGAATGGAGCTTTTCGATCCTGCCGACGTTTTGGTCAGTGAGTGCGATCGAGCAAATAAATCTGGGAGAGACGAACCACTTTTTCCTGTATATGGCCATTGGAGCCGTATTTCAGGTGGGATTGGTGGTTTTAGGGATGCAATTGTTCCGGAAACGCAGCCGCTAACCGAGGGGAATGTTGATGCCGAGCCCGAGGCCTACCGGTTGGACATTGTCGAGCCACCGCATGACGCCCTGGTTGCCGTGGCGGGATTGGATGATGGCAAAAATGAGGTCGTAGGTGAACAAGAAGCCTCCCTGAAGAATCAGGGATTGGCCCCAGCCCGTCAATTGCTGGGAGCGTTCAAGCTCGGCGGTATTGTTGCCGCGCTCCATCAGGTACAACCCGAAGGCCATGTATCCCACATCGAGCCCGGTATTGAACAGCAGTGTTTTTTCCACGCCGCTTTGGGCCCTTAGCGTTTCGGTCAGGGAAAATTCCTTCTTGCGTTCGCGGCGGGACCCATAATACGCGAGCCCGGCAATGGTCAGGTTGACAGCATTCCAGGCCACATTCATCTGGTGAAAGGAACGGCGTTCCCCTTCGGTTTGGCCCAGGCGGATGCCACTGTAGACCATATTTCCAGCCGCCCAACCGCCCAATACGTACATCTGGCGCTCCTGAATCTGGATCCGGCGCTGGTTCCAATCATTCAATTGCTCGGTGCTCTGGCTGAAGAGGAAAGATGGGAGGGCAAACAACAGGACGAACAGGGGAAGGAAAAAGGATTTCATGTATCCTTAACTGTGAACGGAGGGGCTATTGTTCGGTGGGAATGCGGATTTGTGCATCGGAAGGAGCAAGTTCGGAGACCGATTCGCCCAAAACATGTTGCAAAAACCAGCGGGCTTTTTGCTCCATCCAGAATTCACCCGCTAAGCGGGTGCTGTTGGCAAACCCGACATGGCCGCCATATCGGGGGGCCATGAAGTGGACATACGCGTGGCCGCGGGTCAGGTCAAAGGGAAAGCAGGTCGGGGTCAGGAAAGGATCGTTCTGGGCATTGAGGAGCAAGGTCGGGACCTTGATGGCCGGGATATAATTCAGGGAGCTGGCCGTATTGTAATAGTCGTAGGCATCCTTGAACCCGTGGGCGGGAGCGGTATACAGATTGTCGTAATCGATGAAGTTCCGCACCTTCCGGATATCGTCCACGGTAAAATTGGCCTCGTCAGGATGCCGTTCGAGCTTTTCCAGGGCTTTTTTCCGCAGGGTCCGCAAAAACCACCACAAATACATCCGGTTGCGGGGCCGTTGCAATTGGTGACAGGAATCGACCACATCACAGGGAGTCGCGATGGCCAATCCTCCGACCACCAGCGGCGAGACCTCTCCGTCCCGTTCCCCCAAATACTTCAACGTGATGACTCCGCCCAAGCTAAAACCAATCAAGACCACCCGGTCCCATCGTTTCTGCTGCTCTATCCAGCCCAAAACCGTCCGCAAATCATCGGTATGGGCACTGTTATAGCTTCGGAAATTCCGGTTGGGTTCCCCTGAACAATTGCAGTGGTTCAGGGCGGCAGCATCGATGCCCATGCGGTTCAGGCTCTGGCACATGCCGGGCATATACGGAGAACCCGAATTGCCTTCCAGGCCGTGGAGGACCAGCCCCAGGGTCCGGCTGCCCGGATTTTCCTTGGGAATGTCCAGGTCCACAAAGTCATTGTCGGGGGTCTCGATGCGCGTCCGCTCGTAATTGATACCCGGCACCCGACGCATGAGCGCGGGCAAGATCGTCGCCAGATCGCGTTGGGCCAGTAGCCAGGGGGCCCGGTAGTCATCTGTTTCGAGGAGGGGCATCGTGCAAATTTAGCCAAAAATGCCCTGCGATGGGAAGTCGGGAAATGGCGGGACATAAAAAAACCGCCCCCGGAGGAGCGGTTCATCTATTTTGTTACCAAAGGCTTAGCTCGGGGACAGTTCCAGGGTGAACTGGGTGAGGCGACGGAAGGACTTGATCCGCTCGGCAATGTCGTTGCGGGGCAGGTCAATGATCTTTTCCGGGCCGAATTTCTCGACCGTGAAGCTGGCGAGGGCGCTGCCGACGATAACGGCATTCTTCATGTTCGCGAACGATACGTCTCCGGTGGAGGCGAGGTAGCCAATGAATCCGCCGGCGAAAGAATCGCCCGCACCAGTGGGGTCAAAGACCTCCTCCAGGGGCAGCGCGGGAGCGCTGAACACCTCGTCTTCCACGCCGTGGAAGAGCAGGGCACCGTGTTCGCCTTTTTTGATCACGAGGAACTTGGGGCCCATCTCGAAAATTTTGCGGGCGGCCCGCAGCAACGAGTATTCGCCAGTGAGCTGACGGGCCTCTTCATCGTTGATGGTGAGGACGTCGACCATGGAGATGGTCTCTTTGAGGGAATCGAGGGCGATGTCCATCCAGAAGTTCATCGTGTCCATCACGATGAGTTCGGGGCGCTTGTTGAGGCGCTGGATCACCTGGCGCTGGACATCCGGGGACAAGTTGCCGAGCATGAGGTACTTGCAGTCCTGGTAGCTGTCGGGAACGATCGGGTCAAATTCGCCCAGTACGTTCAACTGCGTGTCCAGGGTGTCGCGGGAGTTCATGTCGTTGTGGTAGCGACCCGACCAGAAGAAGGACTTTTCATTTTCCTTGATCTGAAGTCCCTCCGTATTGACTCCGTGCGATTCCATCATGGCGATGTCTTCCTTCCGGAAATCACCTCCCACCACCGAAACGAGGTTGATGGGCTGCTGGAAATAGCTTGCGGTCAAAGCAATATAGGTGGCGGCTCCACCAATGATTTTATCTGTCTTTCCGAAGGGTGTTTCGATGGCGTCAAATGCAACCGAACCCACGACCAATAGACTCATGCTGAATTGTTTTTGATTGAATAAATGAGTTGCTGCAAATATTGTACATTAAAACCAATTCCCCCAAGTCTTTGCCAACTTTGGTCTTTGAAACGCTTCGGTTTTAACGCATAAGGTAGACTTTTCCGTACCCGTTCCGGTTGAAGAACTGGTCAATTCCCTCATCTCTTTCCCCCACTCCAAACCGGTCCCTGAATTTCACATTGGCCTTGTAGATATAGACCCCATTGGCCAGGGCATCGCCAAATTCATCGCGGCCATCCCAGGAATATTCCGTGATGTTATAGCCAAAATTCACGTCTTCCAGGGCCAGCAGGTCAATGGTTTTCACCAAGCGGCCGGAAATGGTATAGATGTGGATGTCGAATACATAGGGTTTTTCGTCGCCGGTCAGGGTATAGACGAAGCGGGTGGAGGTGGAAAATGGATTCGGGTAGGGGAGGACCTTCGAAATGGCCTTTTCGTTGACCACGTTGAAATGGATGATATAAGGCTCGGTTCCGCTGGCATTGCCTTTGAAGTCAAATGCCTGGACCGCCAGGGTATATTCTCCGTCTCCCAAGCGTCCCGGCCGGAAAACGAGCTCCGCCTTGTTACTGGGCAGGCGCCCGGTCGTGACTTCCTCGATTTGATTGTTCCCCTCAATGAAGACCTGCGCATTCAATTGGTAGCTCCGCTCGTTCCCAAACCAAATCCGATACGTGCTGTCGCTGACCGTTACCGGCAAAAATTCATTCTCATCGTTGATTTGGAGGGTGATTTCGGGCTCGGGAGAAACAATGTCACCGTCCATCAGGCGTTTTCCATCGACCACCACATCCAGAATCGGCCCTACGCCATCGGTTTCGACGTGCATGCGGTGGAAATAGAAATTGTTGAATTGGTGCTGCTCAATCTGGTCGTTGTCGGGATTGACCTCGACGATCAGGGTCACATTGCCGGAGAGATTGAGGGATGCGGTATGGAAACGAATCTTCAGGCTCGTGGTATCGCCGGCGCCCAAGGGAATGGACCGGCTCTCGCCGACCACATTCGAGCTCCGGTCGCTCCGTTGCAAGCGCAGTCGCACCAGCACGCTGTCGGCATCGTACTCCGAGACATTCCGCAAGCCAATCTGCACCGGAACAATCTGGCCTTCCTCGACCGAATCGGGGAAGGAGAAGGCCACCGTCGGATCGACGGCGATGTCCGGCGCCGGCACATAATAGACCTCCCAGTTGTCCAACTGGGGCGCGGTGAACTTGAAATCATCCATCGCCGTGCCCTCCAGACGGAGGAAGGGGTATTCGTCGGCATCAATGCCGACCAGTCCGTGTTGCCCTTGGGGCAGACCCGTACGGATCTGAGCATCCGTATTGTTGTTGCGCACCCCAAAAACCGAGGTCCGGAACGATTCTTCCACCGGAAAATCCAGCGAAGACCAGGATTTCACCATGCTTTCCCAGCTTGACGCCGGGCCAATCGGCGTGGAAATCACCGCCGCAGAATCATAATTGGAGCTCAGGTCAATGAGCAGATCGTAACGTTCTCCCTGCCCCTCCAATTCCTGATTGGGCTCCTTGATCACGATGGCCGAACCCACAGGATCTCCTTTCCGCCCCAGGATGATCAGCTGATTGCCGTCCTGGTAGTCCGCGACCTGTTCCGGCGCAACCCCGATTTGCTCCAGGGCTTTGATCCATTCCGGCTCCCACAGCTCGAATTTTGGGTCGATATAGGAGGCAATGAGGAAATAGTCTCCGGGGCGGGTGGCCGCCATGTCCTGGAGGAGGCGCAGATTGGAGCCGGGAGAACTGGCCCCCGGGTCGTGGGCAACGACGAAATTCCAGTCGCCGCGCAGCCCGTCCTGGACATTGGGCTCCAGGGTATGTTGGTCAAAACTCACGTAAAACAGGCCCACGGCATTGTCCGGCGGGTTGTCGCTGGCGTAGGGACCCATGAAATAGGTCGTGGCGCCATTGCTGGGGATGAAGCAATGGAGGTTGAGGACCCGCTCCGTGAAGAACCAATTCAAATTGGTCTCGTCCATGTCGATCTGGACGGTGGGATCGCGGAAAAACTGGGCGGGATGGTCCTGGGCCCAGCCGGTTTTGCCGGGAATGTACTTGAACGACGCCTCGTTCCATTGGACCGGATAGACATTGGCGAGCCGGACCCGCCAGAAATAAACCTGGCCCGGTTCCAAGGCCACTTCAGGGGTCCAGGAGACAAAGGGCGAGGTGCCTACGATGGTCCCCGAACTCATCCGAAATGGAGAATCGAAGGTATGGACCGTATCGATCTCGAAGGCGTACTGGACATTTTCCTCCCGCGTAATGATCCACGTCGAAGCGGACAGTTGGATTTGGTTGCTGTCCACCACAGCAAAGTCATAGGGGAACAGGATCGCCGGAATATTTCCCTGAATGACCTCCTCCCGCAGGATGAAGTTGTTGCTTTCGAAGTACTCATCGAGCGAATCGAGTGCGTCGACGGTGATTTCGTATTGGTTCAGTCCGGCCAATTCGGGGCCGAGGGTATTCAGGATGGGAAAGTTGAGGGTGTCGACAATGGTGATGGGACCGAAGGTCTGGTCGGGGTAGTCGAGCACAGTGCCATTGGGGGCGCGGTGGCGGACCCGCATGCGGAAGGAATCGGCAAATATGCGGCCATCGTTGTGGACGATGAGGTTGAGGTCGTATTGGTTGTCGAGGGCAGAAATGTTCTCGGGGTCAAAAAACAGGTCCGTATCTGTGATACGGAGGTCGGGCTGCGTCGGGAACCGGAGGACCACCGCCGGGTCACCCTGCAAATTCATTTGCTTGGCGTGGAGCGCAGTGAAGACATCGCTCAGGGCATTTCCGTCCGTCGCAAATTGATCGATGGTATATCGAATCACATCGCCAATCGGTTCGCCGTAGTGCAATTCGAAGAGGTTTTCGTAGAAATCATCCCCGAAATTGCGCAGCGGATTCAGAAAGCCAGCCGTGGAGTTCGCGAAATAGCCAATGCTGCCCCGATCTGGCTCCAGAATGAACCGCTCTCCGAAACTTTTCCCGTCATTGCTAAAATCCCCTCCGTAGCATCCAAAGGCGATCATAAAGGGAACCCGGTCGTAGTTCTGGTAAACCTTCGCTTCCAGGATATCGACATCAAAAATATTCTGGCCCGAATGCCCAAAGAAGTGGATCAAGCCCACGCCCTCATTGATTTCCTCCTCCGAAGTCTTCTCGGAGTTCGTGATATTCCCCGAATTGAAGCGCTGGAAGAACCATGCCTGCCCCCCCATCGGAGCCGCCTCGACATAGGGCATGAATTGGTTTTGGATGGACGCCGAGATCGTGCTCTGTTCGCCTCCTGATTTTCCGCCGCCCAGGAATACTACCTCCTTGCGCCAGGGCTCGTACGGCGACAATTCGTAGTGGATGACCTTTTCCAAATAATCCATCCCCTCCTGATCGGTGAAGATATTGACCCGGCCGATGGAGGCCTGGGGCGTCACATTGGAACTGGTACGCGTAAAATTGGAGACGTATTCGTAGTCATTGGCAGGTTCGCCGTAGACCGGCACGAAGTTGTTGCGGCTGTCCGCCTTGGGCGTCGGGCGGCCTTTTCCCCACAGCAAGAAAAATTTGGGCGTGACCGTCCAATTGTCGAGGGCGTATTTGCAGAAGTTCTTGATGGCGTAGGGGGTAAGGGAGCCGTAGCCAAATTCATTCATGATCTCGTCGACGTACACGACCTTGGTGCTGTACGCGTTGACGGAATTGGTGTCGCGGTAGGCGGCGTAAGCCTGGGCCGAATTCGCGAAATTGGGGTGGGTGATGATGACAAATTCAGCGCCAGCCGAGACATTGGAGAGGTTGGCGAGATCGGGCCTCGCATCCACGATGGGCGTGCGGATGGCATTGTCGGTATAGACGTACAGGGTCCGTTCGCCGGCGAATCCCGGCAGGAGAAAATGGAGCGTATCGTTGGCAACAGTCGCGCGGATCGTTTGGTTGGAAGCCGGATCAAACAGCCAAGCCTCCGCGTTGACATCGGCATTGTAGAACCGCAGGTAGGTCGTATCGCTCCGGGCCCACTGCCGGACGGTCGTTTCATTGGCGCCATCGAGGTCGAAATTGCGGTCGTATTCCAGCGAATGCCAGAGGGGGCGGCCGTAGTCGATGATGGAGCCCTGGCCCAAGGCAAAGAAGCGGATATTGGTGGTATTGCCGAGGGGAAAACTGAGGTCGACAGAGCGGGTCGCAACGTTGATGCCGGACGTGGTGTCCCGGTATACGCGGCTGCCATCGACTTCCAGTTCGAGGATATGCGGATTGGCCGAATTGACATGGACGACGCGGGCCTGGAGCCGGCTGGGCGTCCCGGAATTGGCGAATCCGGGCGTGGACATGTTGTGCTCGGCCCGGTTGGGCGGGTCGCCGGGCTTGAAATCCAGCCCGGTAAAGCCCTCGCCCGTGATGTAATCCGGGTTCAGGGCGTGGTTGACATTGGTGCTGCCGCCGCCACCTTTGAAAAAGGTGAATTCCCATTCGAACACCGACCGATGGCGGTACCAGGGTTCGGGGATGAAATTGGGATAGTTGGTGGGGAAAATTTCGGTGCTGCGTTGGGTGCCAATGGAGTCCCAAGTGACAAAATACGCGGAGGTATCGGAAAAAAGGCTGGAGTGGTGATTGGCCTGCTGAGTGGGATCAGCGGCAAAGGGCGTGATGGGGCTGCGGTAGATCAATGAATCCAGGTGTCCGTCATTTTCCCGTCCCCAAAACTCAAAGAAGTCCAGCGCATTTCCATTCTTCACCACCCGAATCTTCTGCTCCTTGCCCCGGTAAAAGACTTGGATATTCTCCGGCACCAGCCCGGAAATGTCCACGCCGCCGGCCTGTAAATCGGCCGCACTGATGCGGTACATTCCATCCTCCTCCACCAACAGGCGGATATAATTCTGGTCAAACCGGTACCACTGATTGAAATAATCATACCCTTGCCCGAAGCCCTGGAACCAGGCACCGAGAAAGCAGAAGAGAAGGCATACACCTGCAACAAGTCGGGTATTTCGGAACATTCCTCCTTTATCTCATGATGTACATTTTCCCAAAGCCGTTTTTCATCATGGAAGAAATCCCTTCATCCCGATAGGTCAGATCTTCACCATTCAATTTGGCCACGACTTTGTAAATGTAAACGCCATTTGCAAGGACATCTCCGAACTCATCCCGGCCATCCCAGGCAAATTCAGTGATGTTCTGCCCAATTCGCACTTCGTTTTGTTCCACCAGATCAATCACCTTCACGAGGCGGCCACTGATGGTATAAATCTGTATCTCAAACCGCTCGGGAAGCTCGTTCCCGGTCAGGGTATAGACAAAACGGGTCCGGGTCGAGAAGGGATTCGGATAATTGAGGACATCGGACAAGCTGGACTCGGTGATGACCTCAAAATCGATCTCGTAGGCGTCTCGTCCAGAAGCATTGCCGGAGTAGTCAAAGCCCTGCACACGCAGGGTATAATCGCCATCTTCCAGGGGCCCGGGCCGGAAGATGAGCTGCGCCTTGTTGTCCGGCAATTCGGCCGGAATGACTTCCATTTGGGGATTGCCATCCACAAATACCCGCGGCAGGTTGGCCGGGTTGGGCGTTTTGAACCCAAAATGAACCTCGAAAGAGGTATCCGACACCGCCAGGTAGGGGTTTTCGTCGTTGACCTCAATGATGATCTCCGGACTCGGCGAGACAATGTCTCCGTCCATCAGGTGGCGACCGTCGACCGTCACATCCATGATGGGATCGAGTTGGTCCTCCTGAATGAAGAAGGGATGGCTGAAGAAGTTGTTGAAAAAGTACTGCTCCGGCTGGTCGTCGTCGGGATTCAGTTCAATGGTCAGGACCATATTGCCCTGGAAGGCATCCGGGGCCGAACTGAAGGTATGGTTGAAAACCTGCTCTGACAGGGCGGTCAGCGGGGCGTAGCGCTCAGTGGCGTTGTAAACGATATTGCGTTGGTTGTCCTGGACAATGAACTTGACGAGGAGGCTGTCCATGGCCCATTCCGAGACGTTGCGGGCGGTGAACCGGACGGTCAGGTCTTCGCCGCGCAGGGCGGAATCCCGCTCAAAGGCCCAGTTCACAGCCGGATCAATGACTGCGTCCGGAGCCGGATTGAACAACACATGCCAGTGTTCCAATTGCGGGGCCGTGAGACTCACGCTGTCCACGACATCCGCCTCCAGGCGGAGATAGGGGAAGCGATCAGCATCCAGGCTGGTCAGCCCGTAGGTTCCGCGGGCCAAGCCACTGTAGACCAGGCTATCGGTATTGTCGCTCCGCACCCCAAAGGCCCGAACGCGCACATCTTCGCTTTCAAACGGCTCCCGCGATTTCCAATCCCAGAAGAGACTTTCCCAGCTTTGGGCCGGACCAAAGGTCAGAGAGCCGATTTCCCCATCGTAGTAATTCGTTTGGAGCGGCTTCCGGACATCGTACTTGTTTGTATTGGTGGAGGCGTCGAAGACATTGGATTCGGTCAGCGTGATACATTCCGAAGGATATCCCACGCGGGCCAGGATGATGAAGGAGTGGTTGTTGGGCAATGCCTTCATCCGGTTGATGTCCACACCCAATTGGGCCATGGCATCGAAGACGCCTTCTGACCAGCCGCCGATATTCGGGTTCCGTTGGCTCACGATCAGGTAATAATCGCCCTGGTTCGCCCGGAGAATAGAATTGATCAGGTCGCCCTGAGCGTCCGGCATGGTCGTGAACAGCCAATCGCCGAAGAGAGTCCCCTGAATCGTCGGAATGAGATCCCGTTTGCGGATCGCCGTATGGAAGACCCCATTGATGGGGTCATCGGGCAGCAAGGAGGAGTAGGCGCCATTGGCCAGCCGGTAATTGGCGTTGTTGCCTTCGTTGACGAAGGCATTCAGGTCCACCGAATACTGCTCAAAGAACCACTCGTAATTGATTTCGTCCATCTGGACCTTCACGCTCGGGTCCTTGAAGAATTGCGGGGGCCGACTTTGCGCCCAACCGGTTCGGTTGGCGATGTATTTGAACGACGCCTCCGCCCAGACGGGCGGAATCAGATCCCGGAGCCGCACCCGCCAGTAGTAAACGGTGCTGTCCTGAAGATCGAAGGGCACTTCAAATTGCGCGAGGCCGGTGGTACCCATGATGGTCCCCGAGCGCACCAGACGCGGCGAATTGAAGGTCGGAACCGTATCGATTTCGAACAGGTAGGGAACCTGGGATTGGTTCGTCATGACGAAGGCCGAGGCCGAAAGCGTCACCCGATCCGAGCCCACGACAGCAAAATCGTAGGGGAACAGGATCGCGGGGACATCTCCGGGGATCACGTAAGTGTAATTGAGGCGGTTATTGTCTTCGCGGTATTCCGGCAGGACATCCGTCGAATCGATGAAGATATCGAAGGTATTGAGGCCGGCCATTTCGCGGCCAATGGTATTTTCGATTTGGATGGAAAGGGTGTCCTGGTTGATGATGGGACCGATTTTCTGGGACGGATAGGAAATCCAACCGCTGCCGGTGGGGACACGCTGCCGAACGCTGAAGTAAAACGAGTCCTGAACGACCCGGCCGAGGTTGCGGGCAACGACGTTCAGGGTAAAGGTGGAATCAGCGGCGGAAAAGTTGCTGGGCTCAAAGAAAACGTCGCTTTGGCTGATGCTCAAGTCCGTCCGGTCGGCCGAATAGAGGACGACCGAAGGGTCACCTTGCAGGTTCATCTGCTTGGTGTGGTTGATCGTCGATTGGTTGAGCGCTGCCGCGATATAATCCGCATGGGCCGCCTGAATGGCCTTGCCCATCGCCTGCCCGTAATGCGTCCCGAACAATCGGGGGTAGAGGTACAAACCGTAATTGCCGAGCGAATTCAGGTAGCCCGCATCGCTGTTGGCGAGGTAGCCGATGCTTCCCCGGCCTGGCTCCAGCACGAAGCGTTCACCGAAGCTCTTGGTGGTGGTCGTGAACCGGCCTCCGTAGCACCCAAAGGCGATCATCAGGGGATATTTTCCGAAGTTTTGGTACAGAACCGGCTCCTGAATGTCGACATCGTAAATGTTCGCGGAGGAGTGCCCGAAGAAGTGGATCACGGAAACCCCATCGTTGATTTGTTCCGTGGAAGTCTGGACCGAATTGCTGACCTGCCCCGTATTGTACTTTTGGAAATAATTCGCCTTTCCGCCGACCGGCACGCCTTCGACATTGGGCAGGTAATTGTCCCGAAAGTAGTTCAGGATCGGTTTTTGTTCCGTCGTATCCATTCCTCCTCCCAAAAAGACCGTCTCCTTCATCCACGGCTGCCACGGAGTATGTTCCATCTCATTGACCTTGGCGAGATAGGAAAAGCCTTCCGTATTGTTCTCCACGTTGACCCGGCCGATGGGAACGAGCGGGACGGGGTTGCGGGAAAATGGATCGTAGTCACTCACAAAATCCCCATCCGAAGCGGGATGGCCGCTGGTCGGGATGAGGTTAGAGGGGTTGTAGCGGGTTTGAATGCCAGCTTTGCCCCAGAGGAAAAAGAATTTGGGCTGCGTGGTCCAGGCATCAAAAGCATACTTGCAGAAGCGTTTGATGGCGAGGGGAGTAGTCGAACCGTAACCAAATTCGTCGTAAATCTCATCGATGTAGACAACCTTGGAAGTCAGAGGGTTGACGGTATTCGTATCGCGGTAGAGCGCGTAGGCTTCCGCGGAGGCTTGCAAACTGCGGTGGGTAATGATGACAAATTCGGCTCCGCTGGCAGGATCGGTCAGGTCACCGAGGCTGGGCGAAGTGACCTGCGGCGTTTTAAAGCCGTTGTCAGTGGTTACCACGAGGGTGCGGCTGCCCGGGCTGCCGGGCAAAATGGCATTCAGGTTCGTGCCGCTGGCCGATGCAAAGCAGCGGACCTTGCTGGTAATATCGAAGACATAGCCTTCCGCCGCGATATCCGCATTGGCAAACTGGATATAGCTGTCGCTGGGCTTGAACCAATCCACCATCTTGATTTGTGTCTCCCCGTCCAGGTCAAACAGTCGGTCGTAGGTCAGGGTGGCCCAGCAGAAATTGTTATTGTCCGTATTGTTGTTGTCCGTTCCCAATGCCTTAAAACCCAAATCGGTGGAATTGGAGAGGGGACCAGTATACTGAAGGCTGCGGTTGCGGATATAAATGCCAAATGTTGTATCCGTCAGCAGGATATTGTTGTCAATATCGAACTCAAGGACGTGGCGTTGGCTGGATTTTCCGAACACCCGGAAAGTGACGTCGGTGGGATTGCCCAGGTTGGCAGCGAAGGGCGTAGGAACGCTGACGGGGCGGCGTTGTCCGTGGAAAAATGCCAGCCCGACATAGCCTTCCCCGGTAATCCAGTACGAATTCAGGTTGTGGTAAGAGTCGTATTGGGAACCGCCCGCATTGCTCCAGAGGGCGTCGTTGTTTTGGAGGCTGGGATGGTATTCGCGGTAGCTTTCGTAGCGGAAAAAGGGCTCCGGAGTGAAAGCAGCATAATTCGTTTGGGAAAAATCGGTATAACGGAGACCGGGAAGGGAATTGAAGGTGAGGAAATAAGCGGAGGTATCCGTGAAATTGCTCAGGTGAATATTGGGAGCCTGGTCATTGTCGTGGAAGCCGGTGGCCGGATTGCGGTACATGATCGAATCGACCCGTCCATCGTTCCGCAGCCCATAAAACTCGATGAAGTCAACATTTCCGCTGGTTTCGGAGACGTAGATATGCTGCTCCTTGCCCCGGTAGTACAGGTGCAGGTTGGCAGGATCGACTCCGGACAAGGAAAATCCACCCGCCGCCAGATCGGCGGCAGACACCCGGTAAATCCCATCTTCCCAAACATTCAGCTTGACGTAGGGATCGCCTGGAGTGTACCAATCATTGCCATAGTCGAATCCGTTTCCCTGACCCCAAACGAGTGTCAATGGAAGGACCGCAATCAGCAGGAGCAATAAAGCCGCTTTTCTTGGCATAAGTTTCATGCTTTCACCCAAACTAAGCTACAAAAATTACGGCAAAAACTACCCAATATCAAGGTGTTGGGGCGTTTCACCCCTGACAATTTGAGCTTTTCCGGACAGGCTCCGGAACAGGCTCAGCGTGCGAATTGGGTGAAGGTGTAGCGGAGAGAGAAAACGTGGGAATAGAGCGTCTGGGAGAAGTTCCCGACGTTGGAGAGGGCGTAATCGATCATGAGGTTCTTCAGGCGGAAACCGGCCCCCATTGTCGGGAAAACGGTAAAGACCTCTTCGCCCTTCGCATTGGGGGCGCGCTGGAGGTTCTTGAAGCCGCCACGGAGGAACGCGATGTTGTTGTAGGAAATCTCGACCCCGGCATGCGGATCAAAGGAAACCGGACCCGCATTGGCGAGGACGTTCCGGGGACCGTCAAAGTGGATATCATTGTCCACGGCCAACAAAAGATTGACCTTTTTCTCGGGGAAAAAGGTATAGCCCGCACCGATTTTGACGGCCGGCAGGGTGACTTCCAGGCTGTTTTCGGGAATGACGTTCCCGGTCTGGACGAAGGCCTCTTCGAAGGTTTCAGTATTGAAGGTCCAGGCGTTGAAGGTGCTGGTGACATCACTCAGCATCACGCCCAGCTGGAGCTGGTCGCGTTCCCAACGGGCGCCCAAATCGAGGCCAAAGCCCCAAGCATTCGCAAATTTGCCCACCGAACGGTTCACCACCTTGAAGTTGGCGCCGACGTGGATGCCGCCCAGCACGTCGTAGCGCTGGGCCAGCGACAGCATGACCGCGAGGTCGGCCACCGAGAAGGTCTCGACTGCGTCGAAATCAATATTGCCATTGGCATCGACGAGGTTGAGGGTATTGGCGATGTCATCGACGCCGAGGCGGATGACCGACGCGCCGAACCGGCGGTTGTCCCCAATGGGCATGGTGAAGCCCACATAATCGTATTTGGCGATTCCGGCGAAGTACTCGGAGTGCATGAGCGCTACTTCCGGGGCGTCCGGGGCGAGTCCGAGGCCGCCCGGGTTCCAGTACCCGGCCGTCACATCGCTGATGATCCCCACCTGGGCATTCCCCATGGCCGAAGCCCGGGCACCCACTCCAATCTTCAGGAATTCGTTGGAGTATTTCCGTACCGACTGAGCTTCTGAGCTAAGTGCCCAGCCGCAGCAGAGGAGAAGGAGCAGGATCGCTTTGTTTCGCATTGCGTTCAGAATCAACTCGATTAAATGAGGGATTAAAAATAGAAGAGTTCGGGGAGACGGACAAGGTAAAATTCAGTACATTCTTTGCAATTCGTCGGAAGAATGGTGGGAAATGTCGTTGGGGTTGCGGCTTAGAGTCCTTTGTTCAGCAATTTCCCCCCCTCCAACAACTCCTGCAAGGCCCGGTTTCCCGTGGACCGCCGCAAGGCTTCCAACTGCGCCGTCCGGTGAATGTCTGTGCCGACAAAGTCCACCAAATCGTGCTTGACCATCGATTCGGCGATCCAACTCGCCCGTTTGCCCCGCGTGCCCGCGAAGGATGTCAGGTTCACCTGCATCAGGGCGCCGCGCTCCCGCAATTCGGCGATCGGCGTCACATCCTTCAGTTCCCAGAAGTACTGGTAGCGCTCCGGATGGGCCAGCACCGGGGTATAGCCCTTGGCCTTGAGTTTGAAAATTGTACCTTCCAGGGACATGGGTTTGGCCACATACGACGTCTCAAACAGGACGTATTTCTTTTCCCCGCCAAACGACATCAACTCTTCCGACTCTATTTTTTCCAGAAAAGCCTCGTCCAAATAGTATTCCGCAGCCGCTTCAATTTCCACTTCAATGCCTTCGTCTTTCAAGGCCTCGCGCAAGGTTTCCAGTCCCCCCAGGATGATCTCAGGGGTATTCCGGAAGGCGTCGGACATGATATGAGGCGTGGTGATGCACTTGCGGTAACCCAGGTCGGCGAGTCCTCGCACCAGGGCGAGGCTGTCGGCGAGGTCCTTGGCGCCGTCGTCAATGCCGGGAATCAAATGGGAATGGAGATCAATTTCGAGGACATCCAGCCCCGGGCCAGCAGTCTTTTTTCCGAACAACTGCTTAAAAATGCCCATGGTCTAGCTTTTCTTTTTCCCGATCAACCATCCCCCCTTGCCGAAGGGCTTCCACCAGTGGCGTTTGTGCTGGGGATCATCTGAGTAATAGCCGCCGTAATTGTAGCTGCGGTAGCCATAATTGCCGTAGCTGCGGCCTTTGGCCTCCACGGAATTGAAGACGATATAGAGGTTGTTGATCTGGTTTTCCTCGACCAACTTATCGGGGTGCGTGGCAAAACTGGGCCGGGAATACTCGGCCCGGATTACGTAAAGGGCGACATCGGCCTGCTTGATGATCACCGCGCCATCCGTCACCAGACCAATGGGAGGCGTATCGATCAGCACGTAATCAAACTTGTCGTGCAGCTTCTTCAACAGCTCCTGCATCCGGTTGGATTGGACCAATTCGGCGGGGTTCGGAGGAATGGGACCCGACGTGATCATCGACAGGTTCTTGTATTCGGTTTCCCGGAGGACTTCGTCGAGGGTATGCTGGCCGGACAGGTAGGTGGAAATGCCGCGTTCGTTGGGGTCGTCGAAGGTATAGTGCAGCTTCGGTTTCCGCAGGTCGAGGTCCAGCACGACGACCTTCAGGTCCAGCATGGAAATGATCCCGGCGAGGTTGATGATGATGAAGGACTTGCCTTCACCGGAGACCGTGGATGTAATCGCGATGGTCTTGCTGGGTTTGTCGTCGGGAATGATGAATTGGAGGTTGGTCCGGATGCCCCGTATGGATTCCGACAGGGAAGATTTGGGGTTTTCGGTGACGATCAGGCGCGGGAATTTGCTCTGGGCGCCAGAACTGGATTTGCGGACCTCGCCGATGATGGGGGTATGGGAAATGTTTTCGATCTCCTCCCGGTAATTGAGCCGGTTGTTGAGCATTCCGGTGAGGAGGATGAGGAGGATGCCGACGACGAATCCCAGGCCGGAACCGACGATGTAGACGTTGAGGCGGTTGGGGTAAACGGGGCTCAGGGGAATCAGGGCGGCGTCCACGACCCGCACGGGGGAGACGATCGAGGCCTTGGCAATCTGGGCTTCCGCTTGTTTCTCCAGCAAGGTGGAGAGTATTTTTTCCTGCACCTCATATTCCCGCATCAGGCTCAGGTATTGGCGCTGGGTTTCCGGAATCGCTAACAGTTCGCCTTCACTTTCAACGACCTTTTTCTCGTAGTGCTTGACCTCTTTTTCCACTTTTACCCTCAAAGACTGTATGCTCTGGCGAATGGATTCGCGGAATTCCATCAACTGCTCGTCCATTTCCTTGACCCGGGGATGCCCTTCCTGGTAAGATTGGGTGGCCGTGATGCGGTCCTTGACGATTTGGTTGTAAGACTTGATGAAATCGGTCAAAATTGGTTCCGCGAGGCCTTCGAGGGAGTAGGGGAAGGTCAACAGCTGGGAACTTTGGTTGATTTCCTCTTCCAACCGCTCAATTTGCCGCTTCTTCAATTCGTATTCACTCAGCTTGAATTCATTTTCCTTCACCTTCTCCATGTCCTGGGCGAAGCGCTCCTCCAGCCCGAAGAACTCGTTTGTCTTCTTGAATTCCTGCAATACCCGCTCCGCCTTGTCCACGCTTTTCCGCATGGTGTCCACCTGCGTCTGGATAAACTGCAGCTGCTGATTCGCCGCTTTTTTCCGGATTTCCTCGTCCTGCTGGACGTACACGTTCAGCAGCATATTGACGAGCTCTGCCGTGAACCGTGGCACCTGGTCCTCGTGCGAAATCTTCAACACCGGGACCATGTGGCCCGTTTGGTCGATGCTCAATCCGCTTCGCGCCCGCCCCAGCAGGCTGTTCCACTGGATCGCTTCCCACTTATATTCAATGCCCGAAGTCAGCTTGTAGCGCTTCGTGTCCCGCCTTCGGACGCGGAAGGAAAAATCGTTGATGGTGACTTCCTGCCCGAAATAGTAGATCCCCTCGATGGGCTCGGCTGCGCCATTGTAGATCAGGCGGTACTTGTTTCCCCCCACATAATACAAGGAGAACATCTTGTTGTAGTGCACCGTCCCCGCCGTATCGTATTCCACCAGGAAGGGCGTGTCATTGCGGTGCATTTCGGCCGTCACAATGGTCCCGACGAGGTAGTACTGGGCGTTGATATTCATCTCCTGGAGGGCGCGGAGCATGAGCGACCGCGAACGGAGCATCCGGATTTCGGACTGGATATTGGAGCTGAAGTTCCCGAGGGACTCCAGCAGGCCCAATCCCTGGGTGGGATTGGCTTCTTCTTCGATGTGGATGGTCGCGGTGGCCACAAAAACGGGCCGGGTATAGCGGATGAAAACCTTGCACAGGAATACCGCCAGGCCCAGAGTGACCAGACAGATATACCACCGCTTTTTAAATAGATTCCAAACCTTGACCAGGTTGATCTCTTCTCCTTTGCTGCTCTGTGTCTTAAAACCTGCCGCCATGTGTGATCTGTACTTGGTGTCGGTTATTGGGTTCGGGTAATGCTATATGTAATGACCGCGATGGAACCCACCGAACTCAGGAAAGCGAGGAAGGTGCTGTACGGCGCCAGGGCATTGGCGATGGCGCGGATATTGCGCGGTTCTACATATACGATATCTTTGTCCCGCAGGATCATCTCAGAACTTTCAATGGCATCGAGTTGGGTGAGGTCAAAGATGAAAATCTCCGGCTCATTGCCATTTCCAGCGCCTCTGACCACTTTGACCACCCGCTTTTTGCCGAAGGCCGTGATTCCACCCGCCGTGGCGATGACCTCCACCAAGGTGGTCTTTTCCCGCGGCAGCGGGTAAATATTGGGCCGGGCCACTTCCCCTTGTACCGACACGCTCAGGCCCACCAGCCGGACTTCGATACTCGGATTTTTGAAGCTCTTGGAATATTCCGCAAACAGCATCTCCTGTACTTCAAAGCGGGTTTGGCCCCCGACATTGACCAGTCCGAGGAGGGGCAGGCTGATATTTCCATTCCGGTCTACGACAAACTCCATCCCGGAGTTGTTCTGCTGCGCGGTCGCCTGCAATTGCGAGGCGAATTCGACATCGTTGATGAAGCGGATGGAAAGGCGGTCATCCGTCTGGATGACGTGCTCGTACTCGTCTGCATTGGATTTGGTGGAATCTCCCCCGATATGTACAATGGGCGCACGTAGCCGCTCGTATTTCCGCGGAGTATCAAAGAGAAAGTTCCGGGAAGGGCGGTTGCAGGAGACAAGCAAAAATCCAATTCCAAAAACCAGCAGGAGGTTCCTAAGGATTTTTTTGCCGTCAGAGAATAGGTAGGAATGATTCATTTTTATCCAGGCACGGTTTCCAACGGGCAAATATAGAACATTTTAGCCGAACCGGAACCACGAACGCCCTTGGCTTTCAATTTCCTCAGATGGAAAAAAAGATTGGCTTTCACGGCTACCTCTTTTGAGTGGGTGGAGGACTCGGCCGGGGGCTTTAGAGCGGGTGGGAAAGGAGGGACAAAACGAGGGGGAGAGCGGGATTTTTAGAAAAATGACTCGAAATATTACATCCGGTGGGCAGTCACCGCCTTTCTCCTTATTTTTAATACGAGCAGGCATGTACCAATCCTGCGTTTTTCTAGTTGAAACATCGTATAACTGATATTTTAGTAACGTATTGTAAATGAGCAATTTGGCCAGCATCGGTTTCGAGGTGCCTGACTATACGTCATTCCAAAATCTCGCGGAAAAGGTCTTCTACGAAGGCCGCAGCATCCGCTTGGGGAATGGCTATTATGTCTACCACCGGGATGAATCCGGCGCCGAATTGTGGGTCCAGGTCGACAAAGAACAATCCATCATTGGTATGAACCCCCATTTTCAGACGGAAAGTCAGTTGGAGGTGACGCTGCTGGAAGCGGTCAGCCGCAAGGAAAGTCCGCTGGATGGCGGATTTCGGGCGTCTACCGGCCCCAATCAGGACCAGCAAATTGTCTTTGATTTGCCCGATGCCCACCGGCATGAGGGACTGACGCTGCCGCACGTTACCAAGATCGGTTTGGCTGGATTTGCCAGCGCGCTGGAAGCCGCCGCCCCCGACGCGCCGCCCGGATTCCATCCGCTCGGCGGCTCCGGGGAGTCGCCCGACGCCCATTACCGGGTCACCGGCACCGTTTTGGACAGCGCGTTCAAGATCAACGGCTGGACTGGCCGGGCCTATTTGTGGCTCGCCCTGGACCTGGGATTCGGCCAGATGGAGATGGTGACCATGTCCCGGGCCTGGAAAGGGCTGCCCCCCAAAGGCACCCACCTCCACGCCGATGCCTGGCTCTCCGGCCAGGTTGGCCTCGAAAAACAATCAAAATCTTACAAAGGCTTCCTCGAACGCCTCTTCTCCGGCTCCTGATCGAAATATCGGCTCCCTTTCCATTTCCCGGAGCCCTTCCCGCGAATTTCCCCACCCCGAAATTTTCATTTGCGATTTGGCGCGAGTCGATTGACCTTTGTCCATGCTCCACCACGATGTATTCTATCGCTCGAATGAGCAGTTCCACGTGCGCTTTGAGGGTCCCGAGCGCAAGGAGGAACCCTATTTCCTCTACTATTTCTTCCGTCCGGACAATATTTGGCTCTGCAAGACCACGGATGCGAGTCACTACGAGCTGGCCGACTTCCTCGCCGACCTGGACCTCGCCGAAATCCTCCACGATCCCCACCACACGGAGCCGATGGACGACAAGCGCGAACTACTGTACCAGAGCGGCACCTATGAAATTCGGGATGAAACGGTGTATTTGACCTGGAAAAACAGCCATCTAGAGGAAAAGGAGCGGGGTTGGTACTTCCGGATTCGCACCCAAGACGAATTGCATACCGATTTTGAGGAGATCATCCTCCGTCCCCATCAATAACGGACCAGGCGCTCCCAGTTAACCCGTCCATTTTCCCGTACCCCCACGAAGTAGATGCCAGCGGGCACCTGATCCAAGCGCAAGGCGTATTCAGGGCCATCTGATTTTCCTTCCAACACGATTTTTCCTATTCCATTTACCACGACGACTTCCCACGGTTCCAGCGGCGGCTGGGTCAGGCTTATTTTGCATTGGTGGTGGGCAGGATTGGGGAAAAGGATGAAGGGCCGTTGGGAAATGAAGGCCGGTTCAAGGTCCAAAATGGGCGTAAAATTGCCGTTGACGAGGGCAACCTGACGGGTAAGGCTATCGGTGCATCCGTTGCTGGTGTCGGAGATGGAAAGGGTCACGAGAAACAGGTCCGCCCGTTCTTCGGTGGCAACCGGGGGCAGGATGAATTGGGCGTCGGGTCCCGTGGCAGTGGTCAGGATCGAGTCGTAGCGCTGCAAACGCCACGAATAGTTGCCGGCGCTTTCAGACATGGCGTGGACCGACCATTCCGGATTGGGGAGCAACGAATCGCTCAGATCAATCACCTCAAAATTGGTCGAACAGGGGCCGTAATTTTCGGTCATGGGATCGAAGTCCCGCACGGCATTGAGGTAAAATTCACCTCGAATATCGTAGGCGCCCGCGGCCGTATCGATGTATTGGACCCGGGTCAGGAGCGATGCACGGTAATTGGTATCGCCCACGATGATGCTCCAGGCATTGTCTTCCTGTTGGGCGGCATCACAATCGAGGTAGGAAAACGGAGGGCAGTTGGTGGTCTGGTCAACGGTACTCATGAAAAGGCTGTTCACGGCCGGGGTGAACAGGACCGAAGCATCAAGGCCACACGGGAAAGAATCGGGTTTCGTGATTTGGAGGGTCGCAGAAAAAACGTCTACGCAGCTGCTCAGGGTATCCTGCGCGTACAGCACGACATCGTAACGGCCATCGTCGGGATAGGTAAAGCTGGGATTCTCCTCGTAGCTGCCGATCCCGATGCCCAAATCCCAGTAGTACCGGGCATTGCTGACAGTGGAAATGTTTTGGAAGTCGACCTCGTTGTCGATGGCAGAAAATGTAAATCCGGCCGTACACTGTCCGGCCAATCCCACCGGGGCCAGGAGCCCAAGGCTCCAGACCAGGAGACGCATGCAAAACTTCATGGATTCATCGGTTGATTGAATCCAGAACTTAACCATTTTTTCCTACCTCGCCAATACCACCTTCCGCGTCAGTACCTGCTGCGGCGTAGCGACCCGAAGGAAATAGAGTCCGTTGGCGAAGGCTTCCAGTCCCAAATCGACCTTTTGCTCACCGAGGGGCCACTCCATTTGGTAGAGGACCTGCCCATCGAGTCCGACGACCTCGATCTGGCTATCGCCCGGCAAGGGCCGGTCGATCTGCACATGGACCCGTCCCGTGGACGGAACCGGGGCCACCACAAGTCCAATGTCAAACGCTGGTTCAATACCGACGTTCGGCGATTGGCAAATATTCAGGGTCCAGCCCTGCACTTCACCGCCATCGTTGTTGGCGTGGTCTTCGACTTCGAGGGTCCAGATGCCCTGGGGATCCTCGCCGATCAGGACAGACAGATTGTCCTGCGGCGCGTAGGAATTGCCGTCGTCGTAAGGGCAAGGCAAGGTGCCGCCAGCGCCATCGACGAATCCGACATCGAAATCATCTTCGTTGAAGCAGGCCTGGTCGACCAGGGTCACCCGGGTGCCCTGGGGGCTGATCAGGGTGAAGGTGAGGTCTTCCAACCAGGTATGGATACCGTTGATGTTTACGACTTCGACGCTGGTGATGGAGCCGGAAGGGGTATGGTTGAGGGTAGACGTGACCACCGAGGGAGGTCCGTCGGGAATGGTCACCGGGAGCACCAAGGGGCTGACGTCCGAGCAAATCGTTTGGGTGGTGGTAAAGGACCAATCGGAAGAGAAGCTGCCCGGTCCGCAGGCATTGCTGGCGCGTACCCGCCAGAAGTATTGCGTTTGGGGTTGGAGGGTCAGCGAATAGCTGTTGGTCGTGAGCCCCATGCCGGAGCTGATGATGTTGCTGAAGGCGGCATCGGTCGCGATGTCGATGTCGTAGGTTGATCCGGCGAGGGTGGCCCAGCTGAAGCTGGCAATGGTCGAGACGCCGGTGGCCGCATTGGCAGGCTGAATCAGGGAGACAGTGGCCGGAGCGGTGGAGTTGACCGCCAGGCTCAATTGGGTGCTGTCCGAATTGGAGCCGTCGGTGGCCTGCACCGAAAAATTATAGGCGCCGTTTGCGACGGTATTGAGGTTGTTCAGGGTCAGGGTCGTATTGCCGCCAGGGGCAACGGGGTTGGTCCCAAAGCTGGCGGAGGCGCCACTGGGAAGGTTGTTGAGGGTCAGGGTAACGGGGCCCTGGAAGCCGCCGCTGACGGAAATCGGATAGGTGACGGTGGAAACCGAGCTGTTGCAAACCGCTTGAGACACGGCTGAGCTGGAAACCGCAAACGAGCAATTCCGGCCGTCAATGAATTGAACACCGGTATTGTCCGGATCGAGCCAGTCGCTCAACCGCGAGGAAGGACTTCCGCCTCCCGTCCAACTTTTCAGGATCCATCCGTATTCGTCGGAGAGGTTGTTGCCGCAGGCCGCACCCCCGCCGTGCAACTGCCCGATGATCCGCTTGTCCTGGTCAAAGACCGGCGAGCCGGACGATCCACCTTCGGTGGTCCCAATGTCCCAATCGTTCACGACGATGTGGGTACTGTCAATATTCCCAAACCAGGAAGTCCAGTCATTGGGATCAAAATCAAAGCTGATCCGCTTTTCTTCCACGCCCGGGTGGTGAATCGCGATCATCGAATCGGCCGGGGTCAGCATGGACCAACCCGCCAAGAACGGGTTGTGGGCGGGATCGAGCGGATCGTCCAATTCGACAAGGGCGAAGTCGGACTCAAACCAGGCTGAGCGCCAAATCGCGCCGGTATTGAACTGGTTGAGCTGGCCATTGCCGACGGATCCGCTGGCCGTGCTGCCGGGTTGGCGGCACGTGCTGTGCTGGAAATTCCAGTAAGCGACCATGGAGGGCGCATTGGAGGCGCTGACGCCACAGTGGTTCGCGGTCAGGAAATAGGGGGTGCAATCGTTGCGGGCGTTGTTGATGAGGGCGCCGGAGCAGGCGAGGAAGCCGCCGAGCGAGTAGGCTCCCGCCGATTGGATGATGTCGCGGTAGTCGTCGACGATGTCCCAGCCGTCGGCAGCCCCACAGACGACGTCGAGGTTGCAGGATCCGGAACGGGAGCCACGCAGCCCAAACCCGATGAAATCGTGGTGGACATAGCTCAATTGCAATTGGACGAGGTCCTTTTCGGTGGCGGGAACTTGCAGTTCCATGACCATTTCGTCTCCGTAGAGGATCGGCGTCCAGAGCTGGGCGTGGTCTTCGTTGTCGGCGCGGGAAAATGGACCCTGGAGGTGGCTGAGGTCAGGGGAGTAGAGTAGCAAGAGGCCACCGGGTGCCATTTCGTAGCGGGTAAAGCCAAGGTTGAGGGAATAGGCTTCGGGGGAATGCAGGCGGAGTCGCCAAACGGCGAGGCCGCCGGGAAGTACTTCCCACTGTCCGTGGGTATCGGGATTGATGTCGACCTCGACGCGGGTCGCGAAGTGCATGGGACGGCCCGGCTCGCGGGCCGCCAATTCGGCTGTTTGCAGGGCCTTGTTGTCCTGCAAGGGCAGTTCGTAGACGGGAACACTTTCCAGGGGCTGGGTTCCGGTAGCGGGTTGTTGGGCAAAAAGAGAAACGCTTCCTCCGAAGCACAAGAGCACGACCCAAAGTATCTTTTTCATCCTGTAAACGTCCTTAAAAGGGTTTAGATCAAAAGTTGATTTACAAAATTCCCCTGCACCTTCCAAGTTGGAGAGGGAGGCAGGGGAAAGGAAGCCGGGGAAAAATTGTCGATTGCCTCCCCGGCGTCATCGGGAGCGGGCTGCTCCCAGGAGACCAGCCGCGGCCGCGGTGCAGCAGGGGGAGGAGCAATTGTTGGAGCTCCCGCGTGAGCGGAGCGACTGCGGATCACCCGGTCCGGAGGAGCTGCCCTTTGTTGTTTCCCCACAATCCGTGATATTCAGGTTCCACTTGACAATTGACGATGAATCCTATGCCCTTCGATTTTGGAGATGCCTTGCATCCGCTGGTCCAACTGCCTGTGTCGATCCGCTCCTGTCCGCAGCTGGACCTGGCGCATCCGCCGGCGGGTTGGGACCTGAGTGACCGCAACCAATTGTTTGCTTTTGTGGCGCCTCAATTGGCGGATTCGGCGCACGGAGTATTGTGGGGCGGGTATCTGGAGCGGCGTCAGGTCTACGCTTCGGCGCCGGAGTACCAAGGCCAGGAGCCGCGGAATGTGCATTTGGGTGTGGATGTCTGGGCCAATGCGGGGACGGAGATTTTGGCGCCGCTGTTCGGGTATGTGCATGCGTTCGCGGACAATGCGGGCTTCAGCAATTATGGGCCCACGGTGATTTTACGGCACCATTATGCGGGGCGGTATTTCCATACGTTGTACGGGCATCTGGACCGGAAGACTTTGGAAGGCTTGCAGATCGGGCAGGAAATTGGGCCGGGTCAGGTGGTGGGGCGTTTGGGGGAGCGGGAGGAAAATGGAGATTGGCCGCCGCATTTGCACTTTCAGGTGATCCTGGACTTGCCGGATGATTCGGGGGATTATCCGGGGGTGAGTACGGAGTCGGCGGTGGAGTGGTACGGCCGGAATTGTCCGGATCCGGGGGGGGTTTTGGGGTAGGTAAAAAAAAGACCGCCCAACGGGCGGCCTCGATATCGTGACACGTGATGTGGAATCTCAATTGATGGAGATGACCAGCGCCTGGTTGTCGTACTCGCCATCGGGATAGGTGACGCGGGTAGAGTCGCCGTTGATGCGGAGGTCCACCCAGGAGGCGGGGTAACACAGGCAGCACTCGGTGACCATGACCGGCTCCTGAAAGTCGAAGCCGATGATCTCGATTTCGTCGGAGTAGGTACCGGAGGAGACCGTGTAGCGGTAGTTCTCGCGGAGCAACAAACTGGCGGTGCAGGAATCGCTGAAGGCGTAGTTGAGGTCGGCGACGTTGGTGTTGAGGTTGAAGCCAACGACGTTTCCAGCCGCCGAGAAGTCGGCGGGGCAGGCGCCGGTACTGTCCTGGTACTGGATGATCACGCGGGAACTCGGACACGCCGCGCAGATGGCGTCCTCGCAGGGATCTTCTTCACAGGCTGACAAACCAAAGAGGAGAGCGAAAGCGAGAGGAAGTGCGATCAAAAAGGAAGGGACAGTGGATTTACGCATGGATACCAGTAGGTTTTTGCTCTAAGATAAAATAATTTTTTTATTCCGCTTCCTCGGCGGCGGCCTTGAGGTGCTCCTTCAACTTGGAGATGGGCATCCGCAGCAAATCGAAGCTCGGGGCGTACTCGTGAAGCATCTTGAACTTCTCGATGTACATTTCCACGCTGGTTTTATTCTTGTTCACAAAGTTGCGGACCTTGCGGAAGAACTCCTGAACGGTGGGATGGGACTTTTCGACGATGAGGTTTTGGACCTTGCTCAGTTCGAATTCCCGCTCCATGGCGTAGTAGGTGATCAGGAGGGCCTTCATCCGCTTTTTCTCGACGTCCTCAAAATCGCTGTCTACAAAGGCTTTGACCAAACTAAAGATATGGCTGCGGTCATCGGGGCTATCCAGGAAATTGCTCAGTTCCGTCCACAACAGGAACGGAATATAAACTCCCCCACAGTGGCCACGGGCCTGGTCCGAAAATGAACGGAACTCTTCCAATCCTTCCGACAGGCTCTGTTCGTGCCATTCCGACAGGACTTCGATTACTTGCTCGCGGCTGGCTTCCTCGTCATAATAAAGCTCGTCCAATTGGTCGAGCGTCTCTTTCAAACTCATACGCTGGTGTATTGGGTTGAATTATACCAATATAATCAAGTCGCAAAATTAAGAAACGAAAGTGGAATTACATACGAATTTCGCGTCTTTGTTAATCTCCTGCTTACTCAAAGACCCATTTTAGCAAGGATTCGACCTCTTCCAAATTCGCTTTCACCCACTCCACCGCAAATTTCTCCCCCAATTCCGTATAGACCACGTACCCGAGCGTTTCGAGGTAGCCTTTTTCCTTCAATTCCTGGAAAAACGGGACATATTCCTTCGTCAAGGGTCCCTTCAAGCCCCCATTTTCATACTCCTCCGAGACGACATCGATGAGATCACCCAATTCCATCGCGAGGACCTGGGCAGCGTCCATTTTTTTCGTCTTCTTCTTGAAATCCTTGGTCAAGCGAGAAGCACCAATCAGGTCAATGGAAAAATCGACCATCGTGAAATTGTCGTACTCTTTTTCCAGGCTTTCAATTGAGGCGCTGGCATCAATCTGAATCTCATTGCGGCCCGTTTTCTCCGCATTTCCCTGCATGATTTCCGTGACCATCCCCGCCGCATTTTGGGTCCGTTGGGTGCCGTATTCGAGGAGGAGGAGCTTGGAAAATGCGAACAGGGCCGGGGTCCGCCGGTTTTCCGAGAGCAAGGCAATTCCCAGGATATAATGGCTGCCGGGATGGTTGGGGGCCACTTTCAGGCCGTCCAGCAGCCGGGCCACCGCTTTTTCATTTTCGTCATTGCGGGTATAGGTCACCCCCAGGTTGAAGTACAGGAGGTGAACGTCCGGGAACCGCGCAATGCCGCGCTCGTAGGCATCAATGGCTTCTTTCGGGCGTTCCAGGTTGTCGAGGGCATTGCCTAGGGTGACGAAAATGGTCCCCAGGCCGTCTTCCTTCGGGTATTTTTGAAGAATGTGCTCACAGCGGGCGGCACAGGTCTCGAATTTGTGCTGGTAAAACAGGGTATGGGCAATCTCCGCCTCCGCCACGAAATAATTGTCTGCTTCCATCTCCAAGGCCGCCTGGTACTTTTCCATCGCCCCGGCAAAATCGCCTTCATCGTGCCGCTCAATCCCTTCCTTGACCAGGGCCTCCGCTTCGGGAGATTGGGCGAGGAGAAAAAAGGGAGCGGAGAACAGAAACAACAGGATGGCTTTCATGAAAATGGAGTTGGGTGCCACGGAAGATAGGCAAATCGCCTTTTATTTTTCCCGGGAACTGACCGGAGCTATGACCACCGGCAATTCCAGACGGGAGGCCGCGTTTTGGTTGCGGAAGATCAGGCTCTCGTAGTTGGGGGCGCCGGGAACTTCAAAATGGGGAAGGTCGGAGCCACAGATGACCATGCGGACCGCATGGCCCTTTTCGAGCCGCCAGGAAGTCGGGTGGAAGAGGATCGGCAATTCGGTCGCCGCATCGGGATCGACGGGGAGAAAATCCTCCCGGTACAGCCGTCGGTATGGCACGGCGTCGGCATACGGAGCCGCCCCCTGGTGCAGTTTTCTGAACCCAGCCTTGACCTGTCC
This sequence comes from uncultured bacterium, assembly GCA_963923035.1. Taxonomy (GTDB): domain Bacteria; phylum Bacteroidota; class Bacteroidia; order J057; family JADKCL01; genus CAWUKT01. The sequence goes on from CAWUKT010000001.1 coordinate 40,577, forward strand.
CTGGCTGACGACCCGCCGGGTGCCGTCGGGCGCAATGTCTTCGAGGTAGACAAAGACGTTGATCTGGGCATTGGGGACTTTCATGTACAGGGTCGCCTGCGGAAATCCGCTGATATCCAAAGCGCTCGGTGCCGGGGGCGTGGTATACTGCAAGAGCTCGGGCTCCCGCACGAGGAAGGTGTCGTACTGAGACGTATTCCGACCTCCGAGTTCCCAGCGGCCATCCCGACCGACGTAGGTATCGTTTTCAAGCAGGCAGGAATCGGCTGATCCGGCGTCGGAGGGAGGAAGGGGCTGCAAAGAAAAATCCTCCCCGAGGTACCAAATCTGTTTGCGTTGTTGGGGCAGCGGCCATTGTTGGGTGCCCTTCCAGGCCTCGGCACCCATGTGGTAGTAGTGGGCCCGTGGTTCCCGGTCGATGCCATTGTCCTTGCCTTTGAGGTGGCGGTCCAGGAATTTCAGGATTTCGCCGTAGCGGTCGAAGGGAATCGGGGTGACTTCGTTGAAGGGGCTGACCCGCAGGCGGGTCCCGTGGTGCCAGGCTCCGAGGAGGAGCTTGCTCTCCGGGTGGGTCGAGTTGAGGAACATGCGCGTCGACCCGAAGCCGCAGCTGAGGTCGTACCAGCCCCCGATCGCATAGATCGGGACATTCGCGGCGTTGATGGCGTCGAGGTAGCCGGCCGGGAAGATGCTGTCGATCCGCAGGGCGCCAAGTTCGGGCAGGGTATCGTCCCGAAATTTCAGGCGCTGCATGAAGACATCGGCGTATTGGTTGTCTTGCCGTTGGGCGTAGAGGTCTTCCAATTGTTGTTTTCGTTTCCCTTTTTCCACCAAATCGATCCCCTTGATGTACAGCCATTTCGCTTTCAGGGTCGTCGGGAGGATGTCGTGGTCCATTTCGTCGCAGATTTCGGTCCAATCGTCAATGAGAAAGCGGTTGTAGACCCCGCCCGGCAAGACCATTTCCCGAAACCCATCAAAAGGCGTACTGATGGGCACCACGCATTTCAGTGCCGGATGCTGCAATTTCGCCGCCATCAGGGCCACCCAACCATTGTAGCTGACTCCAATCGTCCCAATGTTTCCATCCGCCCACGGTTGTCCCACAATCCAATCCATGATTTCCCGCGCGTCTTCGATTTCGGCCTTAGAAGCCTCCATTTCTCGTTTTCCACTGCTCGCTCCCGATCCCCGCGCATCCACACTCACAACCGCGTAGCCTTGTTCCACGAGCTTTTCTGTCGACGCAATCACCCACAGAGAGGGCGCGCCGGCATCGATGAATCCCTGAAAGGGCCAGCGCAGGTCCAGGCTCCGCCAGTAACGGGTCTGGTGCAGAATGGTCGGGAATTTTTCTCCCGGTTGGCGGTTCTTGGGCAGCAGCAAATCGACCGCGATTTGCACGCCATCGCGCATTTCCAGGTAGAAGGATTTGACCTCGACTTTCTTGTGGGTGGGCGGCGGATTATAAGGAAGGGGGGCTTGGCCGAAAATGGGGCCGGAAGCAAACAGAAAGAGTAAGAGAGGGGCGAGGCGGCGCAGGTTTGGATTCATCGGGACTATTCAAATTCGCGGAACAGCATGGCGTAGGCGGCGTAAATCCTCAGAAACCAGAAGAGTTCGTTGTCTTCGCGGTTGGTGACAAGGAAAATGCAGGAGTGCGATTCCGGGTGGTAGTACAAAATTGATAAAAATCCGTCCCAACCACCAGTATGGCCCGAAAAATTGAAGGGTTGCAGGTTGTGAAAGCCGATTCCCATCCAGGTTTGCTTGTCGGGGCCCTTTTCCTGGGGCGCGATCATGGACAACAAGGCCGTCCGGGGCAGGATTTCGTCGTAGACGTCCTGGCGGAAATCGCCAATCAGGAAGTGCATGAATTTGCGGAGGTCGCGCATGCTCGTCTTGATGCCGCCGTCGCCCGTCGGAGACGGGCTCTCCACCTCATTGGTATGGATATTGAGGTACGAGCCGTCCTGCAGGCGGTAATACCCCCACGCCAATTGGTCCTTTTGCTCTTCGGGCGTCTCGTAATAATGCGAGTCCTCCATGCCAAGGGGCGCAAAAATCTTGTTCGTCACCAGCTGGGCCATGTTGAGGCCGACTGCTTCTTCCGCGATATAGCCGAGGAGGACGTAGTTGAGGTTGGAGAAATGGTATTTGCCGGGGCGCTTTTCGAGCATGGCGTACATCAGGAAACGCTGGCGAAAGTCTTCCCGGTCCAACAGGGCCCGGTAGTTATAGGTGTTTTCGTAGAAATCGTCCTCGCTCTCCATGATCCCCTTCCCAAATTTCTCCGGAAACAGGTGCTCCATGCTCTGGGTCAGGCCCGAAGTATGCTGGAGGAGGTCCATGATCGTGACATTAGGAGCCGAGCGGTTCTTGCCCTGGATGTCGAGGAATTCGGGGAAATGGTAATAGACGGGATCGTCGAGCTTGAGGATGTTTTCGTTGGCGAGCTTGACGACGGCGACGGCCGTGAACAGCTTGGAGACCGATCCGAGGTTGAAAATGGTGGAGTCTGACCATTCGTAGCGGGCTTCGTTGGTACTGAAGCCGTGGCTGAAGGAAAAGTCGGGGGTTCCTTTTTGGACGATGGTGCAACCGAAGCCGAGGAAAGGCTGGAGGTTTTCGTCGATGAGGAAGGTGGAAACGGAATCGGAGATGTTGCCGCCGGGCTGCGCCCGGACGATGCCTGTGCACAGCACAACCAGTGACCAGGCGGTCACGTACCGAAGAACGTCTCGTAAATGACCCGGGAGCCTCAAATCAGTTTGCCACCTCCGCAATGAACTTTGCCCGGACCATTTGCAATTCTTCCCGTGGTACGTCTCCTCCAAACTCCTTTTCTGCAATGTCCAGGTTGTCCGTCTCGGCGTGCATGAAATAGTCATAGATCTCATCAACGAGATCAGGATCCATTTCGTATTTGATATAGTAATCGAGGTTCAGCTTGGTGCCGCTGTAAATGATGTCTTCGATGCTGTCCAGCAACTCGGCGAAAGACAGGTTTTTCAACCGCGCAATCTCGTCGAGCGGGGTTTTGCGGTCGATGTGCTGGATCAGGAACAGCTTGTTCATTGAGCGCTTGCCGGTGCGTTTGACCAGGATGGTCTCGGGCCGCTCAATGTCATTCTCCTCCATGTACTTCTTGATGAGCGTAATGAAGGGGCCGGCGAATTTGACGGCCTTTCCGCGTCCAACTCCGGTGATGTTCACGAACTCGTCGTCCGTGACCGGGAATTTGACCGCCATCTCTTCCAGCGAGGGATCCTGGAAGACCACGTAGGGCGGAATCCCTTTCTCCGAAGCGATTTGCTTCCGTAGCTTCTTCAACTTGTCGTAAAGGACCTTGTCGAAGGTTTTGAAGTCCTCAGCCTGTTCCGCCTCCTTTTGCCGCTCAAGTTCCTTGGGATCGCGGTACTTGAACAATTCGACGGACTCGGGATTTTGAAGGAAATTTTTCCCCTTCTCCGTCAACTTGATCACGCCGTACTCGTCGATGTCCTTCCTGAGGTAGCTGTTGACGATGACCTGGGCGAAGATGGCTTTCCATTCCTTCTCGGAGAAATCCTTGCCCCGCCCGTGGATGGGGAGCTTGTCGTGCTCGTTGAGGACGACTTGCTGGCTGGTCGCGCCACGGAGGACGCGGACCATGTGCCCGATGCCAAATTTCTCTTTGACCTGCTTCGTAACGGCGAGGCTTTGCTTTACGTATTTCGTGCCGTCGATCCGCTCCTTGGGGTAGCGGCAATTGTCGCACATGCCCGAGCACTTGGTTTCGTCGAAGATCTCGCCGAAGTAGTGGAGCATGTATTTGCGGCGACACAGGCCCGATTCGCAGAAGGAGGCCATTTCCTGCAGGAGCAGGTGGCCGCTTTCCCGTTCGCTGACGGGTTTGTCCTTCATGAATTTTTCGAGCTTGACGATGTCGTTGTAGTCGTAGAACAGGATGCAATTGCCTTCGAGGCCATCGCGACCGGCGCGGCCGGTCTCCTGGTAATAGCTCTCGATGCTCTTGGGGACATCGTAGTGGATGACGTAGCGGACGTCCGGTTTGTCGATGCCCATCCCGAAGGCGATGGTGGCCACGATGACGTCGACTTCCTCGTTGAGGAAATTGTCCTGGTGTTCGGAGCGTTTTTTCGAATCGAGTCCGGCGTGATAGGGCTTGGCCTTGATGCCATTGACCTTCAGGATTTCGGCCAATTCTTCCACCTTGCGGCGGCTGAGGCAGTACACAATGCCCGATTTGCCCTGGTTTTTCTTGATGAACTTGATGATCTGCGTGACGGGGTCCACCTTCGGCCGGATCTCATAGTAGAGGTTGTGGCGGTTGAAGGAGGTGATGACGACTTTGGAGTCGTGGATCTTCAGGTTCTGTTTGATGTCGAGCTGGACCTTGGGGGTCGCCGTGGCGGTCAGGGCAATGATCGGCACGTGGTCGATGTGGTTGAGGATTTCGCGGATCCGGCGGTATTCCGGTCGGAAATCGTGTCCCCATTCTGAGATACAATGGGCTTCGTCAATGGCGACAAAAGAGATCTTCGCTTTTTTGAGAAAGTCGATGAATTCTTCCTTGACCAACGATTCCGGAGCCACGTACAGGAGCTTCAATTTCCGCTCAATCGTCTTCTGCTTGACCGATTCATAGTCGCCCCGGTTCATACTGCTGTTCAGAAAACCCGCCTCGATACCGTGCGCCCGCAACTGATCGACCTGGTTTTTCATCAGCGCGATCAGGGGTGAAATGACCAATGCCGTCCCCTCTAATATGGTCGCTGGCAACTGGTAGCACAGCGATTTGCCCGCCCCGGTGGGCATAATGACAAATGTATCACGACCGTCAAGGAGGTTTTGGATAACTTCTTCCTGCTTTCCCCGAAAATCCTCAAATCCGAAGTACTGCTTAAGAACCTCTTTCAGGTTTATTTTTTCTACTATCTCCATCTACAAACTCTTCAATCATCTTTACATTAATTCCGCCTTTTCAGCGAAATGATCCATTATTAATAATAGCAATAATTTCCCGATTTTATTCTGAATACCTTAGATTTTTTTATCGTAATTTTGGCAGTAATACGACGTTCGTATTCAGATTTTGGGCCACGTTTCCCTGCATTTCACCTCCTGTTTTTGACCCCATTTCTCGCAGAAAATGTCTTCTTTTTAGAGACATAGGGTGGAGGAAAAGGAGAATGAACCTTCGGAAATGAAACCCATCCCGAATAGTCCAGCGCCCTGAAATAACAAATGAGAAAGAACGACTACGTAATCATCATGGCCGGCGGCATCGGAAGCCGTTTTTGGCCCATGAGCCGCACCAGCTACCCCAAGCAATTTCACGACATCCTCGGTACCGGACAGTCCATGATCCAAATGACATACGAGCGGATCGCGGCCTTTATTCCCACCGAGAATATTTTCATAGTTACCAACGAACGCTACGGCCAACTTGTTCACGATCAGCTGCCTCAGGTCCGGCCGCAGGAGGTTCTCCTGGAACCCGTCGGGCGGAATACCGCGCCGTGCATCGCTTACGCGATCTTCAAAATCCGCAACCGGAACCCCAGCGCTGCTGTCCTCGTCGTCGGTTCCGATTACCTCATCCACGACAGCGAGGCCTTCCGCAAGGATGCCGAACTCGCCCTGGACGCGTGCAGCCAGAATCCCACGATCATGACCCTGGGCATCCCGCCCGCCTACCCCAATACCGGCTACGGCTATATCCAGTACATCGAGGACCAGGAAGGCGTCGAGCAAGATTACTATAAAGTCAAGACTTTTACCGAGAAGCCGACCCTCGAACTCGCCAAAACCTTCCTCCAAAGCGGCGATTTCCTCTGGAATTCAGGGATGTTTATTTTTTCTCTCCCCACCATCCTGGAAGCGTACAAAAGTTTCCTGCCCGACATGTACGAGATTTTCGACGATATTTCCGGGTCCATGGACACGGATGAGGAGGGAGCGGTCATTTCCCAGAGCTATTCCATGTGCCGGAACATCTCCGTCGACGACGGAATCATGGAGAAGGCTGAGAATATCCACGTGATCAAGGCGCATTTTGATTGGAGCGACCTCGGAACCTGGGGATCCGTCTACGAACAAATCGAGAAGGATTACCTCCAAAATGCCAGCCAGGGCAACCTGATGATTTTCAAGTCCAGCAACAACATGGTGCGGGTGGAGAACAAGGAAAAACTGGTCGTATTGCACGGTTTGGATGATTTCATCGTGGTGGACACGGATGATGTGCTGTTGATTTGCAAAAAGGAAAACGAACAGGAGATCAAAACCGTTGTCAAGGAAGTGAAGAAAAACAGCGGAGAGAAGTACGCCTGATCTCCCCCAACCATTGAATTAACATGTACCGCGAATTCATAGCGCGTAAATTTCCCTACAACGAAAGCGAAGGCATGTATGTGGCTCCGCGCCTGCCCGGCAGCAAGCTCGGCCGCATCCTGATGCGCGAAACCCGGGTGAAGCAGCCCGGCGACGTTGTGGCGATGTACCTCGATACGGGACTTTTTGGCAGTACCTACTTCATCCTGACGGATACGAAGGCCTTCTACGATGGCGGCGAATTCGAATTGGAGCGGGTGCGCTCGGCCGAGGCCGATGGAAAATCGGTGAAGGTCTTCCTGGGAAATGCCACCGGAACGACGGCCACTTCGGTCCGGATCGGTGACCGCGACGTGGTCGCGGCCGTGGCCAAGCTCCTCGATGACCTCGCCTTCCACGATCCCGAAAAAATCGCCGATGTCCAGAAGACCGAGCGCGATTACAAAGAATTTGAAGGCTCAGCCCTGGATTGGCTGCTGCTCCGCGATGAAGTCATGCGGACCATTGACATGCTCCACGAGAAATTCCAGGACGGAAAGTTGTCGCTGTTGGAGTATGAGAACAAAAAATCGGAATTGTTGGGCCGCTTGTAGGCCCCGAAAGGAATATCCATGCAACTGATCGATACGCATTCCCACCTCTATTCCCCGAAATTTGATGCCGATATGGAGGCCATTGTGGAGCGGGCCCAAGCTGTCTTGTCCCACGTTTTCCTCCCCAATATCGACCTGAACTCCATTCCCCAGATGAAGGCCCTCCACCAACGGGCGCCGGAGTTCTTTTTCCCCATGCTCGGTCTCCATCCCTGCTATGTCAAGGACGATTTTGAGACGGTGCTGGCGGAATTGGAGAAGGAATGGGAAAACAATGCGGAACTGTACCACGGGGTCGGAGAAACGGGCCTGGACCTGTACTGGGACAAAAGCCATTTTGCCCAACAGCAGGCCTCATTGCGGGTCCACTGTCGTTGGGCGCGGGAGATGGACTTGCCGCTGATCCTCCACGGCCGCGACGCGACGCCCGAGCTGATCCAACTGATCGGCGAAGAGCAGGACGGCCGCCTCAAAGGCATTTTCCATTGCTTTACCGGCAGCCCCGAAGAAGCCGCACAAATCAAAGATTTGGGCTTTCTCATTGGGATCGGAGGCGTTTTGACCTACAAAAAAAGCGGTCTGGACGCCACCTGCCGCGAAATCAGCCTCGATCAGATCGTCCTCGAAACGGATTCGCCCTATTTGCCGCCGAGGCCCCACCGCGGCAAACGCAACGAAAGCAGTTACCTTCCCCTCATCGCCCGCAAGCTGGCGGACGTCAAGGAGGTCCCGGTCGGTGAAGTCGCCCGGGTCACTTCCGAGAACGCCCTCCGCCTCTTCGGCATGCTCACGACCGCCTGAACATGTTGTTGGTGACCTGCGCCATCATCGTCCGTGACGGCCGCGTTTTGGTGACGCAGCGCAGCGCCACCATGTCCCTGCCCTTGAAATGGGAATTTCCCGGCGGCAAATTGGAGCCGGGAGAAGCGGCCCGGACCTGTATTGTCCGGGAACTGGAAGAAGAATTGGGTTTGCAGACGCAGATCGTCGCGGGAGCGCCCGCGGTTCGGAATCCGAAGGAAAGCCCCACGCTCAAGCTGTTGCCGTTTGTGGTGCGGATTACCGGGGGCGAACTCCACTTATTGGAGCATGCAGAGGCGCGCTGGTGCTCACCAGTGGAAATGATGGCATTGGATTGGGCGGAGGCGGATTTGGAGGTGCTGGTGTGGTGGCAACGTCACCACGACCGGTTTGGCAGCGTTCGCTGATCAGCTGAGTGCCTTGGCCTTGGTGGGATGAACCGTCCCGCAATTGGAACAGGTCCGCAACTCTTCACTGGAATAGAATTTCTCGAAGACGGGCTGCATCTGTTCCATGATATTTTCCATGAAGAAATATTCCTCGTACACCTTGTGGTCACAATTGGGGCAGTACCATTGCAGGCCATCGGTCATGCCCGGTTGACGGACCTTCTCGATGACCAGCCCCACCGAATTGGCTTCCCGTTGCGGCGAATGGGGAACCTTGGCCGGGAGGAGGAAAATTTCGCCTTCCTTGATCGGAATATCGACCGGCTTTCCCTCGTCGACGACCTTCAGCACCATATTTCCTTCCAGCATATAGAAGAACTCTTCGCTTTCATTGTAGTGGTAATCGGTGCGGGCATTCGGGCCGCCGACCACCATGACGATGAAGTCATCGACCTGTTCCCAAATCTGCTTGTTGCCGACCGGTGGCTTCAACAAGTGGCGGTTGTCGTCGATCCATTGCTTGAAATTGATGGTGTGAAATCCGGGCATAGACTTTCCTTGATTTTGTGGGTGCAGGAAGAAATATAGTGTTAATTTGAATGCTCGTCAATTTGTTTCAGCCCAATTTCGGTGAAGATGCGCCGTGCCTCCCAAGTGTTTCTGCTCCTTTCGGTCCTTTTGCTGCTCGGCAACGTGGCCCTGCGTTGGGATGGTACCGCGGTCTGGGACGACGCCCATTTCTTCACCCGCTACGCGGACAATTTCCTTGCCCACGGCAATTTTGCCTGGAACGCCGATGAACCGGCGACTTACGGCTTGACGGCTCCCTTATTTGGAGTCGTGATCGTGGTGCTGCGCCTGCTCGATGGCCCGGTTGCGGCCCATTTGTGGTTGCTGAGCGCCTTGTTTGCGGTGGTCGCAGGCCTGGGCGTTTGGCGGTTGGTGCGGGAAGGCGGGCTCAAGCAGGGGATGTCCGGGGAAAAAGTCTGGATCGGACTGGGTTTGGTGGTGGCGGTACAGGCACCCGCCTTGGCAGTCCATGCCACGAGTGGAATGGAAACGACGCTGGCCATGGCCTGGACGGCGGGTTGGTTGACCTTGGTGCTGCGGTTTCAGGGGAAACTGTCGCCGGGTCGGGGGCTGTTGCTGGGCGCTTTGGGCGGATTGTTGTACCTGTTGCGGCCGGAATTGCTGCTGCTGACCGGCGGGGTGCCGCTGGTCCTGCTGTTGGGGCAACGCGATGCGTTGCAGCGGCGCATGGTGGCCTACTGGCTCCTGTTCACGGGGGCGGCCGTGCTGGCCTGCGCCTTTTTTGCCCTGACCTTCTTCGGAAGCCCCATTCCCCTGTCTTTTTTCGTCAAATCCCTCAATCCCTACGGCCCCGAATTCACCGCCCAGTTCCGCATCCAAGCCTGGCAATACCTGGGGATGTTTGCGCTGCTGAATGCCTTGCCCTTGGCGGCCATCGTCCTCAGTCTGATCCGCCACGGGCGGAAATGGACACGGCTCAACCTCGCTTTGCTGGCCTTCGTCGGCTTGTTCCTTGTATATCAAACCCTCGGCGTGCTCCCCGTCATGGGCTACCACCAACGCTTTTTGTACCCCGTCTGGCCGGTGCTGATTTACCTCGGTTTCCGGGCCTGGAATGGACTGGAACTGGGAAAATCCCCGTTTTCCACCGGTCTCAAAGCTGCAATGGCCCTTTCCCTGGCCGCCGGATTCGCCCTGACGATCTTCTACCGCCCCGCCAACCTGAGCCGCCGCATTGGCCATTTCTCCATTGCCCAGATCTATACCGAACTGGGACAGCACAATTGGCATTTGCTCGATTCCCTGGCTGCATTTCCCCCCGACCTCCACCTCGCTTCCACCGAGCTGGGCATCCTCGCCACGATGAACCCTGGCAAGCGAATCACCGACCTGAGTGGCCTGAATGACCCGGTCCTTTCTCTAAAATTCGACCCAGACTACGTGGTCAAGCGCGCTCCGGACCTGCTGTATCTGCCCCATCCCCACAACGTGACCATGCAAACCACCTTGTTGGCATCTTCCTCCTTCCAGCAGAAGTACCAGATTTATCCGGCGGAGGAACTCGGGTCCTATATGGGCATCGCAATTCGGAAAGACGGGAAATATTTTTTGGAATTGGTGCGTTTGGTGGAAGATGAAGGGTCCTGAAGACCGAACAAGGTGGACGCGCAATTTTGGACCCTTTTCCAGTTTGAATTTTCCTTAGCTTTAATCCCAAATCTACGCCCATGAAAAATTGTCACCGCGCCGTTCATCTGGTTTTGGCTCTTGCATTGGTCTTTTCTCCGATGCTGCTCCAGGCCCAATTTGGGAAGAAGAAAAAAACCACATTTACCCGGGAGGATAGCTTGCGGGGTTCGGTCACTCCCGAGCGGGCCTGGTGGGACATGACCCATTGCGCGCTGGAAGTGAAGGTGAATCCGGAGGACAAAACGATTTCGGGGCAGAATACCATCACGTTCAAGACCCTGTCGGAAGGCCAGCGGATGCAGCTCGATTTGCAGGAGCCGATGGAGATTGAAGGGGTTGTGATGGGGGAAAAAGAATTGAAATACGAACGGGAAGGGGATGTCTTTTTTGTGGAAATGGAGGAGGTGCCGGGAGAAGGAGAATCGGGACAATTGACGGTAAAATTCAAAGGCAAACCCCGTATCGCGAAGATGCCGCCCTGGGATGGTGCTTTTTCGTGGCGGAAAGATAAAAAAGGGGATTATTTCATTGCGACGTCCTGTCAGGGAATGGGAGCGAGTGCCTGGTGGCCCTTGAAGGACCACCCCTACGATGAGCCCGACAGCCTTTCCATTGCCATTACCGTCCCGAAAAAATTGCAGGCCGTCGCGAATGGCCGCTTGCGCTCAGTCGTCAAGAACAAGGACAAGACCACGACCTATACCTGGGCGGTCACCAGCCCCATCAACGCCTACGGCGTCAACATCAACATCGCGAACTACCGCGATTGGACCTCGACCTATGAAGGCGAAAAAGGGCCGCTCGACTGCCACTTCTTCGTGTTGAAAGACAACTACGACAAGGCCCAGGAGCACTTCCAGCAGGTCGACCAAATGTTCGAAGCCTTCGAACACTGGTTTGGACCCTATCCGTTTTACGAAGACGGCTACAAGCTGGTCGAGGTACCCTACCTCGGTATGGAGCACCAAAGTTCCGTGACCTATGGGAACAAGTACAAAATGGGCTACCTGGGTCGCGATTTGTCGATGACGGGCTACGGCCTCAAATTCGATTATATCATCGTGCATGAGTCGGGCCACGAATGGTTCGCCAACAACATCACGCATTCTGATGTGGCCGATTTTTGGATCCATGAAGGCTTCACCCAATACAGCGAAGCCCTGTTTGTGGAGTACCACTACGGCAAGGAAGCCGGCGCCGAATATGTCCGGGGCCTGCGCTTTTCCATCAACAACCGCGAGCCGTTGATTTCGCCCTACGACGTGAACGAGACCGGCAGCGGGGATTCGTACGCCAAGGGCGCGAACATGCTCCATACGCTGCGCACGGTCCTCAACGACGATGAGGCCTGGCGCGAAATCCTCCGCGGGATCAACCGCGATTTCTACCACCAAACCGTTTCCAGCGCTCAGATCGAGGCCTATATCAATGCCCGCATCCCCAATTACAATGCGGCGAAGTTCTTCGACCAGTACCTGCGGGACCCCCGCCTGCCCGTATTTGCCTACTACCGCGACGGCGCGACGCTGAAGTACCAGTACCAGGGAGCCGTCGATGGATTTGACCTGCCCCTCCGGATGAAGGTGGGCGGAGAAGAGCGGGTATTGAACCCGGGCACGGAGGGTTGGCAGGAAATGGATTTGGGCGATGCGGAAACGACCTTCGAAGTGAACAAGGACTACTATGTGCGGTGGCTCAAAGTGAAAAAAGACCCGGAAGAAGCAAAAGAGGGCGAGGGATGATCCGAATGGTCACCGGGAAAAAATAAACAGGGGGCTCCACGTGGAGCCCCCTGCCATTTACAACCTAAATATTTCCAACTATTATTTCGTGAGGATCATCCGCTTGACGTCCACTTCCTGGCCGTCGGCGATGAGGGCGTAGAGGTACATGCCGGACTCGAGGAGACCGCCATCGATGACCTGAACGGCTTCGCCGCGCTCGTTGATCTGGAGTTCGAGGACCGGAGTGCCCTGCATGTTGTAGACATAGAGGGTGGCTTCCTGGGTGGTCTCGGGTAGGAAGTACCGGATCTCCGTGGTCTCACGGAACGGATTCGGGTTGTTCTGGTACAGGGCGGGGAGGCGCAGATCGCTGCTGCCCTGGCCTTGCTTCAGACCGCCGTTGGCGATGGCCGCTTCCAATTCGTCGATGCGCTGGTTTTGCTGCTCGATGATGGACTGCTGCTCTTTCATACCGTTGATGAGGACCGGGATCAGGTTCGTGTAACGCATGCCCAAACGGTCGTTTTCATCACCGGCCGGAGCCCAGTTGCCTTTTTCGTCCTGGACCATGTCCTTGGAGGGCTGGTAGACAACTTCGGGAGTCACTTCCAGTACTTCCTGGGCGATGAGGCCCATTTGGAGACCTTTTCGCTCGTTGTCTTTCCAGGTATAGGTCACAGGACGGAGCTGCATGATTTCTTCCAGACCGTAGTCCATGTCTTCAATGTTCTCCTTCATCCGGCGATCAGAGGTCTGGATAACCGGGTTGGTGGCAAAAACGTCATCCCAACGATTGGCTCCGCTACCCAGGTCGCGGATGTTATCGGTGGAAGGAATGAAGGTGGCTTGGGTGGAAATGGTATTGGCACCACCATCTTCGATCCATTCTGCGGATCCGAGTCCGATCCGGCCGCGTACGTACAACTGATCATCAGAGATGAAAGCCGGGCGGGGATTACCTATAATGACGTCTCCTCCACTGTCAATCTGCATGACCGTCGTCGGAGGAGTCAGAGGATTATTAGAGTAATTGAAGAGCAACCGGTTGTTGGAAGTGGTTCCCCCCCAAGCAATGACGAGGTCACGCGTAGTGGCATTGACTTCCAGCAAGTTGAAGATGCCAAAGTTCTGTTCCCATTGGGTCCGGAGACCATAAACACTGGGACCAGCAGCGGCGGGAGCAGAACCCAAGCCCAACCACTTGGACGTACCAACAATGTTGCCATAGGTGCCACTTTCGAGGTGCCCCAGGTTGTTGTTTTCACCGTTGGGACGGACGAGGGCAATGTAGCTGGTGTTGGCGAGGCGGGATACCCGGAAGGCATCCGTCGCCGTAAAACCATCAAATTCGATTTCGTAAGTAGGAGTGGTACTTTCGCCCAGCTGGATGCGATAGTCATCCCTGACATCTAATGACAAATCGAGATTGGAGAAGTCAACGTCGAAAACCGCAGCGTTGGTGATTTGCCCCGCGTTGCGCAGGTTCACGGTTTCAAAATTGCCAATTTGAGCAAATAGGGAGCTGGTTCCGCCAAGGGCGATGAGCCCCAAGCAAAGCATAAAAATCTTTTTCATGTGAATGTTTGGTAAAAAGGGTATGCCTACTCTAGTGAGATGTTAAAATTGAAAAAATGAAGAATGTAGTTGATTTATTTAGAGGGTGAGGATTTTCGGCAACCTCCTCGGGTGTTTGTAAAAGAGTAACCCAAACGACAAAAAGTTGTTTGGGTTGATTGATCTTTTTTCAGAAAAAGGCGGAGAATCAGGCCCGGTTTGCTCCCAGGAGAGTTTTTAGGGAGCGGAATAAAAGGTAAACCGGCTTACAACGTGCTGGCCGAGAAGGTATCGCCATCCGCTATCCGGCCAGTCTTATACCCCTTTTTGAACCAACGCATGCGTTGGGCTGAGGTGCCGTGCGTGAAACTTTCGGGCACGACATAGCCCCGACGGGACAGTTGCAGCCGGTCGTCTCCCACCGCTTGCGCGGCCGACAGGGCCTCTTCGAGGTCGCCTTCCTCGATGATGTTCTTCATCTTCTGTGTATAGTGCGCCCAGACGCCCGCATAGAAATCGGCCTGGAGCTCCACCCGCACCTGCAAGGCATTTTGCGTGGCCTTGTCCTTGCCTTGCTTATCGCGGTGAACCCGGTCAAGGGTCCCCAGGAGGTTCTGGACGTGGTGCCCAACTTCGTGCGCCACAACATAGGCCAGGGCAAAATCGCCTTCGCCACCCATGCGCTGGAGGTCATCGCTGAATTTCAGGTCCATGTACATCTGCTGATCGGCGGGGCAATAAAAGGGTCCGGTGGACGCTCCCGCGCGGCCACAGGCGGAGTGGACGACGTCGGTAAACAGCACGAGGGTCGGCTCCGAGTAGGTTTTGCCCAATTGTTCCCGGAAAATTTGTCCCCACGCATCCTCCGTTTCCTTCAATACCACCCCCACAAAGTCCGCCAACTCATCTTCGCGTTTCGCCCGCTGGTCCGGCGTATAGGCCGTCCCCCGTTGTTGGTTCATGCCGGGGATGGGCAGCGACGTGCCTCCACCGCCCATGCCAGTTCCCAGCCCAATTTGGTTCAGGAGGTCCTGCGGGTTGCCTCCCATGAGGTACACAATGATCACGGCGGCGATGCCAATGATGCTGAGTCCACCGCGTCCCCGGGGCATTCTGAACCGGGGACCGCCTCTACCCCGCCGGCCCCGGCGGTCATCGATATTGCGGCTTTTTTCTCTTCCTTGCCAACGCATAGAGTCTGAATTTGAGTGAGAAATGACAGCTACAAAGAAACAAAATTGTCTTCGAAATGCCCATTGGAATGCCGTTTACTCGGGCAACGCCGCCCCTCATGAGACCGCTGGCCCCCTTGGCGGGACGAATGGATGCGGAGAATTTGGAAGCGCTCCTGCGCAGACGTTCCGAGGCGGAATAAAACTTTTTGTCCCCCACTTTTCGTAAATTCTAAACAGATGCCACATTAAAGACATCCCGCTCATGGCCAAATTGAATGAAAACTGGTTTGTGGAAGGCCTCCAGGACTTTGAGTACAAACGGTACTTGCTGCTTGCATATCTTCAGTGGGTGAAGGAAAAATTTTCCCGGACCGAGCTATATCCGGCCCTTTCCCAGCTCATTTCCCACTACCGAAACCTGACCTCTTTCAACGAGAGCAAGACGGCATTTGAGGACCAGTTGCCGCGTGAGATGTTGGGAGTGGATTGGGAAAAATTGCAATTGATGTACCAGGAGCGGGGGGAAATGGACCGGCTGAAGGAAATCGAGGAGATCGTGAATTATGCGTTGCCGTTGATTCGCCACCAATTGCGGGACGGAAAGGAAATCTATGATTTCATCGAAGAGGCGATTGAAATTGAGTCGGTGGGCGTGGTGCCGCTGAACAAAAATGAAGGGTATATGCTGCTGCGGATCGGGGACCAAAAGGAAATTCGGGCCTATTCTTACCGGGTGACCTTATTTGAAAGTCAGCACGAAAAGTACCGGGGATTGCAGACGACCCACCTTGGGGACTTCACCTTGTCCCTGACCCAAACCTTTGAGCACATCAAATTGGAATTGGTACGGCAGCACCGCGAGCTGCCCAATCCGGCCACCTACGCGATTGTATCGCGTTATGTGTTTCCGGAACAGCACTCGCTTGTTCCGGTCGCCCGCCGCAAATTCATGCAGTTGCTGGCGCGTACCGCCTAGGCCCGGCTGAGCCGGGCGTAACGGATGCCGGCGGCGATGCCGACCAGCGCCATGATGCCCATTCCGATCAGGGTCATCGTGAGGATGTCCTCGTAGACCGGGCTGGCCGCTGCCCGCTTGCTATAAATTCCCCAGAATGCCCAGATCGGCACCAGCGCGAAGATGAAATCCCGGCGGGTCCAGACGGCCGCCACGCCAATGGCGGTCGCCGCCGCAATCATGATTACCGCCCAGGTAGCTTCGGAGATGCCTCCGCCCGTCCAGCCGTTGTCCACGAGCAGCGTGGTCACATTCGCCACCGTCGCAATGGTGATCCAGCCCAAATACAGGCTGAAGGGCAATTGCACCACCAATTTTTCTCCCACACTCACTTTCTTTTTTCCGATCCCCAACCGCAAATAAATCATGATCAGAGAGCCCAGAATCCCCAACATGACCAGCAAGGAAAGTGGCACAAACCGGTAGTGCCAGGCAAAGATCCACCCCATATTGACGAGGCAGGAGAGGAAGAAGAAAATGCCGATGCGCTCGACGCCCCAATCAGACCGTCCGGTCAGGGCGCGTCCCAGCGAAGTGATGGTGAAAATGGTCAGGGAGAGGTAAATGATGCCCCAGATGGCGAAGGTAAATCCGGCCGGAACGAAGAGGTTGGGATAGAAGGCCGACAAATCCCCGGTGGTATTCCCGTTGATGGGGAGCGCATTGGCGAGGTAATTGACGACGACGACACCAATGAATCCGACGAGGTTCAGAAGGGCGAGGCGGATGAATCGGGGATTTTTTTTCATTTCTTTTCAATTGAGGTGCAACCATCTCAATCTATATCCGGACTTTCTAATAAATCCTATTGCTTCATCAGGCGAATCCAGAACATTGATTAGGTTTTGTAACCATTATGGATTTCTGAATTAAACAGATAAACATCCAACATGTTCCCATGACCTCCCAATTGATCCCGTAAATCGGTGTGGGCTTGGTATGTCCGATTGACTGGAATCGAGGTCCCTTTTTTCGGCTTTTTCCCGCGACTACTGTGTTTCAGGGCGGTTTTGAAACACAGACGGGGGTGCTATGTGTCGGAAAATAGATCGTTCGAAATGCTGAATTCGTTTTCAACCTCCTCAAAAAAACCATTATGAAATACTTGTTGATTGCTTTCTGGGCAATGCTGGTTCCCTTTCTCACGCTACCCGCCCAAACGACCGTTCAATGCGAAGTCTATTTTGACACGGGGAAATATGTGCTGACGGAAAGCGCTCAAACGATTCTGGATTCACTGGTGGACCACGAGAAGGTCCAGGTCATCAAAGGGGTACGGGTGCAGGGCCATACCGACGCCGTCGGTAGCCTGGAATTCAATGAAGAGCTCTCGAAGAATCGAGCATTGACCGTGGCCCGCTACCTCCGTGACCACGGAATCAAGGCCCGGGCGGTCCGGCTCAAGGCCCACGGAGAAGTCCAGCCCGTCGCCAGCAATGCCACCACGGCCGGGCGCGCGCGGAACCGCCGCGTCGAACTCACCGTGTACCTCGGGGAAATGAAGAATCCCGAGCCGGAGATCGTGGAAGTCCTGCCCGAATTGCCCGACAGCATCGTCGAGGGCAACGAAGCCGAGTACCACTGCTCCCAATCCCTGACGCTGGAAGGCCGACGGGGAGCGAGCATTTACCTGCCCCCGGCCGCTTTCGATTCCTGCGGCAAGCCGATCGAGGTGCGTCTGCTGGAATACCATACCTTGGAAGATGTCGCGAACAAGGAAGTGTCGACCATGGCCGGCGATACGATTTTGGAATCCGCAGGGATGATTTGCCTGTCAGCGTTCATGGACCGCGTCGAAATCGACCGCTTGCGGGAAGGCCAGGAGGTGGAGGTGCGCATTCCGGCGGACCGCTACGATCCCACGATGGGCTTGTATACCGCCCCCCGGCGGGGCGACTTGTCCCAGTTGGCCTGGGAACGCCTCCAAAACCAGATGCCGGAATACGAGGCGGAGACCAATAGCTATCTGATCCGCATTTCCAGCCTGGGCTGTGTCAACCTGGACAAGCCGGCTTGTGGTACCGCGATGCCCATCGCGGCAGTGCGGGTCAAGCGGCGGATGTTGCGGAGACATTCCTTGTACATGGAATATGTCGATCGGGGGACCTTTTCAGAGGGAGAATTGATCAAAAAGCGGGGCAAAATCTTTACGAAGTACTACTATACCTTCGGTTCGGTGGAAACATCTGAGGATTTGCGACTCAAAGGATACTTTTGGACCCGGAAACAGCGTTATGGAGTAAACAAGGAGTTGAAGCATGACCGCTTCAGGGGAGAACAAATAAGGTTAGAGGGGCGAGATTACAACTTGGTGGCGAAGATTACTCCCCGTGCCATCAACCGTACGGACCGGTTTCAGAATCAGCGGACAATCGTAGGAACCGCATTACCAAACATCCAATGATACCGACCGTTCATCCCGCAAAACGCTCCGATTGTAATCAATTTCAGTCGTAGCATCCGTAAAAAGGGTATATTTAGAATGAAGTATAACGATTGATTCGATTCACTTTGTACGGAATTAAAGTATACAGCGATATTGAATGTGCTCCTGACCGGACACATCGACCAGGGAACCGCCTCTTCCATCGGTGAAGGGAACGGTTGATAAAAGAAAATAGCCTGGTCATCGTATTGGTGTCCGGGCTATTTTGATTTAAAGATCAATAGTAAGTAAAAACAGTAGATTAATTTTTTTTCACCATTAACAAGGAGGTTTTATGCTCCTGATTCAAAACGACATACCGCCTGCTAAAGGAGGTATGGTGCGCATGGTGTACCAATGGTTTGATCACAGTAGATCAAGTCAGGACTGGCTACGCAAGACCGCATGCGCGTTTCTGCCCATATTGGTGAGTATGTGGCAGCCGCATTCGTCCGGCAACAGTCAATCCGCCCGCCCATGCGTAGACGTGGCTGGGGAAGGAACGGGATTGCTAACTACCCGAAGGTCCTTTCCCGGAGCGAAAAGCATCTTTTAACGTATTCGAAACCAGGATTGCGGAGTCCGCTCCGCAATGCCAACGAAACAAATCCCGGGTCATGCCCGGGATCATTTTTTTAACCCCCTTTTCTCCCCCTCCGAAATCCGTCGCATTGCCTATCTTCGTGCCATGCCGCCGATTCCCATCCTGTTCGCCACCGATGGCATTTTTCCCCACGCCGTGGGAGGTATGCAGCGCCATTCCCGCCTATTGGTAGAAGCCCTCGCCCGCTCCGGCCAGGTGGACCTCACCGTCCTGCACCCCCATCCGGACGAGCGCATATTCGCTGATTTTCCCTCCGTGACTGAAATTGCCCTGGAACCCCTGCCCGGGAAGAAGCATTATTTTCGGGAGCTGAAGGACTATTCCCAGCAGGTGCTGCGGGAAGCCCGGGACCGGCCGGACCACATCATTTACAGCCAGGGGCTGAGTGTGTGGGCGGGCATGCAGGAAGTGGCCGACCGCACCATCGTCAATCCCCACGGACTGGAGCCCTACCAGGCCATCGGCAGCGTCGCCAAGCTCAAGACATTGCCCTACCGCCGGGTCTTCGACAAGCTGTTCAAGCGTTGCACCCGAACCGTTTCCCTCGGCGGCCATCTGACCAATATCATCCTACCCCGCTTGCGCCGGGATGAACAGTTGGCTGTTCTCCCGAACGCCACCAATCCGTTGGACTTACCTGATGTCGACCTCTTCAAATCGCCCGGCACACCCACGCGCTTCATGTTCGTCGGCCGATTCTCTGACAACAAAGGCATTACGTATCTGCTTCAGGCGACGCAGGCTCTGAACGAAGCGGGCTTGCAGGACCAGTTTGAAGTGGATCTCTGCGGCAAGGGCCCGCTGTTTGACGACATGCGCGCGCAATTTCCCCTCCCCAATGTTCATTTTCGCGGATTTGTGAGCGACGAAGACCTCGCTCAGGCCTACCTCGACAACCACGTATTTGTCCTGCCGACCCTGTACGAAGGGATGCCCACGGTGATTCTGGAAGCGATGGCGCGGGCCATGCCCATCATCGTCACGGATGTGGGCGCGACCCGGGAACTCGTCGATGAACAAAATGGGTTCATCATCGACAAACAAGATGCCGTGGATTTAGCGGAGAAAATGAAGGGCTTCCTCGAAATGGATGGTGCGACCTACGGCTCTTTGTCCCGTCACTCACTCGCCAAATTCAAGACCCGTTTCACCTGGGAAGCGGTGGCCGAGGCCCATCTGGATTTGTTTCGGAAGGTACAGGAACAAAACAAAAACCGCCAGTCCTGAGACTGGCGGCGTGTATTTTTCCAAAATTATTTCGGATCAATCAAAATCAGTGGTCAACTGAAAGCGCAAGACCCGGCCATTGCCGCGGTCAGCGACGTAGATGATCTGGCGGTAGTAGGCCACGCCCGACGGGCGGTTGAACTGGGTCAGACCGGTTCCCGTTCCACCGAAGGAAACCTTGATGTTTTTGGACGCCGAGGATCCGGGAGGCGGCGCGACACCTTCCAATCCCGTATTGGTGAATTGGTACAGCGAGTCTTTTTCCTCATCCACCACAAACATATAGTTCGTTGCATCGCCCGTATAGGCCACGTCGGTGGGCAGGGCAAAGCGGTTGGCGGTCAGAAGGAATCCATCGGCGAGAGACGTATCGCCGGTGACCATGTCCCGCACCGTATAATTGATGCCGTTGGCCGATTCGTTGACATTGATGTACTGGACCTTGAGCTGGCGGTCGGGATCGCCCATGCAGACCACAAAGTCACCGCGGGTGGCGACGTTGGGAGATTGCGGGGGTTGGGCGAGGCTGGCAATCGAGATGGGGCTGGCAAAATAATTCCGGTCGAGGTTTCCGTTGAGGTCAATGGCTACCGGCGTTTGGAAAACGTCGTCGGCACCAAAGATGAGGATGGCGTCATCGGGACCGAAAATCTGGGAAGATCCCGGGCCGGAGCGGGCCACGTAGTAAGAATTGTCCGCCCGGACGGCGATGCCATTCAGGTCCACCCGCTCGTCGTTCCCCGGGTCAAAATTGACCTTGTAGTAGAACGGATGCACCAGTTTTTTCTCAATGACGGCATTGTTCAGGTTATAGCCACCGCCGCCTTTCAGTTCGATGCGGTAGATGGTGGGCAATGAAAAACCAAGGGTATCGAAGGTGCCAATGGCCAGGAGGTCGAGGCTCCGGTCCTGCACAACTTCTTTGAGCCCAGGAACCGTGAACCGCCCCAATTCATTCCCGGCCTGGTCGTACTGAACGATTTCGCTGGTCGCGGCATCCGCGACATAAATCAATTCGTCGTAGCCTACCGTCACGTCAATGGGCGCCACAAAATTGTCCCAAACTGGCTGGATGGGAACATAGGCGACCTGGCGATCGGTATACAGGGGGACGTCGATGAAGGAAGGATCGACTTTTTCTCCCCAGAACCCTTCACAGCTGTTCAGGGCAAGGGCGGCCAACAAAAAGGCCAGAACTCGTTGGGACATCTTCAGGAATTTCATTCGCGTCCTCCTTCGTCTCGGTTAGATGAATTCAAATTAAATCGCAATCCTACCCGGTGGATCCAGCCCAGGTAACGGGTGGGGTCAACCGCGTAGTCAAAGTGCAGGGGATGCTTGCCGAGGCGCGTCCGCAGCCCAATGCCTGCCGTGGGATACGTTTGATCCGGGACATTGATCTTGTAACCCGCCCGCAGATACAACAATTTACGGTATTCGTATTCTACCCCCAAGCGGATATTTTCTGCATTGTCGTTCGGGTGATTCAGCTGGGCGATCGTGGTCAAAGACATGTCCTCGGTTTTCCATGGCACAATCGAGACCCCTACTTTAAAGACCGTCGGAGCGGGATAGCTTTCCAGGGTAACAGGTTTCGGGTTCAGCCCATCGGGCTGAAAATCGCCCGCCAGACGAGAGTTGGTACCGAAGTTTTGGACCAGGACCGCAAAACTCAGGTCCTTGAAGTCCACCCGGTACAGGAAGCCGAGGTCCACCACGGCCGTATGGGCCGTGTACTCAGCGATGCTCTCGTTCACATAACGAATATTTCCCCCAAAGCTGAAAAAGTCGGTCAATTTTCTTCCGTAACTGACCCCCACGGCGGTATTGGAGACGTAGAAAATCTCCCCGGTCCCGTTGGGCGCAAATTCCGTGCGGCGTTCCATCGGACCACTGTTGAGCGAGGCGATGGTAAGCCCAAAGTTTCCGGAGGAAAAGGACTTGGAAGCCGCGAGGTAGGACAAATTGACTCCGCTGGCCCAGAAGGTATTCGAAAGGCCGACGCTCAAGTCGTTTTCTTCCGCCAAACCGGCCGGGTTATAGGAAGTCGCGAAGACATCGCCTGTCAAAGTCAGGTTCGCACCTGCCAATCCTGCCGAACGGACACTGGGGTCGATCTTGAGGAAGGTCAGGGCCGAGATGCCTGCCCGTTGGCCACCGAGGTTGGGCAGCAACTGGGACATACCCACGAGAGGCAGGCAAGCCAGAATGGTATATAGGACTATTCTTCGCATCAGAAATCAAAAGTTAAGCCAAGGAGCATTTGACGGGGCTGCATGAAGCGGGCCGGGTTGAAAGGCGGAATGCCGCGGTCCTGAGGGTTCGGGAACGATGGGTCCCGGAAAGTGGACGGCAGGGGATCGCCTTCCTCGTACGCCCGCCCCGTCACGCCATTGATGATCTGGGCGTTGCGGTTATTGAAGAGGTTCTTGAATTCAATCGACAGAGAGAGCTTGCGGTCGTCGTATTTGCCGAACCGGAAGTCCCGGGACAGCACGATGTCGGTCCAGAACCAGGGAGAAGCAATTTCAGAGAACGGATTGTCCGTATCCAGCTCATACAGCGGGCGGCCACTGTCGGCTTCCCCGGCGTAGAGGAAGGGCGTATAGCGCAAACCCGATTTGAGGGTGGATTGGATGAACAAACGGTAACCTTCCAGCGAATGGCCAAAGAGGCGAACCGTAGAATCCGGCGTGAAATAGACCATCAACTTGTTGTCGAAGGGGCGGTCCCACGCCAGGAAGTTTTCGCTGGTCGAGTTGACAAATCCCTGAGTCCGGATTTGCAGCGCCGATTCGGCCGCAGTATTGGATTTACCCGTCGCAATCTGGTAGCGGGAGTTTAGAATGACCTTCATCCACTTGTTGAAGCGTTTTTGCACCCCAACTTCCACTCCCCGAATCCGGGCGTAGTCCTGGTTGATGAAGAAGGTCTTCTCCACAAATCGTCCCGTTTGGTCCCGGACCTGAATCCGGCGGCTGACGATATAATCAAATTTGTCGTTGTAGAAGGCCGTTACAGTCAGGGCCAGGTCGCTGGTGATTTTTGACTTCAATCCCACTTCGTAGCTCACCGTCACCTCCGGGTTGATATTGGGGTTGCCGAGCTGGGAAAGGAAAGAGCGGTCCTGGTAAACGGGATCCAAACCAGCGTAGACAAATCGGGGGTGAGGAAGAGTGGCTGCGTGGCCGTAGTTGAAATAAAGGACGTTGTTGTCGGTGACGGGGAATGAAACCCGCAGCTTGGGCAACAAACGGGCTTTCCAGCGCAGGCCGGCCAGACCAAAGGTCTCGTCCATGTATTGTTCCCGCACCGCATCCACGACCGGAGCTTCCGGATTGTTCACGGCATCATCTGCGAATTCGCCGGGGGCCCAGTACATCAGACGTGCGCCCACAAAGGCGATGATCCCTTTGTAGCGAATCTCATCCTGTACAAAGAAGCCGCCTTCCTTCGGACGCGCCAGCCAGAAGTCGCTGCTGGAGCCCAATTGGGTGGAAGGCGTCGTGGTCGAATCGTCAATGACAATCGGCGCGCCCACCCAGGGACGACTCACATCGATCCACTGATATTCCTTGTCTTTGTGCTCATGCCCCATTGTGACCTTGTGGACATTGCTCTTGGACTTGTAGATGAATTTGTACTTGAGGGTGTATTCGCGGGCGTGGTGGTTGTGCCACAGCGGTCCCAGACCGCCATTGTTGACGAGGCCCGGACCCGGGAACACATATACTACGGAGTCCTGCGGATTGAAGACATCCACCGGATCGGTGACGATGGAAAACGCATCGTAGATTTCGTCGACGGTTTCTTCCCGGAAGGGACGACCGTTCGCATCGGCTTGCAAGCTGGTGAACAAGCGGCCGAGGCTCACATCAAATACCCACTGGAGGCCCGTATCGAGGGGCGTCAGGAAATTGACGACTGTGAGGTTGCTGTGATGGGTATAGGTCGTGGCGTTGTCGAGGTTCAGGCTAAAGGGATAAGGGAAGCCGGGTTGGAGAATGGCATCGTTCCCGACGACCTGAAGCGTCCGGTTGTTCTGGTTGATGTTCAGCGAGTGCTGGTTCAGCACCGACAAGCGCATTCCATTCTTGATCTGGTAGCTCAGCTTGATCGTATTCGACCAGCGGTTATCCTGGCGGGGCGCCCACAGCGAATCGTTCGAGAAGAGCGAGCTGTGCAATTGGCGGGCCTGGACGCCGAAATAGGTGTCGGACAGGTTCATGTCCACACTGGAAAAGAAGGACAGCTTGTCCTTCAGGCCCGGAACCGGGCCGCTGAAGGTCAGGTTGGCCACATCCGTATTCCAACCCATCCGCCAATTCGGGTTCACCCCGATATTGTCGCGGTACCAGGTGCCCTTGAGGTTGTATTTGTCGCCACCGGTCCGAATCCGGGTATTGATGATCCCGCCGGTACCGCCGCCGTATTCAGCGTCGCCCCCGCCGGTGATCACATCGATTTGCTCGATGGAGCTGGCCGAAACCGTCATGCCGCCGGTCACCCCGGCGAGCGGGTCCTTAGCGGAGATGCCTTCGATCAGGTTTTCCGTCTCGTAGACCCGCGCCCCGCGGATCTGGATGCCGTCCGGGGTCTCGTCGACCCCGTTTTGCGTCTTCACGGCATCAATGGCCGTGCGATAGTTCGAATTTTCCAGGTCTTCCCGCGTGATCACGCCCTTGGATTGTCCCGACTCCACATCGATCAAATCCGCTTCCCCGATGATGGTCACGCCTTCCAGCACAAGCTCGGACACCATCGGAATTTCAATGGTGGTCGTCCCGCCCGCGGTGACCCGCACGCCGGTCTTGATGGCCGGAGAATAGGACCCGTAGTCGCCCCGGACGGAATAATCACCGGGCTTCACATCGGTAATGGTGAAGTAGCCGTTGTCGTCGGAGATCGCCCCCTTGTAGGTACCGACGACCTGGACCTGACCAAATTCCAGCCCGTCTCCCGACTGTTTGTCGACGAGGCGGCCTTTGATGGTGCCATTCTGGGCCACCAGGAGGGTGGAACCGAGGGCCAGGAAAAATATTGTTAGGATCGCTCGCATGGCTTACCAGTTAAATTCATTGTTCAGGACCTGCATGAGGAATTTTTCCAATCCGGCGGGATTGCCATTGAGGCGGTGGAGCTGCTCGGAGAGGAAGACCACATTGGTCTGGTTATTCGCATTGGTGGAACGGGCGCACAAGGAGGTGGGCCCCACCCAGCCGCCGGAAGCGACGATTTGGGCGGTGTACATGGAATCGGCCGCGGATTTCACGTAGATCGGCGTCGACCGACCAATGAATTCGCTGGCGCGCAAGGTATCGTAGCCCACCGCCTGGAAATCCGGTGCTGGCCAGATAGCATTGTTCGTCGGGATACGGGCCAGCCCATTGGCGGTGGAGATGCTGTCCACCGGAGTGAATTCCTGGACCACGCTGGTATTGTCGTAGGTGCTCGGGAAGCCAGTTGTGATCAGCATTTTTCCATTCGCATTCAAATACCCCTGTACTGCCCCAGCCGCTTCTTCCAGGATTCCGAAGCCTTCCAGACTTTCATCCGAATACCAGAAAACCTTGTCGTACAGCTCGATCATCAAGGAGAAAGTCGGGGACCAAAGCGTGGGTTTGTTGACACCCCCCGCGCGGCGCATGTCGATCCGATCAAATCCCGCCGGATACGCACTGGCGAGGGCGGGCAGGATCACATCTTCCGGAGTGGGAGAAGCGGTGGCTCCATTCGCATCGATGACCAGCAAATCCGAGGTTTGATTGCGGACAAAGAAGGTTTTACTCGTGTCAATCGCACTTTCGGAACCGGCGATGTCGCGGGCCCTCAGGTACATGACATTGTCCCCATTTAAGTTCAGTCCGCCAATCCGAACCGACTGGGGAGAGTTGTTGGAGCCAATAAATACGTCGGAAGAAAGGGTTCCGGAACCGACTGGATTGCTGGGCAGGAGCGTCACCGTGGTCACCGTTCGGGGCAATCCATACCAATCGCCATTGTTCACCTTCAGGAAGACACTGTCAATATTGTCGATGCCATCCAGGTCGAAGACGTCGAGGAAGCTGGTGGTTACGATGAAGGCGGTGTCGGGAATAACGTTAACTGAATCGAAAACAGCGGTAGGGGGAGTGTTTTTGATGGGGATTTCGAGAAATGCCGGGTCGGGATCACGTTCGTCTTCGTTGTCAATGGCCCGGACGAAAAAGGTGATGTCGGTGGTGTCCTGGCCGGCGTCGAGGGAAAATTCGAAGGTACTGTCCGTTGAAATGGTTCTTTCCCAGGTCGATCCATCAAACGAAAGCTCATATCCGGTGATATAGCCGTCCTTATCAAATCCCAACCAATTCAGGGTGACTTGGCTCCGCAACCGATCCTCTCCGGTCAGGTTGATTTCCGAGATGGAAATCCGGGTATCCGGGGGCATATTCCCCAGTTTCTGTCCTTTGTCACAGCCCACCAGCAATGCTGTCATCAGGCCAAACGCAAAGATTATCCGCTTCATTCGTACTTCAGATTCAGTTGAAGAAGCAAGGGGGCATCCACCGGATACCCACCTTGCAACATTTTTTCAAAGCCGCTTAGCGGACCTTGTTGAACTTCACCGTGCGGATCAGGCCAGCAGTTTCGCTGGTGATGCGGAGGATATAGGTTCCTTCAGCGAGATCGCTGGTATTGATGTTTTCCAGACCGGAAAGGTTGTCAAGGGAGATGACCTTGAGGTCGCGTCCGAGGAGGTCGGTGACCGTAGCGGTGGCGCCGTATTGGGTGCTACCGAAGGTATAGTTCACGCGGAGCTCGTTGGAAACGGGATTCGGGTAGGCCATGATGGCGTGACCGTTGCCATCTTCAACGTTTACGCCACCGAAGAAGTCGGCGTCGTTACGGGGAAGGAGCTTCATGTTGCCGAAGGTATAGGCGATAACACCCTGGACATAGTCGAACTGGTCGCCAGCATTGACCACAACCGGCGAAACGTTCATGATGCCGTCTACTGTTGCCCACTGAAGGTCGTTAACAAAGGAAACATTCAGGGAGGAGTAGGCGGAGTTGGTGACCCGGCCAGCCAGTACACGGACGCCTTCACTCGGGTTGAAGGGGTCGTTGCCAATGCGGTACTCAGCAAAGTTACTGGGCGCGTCGGCATTCTGCTCAACGACAGAGATGATTCCGGCACCAGGATTTTCCATCCGGATCAACATGCCTTCGTAGGGTTCGTTGTTCACAACGTCATAGGAGGTGAACAGAGACGGGTCGAGGGTCAGCGGGTTGATGGTGCCCGTGCCATTGACCGCGATGCTGGTCACGTCTTCAATCCGGGTAAAGCCGAAGGTTTCGCGAACGGTACCGGTAACGGTGATTTTTTCACCGACCGTCAGGGTAGCCAGAGAGGGGTTACCTGTCAGCATGATACCGGCGTAGGAAAGCTGGCCTTCTTCCTGGATGAAAACAAAGCCGAGGTTGTTGGATTCAGCGGAAGCGGTGACAACCCCTTCAACGGTGACGTCCATGTCACGGTAGCCAGAGCTGGCGACTGCGAAGGAAGTCGGTACAAACTGAACGTCGTAGATGGTGGTACCGTTGTCGCGAACCGTGTAGAAGAGCGGATCGCCAATGGAACCGGGGACGTCAGGGTAGGAACAAACGTTGTTGGAGGAGTCGGTGACGGTGATGTAGTACTTGACAAAGGATCCGTCGGCCTGAGCGGGGATGTCGCCGGACCAGGTGCCGTTCAGGGCGCTACCAGAGCTGAGGTTCATGGTAACCTGGGTATAATTGTTGTTGGAAACACCAACGGCGTAGTTCAGCTCGACCATCATGACACCCGTCTGGGTGGAGATGTCAGAAGTAACCGTAACGGCCTGGCTGCTGGTCGGGGTGACGATGTTCCGCATGGGTACAGAAGCAGTCGGGCAGGAAGCGGAATCGTTTTTCTTGTAATCGCTTTCCCGGGTCGGGAAGAGTTCGTAACCACGGCCACCGGAACCAGTACAGCCGTTGGGGGAGTGGGAAACCACACCACGGATATAGTCAAACTGGTCACCAACGCTAGGCGGAACGAAGCTACCAGCGGGGTTACCGTTGGGGAGACGCTGGACGAGGAAGCGGTCGGAGATGTTGACCACACAACCGGCGCTGTTCTGGACGTTGAAGGAAACGCGGGAGCCACCGGAGAAGAAGTCTACGCTGGTCACAGTCACGTCTTGCAGTTCTACGTACTGACCTTCCCACTTTTCACCCGTAGGAATCTGGTTTTCACGGTTGGAGTCGTTCAGATCGCAACCATTGATGACGGTAGGAGCCACATTGGCACCAGCGCCGAGGATTTGGATGCTGGGGCCGGTATCGTACGGCTCCAACTGGGTATTCTGGTTGAAGTTGCCAACCACACCGGTGATCTGGATGGAGTCTCCGGGGAGCAACGAGGTCAATCCATTCTGAGAGGGATCAAAAAACTGGATGACATCGAGACCAGAGAAGTCACCGTAGCCGCTCCGCATCCAGAACTGACCCCGGGTGGTGGTCGTGTTGGAGCTGGAGTCAGGGTAAGTGACGACTACCCCAGTCAAGGTAACGGTGTCACCAAGAAAAGAGGAGGAGTCGATACAGTTGGCAAGGTCTTGAGTGCTGACTGTCTGAACAGCCTGAATGGTACTCGGTGTGATCTGGGCCTGTAGGCTCCATCCCATTCCGATGACCATACAAATCAGTAGTAAAAACTTTCTCATATCAATCTGGTAGTAAAATATTTATGTGCTTATTTATTTAATCACAGCAAATTTTCCTTCGTAAACCTTCCCGGTCGCCAGGTCTTCCACCGAGAACAGGTAGAGGCCCCGGGCAATGATCTGGTTGTCGCGGGACAGCAGGTCCCAGGCGTGCTCACCGCCGGAGAAGGTGGTCGTTTCCGTATCCGAATAGGTGGAATACCACCGAATGTCTTCGCCGTTGTAAGAGGGATCGTGCATGAACTCATCCACGAGGTCGCCGGCCACGGTATAAATCCGGACCATGCAGCGGGCCGGGAGATTGGCGAAGATCAGTTTGCGGTCTTCTTCGAGCGTGCTGGCCCCTTCCCAGTTGGCGCCTGCATAGTAGGGGTTGGGGTAGGCAAATGGCTCGAACTCTTCCATGTTCTCGTTGGCCGGTTTGCCCGGGAAGACCCGGAACAAGGTCGGTTGGGGGCTGGATTCCAGCGATTCGAGGTTGTTGACCTCATCCCCGCGGTCAAATGCCGTCACCGCCACCGCGTGCTGCCAGCCATTCTGGATATTCTCGAAGGTATAGCGGTAGTAATAGACCGTGGTATCGCCTTCGAAGGTCACCGGCGAAGGCAGGCGAACCTCGTCCAGGCCGGTATCGAAGAACAACGTATTGTCGGGCAGGTCGTATTCAGCGGCTACATTCAGCGAACGCAGCACATCCACGATGTCCTCGATGTCGAAGCCCAATTGCGTCTTGTACAGGCGGTAGCCTTCAAAGTCGAGGGTATTCGAAATCGGATCGACCGAAAATTCTGAGTTGTTGCTCCAGTACACATCGATGGTGCCATCGCCTGCTTCCACGCGCACATCGGGCACGTTGGGCGGAGAGGGCAGAATGAAACGGTCAATTTCGCCGTCGCCATCCTTGTCTTCGCCCGGATCGAGGAAGCCGTTGAAGTTGGCGTCCTCGCCGTTGTAGGCGGTTTGGGCCCAGCCGGCATTCTGAATCAGCAAGGATTTGGAGTCATCGGAGTCGGCTCCGATGGGCGTGCCATCTTCCACCCGCCGCGCACAAATGATCGCAAATGCCACGTCGAGGGAATCACCCGGCTCGAGGGTCGCATAGGGACCGACCGAAATCAGTTGGGTCCGGTTGCTGGGAACCCGGATTTCCGGGATGATCTCCGTTTCCCAATCCTTCAACGGCGGCGCAAACTGATTGAGCCCCAGGCTCATCTTCGCATATTTCGCATTGTCGTCTCCGGGGAAGAAGTAAAGCGGATTGCTGGTATTGCTGAATTGCCAGGTATTGAAATGCCCTTCCATGAACGGATTCAGGTCGGGGTGCTGAAAGCCATTTTTGTCTTCGGAGCCCAGGAATTTGGTGGCGAAAAAGCTCCGGGTGAACAGCGTGTCCGGGCTGCCTCCGTCAAATTCGTAGGCCATGTAGAGGGAGTCGAGGTAACCGTTGCTGCCAAACGAGAAAAACCCACCGGTTCCGGGGGGAGAAATGTTCACATTTCGGACAATCGGGTCGGCCCAGTAGCCGACGAAAACGGAGTCGAGGGTATTGTTGCCAACGTTCTTGATGCGGTAGTTGAGGATCACGAAAAAGTTGGCGAAGGAGAAGTTCCAATTGTAGGATTCCATGTGGACCGCGATGCCCAGCGGGTTGTCGTGGTTGGCGATGGGAATGGTGGTGCCGGGAACAAAGATCGCCGTATCGGCGAAGTCGGCGATGAAGTCCTGGTGGGAAACTGCGCGGGGATCGTAAACGGGGGAGGAAATGAGCGAAGAGCGTTCGTCGAGGCTGGAGCCGACCGGGGCGGCGAATTCAAATCCGGAAAGCCCGGTGGTATACCCCCGGGATGCATCGACAGCCGCCGTCGAGACGGCGGTGACATTCCCGTTGATCTGCGCGCCGATCCAGATTCCGGCATCAAATAAGTGCTCAGTGCCCGAACCAACCGGATATTCGCAGGAAGGATACCCCAGCAAATCGAACGATCCGCTAAAAGCATTCCCCACCAATCCCAAGTTGGTCACAGTCAACCCAATATTTCCCTGGGTTGTGAATTTTTCATCGAAGGACGCCTGCCCAAAAACTCCGGTGAAGAGCATGGAAGCAGCAATGAATCCTAGCAGCTTTTTCATGTGGCGCGCAAATTACGTTTTTGCATCGAAAGATATTGTTATTCAGATGTTATGATAATATCAACTTTTGAAAAGGATAAAATCAACCATCTTGAGACCTTTTTGAAGGACCCCTATTTCAAAGCTAATGGGGAGTAAAAAATGGGGCAAGTACCTCTAAGTCAACGGAGGAGTTTCCGTTAGAAAACGGCCAAGACGTCGGCCAGTTGCCAGAAATTCCGACGCATTTTGGGAGGGGGCGTCCCAGAAATCAACCAGTTGAAAAAGCTCCGTTTTCCATTCGGGAAAGTGTCTCAAAAAAGTAGACACACAGGGGTAAAAATCGGTCGCGTATTTCCCCTCTTTTTCCATCACCAATTCGAAGCTCCCGCGCACCAAAGTCTTGATCAAAACCCGCCCTTTTTCCCGAATCATTTTTTCCGCTTCCTCCTTCCGAATTGCTTCCCCCAAATCTGTCACATCCGCCTCCACCCAATCCAGGTGGCGCCTCAAATCTCCGAGCCTGGGCGCGGCTAAATTTTCCACCACCCGCTCACCCCAAAACGTCTTGCCCTGCGTCGCCAACATCGCCGCCGCCCGGGGATTCCGCTCCTCAAAATCCTCCGTCCACGTGGCCACCCCAATGTCCAGCTGCGGCCATTTCGGCAATTCCAGCCCCTCCCACCGCTTCCATGCTCCCCCTCTGACCAGCACAAAAACGTCTATTTCTTCCCCCTGAATCTGTTCCCCCTTCATCAATGCCGATCCCCGAATTCCGACTGAGACCAGTCGGTCTGGATAGATCTGCTGCAATTCTTGCAGCATCTGATCCTGCTCGGCCCAGACATGCTGGCCCCGGACGCGGTTCAATACGCGCACGACGCCGTGGTCATCCGTAAATGTGGGGTAAAAATCGCCGATGGGAAGCAAAGGCATGGCTCAGCGGCGGGATTCCGCAAATTGTTTGAGGCTGTGGATATGGCTGCGGGCCATCCCCTCGGCCATGCTACGGACCATGCGGCCCGCCAACGCCATGAAGGTACTCTCGCGCACCGATTGGAGCCGGTAAGAAACGTGGGTTTCCGGGCCCTGCGCCTCAATGTGATAGCCCAGTTGGAAGCGGAAGCGCTTGTCCCCGAACCGCACCGCAAAGCGGTTGTACTCCTCGTACGTGACCACTTCGCCGTCGTATACCCGCGTGAATAGGCCCTCGCGGACCCGTTGCGAAAAGGTCGTGCCCACCGGTTGCAGCGGGTCAATTTCGCTGGTATAGCGAATGGATTCCACATTGTCCATCCAGCGCGGAATCAATTCCGCGTCGACCACACACTGAAAAATGAGTTCGGGCGGCGCCTGGATGATCGTGTTTTTGAGGATATTCATTTATATTTAATGCAAAAGCCGTGGCATGATAACCAGATTCAAGGTCTCAGGGTTTAAAAATCTCTTGGATACCGAAATTCAATTCGGCCCATTTACCTGCATTGCGGGCCCTAATGGCGTCGGGAAATCCAATCTGTTTGATGCCATAAAATTCTTGGGCCTACTGGCCGAACACAACTTCAACGACGCCGCTATCATGGTCCGGGACGATGGTCGCCGTAATTTGGATATTCGGAGCTTTTTTTACTCTTCGGGAGACTACCAGGCTCAAGAAATCTACTTCGAAGCTGATATGATCATTCCATCCGCAGGTACGGACGAGTGGGGAGTTGATGCAAGGGCCAGTATTTCTTTTGTTACCTATTCCCTGCGATTGACCTATCGACAGCCCGAAGAAGATTCTCTGGTTGGCCATGTAGAAATTCTGAGTGAGAGTCTGGAACCCATCAAGATTGGTGACGCATTCAGGCGATTGGGCTTTCCTCACAGTCCCAAATGGAGGCGGTCTTTAATCAAAGGAAGAAGAACGGTTCCGTATATCTCAACTGCTGAAGATGGGGATGAAACCAAAATACAAATCCACCAAGATGGAGGCAGCTCGGGTAAGCCCCAAGGTCGTCCAGCCCGTCGTTTGACCAAGAGTCTTTTGTCTTCAGTGACCACAGCGGATTTTCCTACGGTCTTTTTGACCCGACAGGAAATGCTGTCCTGGCAGTTCCTGATGCTGGAGCCGTCGGCTTTGCGGCGCCCGGATGAATTCAAGGACGTCCGAAAAAGCATTGCCGCTAATGGAGGTCACCTGCCCGCAACTCTCTACCGGACGGCCCGGCTCCCCGAGGCACCTGTTCCCGATGTTTATGGTAGTATTTCGGGTCGTTTGTTGGACCTCATTCAGGAGGTGCTGGAGATTGAAGTGGATCGAGACGAAAAAAGAGAATTGTTGACCCTGGTTGCTCGGTCAGCGGGAGGGGCGACGTATACCGCCCGATCGTTATCGGATGGTACTTTGCGGTTTCTCGTTCTTGCGGCGATGGAGTTGGACCCTCACATGACTGGCCTGCTCGCCTTGGAAGAACCGGAGAATGGCATTCACCCCGATCGGATTCCGGCCATGATCCGGCTTCTGAAGGATATCGCCATGGATCCCTATTTCGGGGTGGATCTAGAAAATCTGAATCGTCAAGTCATCGTTAACACCCATTCACCGCTAGTAGTGTCCGAGTTAGAAACCGATGATTTGCTGATCGCAGAACGCAAGTCTTATCTAATTGCTGGAAAACGCGTCCAAGGCGTTGAGTTCAATCCCACCCCAGGCACTTGGCGGTCAGAGAGGTTGCCGGAGGACCAATCTACCTCTCTGACGAAGGTTTACAGTTACCTATATGCTCCAGGGACTTCCATTCGGACCACCGAAAAAGGTGATAAAATTTTCCTCATTCCCCAAACCAAAATCAAGGAACAGATTCATTGATAGAGCCAATTACTAAAACTGGCGTCCTGATTTCAGAGGGGTCCTCGGACCAAGCCTTGATCGAGATTCTTTCTCACCTGTTGGAGACTACATTTCCAACTCAGTTTTTCGAGGTTGTGTACGCTGACCCCATCCGTTTTCCTGCCAATGCTTCTTCCCAAAAGCTTCACCAAAAAATCGCAACCGCGGTCTCTGTTTATCCAGCCGATTTTTATTTTGTGCATCGAGATGCTGACAAGGCAGGATTTGAAAAGAGGTTCCAGGAAATAGAAAAGGCTTGGGATGAGAGCAAATTGAATTTTCCCAACGTAAAAGTCATTCCCATACGCGAAACGGAGGCTTGGCTGTTGTTGAGCTCAGAAGCAATCCAACGGGCGGCCCAAAACCGTAAGGCATCTGCACCGCCTTTGCCCAAAATCAATAAAATTGAAGGAATAGCGGATCCTAAGAAGCGACTTCAGGAATTGTTGAGAACCGCTTGTGGCCTCAAGGGAAGGCGATATCACCAATTTGACGTCCAGGCCGCCATTCAAAAAATTCCCAGATTTTACCTTGAAAAGGACTATCAAAAACTGAAACAACTCCAATCCGTGCAGCATCTTCTGGAAGAAATAGTGGATTGCCTCGGCTGAGACTACTTCAGCTTCTCATTTTCCTTGTGCCGGGTCGCATCACGCTTCGTTTTCTTCTCCAAATTCCGTTTCAGGGCCGCTTCCAGGTCAATTCCGGTCTGGTTGGCGAGGCAAATGAGCACAAACAAGACATCGGCCAGTTCATCGTCGAGGCGCTTGTCCTTGTCGCTGGCCTTGAAGGACTGGTCCCCGTATTGCCGGGCGATGATCCGGGCCACTTCGCCCACCTCCTCCGTCAGCATGGCCATATTCGTCAGTTCTGAGAAATAGCGCACGCCGTATTCCTGAATCCAATTGTCGACGATTTGTTGGGCTTCCTGAATGGTCATAGAAAGGGTTTTGGGTACGGGAAAATAACGCTCAATGGCGGCATAAGTTCAACTTTGAGGGGTGATTTCTCGAAAAAATCAGCCCATTCCCCCCAACATGTGCAGGATCCATTCGATTTGAAGCAGCCCGAGAATGCCGAGGAATATCCACCACGAATGGCGGTGGAACTTGCCCGCAAGAGACTTTCCCCGTCGGGCCACGAGGAGAATTCCGAGGGGTAGGATGGCGAGGTGGTAGGTGGGATGGGAAAATGAAAAACAGTAGGGCAACAGGTACAAAATGGCCATGCCAACCACCGCCCGTTGAAGGGAAGGAGTCTCTGAATCGTGGGGAAAGCGCCACCTTTTTCCCACCAAGGCCATTCCCAGGCCAAACATCAATGCGCTCAACCCCAAAGCCATCATCCCCCAGAGCTTTCGTCCGTGAGTTCCGATCTGGCGGGCGCCATAAGCCGTATCAAAAACCGCCAGGGTGCGGATACGGCTGGTTGTCCGCACCACAAAATCCAAGGGCGCGGCTGCAATTTGCTGCGAGGCGACTCCCCAGTAGGCTTTTGACCGCTTTACCGGGGGAATTGCCTCCAGGTCTTTCAGCTCCGCGCGGAATCCCTCGGCCATACCGGGCTCCCCGACCCAGGTGCTTCCCTGTTCCCAGGTCCGGTACCAATGCGTCCAGGCGTTGTTACCGAGGTAAAAATTGCGGGCATTGGCGTCGTTGAGGAGGACAAACCGGCCGTGTTGCTGGGAAAGGCCGAAGCTGGTCGCTCCGACGATGAGGAGCAGGGGGAGGTAGTGGAGCAATACATGGCGTCGGCGGGAGCGGAAATAGAGGAAGAGGGGAAATCCAAGGGCGAGGAGCAATACCGAGGGACGGAACAATACTGCGGCTGCGATCAGCAGCCCAGCAATGATTGAAGACCGTGCGGTCTGGTTCGCTTTTTGGGCGGTGAGGGCGCCCAAAAGCAACGTGGCCACCGGAAGGTGGCTCAAGGGCTCGACCGAGTGCATCCACCACTCGGGATACAGGCTCAGAAAGACCATCCCGCCCGCGACCCAGCGGGCATCCAGCCATTTTCGGCCCCATACCCACAGCAAGCCCATCAAGCCGCCCCACCAGGGCAGCATCGCCCAACGGGAAACCCACGCAGCATCGCCGAAGAGCGATTTCCAGGCAGCCAGGTAATAGGGGAGGCCCGGAGGCCAATACGGGGAAGGTCGTTCGCCCCCGATGAGTTGGTGGGCGACGTGGTCGTATTGCCAGGCGTCGCCGAGGAGGGTAGCATAATGGGACAGGATCAGGATGACCACCCGGGAGAGGATGGCCACGAGGAAGGCAATGCCGAGGATCCGATCCGGACGGAACATGGATTAGAAATCCCGTTGCTTGGAATCCAGGATGATGGTCACCGGCCCATCGTTCAGGAGCGATACCTCCATCATCGCGCCAAATTCGCCCGTCTCCACGGGCCCATCCAATTTTTGGCGCAGGGACGCCACGAATTGCTCGTAGAGCGGGATGGCGGTTTCCGGTCGGGCCGACCGGATAAAGGAAGGCCGGTTGCCCTTTTTGCAATCGGCAAAAAGCGTGAACTGGGAGACGACGAGAATTCCGCCGCCGACGTCCTGGACGGACAGGTTCATTTTCCCCGCATCGTCCCCGAAAATCCGCATGTTCACCACTTTTTTCGCCAACCATTCGATGTCGTCCGGGCCATCTTCGTGGCCAATGCCGAGGAGGACCAGGAGGCCCTGGTCGATTTTTCCACTCACTTCCCCCTCAATGACCACCGAGGCGTGCCGAACTTTTTGAATCACCAATCGCATACCATGCAACTATTTTGTTTCTTGATGAATCTAACACAATGAAGACCCGAAACAAAACCTGTGTCTCCATGGCTATCCATTCGATCCGTACGCTTCTCTTAGGACTCCTGGGCGTCTTGCTGGCGGCTCAATTGCCGGCGCAGGGCCAGGGCCAGTCGGGCACCGACGAGTTGGTGTTTCAGGACCAGCGCGGGACCGAATACCGGAGCTTGCGTCCCGGACAGCGGATTCAAACGTTTGAAGACCAGGTGGGAAGTGGCCGTTTGGTGGAGGGGAAAGTGGTTTCGGTGGGCGATTCCAGCATCGTGGTGGCCGAGAAGATTTCCGGCCAAACCACGGAGGTTCAATTGGAGCGCGTTCGACTCATCACCTTCAAGCGGGACCGGGTCATTCAAATCATTTCCCGAATTTTTGGCGCGCTTGGCCTGTCGGGAACGATTATTTTCTTCGTGGTCGGCCTCGTGCTGTGGATTTCACTCATCGTCGACCCGAGCAACATCGCATTTTTCACCTTCGCCCTGGTTTTCCTCATCTTCCTCGCCGTTTGGATTGTGACGATGCTCGCCAAGCGGTGGTGGGTCCGGCCCGTTTTTCCTGGGTTGATGCGTTGGAAACGGCGCCCGGGAGGGAAGAGGCGAAAAAAATGACACCCCTTTCTCCGTTTAATTTTGGAAAATTTGACTATGACTTGCAAACGAACTCACCCTTTCATTCTGATCTCTTGTCTGTTGCTCTTGATGGCAGCGCTCCCCCAAATTTCCCTGGCCCAACAAGAAGGCCAGGCCGTGGAAGAGGTCA
Source organism: uncultured bacterium (assembly GCA_963923035.1). GTDB lineage: Bacteria > Bacteroidota > Bacteroidia > J057 > JADKCL01 > CAWUKT01. Next base: position 77,918 of record CAWUKT010000001.1, read on the forward strand.
TGATTTTTCAGCAAACCGACCGCCCCAATAGCCGACAGTGGGAAATGCAGGTGGGAGATCGCATCAAGTATCCCCAGGCCGTCGACCGCCGGATCCGTGATGAGACCGGATGGGTCAAGGCGTTGGGAGATTCGGTGATTGTGGTAAGGAATCAGAAGGGCGTGGAACGGGTCGTGGACTTGCGGGAGACGCCTTATATCAAGGTGGTTCGCAAAAGATCGCGCAGGGCTGGAATGGTCTTGACCTTCATTGGGTTGGCGGTTGTGGCCCTGACAATTGCCGTTGCTGGGGTTGCCCTGTCTTTGGGCGGCAGTGTTCCGGCCCTGGGGCTCGTGATCCTGACCATTTTGCTCAGTGCCTTTACAAACTATTTCCTTCTGATCGGGGTTCCCTTGTGGGCGACTGCGGTGAAAAGACTGTGGTTGGACCGCTGGGCATTCCGAAAAGCGGCCCGGGTGCGCGTTCGGAGAAAGAGCAAGCAAAAGAAGCCGGGTCCGGTCCGGAAAGTCGTGCCGGCTCCTGAGCGATAGAGCCCCACAAACCTAAATCTACTTGTGTATGAAGTACATCCTCATCTGGTTCGGATTGGTGGTGGGATTGGCAGGCAGCCTGCCCGCCCAATCGGAGGCCCAGGCGCTGGAGGATGTCCTGATTTTTCAAAACGTCAACAAGCCTCACTGGCAGCACTATATCCTTCGGCCGACGGACAAGATCAAGTATCCCGTCCTCGCGAACGGGCGCATCCGCAGCGAAATTGGCCGGGTCGAATCGATTGGCGATTCCACCTTGGTCATCTTCAAACGAACCGGCGAGCGCAGCACCCTCAACCTCAACCAAACCGCCTACATCAACGTCATCCGCCGAAATTCCCGCTGGTTTGGGATCTTCCTGGTTGTCATTTGTGGTACCCTGGTCCTTGCTGCGGTCATCGCCAGTTTGGTGGCCTTTTCGCCGGGGAGCGTGGGCATTTTAGCCGTGATCTGGGGGGGAGTGACGGAAGAAATCCCCCGTCTGGTCGTCCTCGGCCTGGGGCTGTTGCTGTGGGGGACCTCGGTGAAAAGGATGTGGCTGGACAAATGGCGTTACCGGAAAGGCCAACGGGAACCGCTGCGGAGGTGGAAAAAGAACCGGAAACGAAAGCCCGTTCGGAAGGTGGTCCCCTCGTCGAAGTGACAAACCTGTATATTGAAGCATGTTGCGCATTTTTATTTGGCTGAGCCTGTTCCTGAGTTCAGTGCCTCTCATCTTCGCTCAAACCGAAGCAGAGGGAGGATTCGAGATGCATTTCCAGCGGCAAAATGCTCCGGATCAGACCGAGGTGGTACGGGAGCGGGATTGGGTGAAAATGAAAACCGAATCGGAGGGGAGATTTCGGGGGCGGGTATTCGCGGTCGAGGATTCGGCCTTGGTGGTCAAAGAGCGGCTGACGGGGAACAAAATTCGGGTGAATCTGAGCAAACAGGAATCGTTTCGGAAATGGCGGCGGGGCAGTGGTTGGGCGGCCCGGATCGTCGGGGTCCTGGCGGGCGTGGGCATGGCCCTGACGCTGGTGATTTCGATGCTGTTCCTGGCCTTCACCAATGGAAATGCCGGCTTGGCTTTCCTGACGACCCTGGGGTTGGGATTCATCTATACCCTTCCCTTAATGATTACGGGTTTCATCTTGTGGTGGGTGGCGTGGCGAAAAATCCGGTTGGCGGAGTGGAAGTTTAGGCAGAAAAAAGTGCCTGGGGATAAGTCGGAGTAAATTGTGGGGCAAATGGTCTAATTTCGAGGTATGGCAACAGGCGAGCGGATCATCATGGGGGTCGACCCCGGCACGAACCTGACGGGTTACGGCATCATCCGGTGCGAAGGCAACCGGATGGAACTGGTGACCTACGGTCTGATCGATTTGCGGCGCATCCCTTCCTCCGACCACGGCATGAAGCTGAAGCGCATCTTTGAGCGGACGCTGGGCCTCATCGAGGAATTCCTGCCCGACGAATTCGCAATTGAAGCGCCTTTCCACGGAAAAAATGTCCAATCCATGCTGAAACTGGGCCGGGCCCAGGGCGTCGCGATGGCAGCGGCCCTGTACCGGGACGTCCCGATCCGCGAATATGCCCCCAAGAAGATCAAAATGGCGATCACGGGCAGTGGCGGCGCGAGCAAAGAGCAGGTGGCGCGGATGCTGCAAAAGCTGCTGAAGTTCGAATTTGACGAAAAGACGACGCTCGACGCGTCCGATGGGTTGGCCGTAGCCGTCTGCCACTTCCTCCAAAAAGGAGCCCCCCAGGCCCCCAAAAAGGGCAAGGGCGGCGGTTGGGCCTCGTTTATCAAGGACAATCCCAACCGAATCAAATAAGAACCAGATTCGTTCATTCCCCCTTTTCCCCGCGAACTAAAAATCCCCAAGTGTCACCCACCGCCCTCACTGGCCCCGACAAGGTTTTGAGGTCCACCGATTCAGTGTTATTTTTCGCCCATGGATCGGATCTATATCAGATGGCTTGTTATTTGCTTACTCGGAGGCTTTTTTGCCCTGTCTCCTTCATCTTCCCCTGCCCAACTCCTCAGCAAGTTGATTCCTTATGAGGTCGACCTGAAGGGAACGCCGGGTCCGGGATACATTTTCACGTCTCCCCGCTCCTCCGTCCTCTACGACGATTTCCCCACCAACCTCATGTTGATGGATTCGGCGGCCAACCTGATCTGGTTCGCTCCGATGGGCCAGAGTCAATCCGCTCCCTTCTACAACATCACGGCGACCGATTTCAAAGTTCTTTCCGACGGCCGCTTGGCCTACTGGACGCCGGAGCACCCCCGCTTTTGGTATATCCTGAACCAGGATTTCGAAGTGATGGACTCCGTGACCTGCAACAATTACGAAAGCACCGACGAGCACGACCTCGATGTCGATGCCGACGGCAACTATATCCTGATTTGCGATACGACCGTCTTCCGCGACGCGAGTGGAATGCTGACCCGGGATTCACTCCAGGGAAGTACGAGCTGCGCGGTCAGCTACCAGATTGTCCAGGAGGTCGCTCCCGGCGGGCAAACCCTGCGGGAATGGCATTCGCTGGACCACATTGCGCTCAACGAGACCGACATCGTCCACTGGGGCAATCCGTCCTGGATGGACCATACCCACATGAACTCGACCCTGCTGGACGGCGATGGCATCATCGTTTCTTCCCGCAACCTCGGCGAAATCACCCGTTATGACCGGCAAACCGGTCAGGTCACCTGGCGCCTCGGGGGCGTGGGCAATATGTTCACCCTCATCGGCGATTCGGTGTTCTTTTCCGCCCAACACGACGCCAACCTCACGTCCGAAGGCAACCTATACCTCTTTGACAATGGCACGGCCGGCGCCAAATACGTCGCCCGCTACCTCGAATACGAGCTAGACACGGTGAATTGGACCGCGACCCTGGTACGGTCCCACGACCACCCGGCGGGCTACCTCAGCAAGTTCATGGGCAATGCGATCCACCTCTCCAATTACAATGTCATTGTGAATTGGGGCGGGGAAGCGCCCGAAGACAGCATCCGGGAGATCACGGAGTTCGCTCCCAACGGCGACATCGTGATGGAGATCAACTACTACGATCCCTTTTTCAGCTATCGGGTCCACAAGGAGCCCCTGCCCTGGGAAATTGAGCGCCCCGAGCTGAACTGTGACAATGGCGCGCAAACTTTGTCGGCACCGGCCGGTTATGACCTCTACGAATGGAACACGGGCGATACGTCGCAGACCATCACGGTTTCGGCGCCCGGCACCTACCAGGTTTGGGTCAACAAAGGCATTGGCTTTTTGTCTTCGGCACCGGTCACGATCACGGATGTGAACGATGTTTGCCTGGCTTTGGCCCGGCCCGAGGAGGTTCGCGGATCGCTTTCCGTGGCGCCGAATCCCACCCGGGACCGGGTGACGATTGAGGTGCCGGCCGCACTGGCCCGGGGGTGGGAACTCACGGTTTCGGACCCGCTGGGGCGGATCGTCGCGCAAATGGAAGGCCGGGGCGTCGAAGATGTGGAAATGCAAACCGCCAAGTGGATTCCTGGGGTGTACGTGCTCCGCTTGCAGGGCGAAAACCAGCGTTTTGTGGGGAAAGTTGTGCGCTGGTAGCAATCATTTGCTTCCATGAGAATACCGAAAAAAGTTTTTGTTGCTGTTTACGTATGGGGAATGCTATTGACGGGCTGGCAAATGGCCGGGGCCCAGCGCCCCACTAATTCCGTTCCCTACGAGGTAGACATCCAAGGCACTCCTGGACCAGGCTATATTTTCCTCAGTCCCCGGGCCGCTGGCATCAACGATTCTGTCCCCACGAACCTCATGCTGATGGATTCGGCCGGCAGTCTGATTTGGTACGCGCCCATCGCCAAAACCGAGACCGGCCCTTTTGTCCTCAATCCCATTTACGATTTCAAGGTCCTCGAAAATGGCCTGATGACCTATTGGTTGCCCGGGAACAACGATCGGACCTGGTTCTTGTTGGACAGCCATTTCAACCAGATCGATACCCTCGAATGCACCGGCTTTGACGGCTCCAATGAGCACGATATTTATGTGGACGACCGGGGCCATTATTTTCTGCTGTGTGACACCGTGGTCACGGTGGATGCGAGTCACCTCCAGACCCGGGATGGCATCCCGGGCAGCGCGAACTGCTCCATGGTATACCAGATTGTCCAGGAATTGGATCCCCAGCGCAATGTGGTTTCCAATTGGTATACGCTGGACCACATTCCCTTCGAGGATACCTATACCGTCCACTGGGGCAATCCTTCATTTCTCGACTATATCCACGTGAATTCCCTGGAGGTGGACGGCGATGGCATCCTCATTTCGTCCCGCCACACCAACGACATCACCCGCTTCAACCGCACGACGGGGCAGGTGGAATGGCGGATGGGCGGCAAGGGAAATATGTTCACCTTCATCGGGGACACCACTGGTTTCGGGTCCCAGCACGACGCGAATATTGCGCCGAACGGCAACCTGTACCTCTTCGACAATGGCTACTTCGGGGGCAGGAATGTGGGGCGCTACATGGAGATGGAATTGGATACCGCGAACATGACTGCGACGGTCATTCGGACCCACGAGCATCCGGCGGGCTTGGTGAGTTTGGTGATGGGGAATGCGATTTTGTTGGAGAATGGAAATGTGATTGTGAATTGGGGGGGAGAAGATCCGGAGGAATTTGTGCGGGAGGTGACGGAGTTTGCCCCCAATGGAGACATCGTAATGGAAATCAACCTGGGGAGCAACCACTTCAGTTACCGCGTCCACAAGCAAGCACTGCCGTGGTCATTGCCCCGGCCGATTCTCAGCTGCGACCAGGCCACCCAAACCTTGACAGCGCCGGCGGGCTATGATTCCTACGAATGGAGCACCGGCGATACCAGCCAATCCATCACCGTGACGGCTCCCGGCACCTACCAGGTCTGGGTCAACCAAGGCATTGGCTTCATTTCTTCCGAACCCTTCGAAATCACCGATCCCAACGCCTTTTGCTTTTCTGTGGGACAAAATGAACCCGAGATTCGCTCCTTGGCCCTTTTCCCCAACCCCACCCAAGACCGATTTACCCTGGAAATTCCCGCTGTGCTGACCGGAGGCTGGGAATTGACTGTGGCCGATGCGTTTGGGAGGACGGTTCATTCGGAGTCGGGTAAAGGCGCCGCTGAGGTGGAGGTCAATGGAGAAGATTGGGTGCCCGGGATGTACATGGTTCGCTTGGAGGGAAAAGAAAAGGCATTTTTAGGTAAATTGATGCGTTGGTAAGCAATTCCAGTTGGGGAAATGGCGAAGAAAATACATATCCGGACCTATTTGGGAGCACTCTTTCTCTTCTGGGGAAGTTGGTTGTCCGCCCAATATCCTCCTGATGTTGTGCCCTACGAAGTGAGCATTTATGGCGAGCCGGCCTCCGGCTGCATGTTCCTTTCGCCGTTTTCGTCTTCCCTTGTGGGCGCCCATCCGCCGAACCTCATGGTGCTGGATTCCGCTGGCGAGCTGATTTGGTACGCTCCGCTGGGCCCCGACACCGAAATTCCCTATTCCAATCCCAAAGTCACCGATTTCAAGCCGCTTCCGGACGGCCGCTACGCCTATTGGATTGCGAACAGCCCCGAGACCTGGTACCTCCTGGATGCTGATTTCCAATTGCAGGATTCGATCCGGTGTCAGGGATTTTCCACGACCGACGACCACGACCTGCTCATGGATGCGGACGGCCGCTTCCACCTGCTGTGTGACAGCATCGAAAACCGGGACCTGAGCCACCTCTACAACCGCGACAGCATCCAGGGCCACCCCAATGGGCTGGTCCTCTATCAGATTGTCCAGACCCAGGACGCGGAAGGGCGGGTGCTGAAGAATTGGGCGGGGATTGACCACCTGCCCTTCGATGAGATGAATATGGAGCACTGGGACAATGGCTACTTCATGGACTATATGCATACCAATTCCTTGTCCCTCGATCCGAATGGAAAAATGGTCCTGTCCAACCGCAATCTCTGCGAAATCACCGCTTACGATACCGTGAGCGGGGCCGTTCAGTGGCGGATGGGTGGCGAGGGGAATGAGTTTACCCTTGAGGGAGACACGGTCTTTTTTGATGCCCAGCACGACGCCAACTTCACGCCGGAGGGGAACCTGTACCTGTTCGACAATGGTACGTTGGGAGCAAAAGAGATTGGCCGATATGTGGAATATGAAATGGATTGGGACCGGAAGCACGCCCGGCTGGTGCGGGAAATTTTACATCCGGCCTCCCAGCGGAGCTGGTTCATGGGGAATGCGATTCACCTGCCCAATGACCACGTCATCATCAGCTGGGGCGGTCTGGACAGCGTCGACGCCTATCCCCAGATCACCGAATACGACGCCCGTGGCGATGCGGTCATGGACCTCGATTTGAAAAATCCCTTTCTCTCGTACCGCGTCTACAAGGATCCCCGGCCCTGGACCCTGGCCCGGCCCGCGGTGGAATGTGATCCAATCGGCCAAACATTGACGGCTCCTGCGGGTTATGCCCAATATACCTGGAATACCGGTGAGACGACCCAATCCATTCGGGTGGAAGCGCCGGGCACCTACCAGGTTTGGGTCAACCAAGGCATTGGTAAAATGTCATCTGAAAAAATATCGATTGCTGATCCAGCCGATTTGTGTGCAGCCTTTCAAGATTCTCCGACGGAATTTCAGGTCTATCCCCAGCCCTCGGATGCTTCGGTGACGCTGGCCTGGCCAGCTGCTACGGAAGCGGAAGAATGGCGGATAAGTGTGTTTGACGCGCAGGGAAGCAAGTTGCTCGAACGCTCCGGGATCAATTCGACGTCCATAGAATTGGAGGTCAGAGAATGGACTTCGGGAGTGTATTGGGTGCGGGTAGAAGGCAATGCGTTGAAGTACACGGGTAAAATTATTCGGAAGTAAAAAAGACCTGATGCTACGAAATTATCTGTTGACCGCGTTGCTGGCCATTGGCCTTGGATTGGTAAGTGCCCAACCTCCTTTGGAACCGATTCCCTACGATGTCCAGGTGAATGGCACCCCGGCCCCCGGCTATATTTTCCTTTCACCCCGTTCCGACAACATCTCCAATCCCCAGCCTTCTCAACTGATGGTCCTCGATTCTGCGGGAGGCCTGATTTGGTATGCACCTCTAGGAACGGATACCGAACCGCCCTTCAATGGTCCGCCCATCACCGACTTCAAGATCCTGAAGAATGGCCTCATGACCTATTGGACTGCGAATTATCCTGGGGCTTGGGCGCTGATGGACAGCACCTTCAATTATACCGATACCCTGACCTGCCAGGGCATTTTCAGCACCGATGAGCACGACCTCTATGTCGATGACCGCGGGCACTATTTCCTCATCTGCGATTCTAGCGATCTTCGCAACGCCAGCAACCTAACCACAGCCAATGGCACCCCCGGTAGCAGCAACTGCGTGGTGGAGCAACAGATCATCCAGGAATTGGACCCGAACCGCAATGTGGTGTCCGAATGGTATACGCTCGACTACTACGACCTCGAAGACATCAATCCCCTGCACTGGGACAACCCCGCCTTCATGGACCATTCCCACGTGAATTCTGTCCAGGTGGCCGATGGATTTGTGACCTTGTCGACCCGAAACATCAATGAAATCACGCGCTACAACCTCCAAACCGGCGATTTGGTCTGGCGATTTGGGAGCAAGGCAAATGAATTCACCCTCGCGGGAGACACGGCCCTGTTTGCCAGCCAACACGATGCCCGCTATACGCCTGAAGGCAATCTGTACCTGTTTGACAACGCCCGTTACGGGGAGAGTACCGTGGCCCGCTACGTCGAATACGAGCTGGACACGGCGAACATGACGGCTACCTTGGTCCGCGAGCACCTGCATCCGGCGGGCAAGGTGAGCTGGTACATGGGCAATGCGATCCACCTCCCCAACGACAATGTCATCGTCAATTGGGGCAGCGAGTTCTCGCTGGATGGCACCACGAACCTGACCGAGTTTGCCCCGAATGGGGACATTGTCCTGGACCTGAATTTCTCGGGTGGATTTTTCTCTTACCGCGTAGCGAAGGAGCCTCTGCCCTGGAAATTGGAGCGTCCGGAAATCACCTGTGACGACAACCTGGGTACCCTGAGTGCCCCGGCCGGCTACAATGAATACTATTGGAGCAATGGCGAAACCACACCGACCATTTCGGTGACGGTCGCGGACACCTACCAGGTCTGGGTCGATTATGGCGTCGGTTACCTCGCCTCCGCCCCCATCATTGTCCAGGATCCGCAGTCCTTGTGCCTCGCCCTGGAGCGCCCCGAAGCCAAGAATGGCCGCTTGCGCATTTTCCCGAACCCCGTAGAGAACCAATTGCGGGTAGAACTTCCTCCGGGGAGTGGGAGCTGGGAAATGCAGTTGATCGATGCGGTGGGAAGAGTCGTGCAAAAGAAAAACGGGCGAACTGTTGGGGAGGAATGGCTGGACCTGACCGAATTGGAAGGGGGAATGTATTATATTGAGGTGAAGAGAGGTGGCCGCTCATACCGGGCCAAGGTCATCCATTTGTGATCTCTTTCCCTCTATATGAAACACCTGTGGGTCCTTTCCTGGCTGCTGTTGGTGGGCATTGGGATGCCGACGCTGTCCGCCCAGTACCCTGACCTCGCGGTCCCCTACACCGTGGAGCAGACCGGCTCGGTCGCTCCAGGACATATTTTCCTGACCCCACATCCCGTTTTACCTTCGTTCCAGCGTCCCGGCAACCTGATGGTCCTCGATTCTGCGGGCAACCTCGTTTGGTTTGCCGCGGTCCCCGATCAGGTCCAAACTACCTATTCGAATTTCTATCCCACCGATTTCAAACCCCTGCCCAACGGCGGCTATATCTTCTGGGGCATCCTCGGCGGCCGCCAATGGTACCTCCTGAACGACCAATTTGAATTGGTCGATTCGCTGGCGTGTCGGGGCTATTCTATCACGAATGCCCACGACATCGTGCAGGACGGCGATCACTTCCTGCTGATGTGTGATACCACGGTCCTGGTGGACGCCAGCCATATCCAAACCACCGATGGCATTCCCGGCAGCAGTTCCTGCGCTGTCAGTTACCAGGTGATCCAGGAACAAGATGCGGACCGCCAGGTGGTCGGAGAATGGCATTCCCTTGACCATTTTGCCTTGGAAGATGTCGGGCGCGAACACTGGACGAATCCCGCGTACATGGACCATACCCACATGAATTCCATCCGTCTGGATGTGCCGGGTCAGGTCCTGATCTCGTCGCGTTCGTTGAACGAGGTGACGGCCTACGACCGTGCTTCCGGAGCGCTCATCTGGCGGATGGGCGGCCGAGCGAACACCCTGCAATTGCAGGGGGACAACCAGTTTTTCAGCGCCCAACACGACTTGCGCCAGGCACCCAATGGCAACTACTATTTGTATGACAACGGCTCATTTGGCGCCCATTATGTGGGGCGCTACGTCGAATATGACCTCGATCCGGTATCGATGCAGGCCCGCCTCGTGCGGGAAATCCGCCATCCGGAGGGGCTCAGAAGTTCGGCGATGGGCAATGCAGTCGTCCTGGAGGATGACCACGTGATCGTGGATTGGGGCTGGCTGGAGCCCCGGGAAGGGAAGGCCGAAATCGCCGAATACAATGCGGAGGACCAGCTGGTGCTGGAAATCGATCTGCAAGACCCGTTTCTGAGTTACCGAGCGGAAAAACAAGTCCTGAGCGCGCCGTTGCCCCGGCCCGAGCTGGTCTGTGACGACACGGGCAAGACCTTGCGGGCGCCCGATGGCTATGCGTCTTACTGGTGGAATACCGGGGAGACGACGCCTGAAATCACGGTGACGCGCCCTGGAGTTTATCAGGTTTGGGTGAACCAGGGCATCGGCTATATCTCCTCCGAGGAATACCGCGTCAACCAACTGGACCCGATCTGTTCGGGGGCCATTGTGGATCCGCCTCCGACGACCTTTTGGTCGGTGGGGCCTTCGCCTGCATCCGAAGAACTGGAAGTCTATTTCTACGATTCCGAGAGCCAGGGGGGCATGTTGACCATTTTTGATGCGACGGGACGGAAGGTCCTGGAGCGGCAAGCCATCCAGGGCGAGTTGGTGCTGGACGTTCGGACCTGGCCGGGGGGATGCTATATCCTGCGCTTGGAAGAGCCCAATGGGAACCGGTTCCGGAAAGTGTGGATTCAGTGAGCGCTGCGGGCTTTTTGGGTACCGTCCATTTTTCCGATATTCGTCCCAAATGATTTCACCATGAATGTACAAGAGACCCTGAAACAACGTGCGGAGGAGATTTTTCCCGATGTGATCCAGCTTCGGCGGACCATCCACCAGAATCCGGAATTGGCGTTTGAAGAACACGAGACGTCGGCCTTGGTGAAATCGGAATTGGAGAAATGGGGAATTGAATACGAAGAAAACGTGGCGAAAACCGGCGTGGTGGGCTACGTGCAGGGCCAGGGAAGTGGCGAAGACAAGGTGATCGCCCTGCGGGCGGACATGGACGCGCTGCCGATTCACGAGGCGAACGAGGTGGATTACAAGTCGAAGAATGCAGGGAAAATGCACGCGTGTGGCCACGATGTCCATACTTCCTCCTTGTTGGGGGCGGCCCGGCTCTTGCAGGAGCAGCGGGCGCATTTTCCCGGCACCATCAAACTGATTTTCCAGCCCTCCGAAGAAAAACTCCCCGGAGGCGCCAGTGTCATGATCGAAGAAGGCGTCCTGGCCAATCCCAATGTCACTTCCATCATCGGCCAGCACGTGATGCCCTACATCGACGTGGGCCGGATCGGGATGCGCAAAGGCATCTACATGGCCTCCGCCGACGAGATTTATTTCACTGTGAAAGGCCAGGGAGGCCATGCCGCCCAACCCCAGAACTTCATTGATCCGGTCATCATCACAGCCCATATCATCACCCAGCTCCAGACCGTGGTGAGCCGCATGGCCGATCCGCGGATTCCGTCCGTGATCAGCTTCGGCAAGGTCCACGCCCACGGCGCGACCAATGTCATTCCCAACGAAGTGGCGGTCGAGGGGACCTACCGGACCATGAACGAGGGCCAACGCGACAAGGCCCACGCGATGATTGCGGACATCATCCACCACACCGCCAAATCCATGGGCGGCTCGGCGGACATCAATATTGTCAAGGGCTATCCGGTCCTCACCAACGACGAAGAGTTGGGGAGCCGGGCCCGCGAATGGGTGGACAGCTATGTCGGCCCCGAAAACGTCGAAAACCTCGATTTATGGTTGGCAGCCGAGGATTTTGCCTGGTATACCCAGGAAGTTCCCGGTTGTTTTTACCGTTTGGGCACCCGCAACGTCTCCAAAGGCATTGTCCATGGCCTCCACACCCCCCAATTCAACGTTGATGAGGATGCCCTGCGCTTGTCGACCGGCCTGATGGCGTGGTTGGCGATCCAGGAGCAGAATGCCTGATCCATGCAAAAAGTCCTGATCATCCAGACCGCTTTTATTGGCGATGTCATTCTGGCCACACCGGTCATTGAGCAGGTGCGGGCCGCGTGGCCGGATGCGGCGATTGATTTTTTGTTGCGGAAGGGAAACGAGAGCCTGTTCAAAGGCCATCCCGAGCTGCGGAAGGTCATTGTGCGGAACAAAAAGGAGGGGAAATGGAAAAGCCTGCGTAAAGTGCTGAAGGAGGTGCGGAATGAAAAATACGATCTGGTGATCAACCTCCACCGGTTCCTGTCCTCGGGGATCATTGCGGGCTTTTCGAAGGGAAAACATATCTGCGGATTCGACAAGAATCCTTTTTCCTGGCGCTACCAACACAAAACTCCCCATGTCATTGCGGAGCCGGGCGAAGCCATTGTCCACGAAACCGAGCGCAACCGGCAGGTCGCTGCTCATCTGACGGGCAACCTGCCCGCCCCCATGCGTTTGTACCCCTCGGCCGAGGACTACGACCGCGTGCGGGAATCCCGCCCCTACGTGTGCATTGCGCCCACCTCCGTGTGGTTCACCAAGCAATGGCCGGCGGACCGCTGGGTCCGCCTCATCGACCGCATGCCCGGCGATTGCCGGGTCTTTTTGCTGGGCGCCCCGGGGGACCGGGCCGCCTGCGAAGCCCTGGCCGCCGCTGCGGCCCATGTCGACGTGCAGGTCCGGGCCGGCGAATTGAGCCTCTTGCAGTCGGCCGCGCTGATGGCAGGCGCCCGCATGAACTACGTGAATGATTCAGCGCCTTTGCACCTCGCGTCCGCGATAGATGCGCCGGTGACGGCCGTGTTTTTGTCGACCGTGCCCCGCTTTGGGTTTGGGCCGGGCGGTACCAAAGGCCAGGTCGTGGAAACGGAAGCGCCGCTGGAATGCCGGCCCTGCGGACTCCACGGCTTCAAGGCGTGTCCCCAAGGCCATTTCAAATGCGCGGAAATTTCGGAAGAAAAATTCCCATTGCCGTGAGGGAATCCCACGGCAATGGGAGGGAAGAGTTTGTTATCGGACGGGTTGGAGTTCCGGCGTCAGTACTTTGAGCCGGATCAAGGCGGATTCGGAGGCATTTTGTTCTGCCACCTTCTTCTTTTTTCCTTCTCCCGTACCCATCACACGAGAGCCAATTTTTACCTGGACTTTAAAGTATTTGTCGTTTCCTTCTCCCCGCTCACTCACCAATTCATAGGTCAGGGGCTCCAATTTTTCTTTCTGCACATGCTCGAGGAGCATGGATTTGAAATTGTAAATGGTTTCCTGAACCGTACTGAGATCGATGTGCTCCAGCAAAATCTTGCGGATAATGAATTTCTTGGTCTTTTTGAACCCCAAATCCATGTACACAGCGCCAATGAATGCTTCCAGCGCGTCGCCGTACATTGATTTGTTGATCTGACCTTTCCGCGTTTTGTTGAATTTGACGAGGGAATCGAGTTTGATTTTCTTACAGATATCGTTGAGGGAGCGTCGGTTGACGATCTTGGCCCTCATTTCGGTGAGAAAACCTTCAGATTCGGTGGGATAAATTTTAAAGAGGTACTCAGAAACGACGGCATCTAAAATGGTGTCTCCGAGAAATTCCAGGCGTTCGTTGCACTCCATGTGGCTGGCTTTCCGGGCAGTTACGAGAGAACTGTGCCGTAGGGCCAGGTGGTAAAGAAAAGGTTCGCGGGGAAGAAAGCCGGTGATCATTTTCACCTGTTTGACGAATACTTTCTCCTCGCCTACCAAATTATAAAGTAGTGCACGTACCAAAATAAAAAACTTAATATAAACGTCAGCTGGCCAGAAACCGGCTGCCGACCAAGGGCACGCGAAATGGATGGGGGATAAGTGGAAGCGAAGAATGGTACTCTGCCCTTACGCTTATCACATTGATAACCAGTTGCTGCCCGGGGAGGGAAACGGTAAAATCTGACCCTGCTATTCTCCTATTTTACGAAATACCAGCGAGGCATTGTGGCCGCCGAAGCCAAAAGTGTTGCTGATGGCGGCGTTGATGTCGCGCTTTTGAGCGGTATTAAAGGTATAGTTGAGATCGCAGTCGGGGTCGTCGGTGAAGTGGTTGATGGTGGGAGGTACGATGCCATTCTTAATGGCGAGGATGGAAGCAATGGCCTCAATGGCGCCGGCGGCGCCGAGGAGGTGACCAGTCATTGACTTGGTAGAACTTATATTCAGCGAAGAGGCGTTGTCACCGAAGACCGTCTTGATGGCCTGTGTTTCGGCGATGTCACCCAGCGGAGTAGAAGTTCCGTGAACGTTGATGTAGTCAATATCTGTGGTCTGCAATCCACCGATTTGGAGGCACATGCGCATGGCACGGGCCGCGCCTTCACCATCGGGGGGAGGAGCAGTGATGTGATGGGCATCGGCAGTGGCGCCGTAGCCCGCCAGTTCGGCGTAGATTTTTGCTCCGCGGGCCTTGGCGTGCTCGTATTCTTCGAGTACGAGGGCCGCGCCACCTTCACCCAGGACGAAACCGTCGCGGTCTTTGTCAAAAGGTCGGCTAGCAGTGGAGGGGTCGTCGTTGCGGGTAGAGAGGGCCTTCATCGAGCTGAACCCACCGACGCCGGCTTCGGTGACGGCAGCTTCGGACCCTCCGGCGAGCATGACGTCGGCCATGCCATTGCGGATGAGGAGGAAGGCGTCGCCAATGCAGTGGCTGGAGGTCGCACAGGCACTCACGCAACTGTAATTGGGCCCTTTCAGGCCGTACTTCATCGATACATGGCCGGAGGCGATGTCGATGATCATTTTGGGGATGAAGAAAGGATTGAACCGGGGGGTCCCGTCGCCAGCGAAGAAGGTTTGCATCTCCTGCTGGAAGGTCAAAATTCCTCCAATCCCCGAACCAAGTAAGACACCGAAGCGGTCTTTGTCGACCTTAGCTTCGGTGTCTAACCCTGCGTCTTTCATCGCTTCATCAGATGAAACGATGGCATAGTGACAGAAGGGATCCATCCGACGGGATTCCCTCCGATCGAGGTAATTCTTTACATCAAAGTCTTTTACTTCACAGGCAAACCGGGTTTTGAATTTACTGGCGTCGAATCTTGTGATCTCGGCGGCGCCACTTACTCCATTGACCAAGCTGTTCCAATAGGTTGGAACATCAATTCCAATTGGGGTGACCGCCCCTATACCCGTAATTACAACTCTCCGGTCCGTCATCTAAAAAACTTTGATTATGCTTTCAGGAAATTAATTGCTGCTGTTGCTTTCCAGGTAAGAGATGGCATCGCCAACGGTGACGATTTTTTCGGCATCTTCATCCGGAATGCTGATGTTAAACGCGCGTTCGAACTCCATGATGAGCTCAACGGTGTCCAGCGAGTCAGCACCGAGGTCATTGGCAAAGCTAGCCTCGGGAGTCACTTCGTTCTCAGCTACGCCCAACTTGTCGACGATGATGCTGGTTACTTGTGTTGCGATTTCCGACATTTTCGTAATCGTTTTTTAATTGAGTTAATACCTACAAAAAGAGGCCCGAAGCCTCTTTCAAAACTTCCGCAAATATAATACTTTTTAATTTTGTGCAACTTTCAGTCGAATCATCCCTCCAATTCCTTTGCAAATCCACTTTTTACCTTAGTTTTAAAGGCTCAGGGCAATAATTCCCCGAAATTTTTCCATCAACTACGGATGAATTCTGCCTTACATTTTGGTTGAATGCACCCTCGATGGTAGTTATTGTAGATTCTACGTTTTATATTTAAAATTCGCTTATCGCAATCGGTAGTGGCTCGAAAAAACGTCATCAAAGTAGAATTTGATTCTCCCTTCACGGTTCTGGGAATCGCCTCCAACGAAAAAATCTGGAAGGTGGCCTGGGGAATCAACCAAGCTCTCGGGCTTGAATTGACTTCCCGTCAAGAAGAGTCAAACGTCAATATGGAGGTTCTGGACCTCTATACCGACTATGAGTCCAATATCGATTTTGATTTTCTGCTATTTGAAAATACCCAACCAACCCGCAAAGTGCCTCCCCTCGCGCGGAAGTTCCGGTTTTGGTTGGTCATCCGGCAAAAACGCGAAACCACTCCTGAAATCAGCAAGCTCCTCGAACAATTGGGAGCCGTGGATTTAGTGACGTTTGCCGTGGATCTTACCCAAGAAAAAGACATCAAAAAACTACTGCCTTGAGTATCATAACCTTTAACCGCACCAAGGTGGTCTGCACCATTGGTCCGGCCTCCAGCGACGAAGACACTCTCCGTGAAATGATCAAATCGGGCATGGATGTAGCCCGACTCAATTTCTCCCACGGAACCCACGAAGTCCACGCGGAAACAGTTCGGCGGGTCCGGAAGGTCAGCAAAGAAATGAACGTTCCGGTCATGATCCTGCAAGATTTGCAGGGTCCCAAGATCAGAATTGGCGTGCTGGAAGAGCCCTATCCCATCCAGCCAGGCGACCGGCTGTTCATCAGTGCCTCCATCAAGGAGCGCAAAGACAATATCCTCCCGATCCAGTACCAGACCTTTGCCGAAGACGTCCGCGCCGGGGATGTGGTCCTGGCCGACGATGGGAAGGTGAGCATGCGGGTGATCGAAACCAACAAGCAGGATTTGGTCGAATTGGAGGTGATCGCTGGTTCCGCTATCGGGTCCCGCAAAGGCGTTAATTTGCCCTTTACCCCCATCTCCATGCCCTCCCTGACGGAAAAGGACATCGCCGACCTCGAGTTTGGTTTGTCCCAGGAAGTCGATTGGGTTGCCCTTTCCTTTGTCCGTACCGCCCAGGAAGTCCGAGAATTGAAAAAGCGGATTCGGACCTTGGGTGCCGATGCCCGGGTCATTTCCAAGATCGAAAAGCCGGAAGCGCTGAAAAATATCACCGAGATCATCGAAGAAAGCGATGGCATCATGGTGGCGCGGGGAGATTTAGGGGTCGAAATTCCCCTGGAAGAGGTTCCGATGTGGCAAAAGGACATCATTTCCAAGTGCAACAAGGCCGGCAAGCCGGTGATTGTGGCGACGCAGATGATGGAGTCCATGATGGAAAATAGCCGTCCGACCCGCGCGGAAGCAAATGACGTGGCCAATGCGGTGACGGATGGCGCCGATGCGGTGATGCTGAGTGGAGAGACGTCGGTGGGAAAATATCCGGTGGACGTGGTGAAGAGTATGAACAAGATCATCGCGACGGTCGAGAAGATGGCGGATATCTACTATCCGAACGAAAACATGACCGTGGATCCGGCTTCGCCGACCTTTATCAACGATTCGATCATCGTGAGCGCCTGTAAGCTCGCGAAGCATACGGGTGCCGATGCGCTCATCGGCATGACGGCCTCAGGCTATACCGCCTTCCGCATCGCCATGTGCCGCCCCAAGGCGAACATCTTCGTCTTTACCCACAACAAGCGCATGCTCAACAAGCTGAACCTGGTCTGGGGCGTCCGGGCCTTCTATTATGACAGCTACGAGAGTACCGACCGGACGATCGACGATACCACGGAAATCCTGCGCCTCGGCCAGTACATCATGCGGGGCGATCTCATCGTTCACTGCGCGAGCATCCCGCTCCAGAAGCGTCAGCGGACCAATATGGTGAAGATCCAGGTCGTAGAGTAGAGTTATTGAAAGGGTGGAGCCGTGCGTTCATCGAATAAATCCAACCATTGGCTCCCGTAACCGCTATCATGCAGTAGACATATACTAAAACAGTCCATGAACATCCTTGATATCATCAAAAATCAACTCGGCGACGAGAAGGTCGAGCAAATGAGCCAACACCTTGGCGAAGATAAACAGTCCACCCTGAGCGCACTGGGGGACGCAGTGCCGGTCATTTTGGGCGGTTTGGCCCGGAATGCAAAGAGCGAAGAAGGCGCCAACTCGTTGGCAGGTGCATTGGACCGGGACCACGACGGTTCCATTCTAGAAAACCTCGGTGGTTTGATCTCGAGCCCGGAATCGGGCCAGGGCCAGGGCATCCTCAAGCACGTCCTGGGCGGCAAGCGCGAAGCTACTGAGCAAGCAGTCGCCAAGAAGAGCGGCATCAGCCTGGAATCGGCTGCCAAGGTCTTCCAAATCGCCGCGCCGTTGGTGATGGGATATTTGGGCAAAAAGAAAAAGGAGCAAAACCTGGATGCGGGCTCTCTCGCCAATGTGGTCCAGTCGGCTTCCAAGTCTTCGGAAGAAGAAAGTGGGCTGGGTAGCCTGGTTTCTGGTCTGCTCGACCGGGACGGCGACGGCAACGTGATGGATGACATCGGTGACATCATCGGTGGCTTCCTCGGCGGCCGTTAAGCCCCCGCATATCTAAGACATAAAAATCCCGCAGTGGAGTCCGAAAGGAATTTCCACTGCGGGATTCTCTTTTTTATTTCCCTCAATTGCCCGCCCGCATCTCTTCTCCCTTCAGCAGTCCGTAGAACTTCATCTGGAAATAGGCTTCGAAGGCCTGTTGCAGGGTAATGCTGTTTTCTTCGAGGAATTGGGGGTCGAGGAGCGCATTGAAGACGGCCTGGTCCGTCAGCACCAGGACGCTCGGGTGAACGTCGCGGATCAGATTCTTGCTCAGGCCTTCCTGGTAGAAGCCGCGGAGGACCATGCGGGCCATGCTCTGGAAGAAAGAAATCTTTTCCCAGAGGGGCGGAAAATCTTTGCGGATGTCCCGGAGAAAATTGGTGGAGACATCTTCGAGACAGCGGGAAAGGTGCTCGAGGGATTTTCGGTAGCGGTCGACGTATTCGAGGCTCGAATCGCCCATAATGGGAACAAATCCGCGGATTTCTTCCAATTTTTCGCTCAACGCGAGGTCCAGCAACTCCTCCTGCGAACGGAAGTACTTGTAAATGGTCGCTTTGCTCTTTCCCAGCCGCGCCGCAATGTCATCCATGGTCAAGCCGCTGATGCCCCCGCCTTCCAGGGACGGAATCAAGGCCATGGCGATTTCCCTTCTCTTCTCAGGATTGAGATTTCTCTTCTTTTCGGTTGATTTCCTGCCCATGCCGCAATTTACGCCAATGAACATAAACTATTTTTGAATGATTAGTATTTTTCGGATGCTCTTCTTATATTTGATATGAACAAACGTCTTATTCATGCAGGTAAAATCGCTAAAGTACCTCATGGTTTTCTCCTCAATCCTCATAGGACTGTTTTCAATAATAGCTGAGGGGGCATGGGTATTTACATTCCCGATCTATGCGTTTGGGGCCATTCCATTCGTGGAATTGTTCCTTCGCCCGAACACCGAGAACCTGTCCGCACTAGAGGAGGACATGGCCAAAAAAGACCGGTTGTATGACTGGTTGCTGTATTTGGTTGTGCCTTTTCAAATCGCGGCTGTTGTGTTGATGCTATTTTCTGTAAATCAGGCCGATAGGGCTTGGTGGGAAATAGCCGGAATCGTTTGGTCCACCGGAATTTGCTGCGGCGTTTTCGGGATCAACGTGGCCCACGAATTGGGGCATCGACACAAGAAATCTGAGCAGTTGCTGGCCAAAATTTTGCTGGCAACCTCGATGTACATGCACTTCTTCATCGAGCACAACCGGGGACACCACGCCCGGGTTTCTACCGAGGAAGATCCCGCTTCCGCGAGACGCCACGAGGTCTTGTATGCCTTCTGGTTTCGCTCCGTGGTAAATAGCTATTTGTCGGCTTGGCGACTCGAGCGCGATCGCCTGCGCCGGAAAAAACAGCGGGTCTTTTCCCTTAAAAACGAAATGCTCGTTTACCAAATGGTTCAATTATCGATCCTGGCTGCCATCTGGTTGACCTTTGGGAGCCTTTCGGTCCTATTTTTCCTGGGGGCCGCCGTAGGGGGCTTCTTGCTTCTGGAAACGGTCAACTATATCGAGCACTACGGTCTAGCCCGTACCAAGATCGCCGAAGGTCGCTACGAGCGGGTCCAGCCCCACCACAGCTGGAACTCCAACCATCCGGTCGGTCGCTTGCTGCTGTTTGAACTTTCCCGCCACTCCGACCACCACTTCAGGGCCGGTCGGAAGTACCAGGTGCTTCGCCACATGGAAGGCGCGCCGCAGATGCCCACCGGTTATCCCGGCATGATGATCCTGGCCCTGTTCCCCCCGTTGTGGTTCAATGTCATGCACCGCCAGATCGATTCCTTCCAGGACGATCATGGCAGCGATCAAGTGGTGATCGCCTGATCCCAAGTATAGAATCCACGTTCATAAAAAGAGGAAAGCCGCCCTGGAGAAGGACGGCTTTTCCTTTAAAAGAAGAACCTCAAATCATTAAGTCTTTATGCTTACTGCACGCTGGCAGTACCGGAAGCGCTGGTGCTGGCGGTCTTGACATCGCTGGCGTCAAGTTCAGCGCGCTTGCTTTTGTTCAGTTTCGTGTAGGTCGCCCGGACATTGATGTCGCCATCGGTGTGCTGCAGGACGATCTCGCTGTCGGTGCGGGAGATTTCATTCCAGGCCTTGTTCACGTCCTGGTCCTTGTTGATGCGCTGCTCACCAGGTCCGTAGGGGCCCATGACCAACATCAGGTAGGAAGGAAGGCCATCTTCGCCAGCGAATCCACAGCCGCCAGTCGTGCCAACGTTGACCCAGACGTCAAAGCGTACTTCCCAGAAGTAGTCGGCGAGGCAGCATCCGTCCATGAATTGACCTTCGTAGTACAGGTCAAAGGTGCCGGAGCGGCTGTTGTAGTAGTCTCCGTAGTAGAAGACGGAAGGAATGGCTGCGTTGTTGGTCCAGACATAATCGGGCTGGTCGTTGATCCAGTCGAGGCCGAAGTAAGCGGGGCCGGCAACGCCATTGGGACCATAAGTACACGGAGGAGGCTGGTTGCAGTCGTAGCACTCAGTGATACAGCTCGTGAAGGTGGTGCCCATAAAAAGGATTGCGAGGAGAGCAAGCAACGGGGTTTTGGTAATCTTTTTCATGGTGGTATGAGTTTAAGTTTTGGACTTTCAGTCTTGGTTTCACTTGTGTTTCAAGTACACTCCCATAGAGGCAATCACCGTGCCAAACTTGGGTGGGCCAAACAAAAAAATGTGGTGGAATGAGGACGATTTTTTGAAAAATGATCCTTGGTGTGGTTGAGGGGCGGTTTTGGGGCGAAAAAGAAAAAATAAAATTTCGTATAAAATAATGTACAGGGGGCCGACTATTATTGTACACTCCCCGGTCCAAGGCCGAAAAGTGTCCTCAGTTGCCCCATCTTTTCTACAGCTTCCCGCCTTTTTCGTAGTTTTATCCCAATGCGCACCGAACCCCTACTGGTCGAAGAAAAGCATTTTGTCCGCTCACGCTTCCT
Organism: uncultured bacterium; assembly: GCA_963923035.1. Taxonomy (GTDB): domain Bacteria; phylum Bacteroidota; class Bacteroidia; order J057; family JADKCL01; genus CAWUKT01. The sequence goes on from CAWUKT010000001.1 coordinate 99,153, forward strand.
GTTCGCGGCCGGACTCTGGTTGGCCATCACCACCCTCGCCGTCTTTTGTGCCGGCCAATCCCAGGCCACCATCGACATGGTGCGCTTCGCCTGGCTCGGCGGCATGATCCTCGGGTTGGCCGCGAGCCTCGGACTGGGCCGCCTCGCCCTCCGGCTCGGCCGCAGCCTCCGCAAAGGCACCAAGACCATTCAGGAAATTCCCCTCGCCCAAAAATCCATCCGCGGCCGAAACCACTTCTTTTTACTGGACGGCAAATGGACCCGCGTCTCCCCCGAGCTGTACGAACAGCTCGAAAAAGGAACCCCCATCGCCATCCACCGGGCCGGCGGCACCCTCCTCCTCCGGATCGAACCCCAATCCTGACCTTTATAATAGGCCCCAAAGCAAAACTCCCGGCGAGGAAGCCGGGAGCGAATAAGGATGAAGAAACAGGTTTGTTCGGATGTTGTTATCCCTGGGCGGATCCGCTGGGGTTCCACAAGGAATGAATTTCTTCTTGCCACGCCTGGAATTCCCGGGGAAGTTCCGTGCGGTGGGCTTCAAATTCGGCAAAAGCACGTTCGGCGTCTCTTTCCCGGCCCTTGAGCAGGGCGGTCAGGCCTTGCAGGTAGGCGAGGACGGCGGTCAGCTCAGAGTGCTCGTGGGAGCCATTCAAATATGTTTCTGCTTGGGGGAGGTTGTAGTCGCCGAGGGCCGCGGAGGCGAGGTAAAGGGCCAGGCGTTCACTGTGGTCCCGCTGCAATTCTTCGCTGGAAACGACCTGAAGGGAAATGCCAAAGGCCCGCGCTTCATAAAAGACCATAAAGCCAGCGTGGTCGAGTCCTGCGGAAGGCAGCAAACGGAACATCGCGCGAAAGGATCGGGTTTGGGCCAGCGCTTCTTCGGTCGTCAAATGGGGAAGGCTGCGACGGGTGCGCTCCTGGTCATCGGACTTCTGATATTTATCCAGAGCAACAGGGGGAAATTCCTGGGGCTGCTTCATCTTTTTCTTTCTTTTAGTTTTGATCTTCTGAGTATGTATTAAATATCGCGGGACCAACTCTGAATTGTTCGTACACTTTTTTCTCCTTTTTCTTCCCCACTTCCCTTCATTTCCCCGCGCTTTCCTCTCTTCTTCCCCTAAAAAGTCGAAAAAGAGGCTTTCTGGCCGTGGAAAAGGCATTGGTGGGAGTACTTGACGAAAAGGTGGAATGGAAAAGCGGACATTTTGGGCGGGTTTTTTTTCGGGGGAAATGGGCTTTTTTTCAAAAGGAACAACCCTCCTGGAGAGGGAGGGCTGCTGGTTCAATCGGAAAGTATACAATGTGAAGATAGGTGATCATACGTTGGTGTGGCGGTCCCAGGGCCAGTGGCCGCTCATCAGGTAGCGGCGGAACAGGTCGTAGTAGAGTTCCGCGGCGTCTTGGTTTTGGATCCACTTCCTGAACTCAGAATTTAGCTTGGATACCGTGGCGATGACGGAGCCTTCAGTCATTTGGTAGTGGATGGCCAGGGTTGCCGTACTCTTCCGTTCGATGAGCGAGTCGAAGAGAAATTGGCCCCGCTTGGCGTTGAACCTTTCGAAAATGGCCCGGATGGCTTTGTGTTGGGCTTGCCGGGATTCATGGTCGTCCACATCCAGGGAGAAATCGGCTTCCTGTCTCAGCAGGTCCGCCGGCGTCTGGTCCAGTCGGGAATGGCCCGTATTCTTATTTTTCCAAATATCCCACAGCCGCTTCTTGGCAATGTCATACAGAAATGACGGCCCAAACTGCGCGGGGGAAAAGTGATTGGCCTCCCTGACTTTCTTCAGAATCGTTGCCATTGCGACCTGAACGCAATCTTCGGCATCTTCATCTGAGGCCCCTTTGTTGCGGAGCCAGAGAATACAGGCACTTCGGTACTCTTCCAGGATATTGAACAAGTGATTTTCTTTATCCATGACTGATTCGGTAGGGATTAAATGAATCCACGTTGGTTCGATACACAAGAAAGCTGTTACGGGTGGGAATTCTGTGTACGGTTTTTCGATAAAATTGTAATTTCAAGCGGCAAAATCCGGCCTGGGACACCCTCATTTTCCCCTTGAACGCCTTCTTTGAAAGGATATAGATTGGCATTCGTTATCCTTAATTGTGAGGGGGAAGAAATCACAAAAAATGAAGAATAAGAAAATAACCCGGCTTCTCAGATCCCTAAATATCAATGAGTTAAAGCAATTTGAGCTTTTTCTGGATGCGGAGTTTATTGTCGGGGAGAAGACGCCACTCCGCTACCTGCGGAGTTTGCAGCGGGGCCTGTTGTCTGAAGGGGAAGAGGATTTGGAAGAACAGGTGGTATTTGGCGAATTGTTCCCGGGCGAGGAGTTTGATTACCGGCGGATGGCCCGCCTGAATACCCAGATGGTCAGCCTCTTCTACCGTTTCATGGCCATCGATCATTTGGAGCGCAATCCACTGGACATGTGGGGCGCCGTGCTGGAGCACCTCGACCAGCGCAAGCAGGAAGAGCTCCTGGACCTCTCGCTTTCCGCCGTCGAACGGGTATTTCACCGTGCCCCTGAATCCCCGCGCCGCCTCTACCATGCCTACCGTCTCCTCGAAGTCCAGGCCAACCGCCTCCCCGAAAAGGGCCGCCAGACGACTTCGGTCCCCGGCGCCCACGTTCGCCAAGCCCTGGATGAGTTCGCCGAGCTCGCCCAACTCCGCCTCGAATGCTCGGCCTTGAACCGGGCGCTGGTGGTGGGAGAATCAGATGATGATCCCGTAAGCCTTAAAGAAGCGAGAAAATCTACAGTAACCCTTTTGGAATTGTATCGACTTGTAAAAGAAAACCTGGAGAGGCCTGACGATGAAAGTCGATTAAGAGCTTTATACGAGTCATTTTCTCAGGCATTGTCAGAATTTAAGGGAGGTCTAACCCATGAATTGCGGGAAATAGGAAAATATGCAATCAATGGAAGTATCAGATTGGTAAATCTAAGCGGAGGAGGTTTTGCATCACGTCAATTACTCCGTGGGATATATCAGAAGCAAATTGAGGCTGGAATACTGTTTGAAAATGAGGGCTTGTCCTCATTTCATTTCAAAAACATAGTTCAGAACCTGGCTCAGATTGGCGAATTCAAAGAAGCCATAGATTTTATCGAGAGCTTTAAAGGTCGCCTCTTGAGTGATTACAATAACAATGCTGAGAACTTTTCAAGAGGCTATTTGGCCTATTACCAAGGTGACTTTGAAGAAGCCAAAGCCTTCTTTCATGAGATCTTAAGCGATCACAAGGATATTTTTTACAACCTTGATAGTCGATTGATGTACTTGAGAACCCTTTTTGAACTTGGGGACTTAACTTTTCTGGAGAGTTTTTCCGAAGCATTTCGTCAATTATTGAGGCGAAAAACTATTCCAGAGGTGTTTAGAAAGATGTATGGAGATGCCAATAGGAATATTGCTAGGCTTGCACGGATAGTTTACGGCAATCCAGATAAGAAAGGATCAAAATTGAGAAGATTCAGGGAAGATATTCTCGCCGACGAGTCTGCTCTATTAAAGCAATGGTTGCTAGAAAAGGCTGCAGATTGATATAGAAATTCCTTAAGCAACCAGATTTTCAACCAATACCAAACTTGCGGTAAGAGTAAATACAATAACTGGAAGGGTATGACGGAGGTTTGAGATCATCTTTTTCATTTCTGCTCGCTTTTGGGTTAAAAAAATAAAAGCGAAGGGCTTAGGGGGCCGTTCACATAGGAGTATCGAACGGGAAAAAGAAGATTTAATAAAAATTGCAAAAAATTATACCTGAAACACCAAATCCGTCTCGAGGAGTTCCTGGTAGCGTTTTTCATTGAACATATACAAGCGCGCGGGCTTGTGCGGGACCCCGGTTTGCTTCTCATCCAATGGAATCAAAATGTCCATGTTGGAAATCTTGCGCCGGAAATTCCGTTTGTCAAAGCTCGTCCCCAAAATGGTTTCGTAGACTTTTTGCAGTTGGCCGAAGGTGAATTTTCGGGGCAACAGCTCAAAACCAATCGGCCGGGTCGCCAATTTGTTGCGGAGGGTGGACAGCGCCTTCTGGAAAATGAGGTTGTGGTCAAAGGCAAGTTCCGGAACCTCGTTGACCGGGCACCAAACCGCCGACCGCGCAAAGGAGGAAGGTTGGGGATGGTAATCTTGTTGCTTGACCAATGAATAATAGGCCACGGTGATTACCCGGGCTTCCGGCTGCTGCCGGGTCGCGCGCAACCAATGGCTGTCGTATTCATTTTTCACCCGGTTCGGCTCCCCAAATGTGAAGAACTGCTCCAGGTAAATATCTTTCAGGTTGGTCAACTCATTCAGGACGCGACGGGCGGAATCATCCAGCGGCTCATCGTCGTGAATCAGGTTGCCCGGCAAGGCATGCTTCCGCACCGGACCGATGTCTTCCTGCTCTTCGGGACTGTCCCTTTCGATCAGCAAAACATTCAGCCGGTCAAAATCAAAACCGAATATGACACAGTCCACAGATATATGCGGAATTAGGCCATTCAGAGAACTCGTGTCAGCGGTAGCTGACTGCAAATTTTTTTCCATAGGGCTTAATCAAAATTAGCAATCCCCCGACCAAATGTCAATCAAACTGGCTGCGATCACATGAGAATCAGCGAATAAGAAATGGAATGCCCCAAAAAGGTTGAAGACTAAGTGTCAATTCTACACTAATAAAAAATTATTAGTATATTGCCGGCAGGGTCACACACACCTTCAACGAATAAAGTCTGTATTATGCGAATCCAAAAGCGAGTGTTTAACGCCTTAGTTCTGGTGTTGCTGCTTTTTGCTGGCAATCTGGTGTTCGGACAGAACGCCACACTAGAAGGTAAGGTCTTGGACGAAGACGGAGAGGCCATGGTTGGAGCCACCGTTTTGGTCGATGGAACCGGCAAGGGTATGTATACCGATGCCGATGGAAAATTTAAAATTTCTGGGCTACCCGCCGGAGAGCAGGTAGTCGTGGTGCGGTACGTTGGCTACAACGATTCCCGCGAAGTCGTAGAACTCTCCGACGGAGAGTCCAACAATTACAAGGTCAAGATGCGGTTGGAAGGCAAATCACTCGATGATGTAGTGATTGTCGGGTATGGGGTCGAGAGAAAGCGTGACATGACCGGATCAATTTCAAAAATTGGAACCAAAGAAATCAACGAGATTCCTGCCTCCAGTGTAGACGCCGCCCTCCAGGGACGCGCCGCTGGGGTACAAGTCATTCAGGGCAGTGGGGCCGCCGGTAGTGGGGCCCTTATTCGTGTCCGGGGTGTCGGTTCGATCTCGGCGGGTGGCGACCCGCTTTACGTGGTTGACGGAATTCCGATTACCCAGGATCCCTTTATCAATGGAGACCGGGGGGGGCAGAACAACAACCCCCTCGCCGCCATCAACCCCCAGGACATCGAGTCCATCGAAATCCTGAAGGATGCGGCTGCTGCGGCCATTTATGGTTCTCGTGGCGCCAACGGTGTTGTACTCATTACCACCAAGCGCGGCCGTCGGGGCCGTCCCCAGGTTGACTTCAGCGCCCGGGTCGGTGGCTCTCGCCCCACCCGCCTGCCTGAGTTCGTCAACACGGAAGAATGGGTCCAGCTCTACCTCGAAGCCTGGGAAAACGACGGCAATGTCGGTACCCCCGACTTCCTGCCCGGTGGCTACACCATCGACTCCGCCCTCGCCCAGGGCAATACCGATTGGTACGATGCGACGACCCAGATGGGCATCAAGCAAGAGTACAGCGTATCGCTGCGTCAGGGGGGCAAAAAGCTCCAGACTTTTGCCAGCCTCTCCGCCATGGACAACGAGTCCTATATCATCGGCAACAGCTACCGCCGCTACACCGGCCGTCTGAACCTCGATTACAATATCCTCAAGAACCTCAAGGCAAGCGCCTCTTCCTCTTTGGCCTTCGGCCGGAACAACCGCGCTTCCCAGGCTTGGGCCGGGTCCATTGGTACCGCCATGTCCACCGCCCTTCCCTACTACGGTCTTGAAGATCCGAACACGAACTTCGGTGGTCCCGGTAACCCGGTCACCCAGCGTACCTTCGTTGACTGGCGCTCCGTGGAGACCCGCTCCATCAATACCGTTCAGCTTCAGTACCAGCCCCTCAAGAACCTGACCATCAACGCCAATGGTAGCTATGACTTCATGGACCTGAACGACAGCTTCCTCGAAGACAGCGTTTGGACCAACTTCCTGACCATCGGCAAGAACTGGATGACGCGGGTTCAGAACTGGAACACCAACGCCTTCGCCCGTTACGACTTCACCATGTTGCCCGAGCGGCACAACCTGTCCTTCATGGCCGGTGGTGAAGCGCAGATGAGCGAAACCCAGAGCTCTTACATGGAAGTATCTGACGTGACTTCTCACCTCTACCTGGATTGGGAAGGCACCGATCGCTCCGATACCATCAACACGACGAATCCCCGGGATGCGTTCAGCTTTATCTCGACCTTCGGTCGTGTCAATTACGTCCTCGACGACAAGTATGTCTTCAAGGCATCGGTTCGGGTGGACGGTTCCTCCAAGTTTGGTCGGAACAACCGCTACGGGGTATTCCCCGCCGTCGGTACCGGCTGGATCATGTCGGAAGAGAACTTCTGGAGTGAGCGGATGAAGACCGTGGTCAACTACTTCAAGCTGAAAGCCAGCTTCGGGGTGACTGGTAACGCCGACATTGGTTCTTTCCAGCGCTTCGGTACGTTCTCCGGCCGCGACAACAATATCCAGTACAACAACGACTCCATCATTTTCCCCATCCGTCTTGAAAACCCGGACCTCTCCTGGGAAACCACGACGACCATTGATGCCGGATTTGAAGTCGGCTTCCTGAATGACCGGATCACCGCTGAATTCGCGGTCTACAACAAGGAATCCCGTGACGTACTGCTCGACACCCGCGTACAAACCTCTACGGGTTTTGCGACCTTCCTCCAGAACGTAGGCCAGGTCCGGAACCGCGGTATCGAATTGGGTATTACCTCGAACAATATCACCACCAGCAAATTCAGCTGGCGGACGACCTTGAACATCGCCCACAACAGCAACAAAGTGATCGACGTTGGCACCACGCCTCCGGATGCCCTCGCTGGCTCGGGTGATACCCGCGTTGTGGAAGGCGAACCGGTTGGGGTCAACTTCCTCGTTCGTTTCTCCCACATCGACCCCGTCAATGGCCGTCCGGTCTACCTCGACGCCGATGGCAATGAAACCTTCGATTGGTCTACCGATCACCGGGTCATCGCCGGTAACGTTCAGCCCCTCTTCCAAGGTGGTCTGCGGAACGAATTTGAATTCAACAACTTCGACGTTGTCATGTTCTGGACCTTCTCCTACGGAGGCAAGATCTACGACGACGCCGCCAAGCGTTACAACGGTGTAGTTGTCGACTGGAACATGCGTCGTGACATGATCGACCGCTGGACCCAGCCCGGCGACGAAGCCGCCTATCCGATCCTGACCCTTGACCCTGCTACCTACGGCCTCGATAACTTCTGGAACTACAACACGACCCAGTGGCTCTACGACGCTTCTTACGCTCGTTTGAAGACCATGTCCATTGGCTATACCGTTCCTTTCAATCCTGAAAAGAAGAATTTCGTGCAGCGCATGCGCGTCTACGCCATGGGTACGAACCTCCTGACCTTCACCAACTACCCGGGTCTCGATCCGGAAGTGGTACGTGACCACAACGGTCCCCAGGGTCGGAATATCAGCCCGAACGTATCCTACCTGACCGCTCCCCAGGAGCGCATTGTGAGCTTGGGTGTAGATGTATCATTTTAATTAGGAGGACAAGGAAAATGAAAAAGCAATTAATCTATCTCTTTGCCTTGTTGCTGGTCGTCACCAGCACCAGCTGCGAGAAATTTCTCGAAATTGAGCCGGAAGGTGAGATTCCCGCTTCCGAAGCCCTCCAGACGCCGGAAGACCTGCAACTGTTGCTGAACAGCTGCTACGACGCCCTCCGTTCAGACAACTTCTACGGCGGCAAGTACATGGTCCTCTCGGAACTCATGTCCGACAATCTGGACGGCCGTCTGCTGCAAGGAAACTACCTTTCCTATTTCCAGCACAACACGACCATCTTCAACCAGGACACCCGCGACGTATGGGCCGAACCTTACCGGGTCATCTACCGCTGCAATGTCCTGCTGGACAATATCAATATCGTACCCGGCGTGAGCCAGGGAGACATTGACCGCATCACCGCCGAAGCCAAGTTCATCCGGGCCCTGGCCCACTTCGACATCGTGCGGATGTTTGCCCAGCCCTACGGCTTTACCTCTGACAACTCTCACCTGGGGATTCCGCTCCGTCTGAGCGCCACCCAGGAGCAGTTGAACCGGTCGACGGTAGCTGAAGTGTACGACGCTGTCATCACTGACCTGGAGGAAGCTGCTGCGGTATTGCCGGCTGAGAACAACAACTACGCGACCAGCTGGGCGGCCAAGGCCATCCTGGCCCGTGTGTACTTCCAGCAAGGCAACCACGCCAGCGCCCGGGACATGGCCAATGACATCATTGAAAATGGTCCCTTTGCCCTGGACAGCGATGTGATGGCCCGCTATTCGCAGGCCGGCACCAACGAGAACATCTTTGTACTGGTATCGACCGGATCCCTGAACCACTCCGGTAGCGGTCTCCAGGGCAACTACCGCTCTGACGGTGGTCAGCCTCCGGGCCTCCGCATCGCCGAGAACCTGTACAACATCGCGACGGTAGATACCGCTGACCTCCGCGGTCAGAACTGGTACATCGTTCAGGATGCTGGCCAGCCCAATCAGTTGGTCTTCTCCGCCCGTTTCAACAACGTGGACTTCTTCAACCAGCCGATCATCCACCTCGCCGAGGTGATCCTGATCCGCGCGGAGTCCCGCGCCTTGACTGGCGATGTCCAGGGCGGTACCGACGACCTGAACATGATCCGTTCCCGTGCCATCCCGACGGCCGCTCCGCTGGGCGGTCTGAGCCAGGCCGTTCTGGTCCAGGCGATCCGCGACGAACGTCGTTTGGAAATGGTCTGCGAAGGCAACCGGATCCAGGACCTCAAGCGTCAAGGTGTGCTCGGTGAATCCATCATCATCAACGGCAACCCCTGGAATTGCAACGGCATGGCCGTCCAGCTGCCAGATGATGAGTTTTCTGGCAACCCCGACATTCAATTGAATCCTGAGGGCTGTTAAGTCTCACCAGTTTTCATTAGTTTAATTCGAATCAGAAAAAAAGTTAAAATGAACAATAAATCCATCATACTGGCCTTGTTCCTTGCGGTGCTGGTGGGATTGGCGGGCTGTAAAAAGGAAGAGTACGTATTGGAAGATGCGCCCAGCAAGCTGGAAGGCATCAACGATACCTTCGTCCTGACCCGGGTAATGCAGGTCGATCAAAAGACCCTCAACCTGGACAACTCCCTGGACATTTCCAGCTACTTCATCGGTGACACGCCGGCTTCCATCACGTTCGATGCGGCGGCGAGCACCTTTACGCTGGACCCGGGAACAACCATTGATTACCTGGGTGCTTCCGGTAGCTGGGCTTTTGACGACAACGAATTCCCTTCGAAAATCACCTTGATGGACGGAACGGACATGGTTGAAGTGCAATTGATCCAAACCATTCGTCCCCAGGATGACCTTCAATTCCAATTGGACCGCTACTGCAGTGGCGCTTTGTCGGTCAGCTATCAGTACTATTTCACCCGCAACTAAAGGAGGCAAGAAAAATGAAAAAGCATATTCTTATTCTGGCGGCTTTCCTCCTCACTGCGGTTGGAGCTGTCAACGCCCAGAAAGTCTATACGGATCCGGAAGAAATCGATCCGAACTCTGACGTGACCATTTTTGTGGACCTGACCCAGACCGACTGCGACAAGCTGGTCGGCAACCCCGGTCCGATGTACATCTGGACCTGGATGCCGAATGATCCGGTTGGTGGCAATGGCGATTGGGACAATTCCAATCCTGCCCTTGAAATGACGAACGAAGGCCCGGACCTGTGGAGCATCACCTTTACCCCGGTGGATTTCTACGGAGTGACGGCGGCTGATGTCTATGAAAATGACATTTCCTTCCTGGTGAAAGCCCAGGACGGCGGTTCCGGCGGCGATTGTTCGGCGGCCGGTGATGAATTCAAGACCGAGAACCTGATGATCGAGGTAGATCCGCCTCAGTTGGGTCCGGTGAAGGTCTTTTCCTTCCCTGAAGTGGCCAACGACTCGGTCAGCATCAACCAGGACGACATCTTCACGCTGGTTTACGACAACTCGGTGGAGGAAAAGCCTTCCATGCAGAATGCAACCGACCTGTACGTCTACGCCCGCGCCTATGACTCCAATGGGACCCGTTACCGTCCGGCCAGCTTGAGCCAGGTCGGCAACACCCCCGAACTGCAAATGAGCAGCGATGGGTCTACCTTCCGTTGGACGGTTCAGCCCAGCCGGGTCTTCCAGGTGCCGGATGGCGTATCCCTGGACTACCTGGAGCTTCAGATTGTGAAGCCGGTCATCGCGAACAGTGACGATGCCGTTGATGGCACCTTCATCTTCTTCCTGCGCTGCAATTGATCGAACAGATCTCTAGAATATCACAGGGCTGCCTTTTGGGTGGCCCTTTTTTTTGACCTTTTGTGGGCAGATGATGTGAAGGGAAAAATGATGTCAGGAGCGTTTGGGGCGGTGATTTTTAGGGGTTGAAGGATCGGGAAATTGTATTTGGTCAAGGGGCTGGGAAAACAAATAAACCGGAAAGAGTATTTTATTTTTCATCTCAAATCTTTTCTTTTGGGGAGATCGTCAAATTTTTTCCTCTAGTTAACTAAATAATGAAACGCCAATTCCGCTTCTGCTTGACCGCAGTCATGCTGTCATTACTTGCTCCTTTGTCCTCCTTCGCCAACAATGTGCAAATCGCGAATGTCTCCCTGAGTGGGAATAACCTGAGCTTTGACATCAGTTGGAACAACAGTTGGAGGGTTTCCAGCACCGCCCCTTACAATTATGACGCAGTTTGGGTATTTGTGAAATACCGGGATTGCGCGACCAATCAGTGGGGGCATGCCCAATTGGACACGGCCACGGCGGCTTTGCCTCTCCGGGCCGATACGACCTCCGATCAGATGGGGGTATGGGTGTATCGAAATGCGGATGGGGTCGGAAATATTGCACCGACTTCTGTCAGTGTCCATTTGACGGGAGTTCCCTCCGGAAACTTCGATTTCAAAGTCTTCGGGATAGAAATGGTCTATATCCCGGAGGGAAGTTTTGAGTTGGGAGATGGTGTCTCGACCGACGGATTTCGGAGAGGCAACGTGGTTGCCACTCCCTATACCGTGACGAGCGAAAATGCCATTACCCTCTCCAACTCAGGATCGAACCTGTATGCCGCCAGCAATATCACCGTTGGAACGGTGCCCCAGGCATTTCCCAAAGGCTTCAACGACATCTACTGCATGAAGTACGAGATTTCGCAGCAGCAATACGCCGAATTCCTCAATACCCTGACCAATACCCAGGCCAACAACCGTTACATCTCGACGATTGCCAACCGCTATACCCTCTCGGGCAGCTGGCCCGTCATCACCACTTCGGCCGGGAATCGGGCGCATTCCTTCATGAGCTGGACCGATTTGACCGCGTACCTGGACTGGTCGGCCCTCCGTCCCATGTCCGAGATGGAATTTGAGAAGGTATGCCGGGGACCAGCGCCGCATGTGCCGGGAGAATACGCCTGGGGAACGACCTCTATTGTGGATGTGACCACCATCACGGCCGATGGAAGCGCGAATGAGGCCTCTGCCAATGTCGTGCCGCCCGGACACGGCATCGCCAACTTCAACAACAATGTTGTATTGGGGCCGTTGCGAAACGGCTTCAACGGCTCCGGTACCAGCGACCGCTGGACCTTGGGGGCGACCTATTATGGGGTCTGCGAAATGTCGGGCAACATGACCGAACGGGTGGTCCACATTGTCAACAATACAGGCCGGAATTATATTCCCAACCACGGCGATGGTACGCTGAACTCCTTAGGACTCAGTGATGTGCCCAATTGGACACCGGTCGCAGGAACCGGACGTAGAGGCGGCGGTTGGAGTACTGCTGTGGCCCGTTTGCGGATCTCAGACCGCGACGACATCAATTTCGCCAACAGCAGTCGGCTAAATTATATGGGCGGTCGGGGCGTCCGAACCGCAGATTGACATGGGAGCACGCTATCTCATATTGATCGCCTGGCTGTTCTCGGTTCCCTGGAGCCTGTCAGCCCAGTTTACGGGGGGATCTGGGAGTGGTGGCATTGTCCAGTCCTTTCCGAATCCCGATCCCTGCCAGTTTTTCTGGGGAGACTCTACCGACGGAGCCGCGATGGTTTTTCTCCCCAACCCGGATAGCTGTGGGTATTTTGATGGAGGGCTGGCGGACGGAGGCGAAATGGCATTGTTTCAGAACCCCGATACTTGTGGCTACTTCGATGGAAGCGTTTCGGACGGCGCAGGGATGGTTTTCTTTGCGAGTCCCGTTCCCTGTCCGACTTTCTATGGCTCCGCCGACGACGGCTTTGCGATCGGCTTTATCTCGTGCGTGCCCCTGGTGGTGGAAGCATCGGAATTGTTGGGGCGCATAGAGGGCGAACACGGCTATTTGTGGTGGTATACCTACCACGAAGTGAACAACCTGGGTTTCTCGATGCAGAAGAGCCGGGACCGGGTGGAATGGACTGAAATTGGGTTCCTGGAAGGGGAAACGGCCAGCGACGAGCAAAAAAAGTACTCCTTATGGGACCGCAACATGCGCGAAGGCGTGAATTACTACCGCTGGATGCAAATGGATTTCGATGGATCGATCACCCTGTCGAATGTCGTGGCGCTCGTCAAATCCAATGAGATCAAGACCGATATGCTCGTCTATCCCGTTCCCGTTTCCAATGGCGAGGAAGTGCGGGTCCTGTACCAAAGCGGGGCGGAGGAATTGTGTACGTGGAGGTTGGTGGACCTGAATGGAAAAATCGTTCGAGAGGGGCAGGCGGAGATGGAGGATGGGAAAATGGAATTGAAATGGACGACGGAGGATTGGGTGCAGGGCGTGTATCTGGTCATCGTCGATCAGGCCGGGCAACGGTCCATGGCACGGATTGTGGTCTACTGATCACTTCTTGATCCGCTTCGCCTTGACGAATTGGCCATTTTTGAATTTCTCCCGCTCCAGCAAGACGCCGGTATCATTGTAAATATTGACCCAGCCATTGCCCTGGGAAAAAGTGCCGGGATCGAGGTCCTTGCCCTTGGCGTCTTTCGTGAATTCAATCTCTTTGAGCAGGCCGTTTTGGTAAATGCGTTTGCTCCAGATCCGCCCGTTGCGGTGGTAGAAAATGGCCGTACCGTCTTCCACATCCTCCGAAAATTCGAAGACACTTTCCAGGTCTCCCGTCTCGTAAAACGTGGAATCCCGGCCCTGCTTCATCCCGGTGGAGTCGTAGAACTCGACCCATTGCAGTTGCTTATTGCTGTAATAGGACCGGAAAAAACCCACGATGGTATCGTGGACATAGTGCCCTTGTTGGTCGACCTCCCCATTTTCGTAGAAAGTAGTGAACTCGCCATCCAGCTGATTGGCGGAGAAGGTCGTCCGCATCGAGGGCTGGGCATTCTTGTAATAATCTTCGGCCGGACCTTCCAGGAGGCCGTCCTGGTAATAGCGCTTGCCCAGCAATTGGCCGCTGTCAAAGTAGAAGCGCGCCGGACCGTGGGGAATGAAGGATTCCCCCTCGAGATACCCGAACAGAATTTGGTCCACCATGCGATTCGGATGGTAGAGCAGGTAAATCTTGATTTTTTCCCCGTAAAGCTCTTTGTTTTCACTCAGCATTTCTCCCCGCCCGCGATAGTCTTTTTCCATGTCCCACTCCAACTCGCCCACCCGAATCGTATCGCCGTCGTAGAAGATGGTGTCCTGGGAAAATGAAAGGGGAGGGGAGCCGAAAATGAACAGTCCCAACAGGCCAGTAAAGAAGTAAACGGAGCGCTGGATCACTTTTTCCGTATTTCCTTTCCATCCCACCCGAAAAAGTCAGGCTGGCGGGATTGTCTTTGGAATAAGTAATCCTGGTAACGCTTGTCGTAGTCCTTGCGGTACGTCACCACATCCGCATACCGCCCCCACGCGCCCAACAGGAGTTCACAGACCTCGCGCACGGCGAAGTGGCCGCCGTCCTGGGCCGTGATATAATCCGCCTCCCCGGCCCCGAGGGTATAGGCGCGGAACAAGGGGCTGCCGCCGCACCGGACCTGCAAGCGCAGGCCGGCCACTTCCGCAATCGGAAGGTCCAGAATATCATCAAACGCAAAAGCCACCTCCTCCAACTGAAGTTGGTACTGGAGGCAAAAATGCGTGATGGCAACTTTTTTGTAGAGAAAGCCGGAATAAACGGCGTGGATGCGTTCCCGTTCGGCAAATCGAATGGCCGCCGGACTGTTGCCGCCGGTAATGATGGCCGTCGGAGGAATCTTATTTTCCCGCAACCAATAGCCAAAGCGGAGCATGTTCAGGCCCATGGAATCTGCCTCCGCGAAATCATTCGCGGGCCCTTTCCGGCCGGAGTGAAAGACGCCATCCCAATCAAAGACCAAGGCTTTGACCGACAGGGCCCGGCGTTGGAACTCGTCTGGTTCCACCGCAAATACCCCGCCCGCTTCCCGAAATGGCGTGACGAAATCCATGCTTACATCACGTTGAGCTTCACGAGGTCCTGGATGTCGAGCATGCCAATCGGCTTGCTGGCTTCGTCGGTGACGACCAGGTTGTCAACGCTGACTTCCTTGAACTTGTTGACCGCCTCGAGGAGGTTGGCGGAGCCCGCAATGGAGTAGGGGAGTTTGAAATCGAGGTCGGCGAGGCTGCGTTCGACGGCGAGCTTGCCTTCCGATTTCAAGAGGCGACGGAGGTCTCCGTCGGTCAGGATGCCCACAAGCTGGCCTTCGCTGCCCACGACCGAAGTCGCGCCCACACCGGAGTTGGTCATTTCGACGATGGCGTCGAGGATGGCCTGGCCCGTGTGAACGGTCGGATTGACATCGCGGATCACCTCGGCGACGGTCATGGTCACCAGCCGGGTATGTTCGACGAACTGGTTTGTGCCGACGGTGGTGAAATTGTTGCTGGTCAGGTTCTTCATGACCTTCCACGGCACCGTGATGGTGTGGCAGCCAATGTTCAGGGCATTGCGGACGTGCTCGGGGTAACGGACCGAGGAGAACATGATCTTCGAATTGAATTCGTAATGGTCGACCATATCCACGCATTGCTCGATCAGGGCGATGGCATCGTGGCCCTGGTCCTGCAAGCGGCCCGCCAGCGGGCAAATATAGGTGGCATCGGCCAGCGCCGCCATATAGGCCTGCTGGAGCGTGTACACGAGGTGGATGTTCACCATGATGCCCTCGTCGCGGAGGCGGCGACAGGCGATGATGCCCTGGTTCGATACCGGAATCTTGAAGACCGTCCGGTCCTTTTTCAGGCCCATCTCCAATTGGCGCTGGGCTTCGGCCACGATTTCGTCGGCGTTGTTGCCGAGGGCTTCTACCTGAAGGATCGGAACCATTTCCGCCAATTCCAGGAGCTTGGCGTCGATATCGGTCACACCGTGGCGGTGCAGGAAGGTCGGCGTCGTGGTCAGTCCGGCGAGCGTACCAAACTTGAACGCCTCCTCAATTTCTTTGGGATCGACAGAGTCGAGATAGAGTTCCATAGGTTTAACCGCGGTATTTTACTTCAAGATTGTGGAATTCAATGAGGGGAAGCAGATAGGCTTCGAGATCGTAAATGCACAGCTGGGAAGCGGCATCACATTTGGCTTCTTCCGGTTTGGGATGCGTTTCAATGAACACTCCGTCGACTCCGGCTGCCACTCCCGCCCGTCCAATGGTGGGCAGGTATTCTTTGTTGCCGCCCTTGGGATCGGCACTCGGAATGCCGTAGCGCCGAATGGAATGGGTGATGTCAAATACGACCGGGAATCCGGTCTGGCGCAAGTGGTAGAAGCTCCGGGGATCGACAACGAGGTCGTTGTAGCCGAAGGTATAGCCCCGCTCCGTCACAATGAGGTTGTCATTGCCGGAATCGATGAACTTCTGGACCGGCTTCATCATGTTCTCAGGGGCCAGGAACTGGCCGTGCTTGATGTTGACGACCTTGCCGGTCTTGGCGGCTTCGACGGCGAGGGTGCTCTGCATGCACAGGTAAGCGGGAATCTGAATGACGTCCAGGACTTCCCCGGCCGGAGCAACCTGCTCGGGAAAATGCACGTCCGACAGGACGGGAACCTCAAATTGCTCCTTGATTTTTTGGAGAATCCGCAAGCCCTCGTCCAGGCCCGGCCCGGTATAGTATGAGAGCGAGCTGCGGTTGTCCTTCATGAAGGAAGACTTGAAGATGAGGGGAACGCCGAGCCGGGTCGTCAACTCTTTCAGGTACTCCGCCGTGCGCATCATGATCGCTTCTTCTTCGATCACACAAGGCCCTGAGATCAGGAACAATTGGTCGGATCCACATTGGATGCCCCCGACCTCTACGATCTTGGTATTCATCGCTACAAAGTTAGTGGGTTCGGGGAAACAGGAAAGGAATCCGCGAATAAATAACAATTGCCGGGAACCTGAATTCGGGAACCGTTTTTCCTACCGATCTCCCTTCATGGCCTTCTCCACATCCGGTGCTTCGAGAAAGTCATCCAGGTCGGCGGGGCGGGTTTTTTGGAGGAAGATTTTTTGGTAGGCCTCGGCGGTCATGGAGTTGTAATGGAGGGTGCCGGAGACGTATTGGAAGGTTTGGAAGCCATTGAGGAGGGTGCAGAGGAGAATAAAGCCAATGAATGCCCGGTGGAGCCATTTGATGGGGAAAATGGTATGGCGGAGGCTGGCCATACCGATCGCGAGGATCGGGAACAGATCAATGTAGACGCGTTGGCCGAAGGAGCCACCGTACCACCAAGCCCACCAGGAGGCGAAGATATAGGTGGAGGTCAGGAAAAAGGCCCAGGCCGGAATCCGCCATTTCTGGGTATGGCTCCCGAATGAGAACAGACCGATGATGCCCAGGACCATCACGGGCGTATAGAGCAGCCATCCTTTCCGGAAGCTGAACCACAGGGCCCCGATCTTGGGATCGTCAAAGAAGAAGCCTTCTTCCACGTAGGAATAGAAAATCCAATCGCCGGTCAGGGTCTTCCAGTAGAACAATTGGGGCGAGACCACGACCAATACAATGACCGGCCACAACAGGACCTTCGGCAGCTGTTTTTTCCAGAATCCCAATTTTCCTTTGCTCAAATCATACAGAACCGGTACCATCCACACGATCAGATGGTTCGGCCGCACCAGGACAATGAGCCCGCCGACCAGTCCCAGCCACAACGCATTGCTCCACTTGGGGTACTCGTGGAAGCGGATGGTAAGGAACAAAAACAGGCTCATCAGGAAAAACAAGTGGGTATGCGGCATGGGACCCGCGGCCACCGAGTAGTAGAGGAGGTTGGTGGCAAAAATGAGGGTAAACAGGGTAATGGCAATGGTCCATTCGGTAAAATACCGCCGCAAGACCTTGCGCAGGAACCACATGCCCAGGACCAGGTAAATGATCGGCCCTATCTGAATCCAGAATTCGTAGGGAGCCGAATAGCCGTCCGCCGGAGCCTCCCCGATGCTCGCCGACAGGTGCCCCATCGCGAAGCTCGGCAGGTACATCAGGGCCATGCCCATCGTATATTTCTGCACAAACGCCCCTTCCACCGTCACATGCCCCCACACCTTGTCACTGAAAAATTCATTTCCGTGGGCGTAGTACATCGTCAGGTCATTGTAGATGAAGGTCGCGGGCAAATAAGCGTAGTACTGGACCACATCTTCCTTCAGGACCTTGTCGTCCCGGACTTGCTGACTGACAGAGACGAGGAAAATGAAAAAGAGGCCTGTCCCAAAAATGAAGGTCTTGGCGGGGTTCGCCCAAATCCAGTTCCAACCGCGGCGAAGTAGGGTCATGCCTGCTCCTCCTGATCACTTTGTTCGGCCACCACGTAGAGTGGCCGGTTGCGCACATTGGCCCCGATGCGGGCCAGGTACTCGCCGATGATCCCAATCCCGATCAGCTGAATGCCGCCCATGAACAAGACCGTCAACATGGTCGACGCCCAGCCACGGACGTATTCTTCCTGGAAGAAGAAGTAGCTGACCAAGGCGTACAGGGCCAACAAAAAGGCGATTCCCGAGCAGGTAAACCCGAGGAAGGTGACGAAGCGCAAGGGAGCTTCCGAAAAACTCGTGATGCCGTCGAGGGCAAAGCGGACCATTTTCCGGTAGGTATAGCTCGTTTTGCCCGCGTGGCGCTCGTCGCGGTCGTATTCGATGGCCGTCTGCCGGAATCCGGTCCAGCTGATCTGGCCCCGCAGGAACTTGTTTTGCTCGGGCATGGCCTTCAGGACATCGATGACCTTCCGGTCAATGATGCGGAAATCGCCGGTATCGAGTGGAATGTCGATGTGGGTGAGGCGCGACATGAGCCTGTAAAACCGGCGTGCGGTGGCTTTTTTCAGCCAGGATTCGCCTTTGCGAGTGCGCCGGCGGGCGTATACGACTTCGAATCCTTCCTGGTGCCGCTGGTACAGGTCGATGATCAGTTCGGGCGGGTCTTGCAGGTCCGCGTCGATGATGACCGCGCTCTGGCCGCGACAGTGGTCGAGGCCGGCGGTGACGGCAATTTGGTGGCCGAAATTGCGGCTGAGGTCGAGGTAGTGGGTATAGGGATCCGAGGCGGCGCAGTCCCGTAGGAGCACCAGAGACCGGTCGCGGCTTCCGTCGTTGACGAATACGATTTCGTAGCTCACCTCCATTCCCGAAAGAACTTGGGTGAGGCGTTCGTGGAGGATGGGAATATTGCCCTCCTCGTTGTGAATGGGTACGATGACCGATATGTCAGGGACGGAATTCACAGTCGGCATAAAGGTACTTTTTTTCGGGAAAAAGCACTACGGAATGGGGGTGCGGAAAATCAGGAACAAAATCAGGGGAAAGGCTTGACTTGGAAGCGGGTGCGTTTGAAAAGTGAAGGGGAATGTTGGAAATTGAGACTATGAAACACCTCGATCCTTTTTCCCGTCGCTTCCTCTCCATGTGTCTGGGGATGGGCTTCGTCTTGCTGTGCGGGGCGGCGTTTTTCCTCTCCGTCCAACCCCTCTTCGCCCAACAAAGCGCTGAACCACCCCATTTGGAAAATGTCACCCTGCCCGCCACGGGCCCCTTTCAAATTGATTTGGCGGTAGAATCCACCGGTTCCGGCGTGGAATACCGGGCCGTGGTCCTCAATACGCGGACTGCGACCAGCCGCTACTACCACTTCAATCCCCTCGAACGCCAATGGGAGCTCCATCCCCGCCAAATCCCGACCGAATCATTTGAATAACATGATCTATCCCCCTGTTCTGAAGCCCGGTGACCGCATCGGCATCCTGAGTACCGCCCGAAAAATCCGCCCCGACGAAATCGAGGCGGCCGTCGAGACCTTCCGCGAATGGGGCTTTGAGGTGGTCTTGAGCCCTTTTCTCCATGCCATTGACCACCAATTTGCCGGTACGGATGCCGAGCGCGCCTCTGATTTGCAATCCATGCTGGACGATCCCAGCCTGAAAGCGATTTTGTGCGCCCGCGGTGGCTATGGCACCCAACGCATCATCGACGGCATCTCTTTCGAGGGCTTCCAGGAGTATCCCAAGTGGATCATGGGCTTCAGCGACATCACGAGTTTGCTGAGCGCTTGTGATCGTTTGGGCGTGGCGTCGATTCACGGTCCGATGGGCCTGAGTTGGGATGGGAAAACGTCGAACGAGGCGAGCCGGGCGGCTTTGGGGCGGGTGCTTCGCGGAGAGCAACCCACCTATGAATGGGAAACGTATCCCTTGAACCGGCCGGGGACGGCCCGGTCTCGGGTAGTCGGAGGCAATTTGTCGATTGTCCACTGCAATCTGGGAACGGCGACGGAGACAAATACAAAGGGAACCTTGTTGTTCTTGGAGGACCTCGATGAGTACCTGTACCATTTGGACCGCATGATGCTCCATTTGCGCCGCGCGGGCCAATTGAAGGACCTGGCCGGCCTGATCATCGGCGGCATGACCGACATGAATGACAATGCGACCTCCTTCGGCCGTACGGCCGAAGAAATCATCCTGGAAGCCGTCCGGGACTACGATTATCCCGTCGCCTTCGGCTTTCCGGCGGGCCACCAGCCCGACAACTTTCCGCTGATCATCGGCGGCGAAGCCCAATTTGAGGTGGGAACCGAACTTTGCTCGCTGAAATTTGTCAGGTAGATGATGGAAACACGACACCTGGTAGAAACGGGCGACGGGAGCCATTCCCTGTACGTGCCCGCCCTCGACGAGCAGTACCATTCCCGCCACGGCGCCTACAACGAATCGCAGCATGTCTTCATTGAGATGGGCTTGCAGGCGGTGGATCCGGTTCGGGAACCTCTACGGATTTTGGAAATCGGATTTGGGACGGGATTGAATGCGTTGCTGACTTTGGCGGCGACGGAGCGCAAGATTGAGTATATCGGTGTGGAAGCCTATCCCTTGGCGTGGGAGGAGGCGGAAAAGTTGAACTATCCAGAATTGGTGGGGGGAGAGAATGCGGAGAAATGGTTCGAATGGCTGCACCAGAGTCCTTGGGAAGTACCTGTCAACGCTTCCAATCGCCCCTTTTCATTGACCAAACACCAGGCTGATTTCTTTGAATTTGAATTGGAGGGGCCGGTGGACCTGGTCTATTTCGACGCTTTCGCGCCGAACAAGCAGCCGGAACTGTGGACTGAGGCCATGTTCCAGCGCATGGCGGATTTCATGGCGCCCGGCGCCGTCCTGACGACCTACTGCGCCAAGGGCGCGGTCAGGCGTGCGATGCAATCGGTGGGGCTCGAAGTCGAGCGTTTGCCGGGGCCTCCCGGCAAGCGGGAGATGTTGCGGGCGACGCAGGTATAACAAGGGTTATTTGGCCAGGGAAATTGGCCGCGGAGCGCATTTCATCTTTTCTTTCCCTTCTCATCAAAGAAAAACCCCCAGCCTCCTCAGAAGGCCGGGGGTTTGTAAGTTTTTAATGCTGATTACTCCGCTTGGATATCACTGAGGATAGTTCCAAAGCTCCCGCCTCCATTGCCGTTGTCCTGGCACTGGGAAGAAGAGGTGCATTCATCCGGAGGGCAATCCGACTGGGAATCGACCATGATGGAAACCCCCTGGCAAATCGTTTCGGGGCCCAATTTCTCACATTTGTTGTAGTAGCAGGTGACTTGTCCTCCACCACACTGGGAGTCGTTTTGGCAGGCGTCGCTGGGACAGGCCACATTTTTGGGAACCCGGATGGTAGCGGTGATGCACGATCCCGACATGGAACACTGGCGGGGCCGACAGAGCTTGAACTCCGTATCTCCGGCCGAGTTCACCGAGTTGGCGTGGTTGCCGGGGCTACAACTGGCGCCGCCGCTGCACATTGCTGGTGCCGCCGCCGCAGTGGCATCTGAGATGGCCGGACGGGTGACGCAGGCCCCATTGACGCAGGTGGCCTGCTGGTCGACCCGCACGCCGAGGCTGTAGGGATGCGTCGCATCGGCCACGGTGGCGACCAGGACGAAGTCGGCGTTCTGGTAAAACGGCTTCACCGAGGCGGGGACCCGATAGGTGATCCGGGCTCCGGTGGTCAGGACATTGTGTTCGATGGGCACGAACCAAAACTTGCCTTGGTTGGTGGCCGATTGGTGGACATAGGTCGGGGTTTCCGCGAGTTCCCAGATGGCCATGGAAGGCATGAGTTCGACAGCATTTTCATCGATGGAACTCCCGATGAATTGCACCATGTGGTTCAACAGGGCCGGGGACGGCGAGCTGGACAATTGGGGAGCAGGTTGATTTTCTGCAATGGATTCGTCCAGTTCTCTTGAGCAAGAGAGGGAAAGTAATAAGAGCAGGCAGCAGGCGGCTGCCATCAGCGACTGGGTGAACAGATTTGATTTCGTTGAGGGTTTCATAAAGGTAATTTGATGTGAAAAAAATATGAGGGTGTAAGTGTCAGAAAATGCTTTTGTAGGTTGAGGGGAGAGTTGGTTGGGGGAAAATAAATGGGGGAGATTGGAGGGAATATCAGGTTAAGTAAGCTGTTTGAACTGTTTATCCATGAACTTCCCCAAGTTTGTTTTCAGGTCCCAAACCAATTGGACGTAGTCCATGACGTGGCTTTCCCGATTTGATGGGATCAGGCGGATCAGGTGATGCTGGTTCGAGAAATCGATGGGGCCTTGTTGCCAGAAGGGCCACCACTGGCCTTTGTCCTGCTTGAACTGTTTGGCGATCTCGTGACTTCGAAGCGCCTTTCGTAATTCATCCTTCTTGGGAATTCCACTGTTCTGTTGGATCCAAACCCCGTAATTGCAGTATTGGTGAAGCGGCTCACATCCAATGCACAGCGCCAGGCGATCATTGTAGGTCCAGTTATTCCGAAACAGTTGTAGGCCCCAGTAATTGGAAAATGGGCTGTGGGAATTATACTGTACCTTCCACTCAGTCCCTTCGCATTTCTCCTCCAATTCTTTTTTCACTTCCTGCCAGAAATCCCGAATCAATTGTTTCCGAATCGAATCAAACTGGTCCATGATCCGAAGCATGTTCCGAAAGTTCTCCTCCTGGGTCAGGAACTTGTACATTTCTGTTTCGTAAGCGTTCATTTAGATTTTGTTGAGGGTGCGGAGATATTGTTGTAGGGTGGCTTGTACCAATGGCGCCTGGACTTGGGGTAGCACACCGTTGAGCCAACCTTTTATGTGTTTGCGATAAGAAATGTTGTGAAAGTCCCTTCCCTCTTCCAGCTGTTTTTCCTCTTCATTTTCCTTCCAACTGATACTTTTGGAGTGGGGGGAGGAGCCTTCGATGGTCAAATAGAGAAGGCGAATGCGCTCGTCGGGCAGATTGAGCCACTTTTTGGCGTAGTGGAGGTAGCGGACCAATTGTTCGGGTTGATCATCAGCGTAAATTTTGTTCTCGATGACCACAGCAAAAGGGTTTTCGGGATCGCAGCCGTGAAGCAATATGTCGATCCGTCCCAGGGTTCCTGCGTTCTTTTCCGATGTTGTCTTCAAAAGCCGGGAGGGACCGAACATCTGATGATCTTTCTCAGGCAAAACCGCCTCAATGAAGCTCCGGTAGAACAAATCCCCCTGGGCGTGGGAGCCCCAAGGAGTGAGGAGGGCAGCCAGAAAAGGCGTATGAAATTTCTCCTCGTAACGACTCAAATTCAGCAATCCGAAGACATCGAACCTGGAAGCCTGGGTCCGCTCGTGGTGCTTCCAGAGCCGGTAAAGGGGGGCAAATCCATTCAGCAACGCCGCAAATCCCATTTGATCCCGCTCAAACCGCAACCCTTCCAGCGCTCTTTCTTTTTCCCGAAACCGCACCAGAAACTCCTTCACCTCATCAAGCGATGAGGCGTCCTCTCGGGCATCAGAGGCGAATTCAGACATGATTTTAACAGTTGGATGATTTACCAGAAAATACGACTTTCCCCTCCCACGTCCAAACCTGTTACCTCCTTCCCTTTATTGAAGCATGCGCCATGTACAAACCCTCTTCGTCCTATTGATGACCTGCTCTTCTATGCTGCTCGCGCAGCCCACCAAGCAGCAAGCGGCGGTCAAGGAAGTCCTGTTTCCCATCGAAGGACCTGACCCCAACCTCTCCAATGCCG
The DNA here is from genome assembly GCA_963923035.1 of uncultured bacterium. Taxonomy (GTDB): domain Bacteria; phylum Bacteroidota; class Bacteroidia; order J057; family JADKCL01; genus CAWUKT01. The sequence continues at coordinate 122,943 of CAWUKT010000001.1, forward strand.
ATTTTCTTCCCCTCAAGCCGCTGCTCCAGGACCGCCGGATCGTCGCCATGGGAGAATCCACCCACGGAACGCGGGAGTTTTTCCAGCTCAAGCACCGCATGCTGCGGTTCCTGGTCGAAGAATGCGGCTTCCGGACCTTCGCCATCGAGGCGAACTTCTCCGAGTGCCTGATCATCAACGACTATGTCCAAAATGGCGTCGGAGATGCCCGCAGCGGCCTCAAGGCCATTTATTTTTGGGTTTGGAACACCGAGGAGGTCCTGGCGATGATCGAATGGATGCGCCAGTGGAACGTTGACCACCCCAATGAGACCCAGCTCCAATTCCTGGGCTTCGACATGCAATTCACGCAGGAGGCGTCCCGGCAGATCGAGCAGTTCCTGTCGCAGCACCAGCCCGCGCTCCTGAACGAGCACCAGGACAACCTGGTGGCCATGCAAGGGGACCACTACTACCGGCAGCCCCTGGCCATCAAGGAAGCATGGTTCGAAACCGGCACCCAGGTTGCGACCGCGATTGAGGCGAATGCGGGAACCTGGTGCCAGGACTGTTCCGACCGGCAATTGATCGAGATCCGTATGCACGCCCGTGCGCTCCAGCAGGCCACAATGAATTTTGGGAAGCGACAATTGGGGCTCCGGGACAGCTGTATGGCGGCGAATACCCGCCACATCCTGAATGATTTTGTGGAAGAAGGCGGGAAAATGATGATTTGGGCCCACAACGGGCACCTCGTCAAAACCAAGCGCAATTTTTCTTACCCGATGCAGGGAGCTTGGTTGAAAGAGTGGTACGGAGACGAGATGTACACCATTGGCTTTGATTTTGGCGCCGGTGAATTTGCGTCCTACGCCAACGGATCCTTTGGCAGTTGGGAGGTAGAGCATACGAACAAAAAGAGCCTGCATACCCTGCTCGATGGCATGTCGGAACGGCCCTTTTTCATGGACCTTGTCCCCGAACGTCCCTCCAGCAAGGTGAAATCCTTTCTCAAGAAGAAATACGCCTACCAATCGTACGGCGCCGCTTTCTGGCCGGAATACCTCGACAAAATGGCCCGGCTGATCCACTATCCCAGCTGGTTCGACGGGTTGATTTTCGTTCCCCAGGCAACGGCGGCCCGGAATCTGAAATGGATCGAAAAATACCGCTCCCAGCTCAAGTTGGCCTCACCGGTGAAGGTCCCCGATACCGCCGAAGTGCGGTTGGAAGCTCGGTTGAGCGTGGCGGGAGACCTGGCCCAGGGATCGATCTGGTTGCGGGAAAAAATTGACACGAGCTATTTCGCTTTTATTCCGACCCACAGCAGCGATACCCTCCGCAAAGGCGGTTGGAGCGAGGTGACCTGCTTCGCGAATTCAACCCATGCGCCCGGCCGCTTCGAATTGGGAGCGAGTCTACAGGGGCCGGGAACCTTGTGGTTGGACGATATTCGGTTGACCCAGCGGTCGGCTGAGGGCTGGCAACCGCTCATGGAGGCTGATTTTGACGGGGACGCGTCAGAGGAAGTAATGAAGGCCTGGAAAATGGTCTCCCACTGCTACGAAATGGAGATTGTGCCGGATCCGGCGGATGCCGGAAACAAGGTCTTGCGGATCCAGTGGACCCGAAATGTGCCGCCGTGGGCGCCCGAAAAGCAGTAGGAAATCAGATGGTATAGGCCCGCTCCGCGGTCATCTCTCCGCGGATGTTCCGCACGAGGTAGTAGCGTACCTTGTCCAGGTCATCGTACTTGCCCATCAGGTACATCATTTTGGTCAGCGCCGCCTCAAAAGTCATGTCGCCCCCACCCAATACCCCACTTTCGTTCAGCGCCTTGCTCGTCGAATAGCGTCCCTGCTCGACAAAGCCGCCATTGCATTGGGTGATGTTCAGGATCACTTTTCCCTGACTGGTACTTTCCTTCAACAAATCGATCAAGTCGGGATCGGTCGGGACATTCCCCGTCCCGTAGCTCTGCATGATGATGCCCCTGGATTCGGGGTGGAGGAAAATGCTCCGCAGGGCATCCACCGAAAGGCCCGGATAAAAGCGCGCATTGCCGATGTTCACTTCTAGTTTCTTTTGGACCTGGAAGAAGGAATTGATGTACGCGTCCTTGGGGGTGGGGTGGCGGTAGCGCAAATGGACGCCAGCTTCGACGAGCGGGCCAAAATTGGGCGAGTCAAAGGCCGAGAAGACGTCCGCATGGACTTTCTTGGCGCGGTTGGCGCGGAGGAGCTTGTATTCAAAGTAGATGCCGACTTCCCGGATGGGCGCATCCGGATGGGACGCGATCTCGATCGCGGTGATCAGGTTCTCGTGGGCGTCGGTCCGGATCTCATTGATGGGGAGTTGGGCGCCGGTCAGGATGACGGGCTTGGCGAGTCCTTCCAGAATAAACGACAGGGCCGAGCCGGTATACGCCATGGTATCGGACCCATGTAGCACGACGAAGCCATCGAAGTTTTGGTATTCCCGTTGGATTGCATTCGCAATTTCCAGCCATTCTTTCGGCCCGATATTGGACGAATCCATGGGCGAGGTATAGCTGGTGACCTCAATGTCACAAGCCAGCTTGTCCAGTTCCGGAAACTGTTCCTTGATGGCCCCAAAATCAAAGGGAATATAGGTGCCTTCCTCACTTTGGATCATCCCGATGGTGCCACCGGTATAAATGAGAAGAAGTCGCTTGCGCTGGGAATTCATACGTGATCCGGGGATCAGTAGCTGGAGAAGGTATAGGTCAACCCAAAGGCCACACCGGCGTTCAGGTTGTTGGTCATGCCGCGATCGGTCGGGTAGAAAGTGACGTCTTCGGGGATGCCATTGGTCCAGAACTTATAGGAAGCGTTTTTGTCCTCGGCGTCGGTGATGCTGTAATCGGCGCGGAGGTGGATATTGGCAAATACGCTGTAGGTGAGCTTGATGTCCAGGCCGAAGTCAACGACGGGGCCGTGGTCGATCCAGCTGTACCGGTTGTAGGTCGTCGGATAATCGGTCACGTTGTCGAAGAGGCCTTGATCGGGCGTATAGCTCTGGTCGTCATTGCTGTACCGGGCACCAATCAGGAAATTGGCTTGGTAACCTGCGGCAAAGGAGAATACAAATTTGCGGAACTCGGTGCCGGTGTTGACGCTGACGAAAAGGGGAGTCTTCAGGTAGTTGAGGCGGCGGGTATGGGTCACCAGGTCTTCGTTCGCGTTGATCGAAGTGTACCGCTGGCCCTGCGCGCTGTAAAGGGCGTTCAGGCGAAATCCAAAGTAATCGTTGAAATTGTAGCCGAAGGTAGGACCGGCGGCCATTCCGTAGGTCGTCTTAAAGGTAAACTCGTCCTGGGGGGCTTCAATGTCCTGTTGGTTCAGCATCCAGGTGGTTTGGGGCAGGGCCACAAAACCGAGCTTGAGACCTTCCTGAGCTTTCAGGGGTGCGGTCGTGATCAATGCGGCAACAATAACAAGTGCGATGGAGAAGAACTTTCCCTTCATTTTCCTGGTAGTAGGTTGGGTTATTTGTCAAATCTAGGATTTATTTTACTCCCAAACAAAGCCTCCTGACCCCTCGAATACAGGTTTTTAGGAAAATAGACGACGCTTTACGGGGGAATGGATGGAGGAGGAAGGGGACGAAAAAAGTACCGGATAATTGGGAGACACCTTCGGTTTCAGCCGCATTTTTCACCTCCCAAAACCCAACATTTCCCCTCTGGCGGCCCTGTAATTTGATATTTACCCAATTATCCCGATCTTTTCGCACTCTTTAATGACAACGAATTGGTCTGGATATGATTAAAAAATTACTCTGCATTCCCTTTGCATTTTTTGCCCTGTCCCTCACCGCCCAAACGATCCCCAACCTGAGTCTCGACCAGTGGGATAACTTTGGCGATTACGAAGAACCCTCCGGAGGCGTATGGGCCACCGCGAACAAGGTCGTCCAGCTCAGCGGGCTCTACCCGGTGACGACCACCAAAACTCCCGATGCCCACTCCGGCGCCTACGCGGCCCAGATTGTGACCGACGAGATTCCCCTCCTGAACCTCCTCGTGACCGGAACCCTCTCCACCGGCGAATTTGACGCCCAGGCCACCCCGCCCAACAACCTCCTGCGGGGTACTCCTTATACTGGTCGTCCCGGCAGCTTCCGTGGCTGGTACAAGTTCACCTCCGTCCAGGGCGACTCCTGCTCCATCTACGCCTGGCTCCACAAGTGGAATGGCTCCGGCCGCGACACCATTGGCTTCGCGGGCATGTTCCCGGATCAAACCGTCGCCACCTATACCCAGTGGGACATTCCCTTTGACTACAAGAGCTCCGACGATCCCGATTCCATCTCCATCGTCTTCGCCAGCAGTGCAGCCGGCGAATCTTTCCAGGGCCAACCCGGAAATACCCTCATCGTAGATGAGTTGGAATTGACGACCGCCACGGGCATTCCGCAGGTTCTTATGGCTGAGATTGGCGCGACGGTTTATCCGAACCCGGCCTCCGAATTCGTCGACCTGCGCCTGGAAGAGCCGGTCAAGAATGCCGTGGTAGACATCTACGCCGTCACCGGACAAATGGTCCGGACCGTGGACCTCCAGCAGGACTACGCCCGCATTGAGGTGCAAGATCTGCCCCGGGGCACTTACCACTACGTGGTCCGCTCTCCCGAAGCCAACGTCGTTTCGGGCACTTTCCTCGTTCAATAAGACACTATGAAGTTTCCCAAACTACTTGGCCTCCTGTTCCTGGCGGCCTGGTTCCTGCCCGCCCAAGCCCAGTTTGATGGGGTGGGGTTCAAGGTGGGGCTGAATGTGGGTTCTCCTGTGACCGAACCGACCGAGGGGGCCAGTGGCTCTCCGGGCGTGACCGGACTGAAGGGCATGTTCTTCCGCTTCAACCTCCCCAATGAAAAGATGCAAATCCAGGCGGAAGCCCTGTTTTCGCTGAAGGCCGCGACCTTTGCGAGCCCTTTCAGTGGAGACACGATCATCTACCAGTACATTCCCGGGGTGGGCAGCCTGCCATTTCCCGCCGACTTCAGTGCGGTGGTCGAAGGCCGGTTCCGCAACCATTACCTGGAAGTGCCGGTGACCTTCCGCTACCTGACCTCGGAGCATTTTGCCGTGTACGGGGGGCTGTACGGAGCCTATTTGTTGATGGGAGACAATACCGGATTGGCCGATGTGCAATTGGGAACCGGATTTGGCTTTCGGGAAGATGAGCCCTTCGACCAAACTGAATTCCTGTTCCCGTGGGACTACGGCGTCGTTGCCGGAAGTGAGTACCGCTGCGACAATATCTTCTTTGATCTGCGGGCGACCGTAGGCCTGGGGTCGATTTACCAGCGGGATTACGCCCAGGTGGATTCCCCCGTGCGGAACATTTACCTCCAGGGAAGCATCGGATATTATTTGCAGAAAAAGGCTTCCAAGGAATAAAAGGAAGTCCAAACGATACCAGCGGCCTCACCTCGGTGGGGTCGTTTTATTTTTGCCCACTCTGGCCCGGTTTTTGCCCCGTTTTCTGTAATTTTCTAAAAAGCTATTTCTATGAAGATCCGAAAAATTTGGTTGTTGGCCCTGCTGTGTTCGGCCTTTTCCTTTTCCCAGCTCCCCGCCCAGAGCGATTGGTTTGAAGATGACGAGGACGAAGAGGTGGTGGATGAAAATGGAGGAGATGCCTGGGACATTGCGGCGGGAAAAATGGATGAAGTGAAAATCCGTTTGGAAGGGGAGGACGTGAAATTGGAGGAGGCGTATACCTTTTCGCGCAAGGACACATTGGACATTCAGGTGCGACACCTAGCGCCCGGGAGCCCGGTTTCCCTTCACATGAAGAAGGGCGGCATCAACCTGAAAAAGAAGGTCTTTTACGCCAATCACCGGGGACAATTGGACCTGGAAGTGCGGACGGGAAATAAAAAGGCCAAGGGATCGGCGACCCTGTACTATACGACTTCCAATGGGCGGAAGAAGGAGCACGACGTCAAGATTGTCCTGGAATGATCACTGGCTGACTTGCAGCGCGTCCAAAGCGCGCTGACGGTCGATCGCCAACTCGATGAGTTGCGTGATCAGGTCGGAATAAGGAATTCCGGTGAGCCCCCACAAGCTGGGGTACATGCTGATTTTGGTGAATCCCGGCAGGGTATTGATTTCATTCAGCATCAAACTCCCATCCTCACACAAGAAATAGTCCACCCGGGACAGCCCTTCGCATTCCAGCGTTTGGTAGGCATGGATCGCGGCCTCCCGAACCCGTTGGATCGTGGCTTCGTCCATGTCCGGAGCCGGCAGCAATAGCGTGGCGCCATCCGCCGAGACATACTTGCTCTCGTAATCGTAGAAATCGACTTCCGGCACAATTTCCCCGATCACCGAAGCCTTGGGATCCTCATTTCCCAACACCGCCACCTCAATTTCCCGGCCCACAATCCCCTCCTCGATCACGATTTTCCGATCGAAACGAAAGGCCAGTTCCACTGCCGCTTTCAGTTCCGCTGCATTCTGCACCTTGGAAATGCCCACGGATGAGCCCATCCGCGCCGGTTTCACGAACAAAGGCGGTTGCAGGGCCTGGGTCAGGTCCTCAAACGAAATCTGCGCCTGCTCCCAGGCGCGGAACGTACGAAACGCCGCATTGGGAATGCCGGCTTCGGTCATCAGGCGCTTGGCCACGTCCTTGTCCATGCACACCGCCGAGCCCAACAAGTCGGGCCCCACGTAGGGCAGGTGGAGGTGCTGCAAGAGGCCTTGGATCGACCCATCCTCACCGTTGGGGCCGTGCAGAATCGCAAATACGGCTACAGGTTCCGGCAGGGGCTTTCCCGTCGACAGGTCGATGAAATGCGGGGCGGACGCTCCCGGGACCACGGCCACCGGACGGTCGGTATCGGGCAATTGGATCTGTTTGGGGTCCATTGGCTGCTCGCGGAGGCGCTGTTCATCCTGGAGCCACCATTTTCCCTCCTTGTCGATCCCGATCAACAGGGGTTCAAACCGCTCCCGGTCGAGGGAGAGCAGGATATTGAGGGCCGAAATCAGTGAGATTTCGTGCTCGGCGGACTTGCCGCCCATGAATATGGCGATTCTTTGCATCAGGTTTGAACAAATAAAAAGCAGGCAAAACCTCAATGTAGAAAGATTTTGCCTGCTTCGATTTTCAGGAAATCAACACTCGTCAATAATTCCGATAGAAGGTGTTGATTCGAGTGGTCAGTTGATCGTAGATCGGTTTTGTGAACTCCACGAACAGTTGCTGGGGTGGTGGCGGCATCAGTTCGCGTCCGTTGACCATGCGCAATTGCTTGGCGGAGAGGGCGCGCTCGTCGCCATTGAAGGAACCCCAATCGCAGCCCCAAACGTGGGTGCCGGGGAATTTGTCGTGGACAATGACCCGCTGGGTGCGTCCGTCGAGGATGCGGAAATTGAGCAGGCCGGACGAGACGACTTCCTTGTGGAAGTGGCGGAGGGTGGCGGTGACCGTTCCGTAGATCGGCACCTCCCGGGTTTTATCGGTATAGCCGATTTTGACCGAGTCCCGGCTGACTTTTTCCACGGTTTCCTTCACAAAATGCTGTCCCACCACAAAATCGTCGAACATCAATTCTACAATGTGGTCGGGATTGAGCTGGTTTTGTTGGATTTCGCGCGGAGTCATGAAGGCCACAAAGGGGCTGATCCGGGCATTGGCGAGGTATTCGTCGATCTGGCCCTGGAAGAAATCGTTGCTGAGCTCCATGGCGCGGGAATGCATGGGAATGGGTTCTACCACGACCTTGAGTGTCGCTGCCCAGCGGGCTTCATCGATTTTAACATTGACATCCCGGAAATTTTTCTGGTAGCTGTTGGCGACCTGGTAGTGGTTATAGGCTTCCTTGGCTTTTTCCCGATTTTGCATGGCCATCGCCTGTTCGCCCATCGCGTAGCGGGCTTCAGCGGCTTTGAGGCTCATATCGTCCATTTCGTTCCGGTAAGAACGGGCACCTTTGGCCAGCGGCCGGCATGCCGGACAGCGTTGGATTTCGTCGTTCAGGTTGTTGAGAATGCGGTATTGGTTGAAGGCCGTCTCAAACTTGTAGGGATCGGCCGAAGTCCGGGCCTGCCGGGCCAACTCTTCGTGGTAATCCTTGGCGAGGCGGTATCCATCGTGGAGGGTCGCTTTCGCATTTTTGTTGTCCGGATCCTTCCGAAGTCGTTCCACCGCCTGGAGGACGGCTTGGTAGTATTGTCCCTTTTCGAGCGCCTTTCGGCCGGATTTACAGGCTGAAATGGTCACCACTAAGGTGAGCATGGCGAGGGGAAGCGTGAGCTTTCGCATAGTGTTTTCCTTTTTTCGTCGGTAAATGAATGAGGGCTGCGTTGATCAATAGTTGTCCAAACGAATTTCAAAAACCGTGCTAAAAATACAATTAACGTTTGTGCTGTGCCAATAAATCCAAAATAACCTCGGTGACGTAGGCCACATCTTCATCCGAAAGGGTCGGATAAAAGGGCAGGCTGACGACGTTCGCTCCGCAGTATTCTGCGTGCGGATATTGGCCGGGAACTCCGCAAAATTGATTTCTGTACCACGAAAAAAGGTGAATGGGCGTATAGTTCACGGACAATTCGACCCCCCGGTTGCGTGCTTCCCGGAGGAAGGCATCGCGGGAGATGGTCAGTTGGTCCGGGTCCAACAGGATCAAAAATAAATGCAGGGCCGATTTCCCCCGGGGATTCTGTCTAATAATCTGGACGGCGCTTTCCTGTTCCAAGGCCACTTCGTACATCCGCCGGAGTTCCACCCGGCGCGCATACATCTCGTCGAGCCGCTTCAGCTGCTCCAATCCCAGGGCGGCCTGAAGGTCCGTCAGGTTCAGTTTGTACCCCGGCATGACCACATCGTACAAGGGCTGACCTTCGACTTGCGTCCGCTCAAAGGTCCCCTTGTCCAGGCCGTGGCGGCTGAGCAAGCGGATCGTTTTGGCGATGTCTTCGTCGCGGCACGTAACCATCCCGCCTTCTCCGGTGGTGATGTTTTTAGTGGGGTAAAAGGAAAAGCTGCCCGCGTGGCCAAAGGTGCCGAGCGGTTTTCCCTCGAACTCGCCTTCGATGGCGTGGGCGCAGTCCTCGATGATTTCGAGGCCGTATTGCTCCGCGAGCTGGGTGATGGCCTCCATGTCGCAGGGGTTTCCGCCAATGTGGACGGGCAGAATGGCCCGGGTGTTCGGCGAAATCTTGCGCTCAATTTGGGCCGGATCGATGTTCATGCTCTCCGACTCGATGTCGGCGAAGACCACGCGGCCACCCGCGTGGACAATGGAATTCGCGGTCGACACGAAGGTCATGGGGGTGGTGATGACCTCGTCTCCGGGTTGTAAATCGAGGGAACGAAGGGCCAGGAAAATGCCGGCGGTGCAGCTGTTGACGGCGACGCAGGGAGCGTCTTGCTTCAGCTGCGAAAAGGCTTCTTCGAAGGCCGTGGTGCGGGGCCCCACGGTCAGCCAGCCCGATTTCAAGGTCGCAATGACCGCTTCAATTTCGGGGTCGCCGATCAGGGAGCGGTGGTATGGAACTTCGCGTTTGATGCTCCGAATTTACAACAGGAATCTGAATTCGGGTTTGAATAATAAAATTTGGGTGGAAAAGGGGGGACGGGCAATGTTGGGACCGACACAATAAACCCCAGCCGCCCTTCGTCGTATAAGTGAATGCCCACTTGGCAACGAACATTTGAGAAATAGGTACTTCACAGACAAAGTATTACCTTTGTGATTGAATCTGAGACTTGATGAAGCTGATGACACGATATATTCGTTTTTGGGGGCTGGGAGCCATGCTGGTGATCCTGGGTAGTGCGGCAATGGGGCAAAATGAAAAAGAGCCCATTTCCCGGTACCGGGTAGTCAGCGATTTTGAGATGCCCACCGTCGAGACCAATGAGGGGACGAGCATGGGGATTGATCCCTTGGCCATGGACGATCTGCCCACCATGGAAATGGATTCAGATTCCGTTGGAATCACCTACCACGCCCAGCCGGAGCTGTGGACCTTGGTGGACATCCATCTCCGTCAAAACAATGCCCTCAAGGAGGCCGAAGGCTTCCGGATTCAAATCTACGCGGGAAGCAGCCTGGAATCCGCCAACGATGCCAAAGCTGATTTCATCGAAGTATTTGACGACGACGATTTCAACGTCTATCAAATGTGGAACCCACCACATTTCCGGGTCCGCATCGGTGATTTCCTCTCCCGCAATGCCGCCATGCGCGAAGTGGCCATGGTCCGTCAGATTTTCCCCGACGCCTTTATTGTAAGTGACCGGGTCAAACTCCCCCGCTACAAAAAGCCGAACCCCCTGGAGGATCTGGAAGAAGAGAACTCCACCAAGGCCGAAGGAAATACCGACCAGGAACTTCGCCAGAACTAATCTCCCTTTTTATTAGCCTACCCATAACTTCTCCGCGGAGGTGAAGCCGGATTGTGTATTTTCGCAGCATGAGTATCCGCAAAGAAGATGCCCTGGAGTACCACCGTCGGCACCCCAAAGGCAAGGTTGAAATCAGCCCTACCAAACCCGTTTCTACCCAACGCGACCTCTCCCTGGCCTATTCGCCGGGTGTGGCCGAGCCGTGTATCGAGATTGCTGAAAACGTCGATCTCGTATACGAATACACGGCCCGTGAAAACCTCGTCGCAGTTCTGACCAATGGAACCGCTGTGCTGGGATTGGGAAATCTTGGTCCCGAGGCTTCCAAACCGGTCATGGAGGGAAAAGGAGTCCTGTTCAAGAAATTTGCGGGAATTGATGTCTTCGACATCGAAATCAATGCCGTGACCGTCGAAGAATTCGTGGCGGTGGCCAAGGCCCTCGAGCCCACCTTTGGTGGCATCAACATCGAAGATGTCAAGGCACCGGAGAGCTTCGAAATCGAGCGCCGCCTGGTCGAGGAATTGAACATTCCGGTCATGCACGACGACCAGCACGGAACGGCCATCATCTCGGCAGCTGCCCTTATCAACGGTATGCTCATCGCGGAAAAAGACTTCGCGGACATCAAAGTGGTCTGTATTGGTGCTGGTGCCGCCGCCATTGCCTGCGCCAACCTGTACGTGGAGATGGGTGTAAAGCTGGAAAACATCTACATGTACGACAGCCGCGGCCTGATCTACGAAGGACGGGAGCGGGTCAATAAATACAAGGCCAAATTCGCGGTGCATCCCGGGAATATTGAGCTGGAAGACGTGTTTGAAGACGCCGATGTGATGCTGGGATTGTCGCAGGGAAATGTAGTGTCGCCGGAGATGTTGAAGAAAATGGCCGACCGCCCCATCGTGCTCGCCCTCGCGAACCCCGATCCGGAAATTACCTGGGACCTGGCCATGGAAGCCCGTCCCGACGCCATCATGGCGACCGGCCGATCCGATTTCCCCAACCAGGTCAACAATGCCCTGGGCTTTCCCTATATCTTCCGCGGGGCCCTCGACGTTCGGGCCACCACGATCAACGAGGCGATGAAAATCGCCTCCGCCAAGGCCATCGCGGAGTTGGCGCATGAACCTGTCCCCGAGGACGTCATGGCGGCCTACGAAACCCGTGACATCTCCTTCGGCCGGGAGTACCTCATTCCCAAGCCGCTGGACCCCCGTCTGATCACGCGGATCAGCTGTGCCGTCGCCAAGGCGGCCATGGACAGCGGCGTGGCCCGCAAGCCCATCGAAGATTTCGACGCCTACCGCATCGAATTGCAGGAACGGATTGGGCCGAGCCAGGCCCTGACCCGGAAGATCATCGAAAAGGCCCAAAAAGACCCCAAGCGGGTCGTATTTGGCGATGCGGATACCTTCAAAGTCCTGAAAGCTGCCCAGATCCTGCGCGAAGAAGGGATTGCCAAGCCGATTCTGCTCGGCAATGTTGACACGATCAAGGAATTGATCGAGGAGCACAACCTGGACCTGGGCGATTCGCCGATCATCGATCCGATGAAAGAGCGGGCCACCCGTATTGAATACGGAAAAGTCCTGTTCGAGAAGCGCCAGCGCAAAGGCATTACGCTGCACGACGCACGGAAACTGATGCGGGAGCGCACCTATTTCGGGACCATGATGGTCGAAAATGGCGAAGCAGATGCCTTCGTTTCGGGGATTACGAAGAACTATCCGAATGCCCTGCGGCCCGCACTGCATGTGATCGGGCGGGCGCCCGATACGCCGGTGGTGGCGGGGATGCACATCGTCCGCACCAAGCGCGGTCCCTTCTTCTTTGCCGATACCACCGTGAACAAAACGCCGGACGCCAAGGACCTTGCGGCCATTGCCAAGATGGTTCACGACGCCGTCGAGCAATTCAACATCGAACCCCGGATTGCGATGCTGTCCTACTCGAACTTTGGTTCGAACATCGACGACGAGACGAAGCGGGTGATCGAGGCGACGCGGATTTTGCGGGAGGAATACCCGGAGATGATCGTCGACGGGGACATCCAGGCGAACGTGGCGGTCAGCCCGGCCATCCTGAACAACAATTACAATTTCAGCCCGCTGGCGGGCAAAAAGGGCGCGAATACCTTCATTTTCCCGAACCTTATGGCAGGCAACATCGCTTATAAGATGATGAACCAGCTCGGTGAAGCCGAGGTCATTGGCCCGATCCTGTTGGGCATGAAAAAGCCGGTCCACATCCTGCAATTGGGCAGCACCGTCCGGGAAATTGTGAACATTGCCGCCATCGCGGTCGTCAATGCCCAAACCCACGCAAAGGAGAGCCGCTCGTGATTGCGTTTGTATCGGGAAAACTGGCCTACAAGGACCCGGCCTACGTCATCGTCGAAGCCAATGGCATCGGCTACCAGATCAAGGTGTCGCTGAATACCTACTCCAATTTGAAGGAGGAAAGTGTGAAGTTGCATACCCATCTGATGATCAAAGACGATGCCCACGAGCTGTACGGATTCCTCGAAATGAGCGAAAAACGGCTGTTTCAGCAGTTGATTTCGATCAGCGGGGTGGGGGGGAATACCGCCCTGACCATCTTGTCGAGCACCACGCCCAAGGAATTGTTTCAAACCATCGAGACCGAAGATGTCACGGCGTTGAAGCGCATCAAGGGCATCGGGGCGAAAACTGCCGGCCGGATCATCCTGGAACTGAAAGGCAAGTTGGTGACGGAAGACGGAGCCGCTGCGAGCGGAGCGAGTGCGGTTCGGGGCGAGGCGATTGCCGCGCTGACCAGCCTGGGACTCCCCAAATCGGCAATGGAAAAGCGGGTCGACGGCATATTGAATAAGTCCGAGGGCGACCTGACCGTAGAGGAAGTCATCAAAGAAGCCTTGCGTCAAGGTTGATTCAACTTAAATCTGTATTTCCTTGCTTCGGGCCTGGTCCGGGGCAAGGAAATTTTCTTTTTACCCCTTTCAAACCTTTGCCTGTCAGTAGATTGGTAAAATAGAGGTGGGGGACAAACGCTTTATTTTCTCGAAAAAAGCATCACTTTTCCCTGCTTTCCTGACAAGCGTTAGCATAATTTCCAGCACACTTTTTGGGGATTGTGGAAAAGACAAAAGTAATAAGGATAGAAGGAGAAAATATTAGAATATCGGCCATATGGATACAAATTGAATACTTATGGATATGGACCATTAACTAAATAAATATTAGAATTCACTGTAACCCGCCCAGCATTTTTTGTGGAAATATTTATATTACATCATCAAGACAGCAGAGTCCCTTACACCATCTTTTTTTTAGAATCAATCCATGAGTACCCAACTAAACCAAAAAGCAGGGAAAGTCGCTGAGGTTAAGACCGACCTCCGGCTGCAGAGACTGGAAGAGGAACGTATCCCTGGCCAAATCACCCGGGTCATCGATGGTAACCCCGAATTGGATTATCTCATCGCCCTCAGTACCGACTACGTATTAGAAGCACAGGAATATTCTGGCGTCGATCTCCAGAAAGTTGAAGCAGCCCTTCAGCTCATCCAGCAGGCTTACCGCCTCGAAGCGCACATGTATGCGCAAGAGACCGGAACCATTGAGATGCCCCTCGGTAGCACCCACGAAGAACTGGACGTCTATACACTGCCCCGTCGCAGCCACAAGGTCTGGGAAATGGGCTATTACTTCGGGATCATTTGCCGTTCCCGTCACCTTCAGTCCGACTTCCGTATCCTTCCCTATACCCGTCAGTTCATGCAGAACAACATCTTCGATGAGTTCCGCACGATCTATTACCACTTCCTCCGCCAGCTGGAAACTCCGCAGATGCCGATTTTCCTCCGTCGCTCGGAAGAGGTCCTGACGAAAATTCCCATGGCCTTCGCGGCCCACTACAACTCTTATGTTCCGTTGTGGCGTCCGGTCCTCGAGCGCAATGAAGCCAAGCTGCACGTGATGCTCAAGGAAATCATGGAATTCCGGGAAGCCTTCAATACCCACAACCAGATCGAAACCATGTTGCCGCTGATCGCGATCTTGTCTTACGCCCACGACCTGGGCCTCAAGTTCGATGCTTACGATCTGCCCATGGACCTGATCACGGGTAAATACGCCGTTGAAATCGACGAGCGTCTGGACTACTTGTTTGGCCCCGCTGAGGAAAAGCAAGCAGAAGCCACCAAAGAGAAAGTGTAAGTATATCCCCCTAACAATATAGAGGCGGTCGCAAGACCGCCTTTTTTATTTGCCCTGACTCCCCGAACTTCCAGCATGGAATCGCCCCAAGCCTTCATCGATGGGATTCGTGCCCAAACCGACCTGTGGACGACCCGGACCCTTTCCCGGAATGAATACCTGACCCGCATCGGGGAGATCGAGAACTACATGTACTTTGTGGAAAGTGGCGCGTTGCGGGTCGTATACGTCACCGAATTCGAAGAGCAAACCATTCGCTTTGGCTACAAAAACTCCTTGATGACCTCTCTCCGGTCTTTTTACGACCAATCTCCCTCCGAATACTATATCCAGGCGATCCGCAAGACCAAGGTCCAGGCCATCCGGCGGCAGGATTATTTTGAGTATGCCCGGGAAAATGAGACCCGATTGCGCCAGTACAATGCGGTATTGGAGTGGTTTGTATTGCAGATGATGGAGCGGGAAAATGACCTTTTGACTCATTCCCCGGTGGAGCGGGTGCGCCGGGTCCAAAAACGGAGTCCCCAGCTTTTCCAGGAAGTTCCCGCCAAATACATCGCTGCCTACCTGCGCATGACCCCGGAAACGCTCAGCCGAATTCGAAATTCTTGATTCCAATCAATGATTTTGGCGGGGAAAGCGGGGATATTTGAAAAAAAGAACAACATGAACATCTCCCGCACCGACCTCCTTGCCGATCTCCAACAACGTACTGAATCCGTCCGTTCGGCCGCAGAACGGCTCCGTTCGCTTCCGGTTGAGACCCTCAATTGGCGGCCGGAAGCAGGCCAATGGAGTATCCTCGAATGCCTCGAACACCTGAACCTGTACGGTGATTTTTACCTCGTCGAAATCGAAAAGCGGATGTTACAGGCCCCGGCCCGTCCGGAGGCGCGTCGGTTTCGGAGTGGTTGGCTGGGCAATTATTTTGCGAAGATGATGGCCCCGAAGGAAGGCGAGGTGAAAAACAAAATGAAGACGTTCAAGGACAAAAATCCCTTGGGTTCGGAACTGGATCCGACGATCGTCGACCGGTTCCTGCGTCAGCAGGAGCGCATGGTGGGCCTCCTCGAGATGGCCCAACAACACGATTTGAGCCGGGTGAAGACCGGCATCACCATCTCGAAGTGGATCAAACTCCGCCTCGGCGATACCTTCCGCGTGGTCATCTACCACAACGAACGCCACCTCGTGCAGGCCCAGGCGGTCCTGGCGGCAGCACCGGAGTTGGCGCTGGTTTGACCAACATGTCATCGGGGATAAATAGGAGATGCGAATTTGGGGGCTCCCCCAACGCTTACTCCGGTTCCACCGGAGGGGGAACGATCATCGATTTCCGTGCCATCGGCTTGCGCCGATAATCCCACAAGTACCAATTCATTCCAATGTGGTAGGCGTTCTTGGCCATGCCGAAGGTCCGCTCCCGCAGCACAAATTGCGCTCCAAGGCCTGATTTGGCCTCCAGGAAAAAGCCAAGGTGCTTCCAGAACACCGTTTCCAGGCCCACCAGCGCGGACCCGTAGACGTTGAAGCGGGGCTTGCCTTCCACGTTGAACTCGTTGATGTCCACGAAGCGTTCCTCGCCGATGTCGTAGGCGTACAGCAGGAAATAAATATCGCTGCGGGGCGACACCATCGCCTCGATCTCCGCGCCCCCGTAGAGGCGGAAAAAATTCAAAATCTTGCGGGATTGTTTGACGCCAGCGGCCGTGAAGCCGTAGAAACGCCCGAATTCGGACGCGTTGCGGCCGAAGATGGTATCGTAGCGCATGAAATCGCTTCCGGTCTGCAAGCTGTCCTTGCGTTCAAAATAGGTCAGGCCGACCCGGATTTTGAAGCCGCGGGTTGTGTCGACCCAGGCGGCATTCACCCCAAATTGCCGGTACTCCGGCAGGACCACCGCGCCGGAATAGTCCGGCCAATCCAGGAACACGGGGAGCCCTTCACGGGCATTGGCGGTGAGCACTTCGTAGTTGTAACCGTCGAAGAATTGGTGGCTGCCGTTGCGGTAGCTGGCGCCAAAAGATTGGAGGTGGAAGCGTTCGCCTTTGGGAGGGAGGCTGTCGGGTTCATAATAATAGATGGTGTCCCCCGCGACCTGTGCGGTCAAAGGGAGAAAACCAGTGCCGATCAACAGCCCCAGCAATCCCAAGAGGATATGCCGCCTCCATTGCATTGTGAGAATTTACGGAAAATTCAACGGTTCCGAGGGCCTTTTGCAGAATAAATCCCCTGCTGTCGCCCCCAATCAGTGTGCTTCTAACCAATTGGTGCCGGTTCCGACTTCTACGAGCATGGGAACCCCGAATTCGTAGGCATTTTCCATTTTGTCTTTGACCAGGGCCGACAATTCTTCCAACTCATCGTCCGCCGCCTCAAATACCAATTCATCGTGCACCTGCAAAATCATTCGGCTTTTCATCTGGCGTTGTTGCATCTCGGCGTAGATGTCGATCATGGCGAGCTTGATCAAATCGGCCGCTGAACCCTGGACGGGCGTATTGATCGCGTTGCGTTCCGCGAAACCCTTCACCGTATTGTTGCCGGAATTGATGTCCGGCAGGTAGCGGCGCCGGCCCATGATGGTCTCGGCGTAGCCCAATTTCCGGGCCTTCTCGATGCTTTCGTCCATGTATTCCTTCACCTGCGGATACTTCGAGAAGTAATTCTCGATGATTTCCGCGGCTTCCGACCGGCGGATTTTCAGGCGTTGCGCCAGGCCAAAGGCGGAAATGCCGTAGATGATGCCAAAGTTGACCATTTTGGCTTTTGCGCGTTGGTCGGAGTCGACCTCGTCGAAGGGGACGCCGAAGACCCGGGACGCCGTGGCACGGTGAATGTCCTGGCCTTCTTTGAAGGCGCCGACCATGCCCGGATCCTGGCTGAGTTCCGCCATGAGGCGGAGTTCGACCTGCGAATAGTCCGCCGCGAGCAGGGTATAGCCCTCGGCGGGGATGAAGGCCTTCCGGATTTGGCGGCCTTCGTGGGTCCGGATCGGAATATTTTGGAGATTGGGGTCCTGCGAGCTGAGGCGGCCCGTGGCGGTCACCGCCTGGCTAAAGGTGGTGTGAATCCGTCCCGTCTGATCGTAGATCAGGCTTGGCAGGGCGTCGACGTAGGTCGACTTGAGCTTGCCCAGCTTGCGGAAGCGGAGCACCGTGGCTGGGAGATCGTGTTTGTCCGCCAATTTGACCAATTCCTCCTCCCGCGTCGAATATTGTCCCGTCTTGGTTTTCTTTCCCTTCGCCAATTGGAGCTTTTCGAAAATGATCACGCCCAACTGCCGGGGCGAATTGATATTGAATTCCTCGCCAGCCAGCTGGTAAATTTCCTTTTCAATCCGCGCCATTTCCACCTCCAACTCCTTCGAATATTCCAGCAGTTGGTCCACATCGATCCGCACCCCCAGGTGCTCCATGCTCGTCAGGACCGGAATCAGGGGAAGTTCAACCTTTTCCAGGACCTTGCGGGAATTGGTTTCGTCGAGGTCCGGCTCCAATTTTCCTTTGATGGCCAGGGTGATGTCGGCGTCTTCGCAGGCATAATTGACGAGATCGGCCACCGGGACATCCCGCATGGACTTTTGCTTTTTCCCCTTCTTGCCGATCAGTTCGGTAATGGAAATGGTCTCGTAATTGAGGAGGTCGCGCGCCATCTGGTCCATGTTGTGCTTGCGGTCGGGATCGATGACATAATGGGCGAGCATGGTATCGAACAAGGGCCCTTGGACGACGATGTCGTAATTCCGCAGGACCAGCATGTCGTACTTGGCGTTCTGGGCGATTTTTTCAATTTCCTGCGACTCAAAAACGGGCTTCAGGACCTCCAGGTAGGCGTCGTTGTTCGGGCCATCTTCCGGGAGATGAATGAGATAGGCGGTTTTGGGTTCGAGGGAAATGGTAATTGCGACGAGTTCAGCTTGGCGGGCCTTGAGGGAAGTGGTTTCGGTGTCAAAGCAAAAGGACTTCTTGACTTCGATTTGAGCGACAAGTTCCTTCACTTCGTCCACGCTTTCCAGCAGCTTGTACTCCGCGCCGCGGGTCTCATGGGTCTCGGCCGTGGTCGGCTCGTCAAATTCGGCAGAAGGACCGCCGCCAATGACATTGCCAAAGAGGTCGCGTTGGGCTTCGCGGTTGAAGACCACGGTATTCAGCAGCCGTTCCTTGGTCCGACGAAATTCGAGTTCATCCAGGATTTCTGCGGCCTCCGCTTCATTTCCTCCCCCCAATTTCAGGTGCTCCTCGTCCCATTCCACCGGGACGTCGCGGATGATCGTGGCCAATTTCTTGGAGAGCAATCCCTGTTCTCCATTCTCCAAAACCGTTTTCTTGATGCTCTTTTTCGTGATTTCTTCGGCCCGCTCTACGATCTCTTCCACCGTACCAAATTCTTTGATCAGGGCCACAGCCGTCTTGTCTCCGACCCGCGGAATCCCCGGGATATTGTCCACCGAATCGCCCTTGAGGCCCAGGAAATCGGTGATGTACTCGGGTCCCACCCCAAATTTCTCTTCGACTTTCTGCGGATTGTAAATCTCGATGCCATTGCCCTGGCGGGACGGCTTGTAGAGGAAGATGCTGTCGGTCACGAGCTGGGCGTAGTCCTTGTCGGGTGTGACCATAAAGACCTGGTAGCCGTTTTCGGCGCCTTTCACGGAGAGCGTGCCGATGACGTCATCGGCTTCAAAACCGGCCACTTCGAGACAGGGAATATTGCAGGCCTTGAGGAGGCGCTTCAGCAACGGCACCGCATTGCGGATATCGTCGGGCATGGCTTCCCGGTTCGCCTTGTACTCGGGAAACATTTCGTGCCGGAAAGTCTCGCCGCCGGGCGGATCAAAGACGACGGTCAGGTGGGTGGGCCGTTCTTTCTCCAGGAGCTGAATGAGCGAATTGGTAAAGCCAAATGCCGCGGAGGTATTTTCGCCGCGCGAATTCAGGCGGGGATTGCGGATGAAAGCGAAATGGGCGCGGTAAATGAGGGCGTACGCGTCGAGGAGGAAGAGTTTCTTGTCGGCCATGAAGTGGTTCTGTTTTATTAGGGCGAAGGTAAGGAAAAATGGAGGGAAGAGGGGAATCCAAATGCGGTGGGAACGAGGGGAAAAAGAAGATCGGAGAAAAAATCGAACCGCCGGGGATCCTTTTTTCCGTTTTCAATTCCTCCTGCCCCGAATTCCCTATATTTAACCGCCGATAATGGCCGTCCAACGCATGATCCCATGAAAACAGCTCGTCACCTTTTACCGATTCTGTTCCTCGCTTTTCTCGCTTTTTCCGCGTGCAATGCGCCGGGAACCAGCACCCAGGACGGTTCGGAGGAGCAAGTCGATGCGCCGCCGGCCAGCGGCTTTGATGAGGTGCCTGAGCACGCCATCGATGCCGAAGTCTATACCGTTTACGCTCGCTTTATGGAATTTTACATGGGCGATTCCCCCCACTACGTCTTCGAGGACCAGGACGGGAAGCAGTGGGACTTTGCCGATTGCGACGCCAAGGACTGCGATTTTGCCATGGAAGTTCCGCCGGAGCATGCGAATGAAGAGAACCTGGGCTGGGTTTCGAATCCGATCCACCTGGCGCAATGGTTTGAGTTGACCTACTACGAAATGGAAGGCCAGTTGAACCCCGATGGGCCCACCGGGAAGATGAAGGTGATCCACGCCTATACCCCGGCCCCCTAATTCCCCAGAATCCATATCTTGCAAGGAATCCCTTCTCCACGGAAGGGCCCCTTGGATCATGCCCCGACAAGCCCTGTTCGACCGCGCCTTCTTCCAGGCCCTGGGAACCCTCTCTTCCCGGCGGCAGCGGGACTTCGTCGCCTTCTGCACCCTCCGCCAATTCAACTCCAACGCCAGCCTCGTCGCCTTGCTCGAGGCCATTTTTATGCGATTGGAAGAAACCAACGCGCATGTGACCACCGTGGCCGACCTGGGGCGTGATTGCGGGATGAAGCCCAGCACCGTCGAAAAATCCATTTCCCAGCTCTTTTCCCGCCTCCACGACTTTACCCTCGTCCACGCTTGCCTCGACCACCGCGACCAAATGCACCAGTTGCCCCACGAAGCCTGGATCAAAGCCGATTTGCCTCCCGACCAGGTCGACCGCGATTTCCGCCGCCGCCTGAAAAAGCTCCGGCAATTGCCGGTGACGGAGGCAACGCTCCACGAAGAGTTGCAATTGGAACACAGCCGGGCCCAGCGCCTCGCCAACCAGCCGCGGAAGGACCAGGGCACCCTGTTTGACCGTCACCTGGACCTCCTGGACCAGTACTACCACCTCGCCCGACTGAAATATGCCTGCGCAGCGATCAATACGGCCCGGATTTTTGGCCAGGCCCAACCGAGCGCTTACCTGCGGGAGACCCATCCGGCTCCCTCGGTAGAGCTGCCTCCAGTGGCCCAGGCCTATCAATTGATTCTTCAAATGTTGTTGGCGGACCAACCCCAACCGGACATTGTCTCCCAATGCCTGGATTTTCTGGTGGGGGAGGACGCTGTTTTTCACCGGGAAGACCGCATGGATTTGTTCGGCTATCTGCTGAATACGGGCGTGCGGGGCATGGCGACCGGCAATCCGCGCTTTGATCAGTTGGTGGAGGACATTTATGGGGTGATGCTGGAAAAGGGTTTGCTGGAACAAAATGGTTTTCTGAGTGGCATTCATTATAAAAATCTGATTTCAGTGAAGGTCCGCAATGGCCATTTGGTAGCCGCAGCAGAACTGGCGGAAGACTACGGCGGTCAATTGGCGCCGGAGGAAGGGCAATTTTTGGTCCCATACTGCAAGGGGCTGGTGGCGTTTCATTCGGGGGAGTTGCGGCGGGCGATCCAGGCCTTTGCGGCGGTGGTGGAGGCGGCTCCCGAAGACTTGTTCTACGGCCTCGAGGCGCGGAGCATGTTGTGGAAGGCCTATTTCGAGGCGTATGAATCGCTGGATGCGGAGGAGCACGAGGAGATGTTGCGGCTTTACGATTCATTTCGGGTGTATGTGGCCCGGAACCAGCAGTTGTCCGATTATCACCGGGCGGGCTATCAGAATTTTATCCGCCTGTTCAACCGGTTGATTCGGTTGTCGGAGGTGACGGGGCCGGACGAAGTCGGGGCGGAATTGGAGGCTTTGCGGGAGGAAGCGAAAGGAATGGAGTTGGTGGCGAATAAGAAATGGTTGTTAGGGGCGATTGAGAAAAAAATAGCGGCGGGTCCGGGATTGTTTGGGTAAGGTTGGAAATGGAAAAGGGCTCCCCAGGCCGCTGGGGGAGTGATTTGGTGGGTTCGGAGGGAAAAAATGCCGGTAGACTTGGTCAGAATCCGTTCGTGGTCCGGGAATGGATATTTTGCACCTTTCGCTTACTACATCACTGGAATCAACCTTTTTAGCTATGAAAAATGTGCGCTTTCCCCGCTGGCGGGGAATTCAACTTGCTCTATTGGGGCTGGGCTTCCTTTTGGGAGGCTGTACGCCTGAAACGCCCCTGGAATCCACTTCTTCGGCCGATCCCTTGCTCGACAAGTACGAAGGTCTGTCCGCTCTGGACAGCAAAACTTGTACGGGCGAGTTTCCATTCCTGCCGGAAATTACCGTGCTGGATGCCTCGGACTACGAGGGCTTCGATCTGGCCCTCAAGATCATGGGCGATCCGATGGGCCTCCCCGGAAATTGCAACTGCCAACAGAAAATCATCTCCCTGGAATTCACAATGGAAATCCCCGAGGTGATCGAAGCGGGCTTTTTGGCGACCTGGGCTCCGTATCAGCCCTACGAACCGATCTACGAGACGCCCGGTGGCTTTGGAGACCAATTCAAGGTACCCAAAGGCTATAACCAGCAATTTCAAATCGTAAACCCGGTGGACCCCGGGCCCTTTGAACTGACGTATGATGCGGCCATGGGCAATATTTTGCTGCTGGACCTGGTCCAGCCCCTTCCCTCCGGGCTGGACGCCAATGCGGTGATCCAGCAGGCCGGTGGCATCTGCATCATCGATAACATTGACAATCCCAACGGCTAAGGCCTAGCGCAGACCGCACGGTCTACGCCTCTGAGACCCCGGGCTGAGCCCGGGCCAGGAGAGGTATGCCCTTCGCTTTCATTTCCCTTTTTACAACTCAATCATATCCATCCATGAAACAATTCATTCAATCAACATCCGCATTTTCGCTCTTGTTCGCCCTTTCCCTCTTCATCTTTTTGGCGGGGTGCTCCCCCATCGAGGAGCCGGAGATCCCCACGGACCCCGAGATTGCCGCCAAAAGCAGCAGCTTCGGTTCCTGTCCGTCTTGTCCGCTGACCGGTCCCATGACGGGTTCCCTGCCCGCATTCCTCTACCCCGGTTCCGATTTCAACCTGGCCCTCTCCAATTGCTACACGGAAGACCTGTCGAATGCCGGGAACCAATGCCAGTGGAACAAATGGTCTTCGCCCGTTTCGGCCACCATTCCGATTTACCTCCAGTTCTCCACCTTTCCCGGCAACGATGTGACCAACCACTGCAATTTCCTCGTGCAGGTGGGCTACCAGCTCTCCCAGTACCGTCCCTCCGGCAATTGGCTGCTGTATGAAGTGGGCGATCTGGTCCACATCACCGGCAGCGACTACCAAATCCAGGTGAAGTGGCGGAACTATATCTGCAAGTACAACCCGGTTAAAAAATGATTTCAGTGTAAATGGTCGGGACCGACGGGTTCCGGCCATTGTTTCTCAATCCTTACCCTTATGCGATTCAGCTACCGTTCCCTCCGATCCGCATGTACCTCGATCGGCTTGCTCATCCTCCTGATCCTGGTCCTGCCCGCTTGTACGCCGGACGAGGCTCCTTCCTCCGAACCTGAAGCTCCTTTGTTGGCGTTGAACCCGGCCGTAGGGTCATGTTCCGATTGCCCCTTGCCTCCCGAAATGGATGGTCCTTTGCCTTCCCACCTGTATCCCAATTCGCCGTGGAATGAGGCCCTGGGACAGTGTTTTGAGGAAGATTTGAAGGACGTGGGAAAATCCTGTCACTACGTTCCGAAAAATGGGACCGTCACGGAAACCATTTCCCTATATATCCAATGGGGCCAGTGCCCGACCCTCTCCACCAACTGTCTGTGTACGATGTTGGGGGTGGCTGGCGGCCAAATTTTGGATGCCCGCCCGGCGGTCAATTACCTGCTCTATGACATCGGAGATGTGGTCTTTTTGTGGGGCAGTTATTACCAGGTAGAAGTGACCTGGGCCAAGTATTATTGCGACCCGATGTCCGCCTTGGGAGGAGGTTGACAGAAGAAGGATTCGAAGTAGAGGAAAGGATGACACCTGTAGGGAGGGCGTCATCCTTTTCTTTTTTTGTGAAGCTCCCAAAGGACGTGGGCATTTTTCGTCTCGGGGACCGGTCCACGTAAAACACGCCAAAACAGCAGATTAGATTGTTTTTTAGGGGTTGATTTTGGCCCAATTCGGCCATTTCCTTCGCAACTTATTTTGTATGTTTCTGATAATTCCCCCGCTTCCAATATTGGCAACCCTGAATAATAAATTTCAACTCATATTTTGAAGATTGAAATATTATAGTTTAATTATTGTACTTTTTACAGTATCTCGTTTATTAAATCAAGGGTCACTTGCAGTTAGCTACAATCGATATTGTCGTATTGGTCGTTTACTCGATCGTAATCCTTTCCGTGGGACTCTATATGTCCCGCTCGAAAAAAGGAGAAGAAAAGAGCTCGTCAGATTACTTTCTGGCTAGCAAATCCCTCCCGTGGTGGGCAGTCGGGGCCTCCCTGATTGCGGCCAACATCTCAGCGGAACAGTTTATTGGAATGTCGGGGTCGGGATTTGCGGTTGGTTTGGCGATTGCATCCTATGAATGGATGGCAGCGCTAACCCTGATCATCGTCGGAAAGTATTTCTTGCCCATTTTTCTGGAGAAGGGACTTTACACGATTCCTGAATTTCTGGAGAAACGTTACAATTCCCAGGTGAAGTCAATCTTGGCTGTCTTCTGGGTAATTCTGTTCATTTTCGTCAACCTCGCCTCGGTCCTCTACCTCGGCGCGACTGCCCTGGATACCATTATGGGGACAGGAGATGGCTCACTGGTCATCTACGCGATCATCGCCCTGTCGCTATTTACGGCAGCCTACTCCTTGTACGGCGGCCTTTCTGCCGTGGCCTGGACGGACGTGATCCAGGTGGTCCTGCTGATCATCGGTGGTACCATTACCACTTGCATCGCTTTATACCATGTGTCTCCCGACCAATCGATTCTCGGGGGGATTTCGCATATCTGGGAAAAGGTGCCCGAGAAATTTGACGTGATCCTCTCGCCGGGACACCCGGAATTCGACAACCTGCCCGGCATCGCCGTGCTCGTGGGCGGTTTGTGGATCGCGAACATCTATTACTGGGGCTTCAACCAGTACATCATCCAGCGGACCTTCGCCGCCAAAAGCCTGAAGGAATCTCAGAAAGGGATTGTCTTTGCCGCCATCCTGAAGATTTTCGTGCCGGTCATCGTTGTAGTGCCGGGCATTATCGCCTACGTCATGTTCCAGGAAAGCCCGGAAGTGGCTGCGGACTTTACGAATCCAGATGGCAGTATTGCGAATGACAGTGCCTATCCATGGCTCATATCGAATTATGTTCCGGCCGGTATAAAAGGATTGGTCATGGCGGCCCTCGCGGCGGCGATCATCTCCTCTCTGGCATCCATGCTGAACAGTACCTCGACCATCTTTACGATGGACATCTACAAGCCGCTCATCAATAAAAAGGCATCGGACAAGAGCTTGGTAACCGTAGGTCGTCTGACGGGCTTGGTTGCCCTGGTCATCGCGATCTTTATGGCCCCCCTATTGGGTGGGATACCCCAGGCATTCCAGTACATACAGGAATACACGGGCATCGTGAGTCCGGGAATTCTATCGATCTTCATATTGGGATTGTTCTGGAAAAAGACCACGACCCGCTCTGCCATTGTGGGAGCCTTCGTCTCGATCTTCATCGCCATGTACCTCAAGGTAGGCGCCAAAGGTTGGTCCGACTTGGCCATCTTCCCCGACCTTCCCTGGATGCACCAGATGGGAATTACCTTCCTGGCCACGGTGGCCCTGATGGTGGGCATTTCTCTCTTCCAAGGAAAAGGCGAAGACGATCCCAAAGGAATTCCGCTGTCCCGCAGCTTTTTCAAGACCAGTCCTCTCTTCAATGTACTGTCCTTTGCAGTCATTCTGATGCTGGTCGTCATCTACGCAATCTTCTGGTAAATTGAAGTATCTGCTCACATATTTCCTGCTCTTTGCCGCCGTGTGTGGCATGGCTCAGCAGGATTCCACGAAAAAGAAGATGCCGCTGCAAGGCTTCAGCATCAGCGGCAACTATCGATTCTTTGCTCAGCACCGGGTATTTACCGATCCCTACGCGGTCGATGTGGCCAATGGGCAACCGGTTTACCTGCCCGGGCGCAGCATCCTCATTGGGGACGCGTCCCAGTTGCCGGAATTGACCCTGAACATCAGTGGCAAGCCGACCGCCAATACTTCCTTCGGGACGGACTTGGTTGTTTGGAACCAGAATACGGGTGGTTTCGACTACTACCGTAACCTCCAATTGGGGATCAACCTCTACGGCAACTTTACGACGCCCTACGGCAACGTGGGCGTTCGGGCCGGCGGTATCCACTGGCATACCATGACGCCGTTCACGATGAAGTCCTTCGCCGGGTACAATCGCTTTAGCGTATTTGATCGGAATCCCTGGGACCCTCAGTTCCGGGAAACCGATCAGCGGTACCAGGATTACTTCGAAAAGGGAGCAATTACCCAGGACGATCGTTGGGGAAGCCAGGCATTTCAGGGATTCCTGATTGACCTGACTGAGCTTCCCGCGGGAATGGCCTTGGAATTGCTTTATGGCAAGACCCAGAATGCAGGGTCGGCCTTCAATACCTTTGACATTGATCCCAACGACTCCACCTCGAACGCTTTCACCCGCTTTTTCCAAAACACTGTCCCCAACAATGTCTACGGGGGACGATTGAAGAAGAGCGGCGACAAGTACATGGTGAGTCTGAATACCTTCAACCGCCGGAGCTACTCGGATATTTTGGCGACCAATCCCATTGACAACAATGTCCATACGGTGGACTTCAATGTGGACCTGGACAAAATCCGCTTCAGTGGTGAAGTCGGTGTGGGACGCTATCGGGACATCAATTTTGACCCGGGATACGGAGAAATGGCCTCGTTGAAAGTCAATTTCGACAAGTCCCTCACCAAGATTCCCTTTGAAATCCATGCCTTCCGCTTAGGTCCCAATGTGGTGAACCAGAATGCGGAGTTCGTGAATACCACCATTACCGAGGCCACTTCGGCGGCTTCCGGGAATGAGTTGTTGATTGGGGCCAATGGGGTCTTGCAGCAAACGGGGAGTGCCATGTTGGGCATCGGTCAGATGGCCAATAACCGACAAGGGATCAACCTCAATACGGATATCGAAATTGGAGATGTGACCCTGACACTGGGGAATGGCATCGCGAAGGAAATTGAAAATCAAAACAGCCAGATCACCTACGGCCACGCCATCAATGGCTTGACCATGTCCCGGTTCTGGCGTTTCTTTTTCCCCTCCAATGTCGGTCCCTACAACCAGATTTCAGTGTTGTTCCGGGGAGTATTTGAAACGGTGCAGCTGACCGACCTCTCACCCAATGGGCAGGTCGTCAACGACAAGTACTTCAACAACATCGAAGCCCAACTCAAGTACAAATTCGATTTGTTCAAGCGGCCCTGGTATGTCTTCTACCTGGGGATGTACAATTCGATCCAGCCTGAATTCTCTCCGATTACAGTCTTCAACGAAAGTGCTTATATTCGGTATTACGCCCATCAACTGGAAAATTATTACCGAATACATCCAAAACTGGTTCTCGCCCAGTATATAGGTTGGGAACGGGCCATTGCGAATTACGACACCGAGATCGATGTCGACTCGCGGCGGCCCCGGAACCAGGAAGGATTTGCCTTCGGCGCTGGCTTCGATTACATGATGGCCAAAAACGTGGCCCTCTATTTCCGTCATCGGTACTTCACCTTTGAAGACCGCAGTTTTGAGTTGTCCCGCTTCAAGGGGCACGAAAGTACCCTTGAACTAAAACTTTACTTCTGATGCGTCGCAACCTATTCATATTTGCCCTGATGTTGCTTCCTACGCTGATGTGGGGACAACGGCAAAAGTTCCAGATCAATGGAGCTGCCCGGGGCTATTATTTCGTGAACAACCTCGACATCGAGGACAATATAGATACGACCACCACCCGTCGCTCGAACTACGGCCATACCCTGCTGGATATGGGCGTGAGCGTATTTCCCAATGCCAATACCGAGGTCCTCGGCATGTTCCGGATCCGGAATGAGCTGGGTGGTTTCTGGGGCGGTGGCGTTTCTTTCAACGTACGTCAGCTCACCCTGAAAGGGGTCGCCGGGAATGCCGTCCGCTACGAAGTCGGTGACATTGACGTGGGGATGACACCTTATACCCTGTTCAACTTCCAGGAAGAAGGCGTGGTCAACGAGGGCGATGTCTTCTCCCTCCGCCGCGACATTGTCTACTACGACATGTTCTACAACGATGACAACTGGCGGATGCAGGGGGGGCAGGTCGACTTTGGGCTGGATTTCACTTCCGGCATCGAAGGGATTGACTTCCACGGCTTCCTGACCCGCCAGCGGGCCGCTGGCGCCAATGTCCCGGAGCGCCTCTACGGCGGCGGCTCGTTCACCATTCGCCAGAGCGAATTCCTGTCCGTCGGCTTGAACAGCGTGAATGTATTTGACCTGCTGCAAACCATTCCGGACAGCATCCAATACAAGAACAATGTCCACACGGCCACCCTGGATTATTCCCGGCCGGTCAATGGCAACTTCGACCTGGGCTTGCAGGCCGAGGGTGGTTTCTCCAATGCCCGCTACATCAACTATATGGATGCCCGGGCGCCTGAGTTGCAGAGCGAGTACTTCTACGATGCGGCCTTGGTGGCGGATTTGGAGGACAAAGGATTGGAGGTTCGATTGGGCTATAAGGACATCGGCGCTGACTTCTTGTCTCCCGGTGCCCAGACCAAGCGGATCGACTACTCCCGCTTCCCCGGACTCTACCAGCAGTTGACCAACGACGTGGTTCCGCGGCCGGTGAGCTACGCTGACTTCATCAGCGCCAATACGGAAAACTCCTTCCGGATTTCGGAAGAGCTGTTGGCCTACAATGCGGCCTACAACAATACTACGCCTTACGGAACGGCGACGCCGAACCGGGCGGGTGTCTACCTCCAGGCCATCCGATCTGACTCGACTGGCTTCCGCGAGAGCTTCCTGCGCGTGAGCGCATTGCAGCAATCCCGGGGTACCGGAACTGAGAACAAAAAGCAGTTCCTGGTCGTGGAAGCAGGCACCGATGTCTTCCTGAACGACTACCTGGGTTGGGAGAAAATGCTCAAGTTAGACCTAGGTGTTCGATTTGAAAACACTAGTCGGTCGGGAGAAGTTTTCGAGGCAATTGACCTCAACAGTACGTTCGCAGATATTGGGCTTTCCCTGGAATTTGTAGACAACTTCGACATCCTGGCGGGTGCCAAGCTGATGAACGTAGAGGGGAACGCGTTTGTGAATCAACGGAATCGGTTCAACCTCATCGAAAACTTCAATGTCGTGAACTACGACTTCACTGAAAATACATTGGCGGCTGGGCTCCGCTATCGCTTCAATGATGACAATATCATTTCCGCCCAGTTCCAGCGTTTCAATATCAACCACCAGGATGATGCCCTGGTTGACTATGGCATCTCCCAATTTAATTTCCTATTCAGCTCATTTTTCTAAGTAGCTATGAAGAAGCTGTTATTGTTATCCGGCGTCCTTGTCTTGCTAGTCTCTTGTCGGAATGAAGATTTTGACGGACCCGATTTGAACGACTTATTCGGAGAGTTCTCCATTGTTGAACCCATTACCGCCAGCCAGCAGAGCATTGACTTTGTGGCCGACGGAGAGGTGGTGTTCCGGGGCGAATTGTCCAAGAATACAAACTGGAATATCCTGCTGACCGGAGCCAGCTCCGGAGCCACCCGGAACCTCTCTGGTTTCGACCGCATCCTCTCGGCCGAAACGGCCGCCTGGGACGGTGGTGCCAGCACATTCCCCGCATTTGAACTGGAAGATGTCTACGTGGAGATTACATTCCCCAACGAAGACAATGCGCCTACGTTGTACGATACCCTGAGCATCTCAGGCCTCAAGGCCGACGAAGGCATCCTGATCACCAGCTTTGAAGATGGTTTCGGGACCGCCTGGGAATCTTTCAACCAAAGTACGGTCGCCGGTACGATTGGCTGTGGCAACAGCGAAGCCGCCAAAGGCAGCTGCTACTACGGTTTCAACGGAACCGTCGGTTGGGACTGGGCCATCGGCTCGGTAACCATCAAGCCGGAAACCGGCACCTTCGGCCTGCCGAACAGCGCGAACAACCTGTACTTCAATATGGGTTTCAAGGCCATCGAAAACGTTGGGCCGAGCAATTCCTTTGTGCTGCTGTGGTTTGACGAGGACGAAAATGGCGATGGCATCTTTGATGAAAGCACCGAGGACCGCTTCACGTTCGAGTACTGGTCTCAGGGCTCCGAGTGGGACCTGATCAGCAAAGAGTATGCCTCCCTCCAGTTTGACGTTGATGGCAACCAGGTCGAAACCAATGGCAACGGCCTGCCCGAGCCTTCCAAGGTCATCTCGATCAACGTCTTCTACCTCGCCAATCCCCAAAATGGCAATTCCAACGCACTCGTTGACCATCTGATTTTCACCACCGGAAGCCCCTATACGCCTTGAAAAATCTCGCCTTCATACTCGCTGCCCTCGTCCTGATGGTTGGATGCGAAGCCGTCAAGTTCAAACCGATGGCTTTGTACGACCATTACGAAGAACCGCCGCCCGAAAGCACGCTGCCTCAGATCATTTATGAGGACGCTGTCGGAACCATGTGGAGTTCACTGGAAAGCTGCGGCAAGTTTGAAGTCACCAAGGATGTGGCCTACTCCGGCAATTCGAGCATTCGGATTTCCTGGGACAAGGGCAAGGGCTGCGATTGGATTGGTTTTGGCAACAGCTTTTCCAATTGGGGCGCCGCGGACATGTCCGAAGCGCGGACCCACAAAGCCCTTTCCTTTTTTGCCCGCACCCAAACCAAAACTGCCGGCGGCATCCCGATTGTCGCGTGTCTGGAAGACTTTGGCGGTGGCGGCAGCTACTATTTCCTCGATGCCAAAAAGTATCTCAATGGACTTTACCTGGACACGACCTGGAAGCAAATGATCATTCCGTTGTGGGATTTCCCGGTCAACGAAGAGGAAGTCGACATCTACTCCATCAAGCAGATGAAATTCCAGTTGGAAGGTGCCGGGTCTTATTACCTCGACGACATCAAAATCATCGAGTACAGCCGGGAAGAGTATGCGCAGATGCGGGCCGATGTGGAAGCCATGAAGCCGAAAGGCAGCCCCAACCAGGTCGTGTACCGGGAAGGCAAATTCCTGGATGACGTTTGGGGATACGAGAACAACAGTTGTCAGACGCTGGAAGAGCGGGATGGCAATGGGAAAATGATCTATTGGAAGTACAACGCCGACGGATGCGATTGGGCGAAATGGGGAATCAATTGGAACGATTGGTACCAGGCCAATTTCCGCGGCATTTGTGAGAACTCAACACTCAGCTTTAAATACAAAACCGCCTCTACCTGCCAATTCAAGGTCTTCCTGGACGACTATGAATACCACGGAACGGAAATCTTTTCCTCCAAGACGGCCGTTCCCGAATGGAAAGAAGTCCGTTTGCCCATGAAAGAATGGAAACTGAAGGAAAAGGGATTCGCATTGGATCAAATCAAGCAATTCCGTTTTGAAGGTGTCGGTAGTGGAGAAGTTTATCTGGACGAAATCAAAATAACTGGTTCCTGATGGCTATTAAACCCAAATATTTCTTGATCATCCTCGCCCTGTCACTGACGGCATGCGGGCAGGGTTGGAGTCAAAAGCAAAAGAAGTCCAACGACAAGTTTGACTACGGAGCGGACATTGAAAAAATGGTCCAGGCCATGTCCATCGAGGAAAAAGTGGGGCAAATGACCCAGATCAACCTCGATGTGATCTCGGTGGGAGAGATTTACAATCTCAAAGATCCGCATGAGCTGGACCCGGTCAAGTTGGATTCCGCGATCAACCACTACTATGTCGGTTCCGTCCTCAACGTAGGCGGCCGGACCTATTCCCGGGAGCACTGGGAAGAGATCATCACCGAGCTACAGGAAGTCGCGACGACCGAAGGCAATAAGATTCCCGTCATCTACGGGATTGATGCGATCCACGGTGTCAACTACACCATGGGCGCCACCCTGTTTCCGCAGGAAATCGGCCAGGCAGCCACCTGGAACCCCGATCTGGTGCGCCAAGCGGCGGCCATCACCGCCTACGAATGCCGGGCCTCCGGAATTCCGTGGAACTTCTCCCCGGTCCTCGACCTGGGCCGGATGCCGCTCTGGTCCCGCTTCTTCGAGACCTACGGCGAAGACGTCGTGCTGGCCAAGGCCATGACCGACGCCTGTATCCAGGGCTACCAGGGCGGCGACGCCAGCAGCCAGGAACGCGTAGCAGCCTGCATGAAGCACTTCCTCGGGTACAGCCTGCCCCGTTCCGGCAAGGACCGGACGCCGGTCTACATGGACCAGCGCGAACTGCGCGAATACTACCTGCCGACGTTCGAAGCCGCCATCGAGCAGGAAGCCCTCACCGTGATGATCAACTCCGGTGAACTCAACGGCATTCCCGTTCACTCTGATCCGGAAATCCTGACGACGCTCCTCCGCGACGAGTTGGGCTTCAAAGGCCTGGCCGTGACCGACTGGGAAGACATCATCAAGCTCCACCGCGACCACCGAGTGGCCAAAGACATGCGTGAGGCCGTGAAAATGGCCGTCATGGCGGGTGTCGACATGAGCATGACCCCGAACGACTACTCCTTCAACAAGGCCCTGATCGACCTCGTCAAGAAGGGCGAAGTGCCGGAAAGCCGTTTGGACGAGTCCTGCCGGCGGATTCTGTGGGTGAAGAAGGAACTGGGGTTGTTTGAAAAACCCGCCCCCGATTTTGATTCCTACACCAAATTCGGTTCCAAGGAATACAAGCAGGCTTCCGAAACGGCTGCGGCTGAATCCATGACCCTGCTGAAGAACGACGACAATATCCTTCCCCTGAAGGCCGACCAAAAGGTCCTGCTTTGCGGTCCGGCGGCCAATTCGCTGAACCTTCTGAATGGGGCCTGGACCCATACCTGGCAGGGTGTCGATCCCCAATACAATACCAAAGGCGCCCAGACGGTGCTGGAAGCCATGAAAGTAAAGGGTGGCTCCAATATCATGTACGCGGAGGGAAGTGGGTTGACGGAAGAAAAAGACATTGCCAATGCGGTGAAGCAGGCGGGTTCTGCGGATGTCATTGTGGTATGCCTGGGCGAATTGCCGTCCACGGAGAAGCCGGGTGACATCGAAGACCTGGAATTGCCGGCCGCCCAGAAGAACTTGGTCAAGGCCCTGTCTGAGACTGGCAAGCCGATTGTCCTGGCGCTCGTTTTCAACCGGCCCTTGCTGGTGCGTGACATCGAGCCGATGGCTGCCGGTGTGGTCCACTGCTATTTGCCCGGCGACTACGGTGCTCCGGCCCTCACCGACGTCCTGTACGGCGACGTCAATCCTTCCGGAAAATTGCCTTTCACCTACCCCCGCTACTCCGGTTCCCTGGTTCCCTACGACCACAAGTACATGGAGATGATGGACAAGGATTTCGGCAAGAATGCCTTCAATCCCCAGTGGCAATTCGGTGAAGGGATGAGCTATTCGACCTTCGAATACGGCAGCGTGAAGCTGGACAAGTCCAGCTACGGCGCCAATGAAACCATCAAGGTGTCGGTTTCCGTCAAGAATACCTCCAACCGGACCGGCAAGGAAGTCGTCCAGGTCTATGTCAGCGACTTGGTGGCGACGGTGACTCCGAGTGTCAAGCGCCTGCGTGCATTTGACAAGGTGGAATTGGCGGGTGGAGAAAGCAAGACCGTATCCCTGGACATTCCGGTTCAGGACCTAGCATTTGTGGGCCGGGATCTGAAATGGACGGTGGAGCCGGGTGATTTTGAGTTGTCTGTTGCGGGTAAAAAAGTCCCCTTCACGGTCAAGTAACTTGAAAAACCTACCTGATTCAGGTATTTTATAATACGGTAATCATTTGAAAAACAATAAGTTTGGTATGAGAAAAACATTTACGCTACTATTTGCATTTTGCTTGTTGTCGAGCTTGTCGCTGTCAGCCCAGGAGCTCTGGGACGATTTTGACAATCCCGAAAACTGCGTCTACGGGTTCTTCAACGGAACTTCGTTCAACCAGAGTTTTGCGAACCCTTCCACGGGTGGCATCAACACCAGCGCCCTGTGCGCTGAATATGCGCGTGATCCCGGATCACCCTTTGATGTGATCATCATCGATCCGGCCGGCTCCGCCAAAATTGGCAATATCGCCGACTACGCAAGCGGTGCCAAGACCATGTCCCTCAAGGTGTACAGCCCGGCTCCTGGCATTCCGATCCAGATCACCCTGGAAGATCCCGTTGCCGCCCAGCCCACCAACTTTCCGACGGGCCGTCACAGCGAGTACACCGGTACGACGTCCACCACCAACCAGTGGGAAACCATTACCCTGACCTTCTCCAACCGTCCCGACCCGACTGTCTCCGACACGTCCGCAAACCGGATGGTACTGTTGTTTGATCCCGGTGCCAACTCCTCTACTGTATTTGTTTGGGATGACCTGATGGGTCCTGAATTCGTGAATCCCTGTGGTGGTATCCCCACCGACCCGGCCATCGCTGACGATGCCGAGTGTCAGCAGAATGTAAGCTACGACTTTACCAATGGTACATTGGTCACCGTTGCCAACCCCAACCCGGCTGGCATCAACACCTCCGGCGCTTCCCGGAAGTTCTTCAAGTTCACTCCCCCACTGAATGACGGTGCCTTTGGTGGCTCCCTGTCGAATTCGTTCACCACGGCCGATTACAACCGCGCCCGGATTCAGCTCTACGATCCTTCCGCTCCGCAGGAATTCCGGATCATCTTCCAGGACGGCAACGGCAACGATGTGTTCTCCGACTCCGTAAGCACCTCTTCCACCACCGACTGGGAATCCTTCGAAGTGGACCTCTCCAATGTCCCTGCCACCACCACCATCACGAACTTTGTCTTCCTGTTGAACCCGACCACGGCCACGGAAGACTCCATCGTATTCGACAACTTCACCCTGGACTTCGTTCCGGTTGGCATCAGCTCCCCGGTAGTTCCCGAAAACGTACGGGTATTCCCGGTTCCCTTCGAGAACGAACTGAATGTGATGTCCGACGAGCGGATGCAGCGGGTGTGGATCGCCGACCTGCAAGGACGGGTCCTGATGGACTACCCCGACCTGAAACAACTCGAAATCGAA
Source organism: uncultured bacterium (assembly GCA_963923035.1). Classification (GTDB taxonomy): domain Bacteria; phylum Bacteroidota; class Bacteroidia; order J057; family JADKCL01; genus CAWUKT01. The sequence continues at coordinate 158,068 of CAWUKT010000001.1, forward strand.
ATTGACACCGAATCCCTGGTTCCTGGCGTATATGTCGTCACAGTAGAAGACCTCCAGGGCAATTGGATTCGACGGAAACTGATTAAGCAATGAAAAAATCCCATTTGAATCACCCGATGCGCCGTGCCTTGCTTCGACTGAGAACCTGGATGTGGTTACCACTCCTGGCTGGATTGTTTGCCTGTGAGCAAAGTGATCCTCCGGTCCTGACCCAAACCTTGGTCTGGGCGGATGAATTCAACGGGACGGAGCTGGATGAATCGAAATGGGAGGTCATGACCGGGGATGGAACCGAATTTGGTATCCCGGGTTGGGGCAACAATGAAGCTCAGTATTACCGCGCTGAGAATGCGAGCGTAGGCAATGGCGTTCTGCGCATTGCGGCGGTTCGCCAGGACTTTGGCGGTTACGAGTATACCTCCGCCCGGCTACGTTCGCAGGGACGGGGAGACTTCAAGTACGGTCGGATGGAAGCCTCCATCCGCACCGATCCTACCCAGGGTCTCTGGCATGCCTTCTGGATGCTGCCGACCAACCCAGTCAATCCCTGGCCCATCAGCGGCGAGATCGACATCATGGAGTATGTGGGCAACCTGTCCGACATTACCCTGACGACGATCCACTACGCTGACGCGCAGGGCAACCACCAGGAACTTGGCAGTACCCAGCCCTTCCAACAGGACAACGCATTCCACCTCTACGCGGTGGAATGGGACGAGTTTGAGATCACATGGTTCCGCGATTCGGTCGAAGTCTTCTCGGTGGACCGCAACAACGACCTAATTGCTCAGACCTGGCCCTTCGACGCCGAGTTCCACCTGATCCTGAATACCGCCGTCGGCGGTAACCTGGGCGGAAATATCAATTCGAGTGCCCTCGCGGCCCCCAAATACATGGATGTAGATTACGTAAGAGTTTACCAGAACCAATGAGCAAGTATTTATGGACCCTGGTTCTCCTCTTTGGAGCCAGCCAGTTATTTGGAGTGAAGGTAGAAATCGTCCAAAAGGAGGACGGCAGCTACCAACTGTTGCGCGATGGTGAACCTTATTATATCCAGGGCGCTGGTGGAACTGTGGAAATGGGCAAGTTGAAGTCTTACGGCGGCAACTCGGTCCGTACCTGGGGCATCAGCGACCAGACCGACGCGATCCTCGACGAAGCATTGGAGAATGGCCTGACCGTCACCTTTGGGATTTGGATGGGCCAGGAGCGCCAGGGCTTTGATTACTCGAACCAGGACGCCATCAAAGGCCAGCTGGAAGAGTTTCGGCGGATTGTACGGAAATACAAGGACCACCCGGCGATTTTGCTGTGGGGCGTGGGGAACGAGATGGACCTCGAATACACCAATTTTGATGTATGGCAGTATCTGGAACAGATTTGCCAGATGATCCACGAGGAAGACCCCAATCACCCGACAATGGCGGTGACGGCCGGTTTGGACGTAGCGGAGGTCAAATTGATCAAGAAGCACGCGCCCAGCCTCGACATCCTCGGCGTCAATACCTACGGTGACATTTCCTATTTGCCCGAAGCGATGAAGGTATACGGCTGGAACAAGCCCTATATCGTCGCGGAATGGGGACCTTATGGGTGGTGGGAAGTGGCCAAAACCAGCTGGGGAGCCTCGATTGAGGAAACCAGCTCGGAAAAGGCCCGGACCTACAGCAAGAGCCTCGACGCGATCCTCGATGACAAAAGCCAATGCCTGGGCTCCTACGTATTCCTCTGGGGCCAAAAGCAGGAGCATACCTCGACCTGGTTCGGGTTGTTCACGGAAGAAGGCGAGGAAAGCGCCGTCATGGATGTGCTCATCCAGGGCTGGAGCGGAGCCGATCCCGACAACTGGGCTCCGACCATCGAGAACTACAAGTTGAATGGGGAGGCTGCCACTGCCAATATCACGGTGCCCCCCGGAGAGGAGATGAATGCTTCGGTGACCATCGAAGACAAGGAGGGAGATCCGCTTTTGTTTGAGTGGCAGGTGATTCCGGAGAGTACAGATAAAAAGACGGGAGGTGATGCCGAGAGGGCGCCCAAACCAATTCGGGGAGTCATCCCCAAATCGGCGAGCTCTCAAAGTGAAATTTCCTTTGTCGCCCCCAAACCCGGAGAGTACCGACTATTTCTCTTCGTCCACGATGGAAAGGGAAAGGTGGCCACAGGAAACATTCCCTTCAGGGTCCAACAATCGAATTAATAGCGTAAATCTATACTAAGGAAGCCCGGTAGACCATCTGCCGGGCTTTTCTTTTGCCTGCTATTTTCATTGCCCTACAACCACAGACCTCCTCCCCGAAAAAGATCAGGTGGACAGGGGGAAAAGAATGAAGTGAGTGGAATGGAAAACGAGGAACCGATTATTCCGGCCAGTAATCGAAGTTGCGGTTCTTCTTTTCCTTCGTTTTGCGGTGGATATAGTTCAACAACTGGTAAATGGCCATGGGGTCAAACAAGGTCGCAGTGGGTGCGACGCCCCGTTGTTGCTGCTCGTTGTAGTACAGCTGACGCGCGATCATCACCCGTTCCCCTTCGTCGATGTCCAGGGTCTCGATCAGGATGTCCATGACGTCGGGATTGAGGTTTTCCCGGGCGTTGATGGATTCAATGGCCTCGTCGACATTGGTATTGATGAGGGCTGTCCGCAGCTCCGTGGCATTGTTGTAGGGGAAAATGGCAATGTCCGGAAGGACGATGGAGTCTTCCTTGAGGTAATTGATCGCGTAGAGGTAAGGCGATTCGGGATTGCCGTGGTATTCCTTGAGGTAATCCGCCACAATCAACTTGCCCCGGCGGTAACCGATGCTGGAAATGTAGATGGTATCCGTGGCGAAAACAGGGATACTGTAAAAGCCTTCCACATTCGCAAAACTTCCCCGCCGGGTTCCTTTGATGCGGACCCGGGCAAATGGAACGGGCTCTTGACTCCCTTCCGCAATGACCAAACCCGACAATTGGTAGACCCGCGGAGTGGTCTGCTGGGCCATGAGGTCCTGCATCCCCAGCAGGAGTACAAATAGGAACAGTGTGGAGCGGAAAAAATTCATCATGGAAATTTAATCATTTTTTGCGGGTCCGGGATGAGATGGCTCAATTTTCGATCTCTCATTGGTTTCATCCGGGCGCATCAGGCGTTCTTTATACCATACAACGTACTTCATGACAATTTCGTTAATATTGAGCGGTGAAATTTTTCAGGAAACTGCTGTGGCCGTTCGGCCTGCTGTACGGAAGCATCATGGCGATCCGGGGCGGGTTGTATCGGAGGGGTTGGAAAAAAAGCCATGAGGGCCCGGTGGCCATTGTTTCGGTGGGAAATATCTCCACGGGGGGGACGGGCAAGACCCCCATGGCCGAATACCTGCTCCGCGAATTGCAGGAGCAGGGATACCGTCCGGCGTACCTGAGCCGGGGTTACGGCCGCGACACCCGCGGCTACCTGCGCGTGCTCCCGGCCCAGGGAGACGGCCGCCGCTTCGGGGACGAAGCCTTCCAAGTCGCCAGCAAATTCCCGGACGTGCCGGTAGCGGTTTGTGAATCCCGCGTAGACGGGCTCCAACGGCTTTGGGACGAGACCCAGGGGGCATTTGATTGCCTGGTGCTGGACGATGCGTTTCAGCACCTGCGGATTCAGCGGGACCTGGACCTGGTGATGATCGACGCCAACCGGCCGCCGTGGCGGGATTTGGTGCTGCCCGCGGGAAATTTGCGGGAGTTTCGGAGAGGCCTCCGCCGGGCGCAGGTGCTCGTATTGACGAAGTTTCAGGATGAACAAGAGGTTCGCGGTTGGCGGGAACGCCTGGAGCCCGAATGGGACACGGCCGCCTTTCAATTGGTCCAGGAGAGCCCCCGGCCCTTTTTCGACCATTCATTTCCCGAAACCCTGACTTCTCTCCGCGCATTCGCCGGCCTCGGCAACAACGCTTTTTTCTTCCGCCAACTCCAAACGACATTTCCCCAACTCACGACCACTTTTTCTTTTCCCGACCACCGTTCCTATACCCCCGCCGATCTCCGAAAAATTGTGGGCCTGAATCAGGTAGATACGGAAAAATCGAGTAATTTAGGCGCTGCTGTGGTGCTGACCTCCGAAAAGGATTACTACCGTTTGAAGGGGATGGATTGGCTGGGAGAATTTCGGGAAGTACCACTTTTTTATGTACCAGCGAGACTGGAAGCAGTATGGGGAAAAGAAATGCTGCTCGCCCATTTGTCCCGCATTATTCAGAACAACTATGGAAAAAATAAACGAGGCGATTGACTATATCCGTCGTTTCTACGAAGGAACCCCTGATGTCGGGATTGTATTGGGAACGGGTTTGGGAGGTTTGGTGAACGAAATCGAAATCGAAAAGGAGATCGCCTACAATTTTATCCCTCATTTTCCTGTCAGCACCGTCGAAAGTCACTTTGGAAAGCTGATTTTTGGAAAGATCGGGGGAAAGAACGTGGTCGCCATGCAGGGACGGTTCCACTACTACGAAGGCTATTCGATGGAGGAGATTACCTTCCCGATTCGGGTCATGAATGCGCTGGGCATCCAGCGGTTGTTCATTTCGAATGCGGCGGGCGGTATGAACCTGACCTATAAGAAGGGCGATTTGATGATCATCGACGATCATATCAACCTCCAACCGGCCAATCCATTGGTCGGACCGAACAATGATCAGCTCGGTCCCCGCTTCCCCGACATGAGTCGGCCCTACGATCCGGAATTGATCCAGCGGGCCCAGGCCATCGCCGCCGAGGAGAATTTCACCGCCCACGTGGGCGTATATGTGTCGGTGACCGGACCGAATCTGGAAACCCGCGCCGAATACCGCTACCTCCGCATGATTGGCGCGGATGTTGTGGGGATGTCCACCGTGCCGGAAGTGATTGTGGCGAACCACATGGGCTTGCGGACCTTTGCGATTTCGGTGGTGACGGACGAATGCGATCCCGACCACCTGGAGCCGGTGAATGTTGCGGACATCATTGCGACGGCGGCAGAAGCAGAACCCCGCCTGACCCAGATTCTCCGGCGTTTGATTTCGGAAGCATAAAACCAGAATTCTCAATTGCGCCCAGCCAGGCAAAATACATCCCGAAGATTCTTCCAATGGAGTGTGCGTACTCTCATGGGAATGCTTTGTCTGGGGATGGCCCAGCTGGTCCCGGCGCAGATTGATGGAACCCAATCGGCAGAAGGTTCCTTTACCGTTCCCGATTCCCTCAAGACGGACAGCACCCTGGTGCCGCAGAAGGAAGTCGACATCCTCACCGAAATTTTTGACCTCCAACGCTTCGTGGAGAACCGCTATGCCCGGCGGGAAGTCAAGCCGGACCTGGACGAGGTCATGTACTTCGATCAGATCCAGCGCTTGGATGGCTTCGTGATGTCCCTGGGGCAGATCGGCAAGCCGTATAAGCGCTACCGTTACGGATTGGACGCCTCTTTTCTGAATACTGGGTTGTTCCAAAATCCCTATACCCGGCAGGAAGACATTTACATGATCGACCCGGCCCGGATGGTGCGGTACTACGATACCCGGACGCCCTATATCGACATTTACTACGGGCAGGGAAAAGGGAACTTGTCGGCGTTACGGGTGGAAGTCGCGCAGAACATCACGCCGTGGTGGAACGTGTCGGCGATGTTTCGGCGGGAGTTGGCGGAGGGAGAATACGCAAGTGCGACGACGGACCACTACAATGTCTATCTGGGCACGAATTTCCGGACCAAGAACGACCGCTACCACCTGTTCCTGAACGGAACCTTTCAGCAGTTCCGGGACTTCATCAACGGAGGTTCGGATCCGACCGGAACCGAGCTGACGAACAATTCATTCTTCAATGGCGGGGCCCAGCCGATGATCCTGTCGGAGGCGAGCCTGTCCCGGGTGAGCCGGGCGGCCTATTTCCAGCAGTTCTACCGGATCATTCCCGATACGGTGGACAATCCCCACCGCCTGGTCATCTACAACAGCGTCCAGCGGGACTTCTTCGAAAACCAGTTCACCGATTCGGGCATCGACCCGAGTTTCATCAATTTGGAGGGGCTGTTTCCGGTCTATCCGACGATTACGGACTCAACGGCGAGTTTTTACGAGCGCTACCGCCACAACCGCTGGATGTACCGGGAGGGAATTTCCTACCGGTACCGCACGGCCCGTCTGGAGACGGGCCACCAGATCTTCGTGACGAATGAACTGGTGGACTTTGAGAAAAACCTCCAGGACTTCCGCTGGGACAAGCTGACCCGGAGTTACGAAGGAGATTTTGCCTACCGGCCGGAAGCCTTTCAGGTAGAATTCGACTGGCAGTTGCACCGCACAACGTCGAACTTTTTCGCGCCGGAGCGGAATTTGGAGGCGGAGGCCCGCTTCAGCTTTCCGAAGGAAAAGGTGGACTATACCTACTACAAGGAAATCAACAACCTGAAGGAAGAGAAGTCCAAGGACTCGGTGCTGGTCAGCCGGAAACGGCGGCCTTTCACGGTGATCGCCGGCGCCATGCTCAACGATCGGAATCCGTCCTTGCAGCAGAGTTTCGGGGATGGCTGGTTTGGGACGAATTCGTTCCAGGCCAATCGGGACCTGTTGAATCACCGGGTGGAACTGTACCGTGTGGGGATTGAGGCGCGGACCAAGGACATCAAAACGAAATATGGCCATTACGACGGCCAGCGGGTGCGGCTGACGGCCTACCAAAGCCGCCAACGCAATCCGATTTACTATGGCCCGGCCATGGAACTGATCGGAGGCGGCGACACGGCCCGGGTCGATTTCACCGGAATCGAGGTTTCGGGGCACCTGCGGTGGAAAAAGTTCAACCTTTCCGGCCAGATCAATTACCAGATCCCGGACATTGCCGGGGATACCGTGTTGACCAACTATTATATGGACAACCAGCCGCATTACTATGCGAAGGGATCGCTGTACTGGGAGAAGCACGACATCAAGATTGCCCGGGCGATCCGGACGGGCATTGATTATTTCTACCAACCATTTTACTTCACGCCCCTTTTTGATCCGGTTTCCCAGCAATTTTACCCCCAGAATTCCCTCCCCAATTCCGGTTTTCTTTTCCCCCCCGATTACCACCGTGTCGACGTTTTCTTCTCCGCCCAAATCAAACGCGCGCAGTTTTTTGCCCGCTTTTACAATGTACTGGACGGCGTTTTTGGTCCCGGTTACTTCACCACCTTCGGCTATCCGATGTGGGACCGGGATTTCCAGATCGGCGTTGTGTGGACCTTTTTTGACTGATTCCCCTATTTTTCTTCCCACTTCAAACAGAATTTCCACCCAGGTCTTATTAATTTGGAGGGGTAGGAGAGCGGTCGGTAAAAGCAATGAACAAGCATGAAATACTGGAAAGGCTACGGTCATTTTTTTCGCACCAAGAATCCCAAGTCACCGATTCGTCCGAGTGAATTTGAGCCCATTCGGGATGATTTTGGGGCACATTTGGAGGAAATTGAAGCGGAAATGCGTGAATTTGAAGGTCGGGTGCTCAAGGTGGCCGGGCCTCGTCCGCGCCCTGCGACCTTGGCCCTGATCGTTGTCGGCGCGCTTGCTGTCATTGTGATGTCGTCCTTGCAGGTGAAATGGACCGATTCTACGATGGTGTTCTATACCAATGTGCTGCTGATTGTGATGATGCTGATCGTCATCATCCAGCAGATTGGGCGTTATCTGCGCAGCAAGGAGAAGAGTGTCAGTGAGATCGACGCGGCGGTGGGATTGGCGCGGCGCTATTACCATTACCATCGCCCGATGGTGCTGGAAGCGGAGATTTACGACGAATACCTCCAACACCTCCGGATGGCCAATGCTTCGGACTTTGAGCAAATCATGGTCCCGGATCGCTCTTAATTTTCTTATCTTTCCGTTGCGATGGATTATACCTACCGTTTTTTCTGCATGGACAAGAATCCCCGCCGGGAGGTGGCACGGGAGGAGTATGAGGCAATGCGGCGGAACCTGAATTATTTCATGCACAAAATGCTGCGGCAGTTATATGAAGATGAGGAGGTGCTGGGCAAACCGAAAAAGTTCTGGACCTGGCAACTGTTGATGTTCATTGGATTTACCCTGGCGACCGTGGCAGGGATGATTTTCATTGAGCATCCGGCCGGAAAAGGCTTGGCGGGCTTTTTGACCCTGGTGATGGGCATGTCGATTTTCGCGGTGCCGATTGTCTTTTGGACGGACCGAAGCCGGGAAAAGGACAACCGCCACAATTTTATCCAGGAGGTCAAGAGCTATTATATGTACCAGCACTCGCTGATGTACAAAACGGAGGCGTACGAAGAGTATGTTGAACAAGTCCCGGAAGCGCCGCTGAAAAATTACGAGAAATACCTGCGGAAGTACCTCCGTTAGTCCATTTTTCCATCCATGAAACTTTTGTGGTCATACCTGATGATTTGCCTGGTCCTGGTTGGGGCGACGGCATGTGGTGAGGTGGAAGTGGAAGACCAAACGGTGCGGATCGAGGAGGAAATGACGGGGGAGAATGAAAATGGGGAAGCGGAAAATCAATCCGATACGGTTGAAGTATTGCCCGAGACGATCCCGGAGAACTATTTGCGGGACCTGGAACCAGCGGATGGCTTTGATTTCCCGGTGGGCCCTCCTGATGCAAAGAATTATTACAAGGCCCGGGGCTTTCTGCCGAAGGGATTGGAGCATTTGGGGGAAGACTGGAATGGAACGGGCGGGCGCAATACGGATTTCGGCGATTATGTCTATGCTGCTGCGGATGGAGTCGTGTTTTACGCGGACGAATTCAACAAGGGCTGGGGCCAGGTGGTTCGCATCCTCCACAATTTCGGGACGCAGGAGAATCCCCGGTACGTTGAAACCTTGCACGCCCATTTGGCAAGCGCCTGGGTCAAGCCGAGCAATGTGGTTCGGCGAGGAGAAATCATCGGGACGATGGGAAATTCGGATGGGATTTACCATGCCCACTTGCACTTCGAAATGCGGAGACGGCCCGGTCGAGGCGTAAAATCAGGGTATGAAGGGGACACCCTCGGCTTTCTGGATCCGACGGCATTTATTCGGGCCCACCGCCCGAACTCAAAAAACTAGGTCCATTCTCCAGCAAAAACGGTAGGATTTTCGGCTTTTTGGAGGTCATTGTGTTCTTTTGTGAGAATGGAAGAAACGGCAGCCGTGGAACAGCCCCGGAGGCGCTGGCTCAAGCTGGCCCTGAAAATCGCCATTACGGTGGCGGTATTCGCCTTTATTTCCTGGAAACTGGAATGGGAGCGGACCTGGGAGCTGTTGCGCCAAACCAATGTGCTGGGCTTGTTGGGAGCGGTGGTGGCCTTTGCCGGAAGCAAATGGTTGGCCGCTCAACGCTTGCAGCACTTCTGGCGCGCCGCAGACATCCACATCACGGATGCCGCCAATGTACGCTTGTACATGCTGGCGATGTTTTACAACCTGCTGTTGCCGGGCGGGATCGGCGGAGATGGCTACAAGGTCTATGAACTCAACAAACGCTTTGGGGTGAAGGTGAAGGTCCTGGCTTCGGCGGTGCTCCTGGACCGCGGAAACGGGCTGGCACTGTTGATTGTGCTAGCGCTGGCCTTGTCGCCCCTGGTCCAATTGCCCTACGGGCTCGCAAATTGGCTGTGGACCTTGATCCCGGTCGTGATGGTGGGCTACTATGGCGTTTTGCGTCTGCTTTTTGGCCGGTTTAGCAAGACCTTCTGGATCACATCGCTGTGGTCGGCCGGGGTGCAGGTGGGGCAAGCGGTCACGGCTTTGTGTGTCCTCTGGGCCCTGGGCCAGGAAACACAATTGATGGACTATGTGTTCATTTTGCTGTTGAGTGCCATCGTCCTGGTGGTGCCGATTCCGTCGTTTGGAGGCCTGGGACTGCGGGAAATGGTCATGACCTTCGGCGCCTCTTATTTGCTGATTGACACCGAAATTTCGGTGGCGATGAGTCTGCTGACCTACCTGGCCATCCTGATCGTTTCCCTCGCCGGGATGTATTTCCATTTCCGCACCGACCGTTTATTTTCCCCTGCAAAATGAAACCACTCGATCAACCCAAATGGGACCGTTGGCTGCACGTCTTGATTTTGGGCGGGCTGTTGTTGGCGTTGTTCCTGAACCTTGGCATCAATGCGGTCTATCTGGAAGAGCCGCGGCGCTGTATGGTAGGCCTGGAAATGCAGTACCGGGGCAATTATATCGTTCCGACCTATTACGGCGAATTTTACTACCGGAAGCCTCCGATTTTCAATTGGGCCTTGCTGGGGAGCTTTAAAATATGGGGCGTGACGGAGTTTGGGGCCCGATTTGTGACGGTACTCTCACTGTTGCTGTGGGGCGGCGTCAATTATGTCTTCACCCGGAAATACGCTTCTGAAACCCTGGCCCGCTATTCCTCGCTGCTGCTGATGTGTTCCACCATCATCCTCTTTTTCATGGGGATGTTCGCCGAGATTGACATTTTTTACTGCCTGATCTCCTATTCGGGAATCATCGTCTATTACCATTTTTACCGGCAGGATCGACCCTATTTGATGTTTATCGGGCTCTATGGAATCTCGACGATTGGACTCCTGACGAAGGGCTTGCCGTCGCTGCCGTTCATTGGGATGACCATTCTGGGGTTCCTGGCCTGGAAACGCAATTGGCGACAGGTTTTCAGTCTCGCGCATGTGGTCGGATTTTTGCTGTTCGCGGGCCTGATGGCCGGCTACCTCTATTGGTATTCCCAGTACAATTCGCTGGAAGGCTATTGGGGCGGTGTTTGGGGCGAGGCGAGTGGCCGGACCATGATCCGGCAAAGTTGGCTGCGGCTGGTCCGCCATGTCATCGAATTTCCGTTGGCGACCTTGTTGGACATAGCGCCCGCGGGTCTGTTTTCGTTGTTTTTGTTGCGAAAAGGGGCTTGGAAAAGACTCTTCTCCAACGATCTCATGGCTTTTTGCGGTGTCATCTGGATGGCGAACTTCCTTGTGTATTGGTCCTCCCCCGGCGCCAAAGGGGTGTACGTGATGATGCTGGATCCTTTTCTCGTGATCTTGTGCGTCCAATTGTGGCTGAATGAATCGCCGACTTTGCCCTGGACCGGCAAGTTGCTGGGCGGATTCAATATCTTTTGCCTTTCCTTCATCACCCTGGCAGTGATTGCGGTTCCATTCATCGACTTTTTTGCTCCGATAGAAGGTCTGTGGTGGCAAAGCGCAATTTTCCTGGCCGGGATGGCCGGGGTTTGGTGGCTCTGGACTAAGAGCCGGGGCAATCGATTGGCGTGGCTGGTGATGGCCCTGATCGCGGGGCGGATTGCGTTCAATGTGGTGGTTCTGCCGATGCGGGAATGGGATGGACGTCATACGCGGTTCAAGAACGACTCGGAACGGATTGTGGAGTTGACCGAGGGCGAGCAGTTGTGGATTTGGCAACCGAAAGATGAGGGCCATTTTGCCCATCACTTTGCCTTTTATATTGAGCGGGGAAGGAAAGAGGTGCTGCGCTGGACCGAAGAAAAGAACTGTGATGATTTCTATATGACTTTTGAGCGGGATGTCGACCCGAACAAGGTGGAAGTCTTCCACCGTTTCAAAAACTGGGACCACGACTACGTGCTGTTCAAGTTTCGGGATTGTGGGGTGTCGGGATGAAGTCACTGCCGATCGTAGAGTTGCGGACCCAGGAAAAGGATGGGCGGCTCATGGTTTGGGATCGGCTGCGGAAAAAATGGTTGGTGTTGACGCCGGAAGAGCATGTCCGGCAGTGTTTGGTGGCCTTTTTGGTGGATGCAAAGGGGATTCCCGGAGGATTGATTTCGCAGGAAAAAGGCTTGAAGTATGATCGCCGCAGCAAGCGGTACGACCTGGTCGTGTACGATCGCTTGGGGGCTCCCGTTCTGGCGTGCGAATGCAAGGCACCTTATGTGCCCCTGGACCGACAGGCTGCGCTTCAGTTGGCGGTATACAACCGGAAGCTGCTCGCACCCTATATGCTCTGGACGAATGGCCAGCGGTTGGCGTATTACTTCCTTCACCCGGAGCATGGGCTCCGGGAAATGGATGAGCTGCCGCCTTGGAATGAGTTGGCGGGAGAATAGCCTGGACGGGCCGGTCTGGTCATCTCTTGGGAGTTAGGTCCACGAGTGGAACGACCATTTCCTGGAGGGAGACCCCTCCGTGCTGGAAGGTATCCTTGAAGTACCGGACGTAGTAATTGTAGTTGTTGGGGTAGGCAAAGAAATAATCTTCACTTGTGAATACGTACCGTGAGCTCACCGTCATCTTGGGCAATTTGGCCTCGTGGGGACGGTCAATGGTAAACAAGAATTTCTCGTCGTCGTAGCCGAGGTTTCTGCCCTGCTTGTACCGCAGGTTGGTGGTCGTGTCCCGGTCGCCAATGATCCGGACGGGCCGGTTGACGTGGACACTGCCGTGGTCACTGGTAATAACGACCTTGACATTGTGCTGAGCGAGTCGCCGAAGCAGGTCGAGCAGGGGAGAATGCTCGAACCAGGTGCGGGAAACCCGCCGGTAGGCTGCTGCCGTAGGTGCGAGCTCACGAATGATATTGACCTCGGTGCGACTGTGCGAGAGCATGTCAATGAAGTTGAATACCACCGCATTGAAGTCGTTGCGAAGCAGGTTCTTGTAGTTCTGCGCCAAGGCAAACCCATCATCATTGTTCAATATCTTATTGTAGGAATATTTGATATTGAGTCGCTTACGCTTGATGTGTTCGCCCAGCAGATCGGCTTCATACAGGTTTTTGCCGCCTTCGTCGTTGTCGTTTTTCCAGTACTGGGGATATTTTTTCTCGATTTCACCGGGGTGTAGTCCAGCAAAGATGGAGTTTCGGCAGTATTGGGTGGCGGTGGGAAGGATGGAATAATAGGAGCGTTCCCGTTGGATATAGTAGTAGTCCGCCAAGAGGGGCTCGAATACTTTCCATTGGTCGTACCGCATGCAGTCCACCAAAATGAAGAAAACGCTTTCATAGCCTTCTCCGAGGTCCTGAAAGGCCGATTGTTCCAGTATTTCCGGCGACAGAATGGGGCGGTCTTCGTGGAGATCGGAGTTGACCCAATCGACATATTCGTCCATGACGTAGCGGGCGAAGTTCACATTGGCTTCCGTCAATTGGGTTTGGAGGACTTCCAGCATGCTTTGGTCCTCACTTTCATCCATCTGCGTCTCCCAATAGCTGAGCTTCTTGTAGATTTCCGCCCAATCTTTGTGGTCGTTGTGCTCGTAGAACTGCATTCCGATTTTTCGGAAATCTTGCTGATAGCCCGAGTTGATCTTTTGACCAACGAGTTGGCGGTTTTGGAGGATTTTCTTGCAGGCGAGGAGAATCTGGCTGGGATTGACCGGCTTGATCAGGTAGTCGGCAATGGCGCTTCCAATTGCTTCCTCCATGATATGTTCCTCCTCAGACTTGGTGATCATGACCACCGGAGTCGTCGGCGAAATCTTTTTGATTTCTTCCAGCACTTCCAACCCATTCATTCCCGGCATTTGCTCGTCCAGAAATACGACGTCGTAATTCTCCTCTTTCACTGTTTCGAGCGCGTCAAAACCATTGGAAACGGATTCCACCTGGAAGCCTTTCAATGTCAAAAACTTGATGTGAGGCTTTAAGAGTTCGATTTCATCATCTACCCAGAGGATTTTTGCGTTTTCCATTCAGTTGTTGGTTTGGGGAAAATTAAACTTCCAGAAACAGGAAAGAGAGCCGAATTTAACTATTTTTGGCGTGGCCTTGGAATAAAGCGTACGGAAAGGAAGGGGAATTGTTTTTGCACTGTTGATCCTTTTCGTGGTACGCTCCAAAGTTTTTGCAGGATAGTGGGGTAATTTGCCATTGGAAAACAAAAAAGATTTGAGACCCAACAAAATCATCAATGATCCGGTCCATGGTTTCATCGAAATCCCCCGCGGGATTATCATGGATTTGATTGATACGGATGTTTTCCAACGGCTCCGCCGGATTCGCCAGTTGGCGCTTTCTTCGTTGGTCTACCCGGGGGCTGTGCATTCGCGCTTCAACCATTGTATTGGGGCGATGCACCTGACCAGCCAGGCGATGGACACCCTGAAGACCAAAGGAGTTGTCATCTCTGATGAGGAGTATGAAGCGACCATGATCGCGATCTTGCTCCATGACATTGGACACGGGCCATTTTCGCATGCTTTGGAGAGTGTGATTCTCCAGGGACTCCACCACGAGCGGATGTCCAAGGCCATCATGGAATGGCTCAATGAGCAATTCAACGGCAGATTGGGGCTGGCCATTCGGATATTTGAAGGCCAATATGACCGTCCTTTTTTCCACCAATTGGTTTCCTCGCAATTGGACATGGACCGCCTGGATTACTTGAAGCGGGACAGCTATTTTACAGGAGTGGTGGAAGGCCTAGTCAGCTCGAACCGGATCATCAAGACGCTGAATGTCCTGGATGGCCGCATTGTCGTAGAGGCCAAAGGGATTTACTCAGTGGAGAAATTTATCGTTGCCCGCCGGTTGATGTACTGGCAGGTGTACTTGCATCGGGCGGTGTTGGCGGCAGAGTATATGATTGTGCATATCCTGCGTCGGGCCAAGGAGCTGATCCAGTCCGGTCATCCTCTATGGAAGAATGAAGCGTTGGATTTTCTCTTTTCCCAGAGCGCGTCTTCGGGAGAGGAAATCACCCAGGAGATCATCCGGCAGTATATTGAGCTGGACGATATGGACATCATGGTGGCCATCAAGCAATGGCGGAAATCGGGTGACCGGGTGCTGGAATTGCTATGCGCCAACATTTTGAAGCGGAGCCTGATCAAGGCGCGTTTGCAGGACCATCCTTATGATCCGTCCCAGACGCTTGAAATCGCCGAGAAGTATCGGAAGCTCTATGGGCTTACTGAACATGAGGTTCGGTACTTGGTATTTACAGGTGAAGTTGAAAACAGTGCCTACCTGCCTTTGGCAGGAGAGGAAATTGAAATTCTTCAGAAGGATGGCTCGATCGTTCCATTACCGGAAGCCTCGGATATGCAGAACATCGGGGCTTTGAGCCGTCCGGTCAAGAAATACTTTATCTGTTTTCCCTCTTGGGAGTCATAGCTTCATCATGAGGAATGGATTTCTCTATTCTGAACCCGTATTCTTTCTCCAGCCTTAAAGCCTTATGGGAAGAAGTCAGGGCTGACTGTGGGCGTCCTTCAGCGATTTGAGCCCATCATTTTCCCGAGAAGAATTAAGAGCTTTTCAGAATTCCAGCTTCACCAGTTTTCCAATACGTCAAAGAGCGATGAGGCCATTGGCCCCATTGGACTGAGGTCAGTCCCTAAAGGGTTGATAGAATGACTCATCCGCCAATTCCAACATTTCTTTGTCCCCACCCGAATCACCATAAGCGATAACCTCTTTATAGTCGCCCAGATCAACCAATTCCTTGATGCGGTTCACCTTTTCCGGCCCATGGCAATTCGCGGATTTTAGCCCACCGGAAAATGCGCCTTGGTCCCAATCTGCAAGGGTACAGATCAATGAAATATTTTCCTTTTGGGTCCATTTTTCCAGCCAAATATCAAGTGAAGCTGATACGATGTAGACATCATTTCCTTCTTCCTGATATTTTTTGAGCGCTTCAATGCCCTTTGTGCGAAGCAATCCCGGAATAATTTGGTCTGCGAATTCCTGCGATTTCTGATCCAAGAACGTCTTCTCCAGGCCTCCGAAGTGATGCTTGAGCAATTTTGATTTGGCTCGGTCATTGGGGATGAGGCCAGCTTTGTAACCTGCCATAGTGGGTAAAAGCGCCACAAATCCCAGCAGAACCCGCTGCGATCCACGGATGAATCGGATGAATTCAATCATGGTATCCTTGGTCGTCAACGTACCATCGAAATCAAACAGGACCAGTTTCTTCGTTTTCATGCACAGATGTTTTTCGCCAAATCAGATATAGAATGGGCAAAAATGGGAGATAAAGACGGTATTCATTGAGCCGTCCAATGATCAAAACCAAGCCCAGATATCCGATCAAAGAGGCATAGAACCACTTGTAATTCCACGACTTCTTTAGAAAGGCCAAGATTGACTTCCTAAAAACCAACAAAGCTGCCAGGATGAGATAGGTTCCGGGGTGACGGACCAGATAGAACCCACTGAGGTTATCCCAAAGCATAACTTTCTTGGAATAGTAGACCGCATCGGGAAAGATTACGAATTGGAGGGCCAATTGCGATAGGATGGGGATTCCCAACCAAATGATCCTCCATGACCATTTTGACGTTTCGTACACAGCCAAAAAGAACGCGAACCAGAAGGCAATATCGGCTCTGGCAAATGCCAAGGCTAGCAACCCGAGGGTAAGCAAAGTTTCGCGTAATGGCCTGCGTTGAATGGTGGTGGCTAAAATCAGAGAAGACGAAATGGCCATGAGGCCCATGGTATCGGGGCGCCAGCCGGAAAACTGGGCGTAGATATAAGTGGCTGCGAAGAGAATTTGGGCCAGGAATATTTTCCTTGGTTGAAGTCCTTTCATAAGGGCGGCCAAAAGCTCCAGAACAATGAACGAGAAAATGATGTTGTAAAGGATAACCGCGTGGTTAAAAGGAAGAAAGTCGACAATCAAGGCCAAGGGAAGGAGGGGGAGTATCCGGTATTGATCGGGCGCATCTCCCTGGAATTGAAAGATCCGTTCATAAAAGCCATTGTCGAACTCATATTCCAGATCTGGAACAAAGAATTTATTGGCTGCATTGGCAATGAACACAGCCAGCAGAATATGAAAGAGGATTCTGATCCCGATATGGATTTCGCGATTCACTATTTCAATCTACGAGTTCTTTAAACTCTTCTTCGAGAAGGGGATTGATTCCCTCGATTGCTCCATTCATCATGTTGATACCGCCTTTACGCGGGTGCATTTCCAGAGTGGCGCCTTCTTCAACCCGAATATAGGCACCGTTGAGGACCTCAATTGAACCATATTTTTCCATGATAACCTTGGCCCCTTTCCTAATCAACAAGGTTGAACCCGGTTGAACCCAGAGTTTCCCAAATCGAGCAATGTTAAGGGTGCTCCCTGAGTCCAGCTCAAGAATGGTAGGCTCGGCAAACATTTTTTCTCCGTCGATCACCTGGACTGTTTTTGCCAGTTGAGGTGTTTCTCCCTGGTCCAGCGTTACGCTGGCACCGGCCCGGATATTGATTTGCTCTTTGGAGAGGATATTTCCGCACCAGCGGACATGGTTGTCAACATCAAAATCGTCCCACCTGATGCGGACTTTGAGCTCACGATTGGGACCAATATCCAATACCTCGACGGAAATCCCATTGAGATAAATTCGTCGGTTGTCCTTTTTATCCGGTCCTCTGGGGCCACTGAAGGTGTACACAGGAACCGCAGCCGGATTGTTCCCAAGGCCCATTTTGGGGTATCGATTTGGAGTAAAGGGGACGAAATCAGTTCCAAAAATGGGGTATTCCTGATAGGAGAAAAAAGATTCTGGCATGGTGTCGCCTTCACAAACCAGGCGATTGGGGAGGGTATATTCGGTCTTGGGGCGTACATCGGTTGTAATTCGAATCTTCCCGTCATTGTTCTTATCCGAAACGATGCGCATCAGGTAATTGTATCCCGTAAACGGGTTCATTCTCGATTGCTCCAGATTCAAAACCCTTTTTTTCGGTCCGGTCAGGCGAAAATCATAATTTCCGTGCGCAGCCAGGGGCCACAGATAGTTACAATTATCACCAAAGATGTATTTCCCTTCTTTCTGGTCCTTTCCCACCTGTATATAGGCATACAAACCCGGCTCATCCAGGGTGTCGTGGTCATAATACCCGTCCAGGATCTGGTGATTTTCGAGCCACAGGTATTGACTTCGGGCAACTTCGGGTAGATGGGGGAGCTTGATCTTGATCACATCTCCGGTACTGACAAAGTCCCGCAGAATATAGATTCCGTCCCCGCACAATTGATCACCGTAATCCAGTTCCCCGGATACGAATCTTCCACTTTCGGCACAAGCAGTATTGATCAAATAGGGATTGGAAGGATTCTTCCAGTTCATGCGCTCGCGGTCCCAGCCATTCCACGTTCGGGAAAGCGCATCGCTCGCACTCATATTGCTGTATCCTCCAACAGTCGGTATGAACATGCGGCTCCCAACGCCTCCGTTGGCAGTATGGAAATTGTTTCCTCCGTAAAGCATATGCGAAAATTCGTGCCGACAGATAACTTCCGGGAGGACATCGCTGGTCCGGAAGATACTGTACATATCGGTTTCCTGGCCCAGCACGGTTCCAAAGTTCCCCGGGGAGACGAAGCCCGAATGGTTGCCAAGATTGGCGACATGGATATTCCGCCAAATCAGCATGACCATATCAATTTTACCATTGGGTTGTTCTTCATTTCGAATCCCTGTTCCCTTGAAGCTCCACCGATCAAAATCCGACATTTCGCTCCCAAACCTGAATTTTGGATTGGGAATGGCATTGACCTTGTCCAGCACGGCTTTCTTGTAGAGGTTATTTCCAAAGGCTTCCTGGGTGACCACCTGCCCTCTTCGGTTCCGGATATGGGTAATAGGGACTTTGATTAAAGTGTCAAGATAATCTCCCGTCACCTGAAATTTCCCAAACGAGGCTTGCCGAAAGTACTTGGTCATCAATCCATCTCCGGAAGAATCTCCCGAAAAAAGATCGTCTCTCCAATCGGGCAATCGGTGTGATGGCCACTTCCAGCCACCTTTAGAATGAACGGGATCAAGGTGTCCGAAAGTGCTGTCAAAGTCGATTTCAGCAAATACCACCAGCACATGGAACCGGCCTTCAGGGGTAATATGCCACCCATTGGCCGAATTGAATTGATCCGGATCGACCTGGCCGTAACCCACGCCCATTCCAAGAGCCATGAGGAGCACCAGGCAATATTTAAGGATGTTGGTATACATCATAGTATTTCGTCTTTTCAACCAAATTCCAGGTGTCCAGGACATGACCCGTCAGCGAAGACCGATATTGCTTTCGCGAGGCCTTCGCTTCGGTGGCACCGGTTTCCCGGTCGACAAAAATAGCTGGACGCCTTTCATTCAATTCTTGCAAAATTCGTTCCAACCCCCGCTCATAAGCCATTTCAGCGTCGTGGGGCCAGTCCACACTGATCATTGGCTTGCTGTTCGTAATGTAATTGGCCAGCGGCATCGCTGGCAAAACCGAAAATTTGGAATCATACCTTTCCGCAAGGTTTTTAAGGTCCCCGTATTTATCGTAACGCTCCTGATGGGTGTATATATTGTTGAGTTTTGCGAAATGATCCCCCAAATCATATTGAAGTTCTGAGCGGGGAGAATCGCGATAGGGGGCCTGGTAAAGAAGGAAATAACCGAATAAACCAATGGCTGCCCAGGAGGGAAAATACCAGGTGGGGGGACGGTAGTCCAATTCCCAGGACAACAAACAGGCCAAAGAAAAAAAGGAGGCGACCATGAATAAAACCGGACTTTGGTAGCCCCATGAAATTCCCGAAGCCCAAGCTGTGATGTGCAAGAGGAGCCCCCAGATCATTTCTTTTTGTCCTGCTAAAAGAAATCGACCGGTGATGAAAATTCCCAAGACAAACAGAATTTGGGAAAAATGGAATCCGGGGGGAACAAATGAGCCTGAGGTTAAAAGTTTCAGTGTTTGAAGCCCGAAATAGATGAGAATCATCCCAAGCAGAGTGCCCCAAGCAGCCCATTCTACCCTTCGTTGTTTTGAAATTCGTTTCCCAAATATCCATCCAATTCCCAGCAGAATAGCCACGAGAGCGCCCGTTGAATATTGCCGCAGGCCGGGTCCCAAGATTTCGCCCGGATTCGAAGCAGCGGCCATATCCACAAAAACTCGGTCCCAGAACTCAATCCCACCAGCCATGAAGATGAGTCCGGTAGCAATGAGAAAAGGGATAATTCCCAGCAGGAGGGATTTTGGAGGGTAATAATATCCGGCAGCAAAGAGGCCTCCAATGAGCACTACCAGATAAGGCTGTTTACAAAGGGCTGCCAACAAGAGAACCATCAGGCCGCTACCAATCCAATACCATTGTTTTCCTCGGGTCACTAAAAAGGCTCCCAGTGAGGAAAAAAGGATTCCATCAATGGTATGCCAGGGCATCGGAGGGTAGTTGTGCATTGAAAAAACGAAGGCAATGATCCCAAGAAGCCAGGGCGAAATGTAAAGGCTGGAAAAGTCGAACAGTTGTTGGAGGGTTTTGATGGAAAAAAAGACCGAAAGCCAAACGAAAAGGATGGCAAAGCACCTGATACCAAGAAATTCGAACTGGTCCGGGAGCACCCACAACTCGAAAGTATGCAGGATCGGGCTTAGAGGGGGGCGGACATAAATGAAATCCAGACCCTGCGTTTCCCCAATAGAAATGCGGTAAGATAGGGCCGTGATGAACCCTTGATCCGTTTCGTCCATACCATACGGAGCGTAAAGCATGCAATACAGGACCGGCAATGTTATAAACAGCAACCGATAGACCGCATGCTTACTCCGGGGAATGAAGTTGAAGCCGAAACCCATGGCTGAATTTAATGAAAGGATTTCTTTTCAATGGGAAAGCTGACCATTTGGACCTTCGGACCGTTTGGGAAGTCACCTTTACTACATTGAATGGTATTCCGGCTGGGGATCAATCGGCTAGGATCGGGCTGGTCGGGCGATGTGGAGCGGTGGCAAAAGGACCGATGATCAGTCGCTAAATACACCGATAAGATGGGATTGGGGTCTTTTCTCTGCATTGTTCTAACTCCTCTTTTTTCCTTCCTCAAAATGCAAAACATTCCAGGTGGGATTTCGATACATAGCAAAGCTGCACAAAAAATAATTATCACAGAAATATTTTTGGCAAAACTATTTTTCCTTTAGCTTTGACCTGCGCAGTTACAGAAAAACAAAAAATTACCTGCCTATGAGATAAAAAAGAAATACACCTGTGAAGTTGGTTCTGCGGGGAAATGAGTGAATTGTCCTGTATCTCGTCTCATTCCGAATCTGTCTTGTCCCAACGGAGCGGCTTGCCTAAATTTACCTAATGGGCAAAAGGATTCCCCCTCATAAGGTCGAAGAGATCTACAATGCAGCTGATGTTGTAGAGATCCTTGGAGAATACCTGCAAATGAAAAAGCGGGGCTCCAACTACTTCGCCCTTTCGCCCTTCTCCAACGAAAAAACCCCTTCCTTCGCGGTCAGCCCCACCAAGAATATCTGGAAAGATTTTTCAACGGGTAAGGGGGGCAATGCGGTGACCTTCCTGATGGAGGCCGAGGGCATGAGCTATGTCGAGGCCCTGAAGCACATCGCCGAGCGGTACAATATTGACCTCGAAATGGAGGAGACGCCCGAAGACATGATTCGGGAAGACCGCCGGGAGAGCCTTTACGTACTCAATTCGTTTGCCGCTCGATTCTTTCACCAGCAATTGTTGACAGGAGAAGGGGAGCGAATTGGACTGAGCTACTTCAAGGAGCGGGGGATTTTGATGAGGACCGTAGAAGAGTTCCAATTGGGATATTCCCCTACCTCCTGGGATGCCTTTGTCAAGGAGGCTATCCGGAACCAGTACCAGGAACAGTATATTCTGGATACAGGACTGGCATTCAAAAGCGACCGGGACGGAAAATTACTCGACCGGTTTCGGGGAAGGATCATGTTTCCCATTCACAATCACTTGGGTAAAGTGGTGGGGTTTGGGGGTAGAATCCTCAGCACGGAGAAGAAGATGGCCAAGTACATCAACTCTCCAGAGTCAGAGGTTTACCAAAAGAGCTATATCCTCTATGGGCTTCACCAGGGCAAAAAAGCGATTCGGGATACCGATCGGGCCCTGCTGGTGGAAGGGTACATGGACGTTATTGCCCTGTACCAAGCAGGGATCCAGAATGTGGTCGCCAGTTCAGGAACCGCCCTTACCGTAGAGCAGATTCGCCTGATCAAGCGATTTACGCGAAACGTTCTCCTGATTTATGATGCTGACAGGGCGGGACTCAACGCCGCGCTGCGGGGAATAGACCTTCTGCTGGAGCAGGAAATGGCAGTGAAAGTCCTGCTGCTTCCCGAAGGAGAGGACCCGGACTCCTACGTGAAGAAGCACGGGAAATCCGGCTTTGACAGCTACGTCGCCGATCATGCCCTGGACTTCATAGATTTTAAGATCAATCAGTTGGCCATTTCGCTGGATTGGTCCGATCCGCAACAGCAGACTGTCGCGATTCATGAGACCGCCCAGACCGTAGCGAAGATTCCCGATGCTGTCAAACAGGCCATTTATTTGGACCGGGCGGCGAAGAAGCTGGGCATTTCTACAGATGTCATGCAGCGCTCCCTCAATCGAGCCTTGGCTGATATTGCCAAGCTGCAGGAAAGGGAGGCCCGTCGGAATCAAAGTCGCCAACAAGTTGCACCGCCCACGCTGCCTTTGGTCGAGGCTCCCCCTACGGAGGAGGCAATTGCCCCCACCGAGACCGGCCAACAAGAACTTGAACTGGTTCGGCTCATTCTCAATCACCACGATCAGGAGATCGAGGTGGACGAGGAGGTCTTTCCCCTCGCTGAATATCTTCTCGGAGAAGTCTCCGAGTTTGAATTCCAGAACCGGGAACTGGAAAAGTTCAGGCAGCTCCTGATGGATCATTTTGATGACAAGGAACAAATCGACGTACACACCTTCTTGAACCACAGTGACAAGCAGGTTTCCAATATCGCCTCCCGATTGGTGACGATTCCGTTCGAAGTCAGCGAAAATTGGGAAAAGTTTGATATCAAAGCCCCCAATATTGATGCAGACATTGAAAGCTCTGTATATTCGGCTTTGCTGTATTTCAAGTGGAATCGTATCAGAACCCTGTTGAAGGAAAGTCGGGAGCAACTCAAGAAAGAGACCGATCCTCAAAAACTGGACGACCTCACCCGGAAATACGTCCATTTGGAACAGCTCAAAATTGAGTTGAGCAATGAACTTGAAAACGTTATCCCTGAGTTATAACAAGATACCATGACCGAAAAAGTTGAACAGATTGTTGCAGCCCTAGGGCAAAAAGCATCCATTAAGCAGGCCATTTACCGGAATACCTTTGAGATTTTTCAACACATGAAGGACCACGCGTCAAAAATCGCGGATTACCTCAGTGAAAAATTCGAGAAAGTAGATCCCAACGTAAAGATCGTTTACAAGGAAGTGAACGATTTTGAGTTCCGGATCCGGTTTTCAGGCGACATGCTCATTTTCACGATGCACTCCAATGTGACGACCTTTCAGCATGAGCACGTCATCTTCAAAAGTCCTTACATCAAGGAAGACGAGAACCGAGCCTACTTCGGTCAGGTGATGGTCTACAACTTCATGGCTGATTCGCTCAAGTACAACCGGATCAACGACCCCGGTTATCTGTTGGCTCGGATGATGATCAATCAGGACAACCACTTCTACATCGAGGGGCAGCGGCAATTGGCATTTTTGTATCCCGACATCGCCAAAAACGAAATCTCTGAGGACATGTTGTCCGATTTCATCGAGAGCGCTATGCTCCTGGCCATCGACCAGGACCTGTACGTGCCCAGCTTCCAAAAGGTCCAGATCATTCCCTTGTCCCAAAAGCTCAAGAACCAAATGGTCGCTGGGGGCAACAAAGTTGGCTTTCAGATGAGCTACGAGCGGGACTGATCAGGACCAGTTGGCCATGTTGCGGGGGCTCATTTTTCCGAGTCGGACGTATTCCACTGCCGAAAAGCTGATTTCCCGGACCAAATTCATGTCCGCCCAGAGGAGCTCATAGCCCTTGAAGCGACACAGTGGTCGGATCAAGCGTAGAAAACGCTCCTTTTCTCCCGGGCGAGGTTCCCGGAGAGGGCCCGCAACGCCCCGTAGCCGAACTGCGGGAGGGCGCTGAAATTGGCCTTTGAAGATCGACTTCAGCCAGAATCCCCGGCCAGGGTCCACTCCCAGCACCGAAATGGGCGTCCCCTCCCCGCCACACCGTTGAACGGTGGACGTAAATTTTTCCAGGTAATAACCCGTCAAATCTGCATTTAGCATGAAGGATCCGATGGCCGTGACGTTTGGTTGGCCGTCAGGGAGCGTGGTGCCCACCGTCACATAGGTCGTTCGTTTGATGCACCGTTGAAAATGCCATTGAATGAATGGCCATTCTTGGAGAAGGCCGTCTCCGGTGATTCTGCCTGGAGCCGCTTGAACGAGCTTGGGTGAAAGGGTTGTGATAGGATTCATTTTGAAAGGGTTAAGTAGAGAAATGCCAGGGAAATGAAAAGGCAGAGGGGGGAATAAAGACGCGTATCCAGTCGGGCAAATGAAGAGCCATTTTGGGGTTTGAACAGGCCAACCCGTTTAAAGTCCCCAATGGCCCGGAGGGCAAAAATCCCCGCCAGGATGAGTCCGCCCCAATGCAACCACGCTTCATTGACCACCATAGAAGGAGGATCAAACGCCAGGACAAACGCAAAGCCTCCCATGGCCAGTAGCACCAATGCCACCAGCAAAGTGAGGAAGGCACCCGGCCGGAAATCAGGCTGGCCTTCCGATGTTGGGGTGGCAGCCGCGAATCCCCATTTCCCTCCCAGCGCCCAATACACGTGGATTCCACTGAGAAAGAGGAAAATGATCGAGAGAAGAATTCCAATGCTGTTTTCCATAGTTATTCCAGTTAAATACAGTACAACACTGTATGTTTTGGGGTAAAAAAATTTATCGATTCAAGGTATAGACCTCGGTATACACCTTAAACAACTCGCGCATTTCTGACTCGGAAGCCTGCGGAAACAATTGTTGGATGCCGACAAGCATCGCATAGTCCAATTGAGCCAGTTGGTACGCCTGCTTAGCCTCGGTTCCCAGGGACATGAAAACCTCTTGCAGAAAACGGAGCCGCATTTGGTCGACTTCGGCCAGGTTTTCTTTGACAATGGGTTGGTAATAGCTCCACGACCGAATGGCCGCCTCCACCGCTTGATCCGTCTTCAGAATTTGTTCGTTCAGGACCTTCATCTTTTCCTCCGCGCCGTCCGCACCTTGGGTCGCTTCAATGAAAGCCACCGTATTTTGTTCCTTCCAAAACTCGACCAGGGCCCGGATATACCCTTCAATGCTGTCAAAGTGGTGGTAAAAGGACCCTCTCGTCACCCCGAGCCGCTCACACAGGTAGAGGATGCGCAATTTGTGTTGCGCAAATTCGGATAGGATTTTCAACCCTTCCTCCAGCCATTTTTCTTTGGTAAGCCGAGCCATGTGGCAAGTATAAAGGAAATGAAATAAAAATACAATACTGTATGGTTTGTGCTTTGGTGGAGTTGTTTGCCCCCATCCACCTTCCCCCAACTTCCGATTCCACGGCGCTTGCTGTTTCATCCCCGAATTGCGCTATCTTTGCAGTGGTGATGAAAGCAAATACCCTGCCCAATATCCGTGCCCTCGACCCCGACCAGCTTCGGGAATGGGTGGCGTCGGTCGGTGAAAAACCGTTCCGCGCCAAGCAATTGTACGAGTGGATCTGGAAGAAAAATGTCGCTTCCTTCGATGCCATGACCAATCTGAGCAAGACGTTTCGGCAGAAATTGGAAGCTGAATTCGCGCTGGGGAAGGTCGGCATCGATTCTGAACAGCGCAGTTCGGATGGGACGATTAAATTCGCCTTTCGGCTCTGGGACGGTAACCTCGTGGAAGGGGTCCTGATCCCTACTGACAACCGCATCACCGCCTGCGTATCCAGCCAATCCGGCTGCTCTCTCTCCTGCAAATTCTGCGCGACCGGTTACCTCAAACTTCAGCGGAACCTCTTTTCCTACGAAATTTACGACCAGGTCGACATCATCCGGGAAGCCGCCCAGCGCGAGTTCAACCGACCCCTCACCAATATCGTGTACATGGGCATGGGCGAGCCCCTGCTCAACTACAAAAACGTCCTCCACAGCATCGAAATGGTGTCTTCCGAGGACGGAATGGGCATGTCTCCCCGCCGCATCACCGTGTCCACGGCCGGCATCGCCAAGCTGATCCGCAAGCTCGGGGACGACAAGGTCCGCTTCGAGTTCGCGTTGTCCTTGCACGCCGCCAACGACACCAAGCGGAACGAGATCATGCCGATCAACGAATCCAATAGCCTGGAGGCATTGGCCGATGCGTTGCGCTACTTCTACGAGCAAACCGGCACCCGCGTCACCTACGAATACATCATTTTCAAGGACTTCAACGACAGCCTTGAAGATGCCGAGGAACTCTTCCAGTTCTGCCAGGTCATCCCCTGCAAGGTCAACATCATCGAATACAACCCCATCGATGAGGCCGGTTTCCAGAATACCTCCGGCAACCGGATGTACCGATTCAAGGAATACCTGGAAGGAAAAGGCGTGATCGTGAACGTCCGGCGGAGCCGGGGACGCGATGTGGACGGAGCCTGCGGACAATTGGCGCTGAAAAAACGCTAACCCCTCCCTTTATTTCCCCATTGTCTCCCATCTCTTCCCGCCCAGAAATCATTAACTTGGCAGGAAAACAAATCCTCAATGAAATTTTGTTGGCGGTGGACATGGCTGTTGATCCTCGGAATTGCGGGCGCAAATCCGGTGAACGCCCTGACCATTTCGGTGGACTGGCCCCAGGGAACGAGCCAAAATAAAATTGTCCGGCACGCCGCTCAAGACGCAGTGAACCTCTTGAAAATCGCTTGCGACTGCCCGGTCAACATCAATCAGCCCGACGCTGAAGTCCACCTGATGTTGCCGGAAATCATCCCGGGCGCCGACACCATTCCGACTTCTTTTGCCGCCAACCGCCCTTATCCTTACCTCCACTATCCCCGCCACGACTACCGCTGGACCTCCCGTCCCCAGAGCGGCCAAATCCTCCTCGTCCTTGAGACCAGCACCGCCCAAGGCATTGCGAACGGCATTTACGGCCTACTCCAGGAACAACTGGGATTTTACTTTATCCATCCCCGCGAGACCATCTTCCCTTGCATCGACGAATGGCCGCTCCCGGCGAGTTTCAGTTTTTCGGGCCGCCCCCGCTTCGACAAGAAGGGCTTCCACATCCACGCCATGCATCCCCTTGAACTGACCGAGGTGCTGCACGACCCCGATTTTCCCCAAGGCTCCCAACTCATCCGCCAATACATCGATTGGCTCGCTCGGAACCAGCAAAATTGGTTCGACTTCAACCTGTTGGAAACCGTTGACTTTCCCCGGTGGTTGCCCTATGCCCGCGATTTCAACGGTTACGCCCACGAGCGGGGCATCCTGACGAGCATCGACGTGTCGCTTCACATGGTCCAGCAGTATGCCTTCAAGCTGGTCCGATTTCCCCCGGCCTCCCTGCGTTCCTCTGAACACCAGATCAATAAGCGCTTAGACCAGTTGGTCAACGCCGGTTTTGACATCATCAACATGGAATTTTCCATTGCGGAATTTGTGGGGGGGCTCGAAGGCATGCGCCATCGGATGCGGGAGGAAGTGCTGGAAAAACTGGAGGAGTATCCCCAGGTCAAATTGATGGGACGGCAACACGTGGTCAAAGCTGAGGACGAACTGGGGAAGAAAAGCGGCAAGGAATATGAGACGAACGATCCGGCGCGGGGCGTCCTCATCCACACCGTGATGTGCTACGCGTTGGACGATGCGCTGGCTCCGGTCTACGAACTCGATAATTTCAACCATATTCAGACCTCTTTGGCCGAAGAGAATCAGGTGCGGGAAACCTGGTTTTACCCCGAATCCGCCTATTGGATCACCTTCGACAATTCCGTCCCGATGTTGTTGTTGCCCTACCTCGACGCCCGGTTTCGGGACCTGAGGACGGTGGAGAAAATGAACATTCCCGGCCACGGCACCTTCAGTTCGGGGTGGGAGTGGGGCTACTGGTTGGTGGATTGGAGCATCGCGCGGTGGAGTTGGGCGTACGAAGAAAATGGCCGGGCAGTCCCTCAAAATACCATTCAGCCCTTGGGCGATGTCCTGCAAAACCGAATGGCCACCCAGATTTTCTCGAATATGATGGCCCTGCAGCAGCAAGAATTGTTGCAGCAAAACTTACTGCGCTGGCTGTGTCCGGCGACCCTGCCCGATGAGGTGGGGGGATCGGTGGGCAAACAATTTCAGCCGCGTCCGTCCCTTTCCCTGGGCGAGGTCTACGAGAATGCGCCGCCCGAATGGGAAGACAGCCTTGCCCATGCCAGTCGCGATCTCGGGCGATTTGGCCGCCAGCAAGTCCAACTGGCCGGGGAGTTTTTGACGAAAGGGCCTCAGAATGGCTTGGAGGGCCAGATTGTGCAGGAATTGGGGACGGCGCTCAAGGTGACGGGGATGTACGCGCTGCACCAATCGGCGTGGTACGATGCCCTGAAACAAGTTGTGTACGAAGACGCTGATCCCGATGCGGCATTGGAGCGGTGCGTGGAATTGCGGGAATTTGCCCAGCAGTTGGTGGTGAAAATGGAATCGGGTTACCGCTATCCCATCCAATGGTTGGGCCGCAAGCGTTCAAGTTTTACCTCCTACCAATATGGCTACCTCTATCCCGTCAGCGAACTCCACTTTTGGAAGCGCCGGGAAGAACAACTCCGCAAAGGGAAGCTCAGCAGCCCCTTTTTTATGAATATTTTTGATCCCCTGCGCATCGGAGGGCTGAAGAAATGAAATGGATTTGGCTGGTGCTGGGACTCGGATGGGCCAGTTGGGGATGGGGGCAAATAGACGATCAGTCTCAGTATTGGTTGGGAAAAGCAATTGTGGAGGGAAATGAAAAGGCCGTCAAAAAGGCATTGAAAGAAGGCGCGGAATTGGGGAAAGGTTGTCCTCAAAATTTACCCGAATACGCCCAGACCTATAACCTCCAATATGAGATTTCCCCCGGGCCCAAGATCACGCCTTTTACCACCCCGGCGCCTCCCCTCCACCTCAACGCCTTGCACCCCAACGCAGCGGTCCTCGATCTCCTCCTCCAAAAAGGCGCGAACGTGAACCGCCCCGATCCCATCAACCGGATCCCGCTGCACCTCGCGTTGGCGGAGGGGCACCTGAGCCACGCCCAACGCCTCGTCACCGCCGGGAGCAACTACCTGCAGACCGACGATTACGGAAATACCAGCCTCCACTTTGCCGCTGTCAGCGGCCTCCCCGAAGCCATCCGCTTCGCGAAAACCAACGGCATTTCCATCAACGCCTCCAACAAGGGCAATGTCACCCCGTTCCATATCCTCGCCCGCAGCGGTGGTCCCGAAGACCTGCAACTCATGGTGGACCTGGGCGCCGACCCCATGCTCCGCGACCGCTCCGGCTTCAACGCCCTCCACTACGCCGCCGCCCACAACGATTTGCCCGCCGTCAAATTCCTGTACCAGAAATTTCCGGTCCTGTTTTCCAACAGCCTGACCGGCGCGAATCCCTTGGACATCGCCTACCGCATGGGCCAAACCGACATCGCGCTCTATTTCCGCCGCCGGGGCCGCGATTTTGGCGGTCTTTACAAGAAAGAGCTCAACCAGGCCATTCGGGCCAACGAACCCGACTCCGTCCTGGCCTACCTCAAGCGCGGCGCCAATGCCAACCTCGGCTTTGATGAGCGACCGTTGCACCTCGCGGCCCGCACCGGGAACTGGACGATTGCGTCGCACCTCATCGTGTACGGCGCCGAATTGCAGCCGAAAAACAAGGCTGGGGAGACCCCACTGGCCATTGCGATCCAGAAGGGATACGGAGATTGGGCGATCCAGGCCATGCGGCAAGGGGCCGATCCCGAAAGTGGATGGTTGGCGGGCCTGATCGAGGTGTACGTAGAAAGCGACGGGGTAAAATGCTCGCGGGAACTGGTGGAAGAGGTCATGCGGCAGGTCGACGACCTGAATGTGCCGGGCGGAAGCCTGAACATTCCGCCCTTGCATTGGGCGGCGTATCTGGGGGAGCCCGAGTGGGTAAACCTATTGTTGGGGCTGAATGCGAGCCCCTATTTGATGGATGCTGACGGCTGGACGGCGCTCCATTGGGCGGTGGTGAAGCGGGAACTGACCCAGACGAGTCCGAAAAAAGTCGCGTGCCTGCGCATATTGAAAGAGCGGGGCGGTCAGATGTACCAAGCGTCCAAGGCCGCGAAGATATTGCCCGTGACCAGCCCCTATTTGGCCCACCGCATTCCCCCGAATGCGACCCTCCGGGACCTGCTCAACTATGCCTTGCCCCTGGACTCGGCGATGTTGGACCTCATTCCCCCGAATATCCCCCAACTCATCCTGGCCGTCGATTTTCTGGACAATGGCCGCTACCTCCTGAACTCCGCGCCCGATCTGGCGCTGGTCGAGTTGAACAAGGCCCTGCGCCTGGAGCCGCAAATGGCGGCCGGATATTTCGAGCGGGGCTGCACCAAATACCGCCTGGGCCAGTACGAAAGTGCCCGCATCGACCTGGCATTGGCCTTGGAGTACCAGGCCTTTTATCCCGAGGCCCATCGGGAAATGGGGCGGTGCTGGCTGGCCGAAGAACAATACGACCAGGCTCGTCCGGAGCTGGACGAGGCCATTGCCGGAGGAGATCGGACGGGGGAAACCTATTTGATGCGGGGAAAAGCCTTGCTTAAATTGGGGGAGGCGGAGGCAGCCTGCGAAGATTTTCGCCGGGCCCAAATGAAGGAGATTCCCGAAGCCGCTTCCTGGATCCAAGAACATTGCGCGCCATGAAATCCATTGGGATAATTGTTGGGATGCTGTTGGCTGGTCAGATTTTGACCGCGCAGGTCCGGCGTGTCCTCCCCAAGCCGGTCCACAAATTGGAGCTGGGGATGTCCCTGGAGGCATTTTCGGATGAATACGAGACCCTGGACCCCTATCAGCTCGACCGGGAAGAGTTTCGGTACCGGTGGGAGCAGGATTTGGGCGGAAAAAAGGGAATCGCTTCGGCCACCTTTTATTTTGACGATGGCAGTGACCGGCCCCTCTACGAGGTCATCCTGGTTTACGACGACCTCCGCGCCCGCGACCAATGGCTCGCCAAGTACTATGGCCCTCCCAATGCCGCCGAGGGCACCGAATGGGCCTATGAACTTCCCTCCGGTTACCCCTTGCGGGCTTGGTGCTACAAAAACCGATTGGTCATTGTCGCGGCCTTGCCCGGAACCGAATGGGCACCTTGACCGAGGACTTCGTTTCCATGTAACACAGCCTTCCTTTTTTCCTTCCAATTCATCCCCTTTTCCACCATCTTTCCCCCATGCGACGGATTCCCCTTCTTTTGACGTTACTGCTGCTGCTGTCGGCAAGTGCCCTGACGGCCCAGTCTTTTGTGGTGAAAGGCATCGTGCGAGATGCCGAGACCGGTGAAGCCATTCCATTGGCGACGGTGCGCGTATCGGGCAGTATCCTGACCGCCATGACCGATGACCAGGGCCTGTTCGCGACACACGTTCCGCGGACCGGCGTCGTACTGGAAATCTCCCGGCTGGGCTACCAGCGGGCTTACTACCCGCTCGAGCGGGTTCCCGATGAGCCCGTCGAAATCGGGCTCGTCAAGAAGGACATCACCCTGGCTCCGGTCCTGATCGAGGCGGGCTTGCAAAAGGTCCTCAAGGACGACAAGCTCTACGTCAAGGACTATGGCTTCTGGGAAGAATACCTGTTTGTAATGGTCTTCGACGAGAACCGGCGGGAATTCAAGCTGGCCTATATCAACGAGCGCGATTCCATTATGGACGAAAATTGGGGGCCGGAAGCGCCGACCAGCCTTGAATACGATTGCTACGGCAATGTCCACGCCATCGGCAAGGATTTTGCCTGCCAGCTGTACATCGACAACGAAACCATCCAGTATTACCAGGACTCCGTCCACCTCTACGATGCCTACGTCCGGCCCTGCATCGGCAATGTCGGGCCCTATTATTACTACGCCTACCGCCAATTGAACGACCAGGTCCTCGATTACTACGCCCACAACGGCATCACCGCCAATGGTGACTTTTTCTTTCACCTCGAAGACGAGCGCCGCATTCAACAGATCATCGACCCCTCCGAGCTCAATCCTTTTTCCGATTATGTCAATTCCGAGGCGATGGCCCGGGGCATGAGCCCCAAGATGTGGAAGCGTCTCAGCACCCTCAACGAGGACACGCAGTTTGAGAAACTGGCCTTTTTCAAGCCGGTGGACGCCCCCCTGCACGTGGTCGGCAACAATGTCCTCGTCTTCGACCACCTCACGAACTATCTCCGGATTTTCTCCCCCGATGGCTTCCACAAGGGCGATATTCCCATTGACTACCACCGGCTTCCCAAATGGGATTCCTTCATCATCATCGACAAGATCCGCGGCGAAGCCTATACCCGCTACGTCCGCAATGGCTATTCTACGCTCCACGAGATCGACCTCGAGACCGGCCAAATCGGGACGGGCATAGAACTCCCGCGGGAATTTCCGGAAGAAATCACCGTGCGCGATGGAGTGGCCTATTTCCTGTACCGCGAAGCGAACTACGACGACACCCGCCGCCTGTACCGCTACCGCGTCAAGGACTGATCAGTGGCCAGCATTGAGGAAGTAGACCACCAGGAACCGAACCTTCTCGGAGCTCGGATTGGTGGGAACATGGGGAATCCGACCGTCAAAGAAGAATGCTTCTCCTTCTCCAATCGGGATCATCTCCTCATCCAGGTTCATCACAATCCCTCCTTTGAGCAAAAAGACCAATTCGTGCCCATCCGTCGAAACCTTCTCGCGCTTGGCGCCAGGATCCAGTTCCAGGATGGTGATTTCGATCGCATTGCTGGCCAGGGACTGGTTGAGCAACTGGAAATAGTGAAATCCAACCGCTTCTTCCTTTTCGATGGGAACGTAATCGTTCGGCTTCAGCAGCAGGTAGGCCGGAGGGCGTTCCATGCTGATACCTTCGAAAAAAGAGGCGATGTCTGTTTCCAGAGAACGAATGAGGGAGAACAATACAGGCAGGGAGGGGATGGTCCGTCCATTTTCAATTTTGGAGACCAATCCTTTTGAAACACCAGCTCGGTCAGCGATTTCTTGAACCGTCATGCCGCGCTGTTTGCGAAACTGCCGGACCTTACGGCCTACGGCAATGAGTACATGATCCATTCCAACTGTTTAAACCAAATGATTCATTAAACTAGCACACTTCAATTTGGTCAACTTTCTTCGTTTCTCCATACCAAAACGCCCCATTTCCTTTCCCCATTTTTCAGGTTGATTGTCGGACGAGGGTGAATGGAGAGAGGAGGGGAATGAAAATAAAAATGGCCCCTGCGGTCACAGGGGCCAACCCATAATCGTCAATATAGAATCATTAATCGTTGTCGCCGATGCCGTAGACCACAAACATGATCTTCATCGGTTCGGAGCTGTCAAAGTCAATCTGGTCCGGATTGACGACATTTTGGGCCATGAACTGAACCTCGCGGGCCCACAGGTTGTCAGGCTTGCAGATGTACATCCGGACGGTATAGTACTTGGAACCGGAGACATAGTCCTCGTAGCTGTACTCGGCGCCTACACCCCAACTGCTGTTGGTA
Source organism: uncultured bacterium (assembly GCA_963923035.1). GTDB lineage: Bacteria > Bacteroidota > Bacteroidia > J057 > JADKCL01 > CAWUKT01. Next base: position 191,600 of record CAWUKT010000001.1, read on the forward strand.
TCCACGGAGCCGACCACTTCAAGTTGGTAACTGAATCCGGCCATGGCACTGCCGCTGATCTCCTCTCCAAAGCCGAACAGGGAAATTTCCTCTCCGAATCCTACGCCGAGATAGGTACTGGAATCCACCGTCCATCCGGCCGTCGCCTGAATTTCATCGATCGACTCGAAGGTCGTAACGGAGCCCCCATTGGCGTTAACCTGGTACTCCAGGAAGAGCTGGCCATTCGGCATCTTTTGGGCCCGGGGTTCGATCACTTGCTGGATATAGTCCTCCGCGTAATCAGACGGGAAGTAAGAGCCGTATCCATTGTCGACCGCCTCATCGTACAGAGCTGCCATTCGGGAGTTGATATTCGTCTCCGTATAGGAATTGATGTCGCCGGGGGTGGAGGAATAAACGTCGTAATAGGTGCTGGTGGCATAAGAACCATGACCGGGAACCGGAGTCAGCAGGTTGTACAGCGGAGCAAGGACCCCATTCTGGAGGTTGTTGTTGGAATCGTAGAACAGGGCTGCGGTTTGGGAAATGGAGAACAGGGTATGACCGTCGGCGCGGCCCCGGGGGCTGATCACGACATCGACCCCATTGCTTTGGGCAGCCGTATCCATGGAATAGGCCTGGGTGGTTGTGGTCCCGGAACCGATTTCCAGACTGCCTTCCGGTCCCGTCTCGAAGGAGGCCTCAGCGGCCGGTCCCACGCCTTTGCTGGTGCTCACTTCCGTCTTCAATCCAAACTGAAACGCCCAATTGACTTCCATTTTGGTACTGGTTCCATTGGAGGTGCCGTACTGGTAAGTGATCAGGGGATTACCCGGTTCGACCGACCCAATGTTCTCGTTCGGGAAGGGGAAGGAATCCATCAGGTGACTGAGGAGAATGGTGTCCTTGGTCTCGTCGGAGGGCTCCATGCTGCTGTAATTCGGGACGAGGTAGGTGCTGCCGTAGTTGGCGACCTGGACCTGGATCTTATAGCCATGGTTGGTGTGGTCCCCGTCGCAGTAATAGACAAAGCTGTACACATTGCTGACCGAAGCGGGGAAGTCCTGGCTATCCCCTTCGGGATTGGAGAGGGCGAGGCTGCCTTCGGAAGGAGTGGCCACCACAAAGAAGCTCTGGGGACGCTTCTCGGAATCCTTATTGATGCCATTGACCTGAACCGAAGACTGCCAATCGAGGACCTGATTGCTGTCCACTTCCTGGTTGGTGCTGAAGGCTTTCCAACGCAGGTCCTTGTCATCGTCGTCGTGGCAATAGGTGGCGAGGATCATCCCCGAAGAATCCCGCTTGAGGGTGATGCCCCGGCGGGCGCTGAAGGAGTGGACCGGGAAGCGGTCGCTGGAGCCGGAGATATTGGGGGTCAGGTCATCGTTGATGGGGAAGCAAATAAATTCACCCTTGTGGTCGTCGCTGCTGTAAAAGCTGGCCAGCATGTAGCTGCCGTTGCTGCCCTGGGAGAACCATTCGGTGGAGATGCGGTAATAGGTTTTGTCCAGGTCCAGGCCCCAGTCGGAGGGATCCATCTCGGGCAGCAGGGTGCCGTCCCACCTACCATTGCTGGGGTCCATTTCGGTGAGGTCGAACTTGACGCAGGCGAGCTTGCTGTGTTTGGTATCGTAGAGGTAGAGAATAAGTCCATCGTCACAGGCATGGACCGACAGGTCACTCAGGGAAATCAAATGGCCGCTGGTGCCGCTGGAGTTGGTGGCGTGGGCCTTCATGGGTTGGCTGCACCAGTTGCCGAAGCTGTCCATGGACGCGATATAGACCTGGCCTTCGTCGTGCGTATCGGTCCAGAGACAGTACAGGCTGCCGTTTTGGAGGGTCATGGAAGGCGCGAAATGGGTCTTGTAGTGCGCATCGTTGCTGTGGCTGAATTGGTCGTCCAGCATGAAGTTGCTCCAATTGGAGCTGTCATCAATCCCGCTCAGGTTATTGTTGGTGATGAGGTCGGCGAGGTTGCAGGTGACCATCTTCAGGTATTCCTTGGAGTCGGGGACCAGGTAGTAGAGCGAATTGCCAACTTGGGTAAGGGAACCGCCTTTGGCGCTGTGGCCGGTATTGGAGGGGTGGAATTCTCCGGTAGAAGTAGTGCTTGCAGTGAGAGTAGACATAATGAGGTTGGGTTAAGATGTTTGGTCTTTGATACCGGAGGGGATCAAAGTGTTACCCGGAGAGGAAAGGAAAAATTGATTTTTTTCTTACGGATCAATGGGCGGAATAGGGGTGGAGTGGGGGAAATGGTGTCAGACGGGGTCGTCTGGGTCTTTTTTTGAGGGCTAAAAAGAAAACCATTTTTTTCAAAAGAGGGCTGGTTGTTTGCGGGACCGCGTCATCGCGGCCTGGAACCGCGGCATCGCGGTCTGGCACCGCGTCATCGCGGTCTGGAACCGCGGCATCGGGGTCCGGGACCGCGGCATCGCGGTCTGGAACCGCGTCATCGGGGTCCGGGACCGCGTCATCGCGGTCTGGAACCGCGTCATCGGGGTCCGGGACCGCGTCATCGGAGTCCGGGACCTCATGTTAGGCTTTAAAATGACCAGGGGTGAAGGGGAAAACTCAGTTTTTCAAGAGGCTGAGGATATGCTCTTGCATTTGGGTGGGGGCGGCGCCGGGGAGATTGTGGCCCGTATGCTCGAACCAGATCAACTCCTTTTGGGGAGCACGAACGCTTTCAAAATACGCCTTCGTGATCTCGGGGCGGGTGGTAAGGTCCTCGTCTCCCTGGAGAATGAACAGGGGGACTTCCAGCTCCGGAAGCTGCGTGGTCAATTCCAATTCGTAAAATTCCCGGTACAGGGACATCCATTTGCTTTCCCAGTCCTGGAAAAAGCTGAGGTATTCTTCCAATCGCTCTTCGGGGAATTCCCGCCCCTTGAAGACCGTTTCCCAACGGTAAAAGGTGAGCATGGCCTCGGCATCGGAAAGGGGAATGTTGAGGCCATTCAATTGCTCCGATGCTTGCTCATCGTCTTCGTAATGCGCTTTCAGCTGGGCGAGGGTCCGTTGCTGGCTCTCGGTGTGGTTGATGATGGGGCTCATCGCGATGAAGGCCTGCACTTGTTTGGGGTGGGTGGCGGCCAAATGGAAGCCCATGACGGTTCCCCACGAATTGCCGCAGAGAATCAGGGATTCCCGCTCAAATCTTTCCAGCAGGTGCTGGAGCATTTCTTCGGCGTCTTGTTTCATCACCCGCATGGTCGGGGCATCTTCATCGACGTTGAGTTGGAGGGTTTGGCCGCTGTTTCGCTGGTCCCAATGGACGACGACAAAATCCTGTTCCAGTTTGCCGGTGACCTCTTCGCGATGGGCGGATACCGCCGCGCCCGGGCCCCCGTGCAGGTACAGTAGGACGGGATTGGAAACATCGGCTCCCTGGATACTGATGAATTGCTGAATACCTCCAATATTGACCACGGCGCTGGTGTCAATGGCTTGCGCACTTAGCTGGTGAAGGCCAATGAATAGGAAAATGGATGTCAGGGCTGTTTTTAAGGTCATGATTGCAGGGTGTTCGGTGGGGGATTTCAATGGTCGTGAATTGGTCCGGGCAAATCAAATGAATTCCGGCAAATAGGGCCATGCCGTCAGCCAAGGGTCAATTTTGGGTTTTGATGTAACCTTGTCGCGGCCAGCAATAAGCCGGGCCCTAAAAATGGTAAGGTTCGGTCCTTTCTCCGATGAGGTTGTGGGTGGAGGTCTGGAAACAGGAAGGAATGGGCTGTTGTTGGGACGGGGCAAAACTGGGCGTTGGAATGGTTTGGGGTGCTTGGGGTGCTTGGGGTGCCGGCATTTCCCTTGTTTCTTTTCTCTATTATCCACATCCTCATAATTGTTAATTTGAAAATCCCCACATCTTGTATTTTTGCAGATCAATGGAATTCCTCAACGAACTCAACGATGCCCAACGGGCGGCGGCCATGCAGACCGAAGGACCGGTCATGATCATCGCCGGTGCTGGCTCGGGCAAGACACGGACCCTGACCTACCGACTCGCCTTCATCATCGACCAGGGCTTGGCCGATCCCTTCGAGATTTTGGCCCTGACCTTTACCAACAAGGCGGCCCGCGAAATGAAGGAGCGGATCATGCGGCTCGTGGGCAGCGACGCCCGCAATATTTGGATGGGCACGTTCCACTCCATCTTTGCCCGCATCCTCCGATTCGAAGCTGAAAAGCTGGGCTACACGAACAATTTCAGCATTTACGATACCGACGATACCCAGTCGCTCCTCCGGCGGGTGGTCCAGGGACTCAACCTCGATATCAAGAAATTCAAGCCCAAGGTCCTTTACAGCCACATTTCTTCCGCCAAGAACGCCCTCGTTGATCCCGAGCAATACGCCATTGACTACGTCCACGACTCTTTTTCCAATACCATCGCCCGCATTTACAAGATTTACCAGACGCGGCTGTTCGAATCGAATGCGATGGACTTCGACGACCTGTTGATGAAGCCGATTGAGCTGTTTCAGAAGTACCCCGATACCCTTCTGAAGTACCAGCGCCGCTTCAAATACATCATGGTGGACGAGTACCAGGATACGAACCACGCCCAGTACACGATCACGAAGATGCTGGCGGCGATGCACGAAAATATCTGTGTGGTCGGGGATGACGCCCAATCCATTTACTCCTTCCGCGGGGCGAACATTGCGAACATCCTCAATTTCCAGAAGGACTACGACGATACGAACCTGTTCAAGCTGGAGCAAAATTACCGGAGTACAGAAAACATCGTCGAGGCCGCCAACGGGGTCATTGCCCGGAACAAGAACCAGATCAAGAAGAAGATTTTTACGGAGAATGGGGAAGGGGACAAAATCCGGTTGATCGAGGCGGCGACGGAGCAGGATGAAGCGAAACAAGTCACGGACCTGATCCGCGAGTACAAAATGCGCTTTAATTATAAGCACATGGATTTTGCCGTGCTCTACCGGACCAATGCCCAGAGTCGGGCGGCGGAAACGGAATTGCGTCGCGCGAATATTCCCTATAAAGTCTTTGGGGGCCTGAGCTTTTACCGGCGCAAGGAAATCAAGGACATGACGGCCTACCTCAAGCTGGCCATCAACCCGCAGGACCAGGCGTCCTTGTTGCGGGTGATCAATTATCCGGCGCGGGGGATTGGGAAAACGACGATTGACCGGGTGACGGTGATCGCCGATGCCCAGGGCGTGGGGATTTGGGACGTCTTGCAAAATGCAGACTCTTTCAACCAATTGGGACGGGCCAAGCGCGCCATTGGCGAATTTGTCCTGATGATCCAGACCTTTGGTGCCCGTTCGAAGCAGCAGACGGCCTACGAGGCGGCGAACTATATCGCGAAGCAAAGCGGGATTCTGAAGGAGCTCCACCAGGAAAACGATGTGGAGTCCTTGAGTCGCTGGGAAAACGTGCAGGAACTGTTGAATGCGGCGAAGGAATACACCGAGGACCCCGACAACGATGCGCATACACTGGATGCCTTCCTGGCAGAAATCTCCCTGTTTACCGATCAGGACGAGCAACACGAGAATCCTGATTTTGTGACCTTGATGTCGATTCACTCGGCAAAGGGCCTGGAATTTCCATCGGTCTTTGTGGTCGGGATGGAAGAGGACCTGTTTCCCAATGCCATGTCTCTGCAAAGTCGGGCCGATCTGGAAGAGGAGCGGCGCTTGTTTTATGTGGCGGTGACGCGGGCGAAGGAAAAACTGGCCCTGAGCTTCGCCAAGAGCCGTTATCGCTACGGCAGCTTGTCTTTCAACGAGCCGAGCCGGTTCCTGAGTGAGATCGATCAGCAATACCTGCAATTGCCGGAGCGTCGGCGGAAGCCGGCGAGCAAGGGCCAGACCCTGGGCAGCAACCTGCGTCCGATGCCGATGCGTCGGACCCGCCGGAGTACCCCGACGTCGTCGGGGAAGAACTTTGAGGGGGACGATCTGAGCGGCTTGAAGAGTGGCGATATGGTTGAGCACCACAAGTTTGGGAAGGGAAAAGTGCTGACCTTGGAAGGGGTAGGAAACGAGAAAAAAGCAACGGTCAATTTTCAGGACAAAGGGCAGAAGGTATTGTTGTTGAAGTATGCAAAACTGAAAATTTTGGGTTAACTTGCGCTTTGAAAAGTTGGATTTGCCAATTCCACACGGTCCTACCACACAAACCGGACCCGTTTACAGAAAAATCCTACGGATAAGACTATTTTCATTCTCTTTATATGAATTCCAAATACAAAATTTCTCCTGACCTGTTGAAACTGAGGGAGTATGGCCGCAATGTGCAGATGATGGTCGGCTATGCCAAGCAAGTAGAGGACCGGAATGAGCGCAATGCGCTGTCCCACGAAATTGTACGTATCATGGGGAGCATCAACCCCGCCCTGGCCGAGAATCCCGATTCTGTGCACAAGATTTGGGACCACTTTTATTTCCTCGCCGACTACGATATCGACATCGATTCGAATTATCCCATCCCGGCTCCCGAGACCATGTTTACCCGGCCTCCGGCCCGGATGCCTTACAATAACAAGCGTTCCCGCTACCGCCAGTACGGCCGGAATGTAGAGTTGATGGCAGACAAGGCCCTGGAAATGACCGATGAAGATCGGAAGCATGCCTTGGTTACCCTGATCCTCAACATCATGAAGTCCCACCTCAAGGGACAGGAAAAAGATTCCAATGCGGAGATCATCGTCTGTGATCACCTGCGGATCTTCACCAAGGGCCGTTTGGATTACCATCCCACCCAAATTGAATTCTACAAGTTCAATGCCCACGTCCAGCACATGCAGCAGGCCCAGCAACAGCAGCGGCAGCAGAACCAGCGGAACCAGGGTGGAGGCAAGCGGAACTACGGGAAAAACAAGAAAAAACGCCGTCGTTAATACCCCATGCAGTATTTCGAAATCGAAGGTGGGCACCAACTGAGCGGAGAGATCGTTCCTCAGGGAGCGAAAAATGAAGCCCTCCAAATCGTCTCCGCAGTTCTCCTGACCGAAGGCAAAGTCACCATTACCAATCTTCCGGATATCCTGGACGTCAATCGCTTGATTGAGTTGCTGGATTTCTTGGGGGTAAAAGTGAAGAAAAATGGCCCCGGGTCCTTTACCTTCCAGTCCGACGAAGTCAAGCTGGAACGGATGAAGACTCCGGAGTTCCGCAAGTTGAGCGGACGCCTGCGGGGTTCGGTGATGATCATGGGGCCGTTGTTGGCTCGTTTTGGCGAGGCGTATATGCCCAAGCCGGGCGGAGACAAGATTGGTCGCCGTCGTTTGGACACCCACTTCATGGGCTTCAAGGTCTTGGGCGCTCACTTTGATTATGACCGCCGCGAGCAGTTTTACAAGCTCTTTTCCCACGGTCGCCTGAAAGGAACCTATATCCACCTGGATGAGCCTTCGGTTACGGGAACCGCGAATATTGTCATGGCGGCCGTATTGGCCGAAGGAACCACGACCATTTACAATGCGGCGTGTGAGCCCTATCTCCAGCAGTTGTGCCGCCTCCTGAATTCGATGGGGGCCAAGATCCGTCCCGATTCGATTGGCTCGAACAAGCTGATCATCGAAGGGGTGGAGAAATTGCACGGCAACAAAACCAAAAAGCACCGCATCCAGCCGGACATGATCGAAGTCGGATCCTTCATCGGACTGGCAGCGATGACCCAGAGCCAGGTGACCATCAAAGGCGCCATCGATCCGGTCGGCGACGCTCAATGGGGCCATTTGGGACTAATTCCGGACGTTTTCGGTCGTCTGGGCATCCAGATCGAGCGGGAAGGCAACGATTTGGTGGTCTACGGCCACCGTTCCGACTACAAGATCGATACCTATATCGATGGTGGGACCTTGACGATCTACGACCATCCGTGGCCGGGCTTCACGCCTGACCTGTTGAGTATCATTCTCGTTGTGGCGACCCGTTGCCACGGGTCGGTGCTCATCCACCAGAAGATGTTCGAGAGCCGTTTGTTCTTCGTGGACAAGCTGATCGACATGGGCGCGCGGATCATCTTGTGTGATCCCCACCGGGCCGTGGTCGTTGGACAAGGCCACCAAACGCGTCTGCGGGGCATCCGGATGACGAGTCCGGATATCCGGGCAGGGATTTCCCTGCTGTTGGCTGCGATGAGTGCGGATGGAACCAGCCGCATTTTCAACATCGAGCAAATCGACCGGGGCTACCAAAATATTGAAGGTCGCCTCAAGGCCTTGGGCGCAACCATCGAACGAAAGGTCGAAGGCCAAGCCTGATTCCCATCAGAAAGAAATTTGATCCGGGCATACCCAGTATGTCCGGATTTTTTTGTGCTCCAATCCCCCCTTTCCTCTCGCTGTCCGATGGATAAGATGCGGTGTTTATTTTTGTGAACACTACTGGACACATTCAAATGTGTATTGTGTCTACTTTTGAATACGCGAAATGGCCGTTTTATTGCTCCCAGGGCCTATTTGGTGATCCGATTCAGTTTTGGCACGATGCTTGCCTAATTCCGGGTGTCAACGAAGACAAAAAATTAGACATCAAAAAAACACTGAATATGAAAAAGCTTGTACTCTTCACCGCACTGATCCTCTCCGCTTTCACCTTCACCATCGGGCAAATGTCAATGAACGGCTACCATGGTGGTCACAACGGTGGAGGACCGCAAGGAAATTATATTGGCTACAACAACCACGGCCCGCCGATGATGAGCCACGGTCAGTTCCAGCAGGCCCTGCACCAGATCTCGAACCAGCGGTACGAAAGCAGCCGCCTTTCGGTAGCCAAGCAAATTACCCGGAACAACCAGCTTCAGTCCAGCCACGTGCGGGACATCATGCACCAGTTCTCCTTTGAAAGCACTCGGTTGTCCTACGCTCGGTTCGCTTACAACCATGTCATGGACCCGCAGAACTACTTCATGGTCAACGACGCTTTCAACTACAGCTCCAGCGTTAGAGCATTGGAGCAGCACATTGGTAGCCGTCCCCAGGGCCAGGGCAATGTTGGCATCAACCATGGTGCAGGCGGCCCCCAGGGTGGAACCCTCCAGGTCAACGGTGGCATCCGGCCGGTTACGATCAACAACCCGAACGTTGGCATCAACCACGGTGCTGGCGGTGGACACCATGGATCGATGAACAACCAGTTCAACCACGGTTCCCACTACGGCCACCCCGCCCACAACATGATCATGGAAAGTGACTTTTGCCGGATCGTGGACATGATGAAGCGGAAGTGCTTCGACAGCGACAAGCTCATCATCGCCAAGCAGGGAATCTGCAATGGAATGATCACCGCCGAGCAGGCCCTCCAAATGACCCGGTTGTTCACCTTCGAAAGCACCCGTTTGGAATTCGCCAAGTTTGCTTACCTGAAGACCTGTGACCAGCGGAATTACTTCATCGTCAACGACGCTTTCACCTTCAGCAGCTCCATCCGCGAACTCGAATGCTACATCAGAAGCGTATAACTCAACAAGTAAACACAACCACAGCCCATATCTTCAGAAAGGCCGCCTCCGGGCGGTCTTTCGTGTTTGAAAATGGCGAAAGTTATCAATTCTGGGACCCTTTGGAATGGGGGATGTTGGAGAAAAAATTAGTAGCTTAGATGCAGAAACGACAGTTGTAGTATAACAGTTTTTTACGCTTATCAACTAAAGTTGGCTCCACTTAGATCCATCATAGGGGTACTGTGGGTTGGTAACCCCTTCACTTTACTCAATCGCTTGACTGCCAAATGGATTCCTCTTTCCATATTGGTCGTAGGGATGTTGTTTCCCCTAGACGCATTGGGTCAGGAGGCGGATGGCAAAGAGGAGTTGTCCCCCGAAGAACAACTGATCGAAGAATCCCAAAATTTATACCGGTCAGGAGAAATGGATTCCGCCATTTCCAAGGCCCTCGAAGCAGAACAGTTGGTCATCGCTGAAGCCGCCACCCCTACTAAGTACGGCGTGTATCGCCAGCTGGTGAGGCTGCACTTGCTTGGCAATCAGCTTTACCGGGCGAAAGACTTCCTGGAAGATGCCGAACTGGTGGCCGAAGACCTGGATTCGTTGCCTTTGGTGGCCGAAGTCAACTACTTCTTCGGGTACCTCTACAACAAATTGGGAAAGTCGGACGAGTCCCTGCGGTACTACGATTCAGCTTTGGCCCAAAGCAAGGAGGTTGGAGATTCGACCCGTTTGTTGAAGATTTACATCAACATGGGGCGGATTTATGGGGATCAGTTGGACTTCCAGACCAGCATTGGCGTCACTCAGCAAGCTGTGGAGTTGGCGGAGGAACTGACGGACTCTACCAACTTGTCCATCGCCCTCCAAAACCTGGGCGCCAACTACCAGGCCCTGGGAAAACTGGATTCTGCATTGGCGGTCCTGAACCGGGCCCTGTTGGTGAATACGTCTCCCAGAACTCAATTTCGGAATGTATATCCCCTGATCAATATTGCCAATATCCAGCAAGAGCTGGAAGAAATGGACGCCTTTAGGGAGACGGTCTTCGAGGCCTATAAGATTGCCGAAGCATCAGGAATTCCTGACCTCATGGCAGTGACCGAAAGGCAGCTGGGAGAGTACTACCTCGAGATAAAGGAGTTGGATTCGGCCCTGACGGCGGGAGAGGAAGCCTGGTCCCTGGCCCTTCAGTCCGGGGACTTGCGTTTGCAGGGACCCATCATGCAGTTGCTGGTGAAGGTCAACCGGGAGTTAAAGGATTACAAGGCCGCCTTGTGCTGGATGGAATTCTTGCTGGACCATAAACTTGAAATGTTGTCTTCCGAGAAACTCCAGTTTGGAGAAGAAATGCGGGTCCGGTTTGATGTGGAAAAAAAGGAGGCCGAAAACGTCATTCTCAGGCAAGGGCAGGCCGAATTGAAGAAGCAAACACGGCTGACCTATATCGTTGCCGGGTTGGTGGTGGTTCTGCTGGTTGGCATTGTGCTCATCCTGGCGCGGGCCTACAACCGCGGAAAGCGATTTGGGGATACCCTGAAAGCGAAAAACGACGAAATCGAAGCGAGCAATGAACTGCTGCGCAGTTTAAATGCGGACAAAGATGCCCTCATGGGCATCGTCGCCCATGACTTGAAGGCACCGCTGTCCAAGATTGCCGGCTTGCTGGACGTCATGGAGATCGTGAGAGACAATCCCGAAGAGTTCGCCCGGACCAAGCGGATGATGGAATCAGTGGTCGAGAGCGGAGCCTACTTGATCAATGAGCTGGTCCTGATGAGTTCACTTGAGAAGACCAAGGTGGTGTCGGAACTCGAAGAAGTGAGCGTAGAGGAGATTCTCCAGGAATGCCTGGCAGGCTTCAAGGGCAGCGCCGAGAAAAAATCCATTGGGCTTCACCTTGAAATTGGGGCCGGCGGGCCTCCGCTGAAAACTTCACGCAAGTATTTGCTCCGGGTATTGGACAACTTGGTCTCCAACGCCATTAAATTTTCTCCCCGGGACCGGAATGTCTACCTGAAAGGAAGCCACCAGCAGGGAGGTTGGACCATTGATGTTCAGGATGAAGGGCCAGGAATTCCGGAGGACGATCAGGTTCGACTCTTCGAAAAATTTGTCCGCCTGGACAACCGCCCTACGGCCGGCGAATCATCGACAGGTCTTGGCCTTTCCATTGTGAAGGAATTGGTAGATCAATTGGGAGGGACCATTGAGGTGATCAGCAGCAATGGCCACGGGGCCACGTTCCGATTGGTCTTATCAGACAATGCCACTGCCTGAGTACTCAAGGGCTTAAAAGGGCATTCGACCTACTCCAATCTTAAAATTCTACTCGAACAACCGAGTACACTTTTTCCCGATCCTGGTAATACACCAGGAGGGCTTCAGTATTGCTGATTTGAAGTGAATTCCGGGGGAAGAAGAGGTCGGAAGTGGAGCGGATGTCCAGGAGAATGGACCGGTCTGAGACCTCGCCATCCATGCTCACCGCGTTGTAATACAAGGTGGAAGGCGCTCGTCTCGGCTCATAGCCGTAGATCAGGAACAGGGAGGCTCCACTGACAACATCCAGATAGGACAGGTGATCGCGAATCTCGGAGCTTTGGCGTTTGGGCGCGACTGCGGCCCATTCCAAGCCGCCGTCCGGAGAGACCGAATTGACGATGATATCGTCATAGTGGTGGATCCGTTGGTCCACCCAATACCCATACACGTCCATGTAGGAGTTGTAGACGGTATAATACCGCTCCCCAATCAGGAGGACGCCTCCGTCAGAGCGCAGGACAATATTGTCCAGATAGAAATCCCGAAGCTCCCGGCCCCGGTCAATTTGCCGGTCGCTCATGAAGCGGTTCAGGAAATCATCCGGGAACCGCTGGAGCGCGCTCACTTCGAGGCCCAGGTCCGGATTGAGCCGGAAGTAGGCGGTGCCGATGATCGCGGAGCTGCTGCGCTTAGAATAATATCCGGCCAGGAACGTATTCTCTTGCGGATCAATCTTGAGGGTCAGATCCGTGATAAACGTATCATCCAATCCCAGATCAACTTCGGCCAATCGATTGTCCCCGGCCTGGAACCGGTACAATTTGAAGGCGTAATCATTCGGCTGTTTGACCCGATTCACCCGGTAATATTTCCCCAACACATAAATGGTCCCAGAGTTGCTGATCGCAATCTTGCGGACCTGAAAGCTATCGTCCTGGTGTGGCAATTCGATCTCGCCCCGGAGCACCTCTTCATTATTAGAATCGAACAGAAAGTAGATGATTTTCTCCCGCTCGTTGTTGTTGTTGAGGTTTTTATAGGCCAGCAGCTTTTTCTTGTTGATGGACCGGATATAGTTCAGTGAGACCCGGTTCTCCTGGTCATTGGGATCTTCGGAGATGATCTCGCGGTCAAAAACAATATTGCCGTTCATGTCCAGCTGGGAAAAGCTGGTTTCGATGGACTTTTTCCGGGGGATATATTCCGAAATGAAAACGAGGATTTTATCTCCCAGAACGGCCATCTGATCGATATTGGCGCGGCCATTTTGCGCCAAAACCTGTTGGGACCACTCCCGTTCGAAGGCACCATTGTATTTGGAAAGGCCCAGATAGCGGCTGGACTTGCGGGACATCGCACCGAGCGTGACCAGTCCGTCGTCCGCCGAAACATACTCCAACATCATCGGTTTGGGGTCTTTTCTACCCAGATCGAGCCTGCCTGTAACCACCTGGCTTTTCCCATCCATTCCGGTAAACCCAAGGGCAACGACAAGCAAAGAGGTCAAAAGAGTATGTAGCGTTCGTTTTTGCATAAATATTATTCTCGTCCTCGCAATATTCTGACCCCCCGATAGATTCGGAAGGTTCCCAACATGGCCGCACAAGCGGCCAACAGATAACGAATCGAATCGTCTTCCCGGAAAAAATCTACGTCCGGGGGTCGGACCATGAGGACCACGGCAAATGTAACCAACGCGACGCCCAAAACGAGACCGATAATTCCTCCAGGGTTCATGATAATCTATACGTTTCCTGAATTTTCAAGATTCAATTATACAACGAATTGATTGCGCTGCGATTGTAAACGACAATTTTGGTGCATTGCCGAGGATAAAAAGGCCGCTTCCACAACCTGGAAGCGGCCATGTATGATTGGTGGTCAATCAATTGGCAAGAACGCTGTCAATGCTGCCCTCTTGCTCAACGATGACGATTTTTTCAATCTTGTCCCCAGGCCGGATGGCGTCGATGATGTCGGCACCTTCGTACACCTTGCCGAATACCGTATGGTTGCGGTCCAGATGCTGGGTATTCTGCCGATTGTGGCAGATGAAGAATTGGGAGCCACCGGTATTGCGGCCAGCATGGGCCATGGACAATACGCCGCGGTCGTGGCGTTGGCGGACACCGGTCAGCTCGCAATCGATTTTGTAGCCGGGGCCTCCACGGCCAGTGCCTTCGGGGCATCCACCCTGAATCACAAAATCGGGAATGACCCGGTGGAAGTTCAGACCATTGTAAAAGCCATCTTCTGAAAGTTTTACAAAGTTGGCGACGGTGCCAGGGGCATCGTCATCAAAAAGGACGGCTTTCATCTGGCCTTTTGCAGTATGGATCTCTGCTATTTTCATTCGTTTGTGTTTGACGTTAAGCGCCAAAGATAACAAAGATTTCCTTCGACTTGAAGCCAGCCAACAAGTGTCATGTGCTTTCCCACGAACTCCCTGATGGGAGGTACTTGAATTCTAAGACGTCAAAGAGCGAGGTGAAAGGGGGCCAAGAGGTAGCCCCCTTTCTTGTCATTGCTGTACGACCAGGGAGGTCAGGCCGCGACAATCTCGCGGCACGGTTGAAAATCAGTGATATAGGTTTGGGCCATCAAGGCCGTTACGTAAGGCACTTCCAGTGTTTGGGCGACTTCCCCAATGCGGCTTTCCGGGGCGCGGCGGAACATTTCGGTGCAAACAAACAGGGTTTGGGAGGGAACGAGGTTCTCAATGGTGGTCCGCATGTCCTGCTGGCCCGCCAAATGGAAATTCATTAGGTAAGACTTCACCGTATTTTCCTTGATGCCCAGGGTCAGGGCAATGTCGTCGGGCGTTTTCCCTTCGTTGTGAAGCCGCAGAACTCTTTGGTGGGTAATGTGTTCGACGCGCCGCTGAATCCCCATTCTCCGAATTTCCTGAAACTCATCCCTGGCTGCCTTGATGGTGGCGACAATTTCTTTTCCGTATCGCTCCACCTTGAACTCCGCCAGGTTGCCGATGCCGAGCAAATAGCTGGTTTTCAAAGGAAGCTCCTTGGCGAGGTAGTCCAGGGTCATGTCGTTGAAAATCTGATAGGGAGGAACGCCGAGTTCCGCCGAGGTGGACCGTCGGTATTCGCGCAGCTTTCGGTGGACCAGAGCTTGCTCGGGAGTCAGGCGGATATTCGAAATGGGAATGGGGATCGGGACAGGATTCGAAAGGTATTCCTGGCCCTTCTCGGATATTTTGAGGCGGGCCAAGGTACGGGTTGCGGGCTCCAGGTAGCCCTTTTCCATCAGACGCTGGAGACACAGGCGGAGTTCCGTCTGGCTAAAATGCGTGATGCTCCCCACCGTTTCAAACTCCGCGTGGTCTTTGCTTTTGAGGTACTTGACATTGTCCCCCCGGAGCAGCTTCGCGATGTACCGCGCTCCGAAAGGAACATCCAGTAAGAGGACTGTTTTCAGGGCCGCAATGGCCACTTCCTGGATGTCAATGTGATTCTGTTCCAACTCAACGGTCTCGCCGCTGTTGCCTGCTTCGCTTTTCATAAATATTGTGTTTGACGTTGAATGTTGCTGCAAACTTCTGAAAGCAGGCCGGGAAGCCGTTGGAAAAAATCGACGAAAAGTAACGGTAAATGGGTGTTTTTGGCTTGGTGGGAATGCCTGAGAGGTCTGTTTATCAGGCCTTTGGAGTGGCTTCGCTGGTAACCGTCAAACGGACTTCCAGCCGAGCGAATTTTTCCGGGCCATGATGGCCAATGCCACGCCCCGGGCAATCATAAACATGGTCATGGAGAGCCACAATCCATCATTTCCCAGGGATTCTTGGGTGAGCAACCACGTGGGAAGGAAAAAGGCAAAGGTGGCAATGATCATCGTATTGCGCATGGTCACGCTCGCCGTAGCCCCGATATAAATGCCGTCCCACATAAACGCGAAAGTTCCCCAAATGGGCATCAGAATCATCCAGGGGAGGTATTCAATGGCATCCGAGACCACTTGTGGCTCGTCAGACAGGAGTCCCAGGATGCTTTCTCCCGCCACCAAATACAACAGACTGAATAGGAGCCCAAAGCCAACTCCCATTCCTAAAATCCGCCGAATCAACTGGGGCATTTTTCCGGCCTTGGCTTCACCTTGATAACGGCCGACCAGGCTTTCCGCCGCGTACGCAATGCCATCCGTGATATACGACATCAAGTGCAGCAACTGGATCAGAAGCATATTCGCCGCGAGAATTTCATCGCCAAAACTCCCCGAGCGGGAAGTGAAATAAGTGAAGGCGAATACCAGACAAGCAGTTCGAATAAAGATGTCCCGGTTGACCAGCACGAAGCGGCGCAGTTCTTTGGCTTCTAACAGGTTCCCTGCCTTGCGCTGGCGGAGGAGATGGCCGTATTTCCGCATAAAAAAGACCAGCGCCAGCGCCACGCCAACATACTGAGCGATCACCGTCGACAGGGCGATCCCTTCGGCCTTCATATCCAAACCGTACACGAACAAGAAATTGCCTCCGATATTGACAATGTTGATCGCGATGGAGAGGATCATGGGAATGACGGCATTTTGCATGCCCAGAAACCAACCGTAAAAAACGTACAGGGCCAGCGTCGCCGGAGCCGCAAAAATCCGCACATAAAAGTATCCCCGCCCAATTTCCTTTGCTTCCTCGCTCCCTTCCATCACCTGCATCCCCGCCCACTCGATCGGGACCTGAAGCGCGATCAGCAGCACGCCTCCGACCAGTGCCACCAAAATCCCCCTTCCGAGGACAAAAAGGGCCTCTGTTTCCTTCTGTTGGCCAAAAGCCTGAGCGGTCAGGCCCGTCGTTCCCATCCGGAGAAAAGCAAAGCTCCAATAAAGGACGTTGAAAATCGCCGTAGCAATCCCCACCGCGCCCAGGTACAGGCTGGCATCCTCTTGATGACCCATCAGGGCAGTGTCCACCAATCCGAGCAAAGGAACCGAGAGGTTGCTCAGGATATTGGGGATGGCCAGCCGTAGAATTTCCCGGTTCATGGTCGCCAAAGCTAAATCATTCGGAGCCAAAAAGCTGTTGGAGTGGAAAAAATCGTTCCGGGCAAGGAGGGATTTAGGGGACAATGAAAAAGACAGGGAGGAAGGTGAGAGATTAAGAAATATGGATTCTAGAAATTGGGCTGGTTGTTTTTTGAAGCAAGGAGGAACAAAAACAGGGAGAAGTCTAACAGATGAAAGAAATTAAAAAAAGTAGATTTGCGTCAATTAAAGTGGTTGTTGTTCAGTGGTTTGGGATGGTTTGAGGACGGTCGGAAGGGGAGGGGGGATGGTAGGGGGAGGCAGGTGAAATAGTTGGTTTTGTCGGGTAAAACTCAGATGAAATACCGAAAGAGGGAGTGGGGAAGAAAAATTTAAATACTTAATAAAAATAAAAAATCGGCGAAACTAAGGTCAATGCCGTTGGAATCGCCGATCGCTCCACTTCGTGGAGTCTCAAATCAGGGGAAAGAACGTTTTCGGTTTAGTCTAAGTTCTTGTTCCGACTTTAAAAAACGTGAACAAAGGTCAAAATACATATCAAAAAAATGCCGGAACACTTACCAGTTATCATTGCATGCTAAGACAATTTTAAGTTTGAATGATTAAATACCCAAGTCGGCTTTCCATTCAATTCAGAAAATATTATCTTAAAGCCTTTTGCTATTTTCCTGTAAATCAATCGGTAGAAAGTTCTAACATCAGAATAAATTGAAAGGCGAGCAATTACACAATCTCATCATTTCACTCAATCAGTCGGAAAAGAACCAGGTTACGCGGTTTCTTAATCGTTCTGTCAACCCCGATAAAATATGCGTCCATCTCTATCAAGTGATGGTCAACATGCCCATTTTTAACGAAGCTGAAGCCTTGGAAATCCTCTATCCTGGTAATAAACGGCAGAAAACGCGTTTCGAGGCCTCCTGCGATTACCTCGCCCAATTGATTGTGACTGCCCTCGCGAACAAGGATCCCCGTTGCTTCAGTCAACTCCCCTTTATCCAGAAGGCCATCGAGAAAAAGATGTTTAAATTCGCGAATAAATATCTGGTGCAGGCCCTGAAACAGGCCCACCAGGAAGAGCGAATTTCTGAGCTTTACTTGTTGTCATTGAAGGCCCGCGAGTTGGCGCAACAAACCGAGGCCCGGCCTCGGAAAAAAGCGGGTGTACCTTCCCACGCGGAAATTTTCCGCTCCCTGTGCAATTTGGAAAAGCTGGAAGAGGTCAAGCTGGCATTCGGAGAACTCCGACAACAAATGCTGCTCCGCCACGGCGAGGGCCATATCGAAGGCATCCGCGAACAAATTCAGCATTTGCAAGCGACCATAGGAGGCGTGGAGCCTGGTTCCCAACGCGAACAGGCCCAGCAGCTCAAGCTATTTGCCTGGAGCCACTTCATGATGGGAGACTACGCTACCGCACTCGATTTCCAGGAGCAATTGTTCGAGCTGAGCAACAGTTCCGAAATCGTGGAAATAGCCGACGGAAAAATCCATGAGACAAGTATGTACCTCCGACTGCTGTTTTTGCAGGGAGAATACGATACCGCCTCACGGATTGCCCGTCAGATGTGGACATTTCGGCCCCGCAACGCCCAACAGGAAGAACAACGCCTGCGCGGCTTCATCTCGGCCGGGTTTATTTCGGCCTTGTGCATGGGCAATACGGAGCTGGGGCGGCTGGCCACCCGGGATTTACAACAAAACCTCGGCAAGATCCGGGAAGCCAAGCGGGCATCCCTTATCTTTTATGCCATCCAATTTTCGGCGTATACCGCCGAATGGAGGGAGGTTTTGCGCTGGAGCAATGAACTGCTGAAACTGCCTCAGAAGATCAGAAAGACGCTTCAGTGGCAAATTCCCATGATGCAGGCCATGGCTTCGCTGGAGTTGGAAGACTACGAACTGGGCAATCAATTCCTCGACCGGTTCCGCCGGCAGTGCCGGCAACTGTCTTTGCAGGTGCCCAAAGTCATCGCCAAGAGTCTGGGGCGGGTCCTCAACGTGCCCCCGTCGGAAGCCAGGTTACTCCTGGTCCAATTGCGGGACGAGTTGACCGCGCTCCGACAAGACCCCAATGAACGAATGGCCCTGGCCTATTTTGACGTTCGGCTTTGGATCGACGCTCGTTTGCGGTACCGTACGATTCAGGACATTGCCAAGGACCTGGATTACATCCCCTTCCGGGAATTCCACAAGATTCTCAGCGCCTGATTGATGCAGGGGTAGCTGGGGTCAGAAATCTTCCAAAATATCGATGATGATAAATCCATGATCAGGATTCATGGACAACAATGCAACCTGGAATCCGCCGGGGATACACTCGATGGTATTGATACCAAAGATGAATCGGACAGCGGAAACGAAAAAAGGCATATTGGCGCGGTTACTGGCTTCATACAGAAGCGCAAATGTTTGGCCAATGGTTAAATCGCAGTCCTCTAAAACCTCAATTTCCACGGCTTGGGGCTGACTTTGAGGGGTCACTGAGGTTCCAAATGAGAAGGTAGAAGCGATTGCAAGAAATGATAACGTAAGGATAAATGATTTGAAATTGTACATAAAAGATTGATTATTTTGACCTTTGATTAAAACTATAGAAGTCCCTGATCGGAATGCGAGTATTTCCGACCGGCAATTAATTCTAATGGATGAATGAAGCTCCCGAGTGGCCTTCTAATCACTGTCCATCTCAAAACAGGGAAAGCTCCAACCCAACTTGTTTAAACTGTTATCGCATGCTCTGTTATAACCCTGATTTTTCAAAAACAGAGTATTCAAAAACACTTTATTGCAAGGAAAACCAACGACCAAACCACAGCTAATCTCTGTCACGGCAAATAAAAAGAAGATAAAGAGAAGACATGTTTTTTGACGTTCGAATTCCGATTACTTATATCAACAATTTTACTTAATTTCTAAAAAACACAACCTTACAATGCGCTTCAAATTCTTACCTCTGCTCTGCTTATTGTTGGGCGCGGTCCTGGTTCCCGGAAGGAGTATCTCTCAAAATGCCTGCGTAAAAGATACCTTTTTTCACATCGTCGTCCTGGGTTCCTCCACCGCCGCCGGCAGCGGCGCCAGTCCGTCCGATAGCAGTTGGGTCAACCGCTACCGGGACTACCTCCAGGGACTCAATCCCGGCTACCAGCTCACCAACCTCGCCGTCGGCGGCTATTCCACCTACCGCATCATGCCCACGGGATTTGCCACCCCCGCCAACCGCCCCACCGTCGACACCCTCCGCAACATCACCGCCGCCATTGCCCTGAATCCGAGTGCCATCATCGTCAATCTACCCTCCAACGATGTGTCCCAGGGCTTTAGCGTCCAGGAACAGATGGACAATTGGGACACCGTCTGGACCCACGCCCAGAACGCCAGCATCCCCATTTGGATTTGCACCACCCAACCCAAGAACTACGGCGGGAACATGACCAATATCCAAAAGCAGGTCGACGTTCGGGACTCCATCTGGGCCCGCTACAGCCCCCGCGTCCTCGACTTTTGGACTGGCCTCAACAGCCCCACCAACGAATTGGACCCGACCTATGACAGCGGGGACGGCACCCACCTGAATAACCTCGGCCACTATACCCTCTTCACGCGGGCCCGCAACGAAAACATTCCGGCCCAGCTCTACGTGCCGCCGCCCTACGTGGACGCCACTCCGCTGACTGTCACGCCGATGTTTGCGCCGCCTTGTGGAGACAGCATGGCCGTCTACGAAATCACCCTGATCAACCGCGGCCAGGCCGACAACCAGCCTTTGCCCTACTCCTGGTCCCTGCAATCGCTGGGGGGCGGCATGAACCAATCCGGAAATGGAACTACCGCCTCTACGCTGGCGAGCTGCGAAGACACCGCAGTGCCCCTCGTCCTCCAAACGGCCGATGGCGGGGATTACGAACTCCAGGTCATTACGCAGTCCCTGGCGGACGGAAATCTGACCAACGATACCCTGACCTATACCTTCTCGACCTTGGGGCTGCCGGCCCTGACCGCCCAGTCTGACACCGGATGTGGCACGAGCCAATTGCTCCTGTCGGCAACCAGCCAGCCCGGCGATTCCTTCCGTTGGTACGACGCTGCCGTCGGCGGGAACCTGTTGGGGGCGGGCACCCAATTCACCACGCCGCCCATCAGTTCCACCACGAGCTACTTCGTCGAGGCCCTGCGCGGCGAGTTTTTCTTCCGCAATTCCCTGGCCACAACCCAAAACAACAATATCAATTGGAATGGGACCATGTTCGACCTTGTGGCCGACTCGGCCCTGGTCCTGGACTCATTTGCGCTCAAGGTGACCTCCGCAGGCGCCCAGGACGTGGTGGTCCGCACCCGCAATGGCACCCACCTTGGCTACGAAACCAATGCTGGCGCCTGGACCACGCTGGGATCGTTTCCCGTCACCGTCACCAATACCGACTCCTTTGTCACAATTGGGCCCCTGAACATCGCGTTGGGCGCCGGTGACTCGTTGGGCGTCTACCTGTCGCTCGCCAATTCTGCCTCCACTTTGGGGTACCAATCGATGGGCCAACCCGCCTTGCGGGCTACGGATGAACTTCAGATCATCACCGGAAGCGGCGCCAGCTTCAATTTTGGCGGTAATTTTTACCCCCGGGATTGGAATGGCGAGGTCTTCTACCACTTTGGGACCAAGCCCGATGGCGATTGTCAGAGCGATCGGGTGGCGGTAGAGGCTGTCATCAGCAATCCTGCCTTGTTCCTTGGAAACGATACCATTCTCAATGTCACGAGCAGCATTACGCTGGACGCTGGGGCCGGTTTTGCGACCTACCAGTGGTCCAATGGGCAGGGCGGACAAACGATCACCCTGGACGGCACCCAGTTGGGAACCGGCGTATATCCCATCACCGTTCAGGCCCTCGACGCGAATGGTTGCCCCGCCTCCGATACCATCATTGTCGTCTTTGCCCCCCTCGTCTCTACTCAAGCCCCTCAAGCGGCTCAGCTGACCGCCTGGCCCAATCCCGCCACGGACGCCCTCAACGTCTTTTTGCCGGCGGGAGAATGGGAGGTGGAATTGGTGGATGGATGGGGAAGGGTAGTAGGAAAATGGGAAATGGACGGACTCCAAACGGAATCCCTTTCCCTGGATCAAATGGCGAATGGGTTGTATTGGTTGGTTGCAAAAGGCAATGAGAGATTGAATCGTCCAATCATTATCTACCGTTAGGCAATAAATCCCATTGCCATAAACTGTGCATTTTGCGGGGGTGTTTTTGATTTTAGGGATGGATAAAGAACACATCAGCCAAGACCCCAACTCGACTCCGCTTATGGAAAGTACAACTCAAATGAGAAGTGCTACTCCTCCTGCGTTTCAATTTAAATCGGACAATGAAACGGAAGCTGGGGGGATAGGGGCTCCGGTCCAGTTGTCAACGACCATCGTGGATGATGTCAGCGATCCTGCTAACAATCCTGCGATGGGAGGGGCACCAGGTCAAGGCAGAGGTGTATTGGCGCATAGCGATGGATCCGTCAACACGGATGTTCAATTTGGGCCGCTTCTGAACGATTGTGGAACTTACATGAATGCGTTCATCATACCCTCCATGTATTCAGGAGGGATTGACGATGCAGGAACCGCTCCCAAGAGTGGAACTTGGCCGAATTGGTGGTCCGCAGTGGCGCCTGCTCCCAATAACTACTGGGTGCGGGGTCACCTCCTCAATCACAACGTAGGTGGACCTGGTGAAAAGCGCAACCTGACCCCTATTACCAAAACAGCGAATTCCGAACACCACAACAACATTGAAAAAGCAGTGAAGTGGGCCAATGAAAACGGTGGTGGTTTGGTTACCTATACTGTAAAAGCGGTCTATGATGGAAAAGGTCCTCAGAATTTAAAGGGCGATAAAACGGACCCTGACAGTTCTTGCTGGCCCAAATTGACGACGGGCTTCCAGTGTGATTTTCTCATTCAGGATGATGATGGAAACAGCATCAATACCGCCAGTTTTTTCGTAGAAAACAAGCGCTAATGGCTGCTCTTTGGGAAGTGATCGTTACAGATTTGAACGACTCTGAATTGAGTCTCCAGGTAGATCAGGTCCACCCTGATGCAGGTTTTTTTTCAAGAGAAATTCCATTTGCATTGCGAATGCTTCATGAGCCGGGATGGAAATTTGGAGCTTCATTTAACTATGAGGCACTGGGAGAATTGAATGAGAAGATCGATCGGGACCAAATTCAGGATGAAGACTGGCTCAAGGCGAAAGGAGCAGAGTTCATTTCCAAGGTTGAAGTCAGGATTGAACGGGAAGCAGTGGACGAGGAAAAATTAACGGAGCGTTTAAAGCAACAACTGGGCTTCTTTGGTAGCCTGGAATCACTCAGCGAAGCTGAGCGGAGCCAACTCGCAGGTCACTACGACGCTTTTTGGGCCAATCCGGACCAGCTCCCTCGGGCACATTACCGAGTTCAAGCCACATCCCCCCAATGGCTCAACCACCTGACGGTGGGACAAAGATGGCGTTCCGCCGCATACTGAACTACCCTTAGAAACAAAACGAGGCCGCCCAAACGGGCGGCCTCGTTAATATAGTTCGATCTCAATCGGATCAGTGCTGAAGCAGCAGCTTCTTCACCACCCGCTGATTTCCAGATTTGAGGGCGACGAAGTACATCGCATTGGGAAGGTCGGTCACGTCCAGTTCCGCTTGCGCGCGGCCCTTGCCGATTTCCGTTTCCATCAGGATCCGGCCATCCAATCCAATCACTTCTACCGCAATGACTTCCTTGGCAGTCTGGCTCAGGAAGACCGTCGCTTCACCCGTGGTGGGGTTCGGAGTGAGGATCACGGAAGAAGGATCGTTCAGGGCCTCTTCCAGGCCGACCACGAAGACTTCCAGGGTGTCCGTGTACGTACACGCGCCGCCGTTGATGGAGAGCGTGACAACGTAGGTACCGTTGGCGTTGTAGGTGTGGGTCGGGTTCTGGTTGCTGGAGGAATTGCCATCGCCGAAGTCCCAATCCCAGGTGGTAGCACCGGTGGAGGAATCGGTGAAGGCAACGACACCGAGGTTGGCGAGGTAGTTGAAGTTGGCATCCAACGGAGTGGCCGTGGCCGGAGTGACATCACTGACACAAGAGTCACGCTGGACTTCGAGGTCGTAGAGGTAGTAGTAGAAGTCAGGACCGGCAGAGGAACCCGTCAGTTCGATCAGGCCATTGATGAAGTAGGGATAGTTGGCGCCGGCATTGTTCCGGTACAAATCTACGCCCGTACCCCCGATGGAGTAGTCGCCGGGGCCAGGAACCTGGAAGTTCAGGGTCACGCGGCTCTGGCCATTCGGGATGTTGATGGAAGCCTGCTGGACCACGTTGCCGTTTCCGTCCGCGTCGTCCCAGAGGAAGATGTCCCGGACACCAGCGCCATCGGCATCGACAAAGGCCGAGATGATGGTCAGACCGTCATTGGCGGTGAAGTTCACCGTACCCGTAAAGGTCGTACCGTGGTAACCACCTGTTCCGAATCCTGTGTTGGCGGGGCCAACGTTCTGGGCGGGGAAGGAAACAACGTTCTTGGCCGTATAGTTCTGGACCCCGGCCAAAGGACCAGTGGTATAGTTCGGGCCTACACCGACCGGATTGCCCTGGGCATCGAGCCACTGGACATAACCGTTGCCGTTGATCGTAGCGCTCAAAGTTGCGGGATCGCCGAAGCAAGCCTCGCCATCGGTCACAACGGGAGGTTCAGGAATGCTCACAGTAACCGTTTGCGTAATGGTGTCGTTGCCGACGGTGTTGCCGACGATCAGGACGACAGTATAGGTGCCATTGGCAGTATAGGTGTGAGACGGGTTCTGCTGGGTTGAAGAATTGCCATCGCCGAAGTCCCAGTTCCAGGTTTGGGGAACTTGAGTAGAAGCATCGGAGAAAAAGACCTGGCCACCGCAGGGGCTGCCATTTTCCGAGTCAAATGCGGCCAACGGAGCCGAAGTCGGGATCTGGCAGGACGGGGGAATGTCAAATGCTTCCGTCTGGTCGGTACGGCTCTGAGAGCTACCCTGGCTGGCCGAGAAACCAAGGCCACGGGCGGCGAAGACTTCCCAGATCAGGCACTGGTTCGCGCCATTGTTGTTGATTTGGTCGGCCTGGAGAATGGCGTCACGGCCGTCGACGAAGCCTGGATTACAGGGCTGCAACTTCATGGCGTCCGTCACCAGCTGCATGACAATGTTGTTGCCACCGGTACCAGTGTAGAAGTTCTGATCGAAACCGTAAGTGTCGATGAAGGCCCAGGTGAGGTCCCACAACATGGTACACCAAACGAAGCCGACACCGTGCGGCTGGCTGACCTGCGCCGTGTTGTTGGTCGCAGCGTAGGTAAAGTTGTTGACGCCCAGGTCGGTGGAATAAGGCGCATTCCGGATGCCCTGGCCATTGGTCGGCTGACCGGTGGCGAAGGTACCGATACCGCGGATGTCAGTGGACTGATCGCCGGGCTCAATGGTGAGCATCAGGCCGTACCAGTCGCTCCAGCCTTCACCCATTTGCTCGCCGCTGCCAAGGCAGCCGGAGTTGCTGGGGCCACCCGTCAGACGGGTAGAGATGCCGTGGGTGTATTCGTGGGCAATAACGCCGTTGTCGAAGTCACCGTCCGTATCAAAGTTGCCGGACTGGTTGGAGATCGTAGCGTTAACGGTAACGTTGTTCTGAATCTCAGCAATGATGGCGTTTCCATCGTTCTGAGAGATCATGATGGAGGGAATATTGACGGTAGCGGAGGTTCCACCCATGGTGATCGGGGCGCCGGCTACGTTGTTCACGATGATGACGGCGACAGCACCTTCCGTCTGAGCAGCCTCTACTTTCGAAGCGAAGGTACAGTTGCCGCGCATGATGAGGGCGATTTTGCCGCTCAGGGCACTTCCGTTGACGATCGGGTCACAAGCGTCCATGGGATCGGCACCAGAGTTGTCATCGACAATGACGACATCAGCCGTGATCGGGGTGGCGGGCACGCCGGGGCCGAAAGTCGCGTCGGTGGCGGAGTAGGCACCAGCGATCACAGTCGGAGAGTTGACCGTCAGGTAATTGCTGGCGTTGCTGCCGCTGGTCCAGAGGAACATCTGCATCCGGGGATTGGAGCCTTCCGGAGGCGTAGCGAAGTTGGCGTTGTTGGTACCGCCACCGTCTTGGGCTTCTGCCCGAACGTAGTCGCCACCGGTTCCGCCTTTTCCGTAGTTGTTTTCCTGGAAGTTTCCGCTCTGCTCATCGAAACCGTACTCATACCATACGTCGTGCATGATATTGTTCCAGTAGAAGAGGTTGGTGATGGCGGCATCTTCGTAGCCGGAGGGGACTTGGTTGAAGTTCAGGGGGTAGTCGAAGACGAGGTTGGCGCCGCCATCGGGAGCGTAGCCCGGCTGGTTGTCGGCGTCGCGGTCTTCGTAGGCGTGGACGTTGTTGCCACGGGTGATGGTGAATTCGGCGCCGGCGGAGCCATTGGTGTCGTGCCAGCCGAAGGGAGAGGCATTGGCAGTGGCGGGAGCAGCTACGAGAGAGCGGCTACCGTGGTTGGGGCTTTCGACCGGAACCGCAAATACGCGGTAGTCTTCGGGGGCGGGGGGAGGAGCCGCCTTTTCTTCGAGGAAGCTCACATCGATGGGGCGGTGGTCGTGGTGGTCACCATCGCCAAAGTCACACTGGGTGACCCAGTCGATTTGGTCGAGGATGTCGCCGTTGGTGGCGTCCACCCGGATGCTCCACCAGTGCTTGGCACTAGGGATGTAGATGGAGAGGTCCCAGGCGAGGCGCACTTCTTCTTCGGCGCCGGGCTGGAAGCAGAGGCGGACCGGAATATGTTCGAGGGAGATGCTGCCCTTCTCGACATAAAAGGTCTGGTTGTCCTCAGCCGTGAGGATGCGGAGCGGGGCATCCGGTCGCAGACCGAGGTGACTGGCAGCCACTTCTACTGCCTGAAGAGGGTTCAGGCTGGGCTGGGTAGAATTTACCTTCTTGGCGAGATTGGGAATAAAGCGATTGCCCAAGCTGACGACCTGATTGTTCCAGATATTGGCATTGGCGACTCCGTTGAAGACGCCGATACCCTTGTGGGTCTGCTGAATGTAGATGTGGCGGACGCCATTGTGCTTGGTCAGTACGTTGTCGGTAACCTGCCAGCCGGTGATGTCCGCTGTTGTCAGTCCCAATTCAGATTGGTGCTCTTCCAGATAGCTTTGGACGAGCCCATTGTAGTCCTGGTCCTGGGCTTGCAGGCCAAAAAAGGCCAGCGCCAGGGCAAATAGTAAAAGTGTCCTCTTCATAGTAGTATTGAGATTCAAAAATTCTTTCCAGAGAGATAAGTGATAGCAACCGATTCGAAACTTGTATCCTTTGCAATTTTTCGGAAAAGTAATGTACGAAAATATGTGCATCCTTCCCGTTTAAGGGGTATAAAAGGGGGAATTCGTCACCCTGCCGTCTCAATTGATTTTGAGTTTGATTTGCTCCGATCTTGATGCAGGAGGATGCTTCCCCGGGGCAATTGATCCGTCAGGTTCTTTTTGAGGACGGGGTAATAATTACTTGAGGATCCGGCCCACTTTTCGGTATTCACGCTTGATGCCTTCCATAAAATCCGCAGTGACGAGTACCAGATCGTCGCGGCGGGCGGCTTGGAGGGCGCAGAACCGGATCACATTCATGATGCTGCCGCCGCTGAGTTCAAAGCGCTTGGCCAGGTCTTCGAGGTTGACTTCGGGGCTGATCTCCAATTTGGAGGGAAGGGCGGTTCGCCAGAGGCGGAGGCGTTCTGGGGGAGTGGGCATGGGAAAATGGACGACGAGTTGGAAGCGGCGGGTGAAGGCCTTGTCCAAATTGTCCCGGTGGTTGGTGGCGAGGATCACGACGCCGTCGTGCTGTTCGATCCGCTGAAGCAGGTAGCTGACTTCCTGGTTGGCGAAGCGGTCTTTGGAATCGCTGATGGCGGTGCGCTTCCCGAACAAGGCATCCGCCTCATCAAAAAACAAAATCCAATCGCGCCGTTCGGCCTTGTCAAAGACGATCCGGAGGTTTTTCTCCGTCTCCCCAATGTATTTGGAGACGACCTGGCTCAGGTCCACCCGGAAAACGGGCCGTCCGGTTTTTTGCCCGATCAAGGTCGCGGTAAAGGTCTTTCCGGTGCCGGGCGGGCCGTAAAACAAACAACGGAAGCCCGGCGATGCCTTGTCCCGGAGCCCCAATTGGTCCATTACGACGGACTCGTAGGTGATCCAGTCCAGTACTTCATTCACATCGTTCATGGTGGGAGGGGCCAGGATCAGCTCTTCCCATGCCCGCCGCGTCGCAATCCGCTCAGCGGGGAACTGGGCGCCAAAGGTCGGCTCGCCAATGTCCCCGGTCAGGATCAGGGAGATCAATTCAGGGGACGGCTGGACCACATGGGCGCCGTAGGGATCGAGGGGATGGCGGCGGGAAAGGAGAATTAAATGGTTGAGGAATACGGGATGTTCCTGGAGAATGAGGCGAAAATTATTGCGGAGGGGAAAATCTTTGCCCGCCAAGGCGAACAACAGGGTGTCGAAGGTGGGCAGGATGCCTTTATAGGAGTCTCCCTGGATGCCGCCCAACTCGGGGATGCCCGACCCGTTGGGGTAGCTGGTGTTCAGGACGGCGAGGGTGCCGGGGCTCAATTCGGGGGCGAGGGCCACGAGGAGGACGAGCCGGAGGTGGAGGTCAGCGCCAATGCCTTCGAGGAAATTGCGGTAGGGGAGCCCTTCGGTCAAGGGGGGCGCTTCCACGGATGCGAGGTCCAGAATCTGGTCCTGGTTAAAGGCTTCGATCTGGTGTTCGAGGACGGCCTGGAGAAATTCGAAGTCCTGCTGGACTTCTTCCAGGTTGAGTTGAAACCAATTGGGTTCGGGGGCGGATGTCTCCATGGTGCAGGGTGAATTGGGTGCAATGAAAATACGGAATGCCCCAGAATGTCCCAATTTTTATATAAGTACCTGATTCTGGGGAAATAAACTCAAATTATAAGTCGGGAAATTGGATTGCGGTAGGTGTCGGAGGCGTCTTGTTGAAGCTCCCGCGTGAGCGGAGCGACTGCCGGAGGAACCGCCCGGAACGCCAGTGACGGGACCGCCCTGTATTTTTTCCTCTAAAATTTGGCCCTATCGGACAAGATTACGCCAATCTTAAATAAAGGTTATTGTAAAATGTACAATAAATAAAATTATTCTCTATATTGATAAGCACTACATTTTCAGAACAGATACAATTAACGCTATGAAAACGAGAAATTTACTTTTACTTCTTTTTATAACAGCCTTCGGGGCGCTCAGTGGTCAGAATTTGGCGCCTCCCATCGATTTTGAATCGACAACGATTAACTATACCTGGACCGACTTTGATGGTGGTCAGGCAACGGTGATCAGCAACCCGCAAGTGGGCGGCATGAACACGAGTGCGACGGTGGGCCAGATGGTCAAGAACACGGGTCAGCCCTGGGGCGGTAGCCTCATCCAGATGACGAACCCGTTTGACTTCTCGGTCAACAAGATTTTTACCATGAAGGTCTACTCTCCGCGGGTTGGAGCGCGGGTGCTCCTCAAAGTGGAAGATCCCAACAACGGCGCTATCTTCTTCGAAAAGGAAGATACTTCTTCGGTGGCCAATGCGTGGGAAACCCTCACCTTTGACTTCTCTGCCATCAACACTTCCAATACCTACCAGAACCTCGTTCTGATCTGGGACCTGGGTACGGTGGGTGATGGTTCGCCGAACTTTACTTTCCTGTTTGATGATATCGAATTGAGCCCTTCCAGCGGTCCGACCCTGGCGCAGGTCGATCTTCCGATCACCTTTGATGATACCATGGTCGATTATACCACGACTGACTTTGGTGGCAATGCTTCCTTTGTGGTTGTAGACCCGACCGATCCCAACAACATGGTTTGCCAGGTCAACAAAGACTCTACGGCTCAGCTCTGGGCCGGTACCACGACGAGTACGGCCAATGGCCTCGCCACTGCGATTCCCTTTTCGGCTACGGCTACGGTGATGTCCGTACGTGTTTGGTCCCCCGACGCTGGCATTCCGGTTCGTCTGAAAGTAGAAGACAAAACTGATCCTACGCGTTCCTGTGAGACGGAAGCGATCACTACGGTTGCGGGTCAATGGGAAACCCTCCAGTTTGACTTCAACAACGAAGCTCCTGGTACGGCGGCCCTCGACCTGTCCTATACCTTCGACATGGCTTCCATCTTCTTCAACTTCGGTACTGATGGCGCCACGGCTGGTTTCAAGACCTACTTCTTTGACGATGTCTACTTCGGTGTCCCCGTAACGCTGGATCAAATCGACCTGCCGATTACCTTCGAAGACCCGAACGTTGATTATACGCTGACCGACTTCGGTGGCAACTTCCACGCCATCGTAACCGATCCGACCGACCCGAACAATACTGTCGCTGAGGTCAACAAGGATTCTACGGCTCAGCTCTGGGCAGGTACCACCATCAGCACCCCGGCTGGTCTGGCCAATGCCATCCCCTTCGCCATGGGCGCGACCGAAATTTCCGTACGGGTTTGGTCTCCTGACGCCGGCATCCCCGTCCGTGTGAAGGCTGAGGACCACACCAATCCTACGATCTCTGTAGAAACCGAAACGAATACGACGGTTGCAGGTGCCTGGGAAACCTTGGTCTTCGACTTCTCGAATGAGGTTTCTGGTACGGCTGCCATCGACTTTGCGAATACCTACGACATGCTGTCCATCTTCTTCAACTTCGGTACCGATGGTGCGACGGCTGGCTTCAAGACTTACTACTTCGACGACGTGATGTTCGGTGTGATGATCAGTGTAGATCGTCCCCAGCTCGAAGGTCTGCGTTTCTTCCCGAACCCGGCGACTGACCGGATGGTGGTTGAGGCCGACCAGGACATCTCCAACGTTGTCGTCTATGACATGACGGGCCGCGAAGTACTGCGCGCCCAGGGCGATTCCTACCAGGTCCAGCTGGACCTCAATACCCTGGAATCCGGTGTATACATGGTGACGGTTCAATCTGAGATTGCCGAGAGCCATTTCCGCATGGTGAAGCGTTAATTTTGTCCAAATACAGATTTTTAAGCGCAGTCGTTTCTCGGCTGCGCTTTTTCTTTGGTGCGAGAGGTGAGTTGTAAATGGGAGATTGGGAGAATGAACTTTGCGGCAAGGATCGGCAGCCTTGTTGGAGTCCCCAACTGGAGACGACGGCAGAGAGCCTGGTCCGGAGGAGCCGCCCTGGGTTCCCTGAAAATGGTACTGGTTCGGCCTGCCCTTCCATGAAAAATTTAGCTATCTTTGCGCCGCATTGAAAATCAGAAGCAAGACATGTTGATTCAACGATTTAAGTCTAAAATACATCGCTGCCGGGTCACGGAGGCGAATCTCAATTACGTCGGGAGCATTACCATCGATATGGATTTGGTGGATGCGGCGAATATGGTGGAGGGTGAGCGCGTACAAATTGTCAACAACAACAATGGCGAGCGCTTGGAAACGTATATCATAGCGGGGGAGCGTGGAAGTGGGATCATCTGCCTCAACGGCGCGGCGGCGCGTCGGGTGGCGGTGGGCGATGTGCTGATCATCATCAGCTATGGCTATATGACCGCAGAGGAGGCAAGAAATTTCACCGCGACGACTATCTTCCCCGACGAGCACAATCGTCTTCCCTGATATTAACCTCAAGTTGTTTTGAACAAGAAGACCGTTTCCATCCTGAAATATGTCCTGGGCCTGGGTCTGGGATTGCTTTTGCTGTATTTGGCCCTGAGTAATGTCGACCTCGATGAGGTGCGCAATGGGTTTGCGAAGGCAAATTACCTGTGGGTGGCATTGGGTCTGTTGGTGGCGATTCTGAGCCACTGGTTCCGGGCGGTGCGGTGGAAAATGTTGTTGAAGGCGTCGGGACACGAATCCAACTCGGTGAACTTGTTTGCGGCGATCATGGTGGGGTATATGGTGAACCAGGCGGTTCCGCGGGCCGGCGAGGTTTCGCGGGCGACGCTGGGGGCCAAGACGGAGCGTATTCCGTTGGGGGTGAGCTTCGGGACGCTGGTGACGGACCGGATTTTCGATGTGATCTGCCTGCTGTTGCTGCTGGTGACGATTGTAGGGTTGCAGTTCGAGCAGATCCAGGTGATCATGGACAAGGCGTTTGCGTCGAGTGATGGAGACAGTGGTGGGGGAACGTCGTTGCTGTTGCCGATTTTGGCGGGGGTAGCGGTGCTGGGCGCGGTGGCCTTTTTTGCGTTGCGGTCCCGGCTGTCCAAGATTTCGATTTTTGCCCGGATTTATGAGTTCGTGGACAATATGTGGAAGGCGATCAAGAGTGTGGGGAAAATGGAGCAGCCATTGTTGTTCCTGGTGTACACGGTCGGCATCTGGGTGTGCTATATCATGATGACTTACCTGGTCTTCTTTTCCCTGGAAGAGACGGCCAATCTACCTTTCCTATTTGCCCTGACGGCCTTTACGATGGGCGGCATTGGCATGGTGTTCCCGTCGCCGGGCGGGATCGGGTCGTACCACTTCGCGATCATCAGTAGCTTCGTGGCTTACGCGGCCATATTCAATTGGTCCGACGCCGAGGCGACGCAGATTGGTACGAGTATGGCCTTCATCATCCATACTTCTCAGCTGATCATGATGATTTTGGTCGGATTTTTGTGCTATCTCTACCTGGTTCCCAAAGTCAAGGTGGCTGAGGCAGCAGAAGAAGGCGACAACCAGGTCACATCCGGCGAATTGAAGGCGAGCGAGGCGAATTGACCTGTCATTTCTTATTCGGGCAAGCCAAATGATTTCCTTAGCTTTGGGCGGACGTTTGACCTGAAAAGTATTCAAATTCATTGTTGGCGCCACGACGGCATATTTTCATTGGCATATTCTCAATGTCGCTTTCAGCATTGCTGCTGGAGACGCTGTTCACACGGATATTTAGTGTGACCTTCTGGTCGCAATTTGCCTTCATGGCGGTTTCCGTGGCGATGTTGGGCCTGACTGTCGGGGCTTTGCTGGTCTACCTCTTGCCCCGCTTCCGCGATCCCAAGCGGATTTCCCGGCAGCTGGCCGGTTCTTCCCTCTTATTTGCCGCGACGATCCCCCTGACGCTGGTCCTGCACCTGCTCATTCCCACCCACGAAGTGGGCGGCGTCAAAGGCATCTTTTTCCTCACCGCCGAATTTCTCAGCCTGACCTTGCCCTTCCTCTTTTCGGGCATCAACGTCACGCTTGTGTTGATGCACTACCAGAAGGACTTCCGGAAATTGTACGCGGCCGACCTGTTTGGGGCGGCCCTCGGTTGCATCCTGTTCATTGGAGCAGTGCAGGTGATGAATGAATTGCAGGCGCTGGTGGGCGTGGTGGTGCTGGGAGTCGGGGCGGCCTGGACCTATCAGGAGGAGGAGAAAACGGGGCGGAAATGGATGGGCATTCTACTGCTTGGATTGCTGGGCTTTTGGGCCAGTGATTTGATTGGCGGGTGGCTGGATGCCTCCTGGCTGCAATCTCCGTCCGGTTCCCCGGACGTCAACCTCGTCGGCGCCGCCCAATTCTCGGAGCGGAGCCTGGAAGTCCTCCACAGCTTGCTGGGGGTGACCCTGGGCATCCTGGTCTTGTTTTTGCCGGGTCCCTACTTGCTGCGCAGCGCCCAGCGGCCCCGGGGACGCGACATCATGTTGTTGGGCTATTTTACCCTGATCGGAATTGGCTTTATGCTCATTGAAATCAGCCAATTGCAATACCTGAATGTCTTCCTGGGCAATCCGGACTATTCGATTTCCATGGTGCTGTGCACCCTGTTGCTGGCGACGGGACTGGGCAGCTACCTGGCCCGCCGCGACCAACGTCGGACGGGCATTCGGCGCTTGCTGGGCTTGCTGCTGGTGTTGGTGGTGACGGGTTTGGCGACGGGAGAAATGGTGGAATGGGGAAGGGAAGCCGATATCCAATTGGGGGGACGCTTGTTGGTGGCCGCGGCGATTTTGTTGCCGATGGGCGTCGCGATGGGCATGGCGATGCCGCTGGGCATGGACCTGGCCCGCCGGGAGCGGCCCGATCTGGCGCCGTGGTTCTGGTCCGTCAATGGCGCGGCCAGTGTAGCGGCCAGCGTGATGGCCGTGGTGTTGGCAGTGGATTTTTCCCTGGAGGTCCCGTATTGGACGGGGGCGGTGGGGTATGGCCTGGCTGTTGCCTGCTACGTGCTCATGGTGCGGAATCAGCCGGAATAGAATCCGGTTGACCGAGCCGGGCGAGGGAATCGGGATTGAGGAATTGGCGTTTGTTGGAAGGATCAGCGGGTGAAGCGGTTTGGGTCGGTGCTGAAGCGGGTCTCTCCGCGCCGAACCAGGACTTGGGGAGGAACAGCATGACCGAAACGACCATGACAAAGGGAAGCAGCAGGAAAAAGACCGGATAAGCACCGTTGACCGCCCAGTCAGGCAGGCGTTGTCGGAGGGGACTGTCTTTTTTCTTGATGAACAATATAAATATCGCGGCCCCCAACAGGATCAGCCCCAACCCAAAAATGATGGCCAGTGCCAAGGGAAATTCGCTTTCCCCCATCTCGCGGTCGTACGGATTCAAGAGTGGCATGGTCAAAACTCCATAAATCATCCCTGAAACCAAAGGGGCAACCCAAGAATTCCCTCTCCGGACCATTTTCCTACCCCCAAAACAACAACCCCGACCAGGCGAACCTGATCGGAGCGGTATAGCTCGAAAAATTGCCTTATTCCGCGTCGCTCTCGGCGGCTTTCAGCAATTCCGTATTCAATTGAATGAACAATTCGTCCAGCTGGTCCTCGGCCAGGGGCGAGGGGCTTTCGATCATAGCATCGCGGCCCGAGTTGTTTTTCGGGAAGGCGATGTAGTCGCGGATGGTCTCGTCTCCTCCGAACAGGGCGCAGAGGCGATCGAATCCGAACGCGATCCCACCGTGGGGCGGCGCGCCATACTCAAAGGCACCCATGAGGAAGCCAAACTGGGCCTGGGCCTCTTCCGGCGTGAAGCCGAGCACTTCGAACATGCGGGCCTGAACGCCCCGGTCGTGGATCCGGATGGAGCCCCCGCCGATTTCGTTCCCGTTCAGGGTAAGGTCATAGGCGTCGGCCAGGACCTTCCCGGGATCGGTGTTCAACAGTTCGAATTGGTCTTTGTTGGGCGAGGTGAAGGGGTGGTGCATCGCGTGGAAGCGCTCCGATTCTTCGTCCCACTCCAACAGCGGGAAATCAACCACCCACAAGGGCTGGTATTCGTCGGCTTTGCGCAGCCCGAGGCGGTTGCCCAATTCCTTGCGGAGTTCGCCGAGCTGGTCCTGGGTCTTGGCCCGTTCGCCCGAAAGGACGAGCATCAGGTCGCCTTCCTTGCCACCGGCCCGTTCCAGCCAGGCCTGGAAGTCTTCCTGCTCGTAGAATTTCTTCACCGAGGAGCCAAAGCCATCGGCATTCCACTTCACCCAGACCATGCCTTTCGCGCCAATCTGCGGGCGCTTGACCCAATCGGTCAGCTTGTCGATGTCCTTGCGGGTAAATTGCGAGGCACCACCTTCGATGCAGATGCCGCCGATGTACTCGGCGCTGTTGAAGACCTTGAAGTCGCGGTGCTGGGCGATGTCGTTCAGCTCATTGAGCTCCATGCCGAAGCGGATGTCCGGCTTGTCGGAGCCGTAACGGTTCAGGGCCTCGGTATAGCTCATGCGGGGGAAGTCGTCGAGTTCGACGCCCATGATGGTCTTGAAGAGGTGCTTGGTGAGGCCCTCGAACATATTGAGGATGTCTTCGCGCTCGACGAAGCTCATTTCGCAGTCGATCTGCGTGAATTCCGGTTGGCGGTCTCCCCGGAGGTCTTCGTCCCGGAAGCAGCGGACGATCTGGAAGTAGCGGTCGTAGCCGGCGACCATCAGGATCTGCTTGAAGGTCTGGGGCGACTGGGGCAGGGCGTAAAACTGGCCTGCATTCATCCGGGAGGGGACGACAAAGTCCCGGGCGCCTTCGGGGGTAGATTTGATGAGAAAAGGCGTCTCGATTTCGAGGAAGCCCTGGCCATCGAGGTACTTGCGGGTCTCGATGCCCATCTGGTGGCGCAACTGGATGTTTTTTTGGAGCGGTCCGCGGCGCAAATCGAGGTAGCGGTACTGCATGCGGAGCGGATCCAACCCGTCGGTTTCGTTTTCAATTTTGAAGGGGGGCGTTTTGGAGGCGTTGAGGATGACAAAGGAATCGGGCATGATTTCAATGTCTCCGGTGGCCATTTTCGGGTTTTTCGACTCCCTTTCTACGACTTTGCCTTTCACCTGAACGACAAACTCGCGGCCTACGGTCTTGGCGACCTGGTACACATCGGTTCGTTCGGCGGGAACGTTGATCTGGGTGACGCCATAGCGGTCCCGGATGTCAATGAACATAAAATGGCCGTGGTCCCGGGCTTTTTGGACCCAGCCGCTCAGGGTGACTTCCTGGCCAGCGTTTTCCAGACGTAGTTCTCCGCAGGTATGGGTTCGTAACATTGTAAATGAGGTTAAAAATATTCGGGCCGCAAATTGCACAATTCACCGTTTATTTTCCAATATCCTTCCCCCTTCGTTTGGCCCTTTTCTCTCTTTTGCGCTCCCTTTTCTGCCAATACCCCCAGAAGTTTTGTTGAAAAAGGTGATGGGTGGCAAAACATTGACACTCTGATGGAAGGGGTTGGTCTTTTGGGACAAATCCGGTAATTTTCATTTTCGAGGATTATACACATGAAGGCAATCAGAATCGGAACAAACTTGCTCACAATCGGAAGTCGATGGAGCATCGTCTTGTTCTTGCTTTGGGGGTGGGGAAATGCAGCCCGTGCAACCCATATTGTGGGGGCGGAGCTGACGTATGAGTGTGCCAATGTGGCCTCCAATACCTACAACGTCGTATTGCGGATGTTTCGGGACTGTGACGATGGCGAAGCGGAATTCGATGATCCGATTTTCATCTTTGCGTTTTCCGAGGCTGTTCCCGGCAGCTATTTGATATTTGATGCGGACCTGCCGCCCAGTACCCCTGAGATCATTCCGGAGGAATGGGACGATTGTGTGGGCCGGCCCTACAATTTGTGCGTGGAAGAGGCGGTCTACCGCCGCCAAATCTCCCTGCCGCCCCAGAATGGAGGCTGGCAATTGGCGTGGGCGCGGTGCTGCCGCAATGCGGCCATCGACAACCTGGTCAATCCCCTCGATCTCGGGGTGACCTTCCTCGCCCGCATTCCTTCTCCCCAGGAGGCCACCTGCAATTCCATGCCGACCTTCAATACCCGGCTTCCGGTCTTCATTTGCGCCAACGAGACGCTCGCCTTCGACCACTCCGCCACCGATGCCGATGGCGATTCGCTGGTGTACGGGCTGACCCATCCCTACGATGGCCTGAACTTTCAGGGTTTTGGCGCCGGCAACGCCAATTTTGGTTCTCCGAATCCGGTCGTCAGTGCGGCGAACCCGATGGGACCGCCTCCCTATAACCTCGTCAACTTTGCCCCCGGCTTCAATTCCCAGGATGCTTTTGGTCCCAATTCGGTGACGATCAATCCAGGTTCGGGTTGGCTCACGGTCAACGCCCCGAATCCCGGGGTATACGTGGTGGCGATTTCGGTGTTTGAGTACCGGGATGGCATATTGATTTCGGAAAATAAACGGGATTTGCAGGTCCACGTGATCGATTGTTTGCCCCAAAATGATCCCCCCCAGATTTCCAGTGATTTGACGGGACTTCAAACGATTGGCGATACCATTTTGGTGCAGGCGACCACGGACTTTTGCTACCGGGTCACGGTCACCGATACGAACCAGAACCCGCTGTCGGTGACGCCCATTTCCGCCATTTTCAGCGGGGGAGGCTCTCCGACCATCAACCAGGTCACGAATTTGCCGGGCTTGCTGGAACTGGATGTGTGCTGGGACCCGGGCTGTGATTTCAGTGGGGCGGAAGTGGAATTGATCCTGATGGGCGTAGATGAGAACAATTGTCCCATTTACAATCCCGTCTTTGATACTGTCTACGTGGAAGTTTTGCCGCCTCCCAATGTCAGTCCGGACGTGGACTACGACCTGACTCCCGTTCCCAGCAACGGGGATACCATCATCGCTGAATTTGATTCGGCCTTCTGCTTTAACTGGTGGGTGGTGGCACCTCCCGGCTACGTTGGTACGCTTTCGAGCGGGATCACCATCAGTGATTTGACCGGGGGCGATCCATTCGTTCCCACCGCGGTGACGGCAACCCCCTTCAATGACAGCTTGCTGATCGAAGTGTGCTGGACGGCCGGCTGCGACAACCTGGAACGCATCTACAAATTGCTGTTGCAGGGAACCGCCGACAACAATTGCCCGCCCTTCAACGTGGCATTTGATTCCCTGTTTATACGCATTCCCCCGATCATAAATCCGCCACCAGTTGTCACCAGCGACCTCAGCGGCAATGTATTTGACCAGGACACCATCCTGATCGACATCCATGAGCAAGCCTGTTATCAGGTGACCATTGACGATACCTTCCCCTCGGCGGGATTGGACTATACGATCCGTGTCCTCGACCTCAACAACCAGCTTGCGCCCGGGCCGGCACCCCAGGTGACCGTTCTCAACACGACCGACAGCTTGGTCGTGGAAGTCTGCTGGACCCCCAATTGTGACAATGTGGACCGCACTTTTGCCCTGGTCCTCGAAGGCATCCAGGACAACAATTGCAACCAGACGGCATCGAATTTTGACACGACCTATATCCACGTCAACAACGTATTTAATCCGCCGCCCATCATTGGCCATACGTTCCGTCCCGAATACGAGGTGAGCGGCGATACCATCATCATTGCCGTGGACAGTGCGGCCTGTTTCGATTTCTTCCTACGGGATACCGTGGTGGCCAGCTTCCTGAGCGTGGAGGCGGAAGCGGATTTGATTCCGAGTGGGGAGATGCTGGATGGGGCCATTGATGTGACCCTCAATACCAATTTGGATACGCTGCTGGAAGGAACGGTTTGTTTCGCGCCCGGTTGCGATTATCTGGATGAATTGTTCCAGATCACGCTGATTGGGCGGGATACCTTTGACTGTTATGAAACCAGCTGGGTATACGATACGATTTTTGTGCGTTTGATTGAGCCGCAGAACCAACCACCCGTCATCTCGAGTGACCTGAGTGGGTTGCCGGTGCAGGGCGGACAGGTGACTGTGGAGCCGGACACGGAGCCTTATTGCTATACCGTCATACTCGAAGACCCCGATTCAATTTATGCGGATTTGGTGGCCGAGGGGGCGAATGAGATTTTCGGCGAATTCTGGCGCTACGGGAACTTTGCCACCTTGGAGGTGATCCAGCCGGGCAATCCCCTGATCATGCAGGTCTGTTGGGCGCCGAGTTGCTATGACTCCTTGTCGACCTTTGAATTGGTCGTCTGTGGACGGGACACTTCCCGCTGCGGATTGACCGAGGAGGTTTGCGACGTAGTGACCTTCTCCGTCCTGGGCTGTGATTTTGACGTCCAAAACGTCTTCTCGCCCAATGATGACGGCATCAACGATGTATTCATTCCTTACAACCAGCAGGGCGTCGACTTCTACAATTTTCAGGTCTACGACCGCTGGGGTGTCCTGGTTCACCAATCCGAAGACGGACAATGGGACGGGACATTTAAAAATCAGGGGAAAAAAGTCCCCGAAGGCGTCTATTTTTACACCATTGAGTACCAATTTGTGAGTGCGCGGGGAATTCCGCTGCGGGAACAGAAAGTGGGGACGGTGACGGTACTTCGGTAAACAATCAAGCAACGGGAGAATGAGCCCGCTCGAGTATGGACGCTAGATTAAGGAAGGAATTTCAACGAATTTGCCGGGAAAAAGGCTGGGAAGGGAGCGAAAAAAAGCACTTGGAAGAAGTGTTCAATGAAGGTCCGGGTCTGGACCAAGTTCCTCAGAATTTGTTGTTGAGCTGCTTGAGCTTTCCCCTGCGCTGGATTCAGGTCAATGCCCTGTACGAGATTTTCGCCCGCTCAGCGGGCGATTTGGCACAACGACCTCCCGCTCCGAGAGATCGGGTGGCCCTCCTCGGGGAACTCGATTGGAGCCACGAAGAATTCGCTGCGCTGCTCCAGCCCCTTGGGCTGGAAGTCGTTTCCCCTGAATCCCAACCCGCTTATATTTTCCTCGGCCCCAATGTTCCTGAAAAGGCATTGGACGATGCCGTCTCGGCTGTTTTTCTGCCCCCCGACCACCTTCTTCCCCAATTGTTGACCCAGGACCGGTTCTTCTTGCAGCAGCCCAACCGCAGCGACGAAGTCGGGAATATCCGCCAGATGATCCTGTCCCAGGACATCGAAAGCGCGAAGTTGGGACTCAACCTGATGTACGAAGCGGGACTCCCGGAAGGATTCGAAACGGAAGCCTTTGCCATCTGGCGTTCCCGGCGACCCTATTCCCTGCGCGTGGAAGCGGAAAAACTGCTGTTTCGGTATACGACGGGGCACTTCAAGAAGAACATGCTCCGGAATTTTTTCTCTTTCAATTTTGACGATGGGAAATTGATTCGGGCAAACCAGCAGGACTACGATCCCGACCAAGTATTGGAGGTGAGCCGTTACCTCAAGCTCAACTTCTTACTGTCTCCTCTGCTGCCGGTAAATGCCGAGGTCTTGGTGGAATACCACGGTGGACTGGCCGGTCTGGATGCTTCATTAGCATTGGAGATTACGGAGATCATGGTGCAGAATGGGCGCTTGCGCTTACCAAGGGCGACGAAAGCGGTACCATCGGAGGTGTATCAGATCCGGGATTTGCGGTCCTTGGAATTGCTGAATGATCGGTTGGAAACGATGCCGGCGGGCATCTCGGAGTTGGAGTCCTTGTTGCGGTTCCAGGTGGATGGGTGCCTGTCCTCCCTGCCGGAGGACCTGGCGGAGTGCACCGCGTTGCGGTGGCTCTGGTTTCGGGACAATCGCTTTCCCGAATTCCCCCGTGAAATCCTGAAACTTCCCCGCCTTCGCTATTTGTCCTGGATCCGAGGCCTGAAGGACTCCGATCAGACCTTGGAAATTCCCGAAGCAATCGCGTCGGTTCCCCTCAACAGTCTCCATTTGGAAGAAAAAGAAGTCGCTTTTCCCGAATCCTTTTTCCAACACCCCACGCTCCAAAGCCTCAATATTTCCCAGAGTGCATTGCTTCCTTACCAAGGCCGGATATCGGAATTGCCGCAGCTCAAGCGCTTGCAGGTCAGTTTGGAAGAGGGGGAAAATGCGAATGAGGAATTGAAGACGGCCTTGTCCGATTGGCGCCTGGAAGACCAGAAATATACGTCTCTGTCCTTTGTCCGGAGCTAAACCGGCTATTTCCCCTTCAAAAAGTCCCGGTACCAAAGCCCGGAATCCTTGATTCGCCGTTGCTGCGATTCGAAATCGACGTGCACCAGGCCAAACCGGGGTTCGTAGCCTTCCGCCCATTCAAAGTTGTCGAGGTAGGTCCAGACGAAATAACCCTGCACATTGACGCCTTCTTTCTGGGCGCGGCGGACCTGGCCCAGGTAATCCTGAATGAATGCCGTCCGTTTTGCGTCGGGAACTGAATCGCCTTTCACTTCGTCCGGGAAGGCCGTTCCATTCTCCGTCACAAGGATTTTGTCCACCTTGGGATAGGCCGCAAATTTCTTGAGGAGGTGATAAATGCCCTCCGGATACACTTCCCAGCCCATTTCGGTGATTTCTTCCTCCGGGACATCGCGCTTGTGCGGCTTGATCATGGTGGCGCGTACGTAGGGAATGAGGGAGCGTTTGACCACTTCCCGGGTATAGTTTTGCAGGCCGATGAAATCAAAATCAAAGGCGAGTTTCTCCATATCGCCGGGCTGGATATGCTTTTCCATCTTCTTGAGGAAGGGCAGGGTTTCCATGGGATAACCCATACCCAGCGCCGGCTCGAGGTAGAGTCGGTTCAACAATGCATCTACCCGCGCGGCCGCGCGGGCATTCTTCGGCTTGTCATCGACTGGCTGGATATGGCTGGCAGAAAAGGTCGATCCAATTTGGGCTTTGGGGAGGTTGGCGCGGATGACGCGGCCGCCTTCGGCCTGGGCCATGGTCGCGTGGTGGGCCACCGGCATGAATTTGCCCGCGCCCTTCTTGCCGGGTGCGTGGATGCCGAGGAAATACCCCAGCGCAGTGAAAGCCATGGGCTCATTGAGCACCATCCAATTGCTCACCCGATCGCCGTAGCGACGGGTAATCGTATCCACATAATCGGTGAACCAGCCCACGACGTCCCGATTGGTCCAGCCGCCTTTGTCCTCCAGCGCCTGGGGCAGGTCCCAGTGGTAGCAGGTCAACCACGGCTCAATGCCCAGCTCGAGGCAGGTATCGATGAGACGGTCGTAGAAATCGAGGCCTTTTTCATTGACCTGGCCGGTTCCTTCGGGAAAAATGCGCGACCAGCCAATGGAAAAGCGGTAATTGGGGATGGCCATGTCGGCCATGAGCTTGAGATCGTCGGGATAGCGGTTGTAAAAATCACAACTGGTATCGCCATTTTCCCCCGTCTTGATCTTCCCTTTGGTATGCGTAAAGGTATCCCAAATGGAGGGTCCTTTTCCATCTTTGTCCCAGGCCCCTTCAATCTGATAGGCAGCAGTGGCCACACCCCATTGGAAATCCGGACCAAATTCGGCCCAGGTTAGGGAGGTATTGCGGAATAATTGGGAAGTAGCGAAAGATGGACGGGCAATCATGCCGGCCCCAAGCACCCCAAGGGTGCGAAGCAAATCTCGACGGTTCATAGATGAAAATAGGAGGAATTCCCGGTCGGAACAAGGGATATCAGGGCCTTGTTACAGGAAAAGCCAACTTTTTGGAACCGTATCTAAGCTGTCCTGGCTCAGGGCTTGTTGAGCACCTCGGCTTTTACCCGGGCCTCATGCTCATCGGAAAACATACTGTGGGTATTGTAGTGCTTTTCGAGGTGGGCCGGAATTGCTTCGGATTTGTATTCTTTCAGGGCCTTGCGGTGTACCGAAAGAGTCACTTTTCTGCCATTGGGGGCAGTTCCGCGGACCTTGAGACGATCTCCATCTTCAAAAAGTTGACGGACATAAACTTTGGAACCTTTGCGGAGTCCGCGGTGGTTCTTGTTGCGTGCGATCAGACCGAAATAATTGCTCTCGATGTCGGTTTTGGGGGATGGCTGGCGATTCTGAGATTGGCCGTTGTTTGCAGCAGGGGCCGGAGCTTTGCCATCGTTTGCCTTTTTCTTAAACAGAAAAGGGAACAGTTTCTTCAGCATGGAATACTAATTTCTTTATAAAAAATCCTTGGGTGTGATTCGTTAGCGGGTACTGAGTGGTTGTACCAGTGCGGGACCGGACAGTACCAGAGATGTTCAAGCTCACACATTTACAAGGTGTCATTGTTGTCGCAAAGATAATCAAAAAAAGTTTCGACGGTATCTTTTTGGGGGTTTAGAGGACAATGGGAGGGAAATGGGAATCCCTTGGTCGCTGTCGGGGGCTTTATTCTTCAGGCAAAACAGGGGAAAGTAAGTACAACCTAAAAAATGGATGCCCAACCGAACAGCGACCAAGGGATCGCTTGATTATTTGGAGATTCAGATCAATTCAGCCGTTTCAGCTGATTCAGGTAGGAGTCGACCGTGGTGGCCGACATCTCCACCCGGACGACTTGCGCGCCCCGGGTGAGCTTGGCCATGCCGAAATACGGGACGTAGTTCTCGTATCCGATGGCCACAACGTATGCTTTTGCAGTACTGGGGATATTCCTAAAAGTAGACAATTGTCCGGTAACCGAACTTCCCTGGACGACCGAGTTGATGTCGTCGTAGACGAGGAAGGTCGTGACAGGCTCAAACGGCTGCTTGCGGGCGTCCAGCGGAGTTTCGCCCGCCAACCGCACCTTCACGTCGCGGGTCGACTGACCCGCAAATGTCGGTTCGGCCACCTTGTCCAGATTGATCCAACCGAGGCGGTGGCTCAGGAAGCCCTTCAGGGACGCTTCGCCAACGTTCTGCTTTTTGCCCCGACGCACACTTTTCACCAGCTTCTGACCATCGTATTCTTCCAGAATGAAGCGGTCTTCGAGCTTTTGGACGAAGGCACGACGCAATTTGTACATCCGCATCAGGTCTTCTGTCTCTTCCCGGCTGACCTGCCGGTACAGCAACTGGCGCCGGGCATCCCAACGCCCCAAATCGACGCCCCGGTCATTGAAGGGGGCGACTTCGGTATGCAGTTCCTGAGCAAAACGCTCGAAAATATCCGCATCAGTTTCTTTCCCAATGCCTTTGGCCGCATCTTCCTGCAACATTTCGGCGACCTTCTGGTCGGCCTTCCAGAGGGGAAGATTGGTATGCTTCCGGTAATAATTCAGGCCGGGGAGGAAATAACCGACTTCCTTCAGGGCGTGCAGCCGCTGGCGGAATTCGCGGGTGGCGATCCAGGAATCCTCGTAGCGCTTGTCGGTCAACGTCATCAAGATATAGTTCCAGGTGCGTTCGGCCTTACAGTCACAGAGGAATTCGTCGAAATACAATTCGTCGACGGGCATGGGGATCATTTTGTTGATCCGTCCTCCCACCGGCACCCAGTTCATCTCCCCCTTGGAATTGTATTCGCCGTGGTACAGCTCCATGTCGCGGGTGTCCACGTCCTTTTGATCTACAAATTCCAGGTAGATGTCCTTGCCCTGGGCCAGCTTCAGGCGGCGGCCCGCAGCTGAGGCATCGACGAATACCACTCCGCCCGAAACGAGCTGACGACCATTGGAAACGGTCGGGAGATTGGTCTGGATATAGCCAGACTTGTCATAAACTTCTTTGATTTCCACCTGAACCGCTCCCCGAACCGACTCACCCGAGGCCGTCACAAAGGCTTCCCGGGGAATGTGGACGATGGTCCCTT
The DNA here is from genome assembly GCA_963923035.1 of uncultured bacterium. Classification (GTDB taxonomy): domain Bacteria; phylum Bacteroidota; class Bacteroidia; order J057; family JADKCL01; genus CAWUKT01. Next base: position 236,215 of record CAWUKT010000001.1, read on the forward strand.
TGCGGGTATCGAGGAGATAGTCCTGTTTGGGGTCCTCCAATTGGAAAAACTGGCTCGGAGCTTCCGTCTGGGCGTAAAGGCCCCGCAGGGGGAAGGGATCCGGCGCTGGTTCTTCCAGGGGAACCGGCGGCTGCATCGTGGTGGTTTTAAGGGAGGAAGTGAGGGGGAAAGGGCCACTCTCCGTAGGATTCATTAAGTGGTCTCTCGGGGGAGTCGTCTTCCGGGAATAGGAAGGCCGTTGCCCACCCCGCTCTTCTTCTCCTTCTTCCAGAATATCAGTTTCCTGGAGCAGGAAGGGGTTTCCATCCCTTGATTGCAGACTAGATATGCCTTCTGCGAACGCCGAAATTTCTTCCCGGGGCTGCATGCCTTTGGCATCGGCCAGGGTCGAGGTATTCGGGGACGCGAGTTCTTTTAATTTTTGGGTAAAGGAATTGGTTTCATCGGCGAAAAGCCCAAAAGTGAGCAAGAATACGGTAGTTAAAACAGCGAGGCTGCCAAAGGCGATGAGTCCCTTGCGCAAAGCCGGGGCGCCGGAAACGGGGCCAGGCATGTGCTCCGGGGGCTTGGGGAAGCGTTTCTTCAGACGCGCCACCATTTCGGCTTCCCGGTCAGCATCCGGGACCACCAATGGCGCGGAGGAAAGCACCCGCTCACCAGCCAGCTCCAGCAGGCTATCACCTTCTTCGGTCTCCGGATCCGTTTCCAGCATGTAACGGCGGAGGAGATCGTCTAAGGCATCATTGTGCTCGCTATGTTTTCCTTGTTGGTCCATTGTCGAGCGTTACTCTTGATTGACGTACGTCAATTCGTGTTCGATTAATTTTTCGAGTTTCTTCTTTGCGCGTTGATGATAAACTTTCAGTTGTCCGGCCGGCTTGTGCACATACCGGGCGATTTCAGTGTAGGGCATATTCTGGCTCCGCAGCAACAACAAGACCCGTTCCCAGTCCCGGAGCCGCGCCAGGCACGATTCCATAATGTTCATCAGGGTGCTGTTGGCCTCTTCCGGCTCGCGGTACGCCTCGACAGACTGCTCCACCACGTGCTCCTGCACTTTCCGCTCCGTACTCAATTCCGGGTTCGACTTGCTTTCTTCGAAGTTCAATTCGTTGAAATTGGTGAAGCTAAGGTGTTCTTCCCGCTTCTTCGTATCCCGGTAGTGGCGGCGGAGGTTGTTGCAAAAGATCGTGAAGAGGAAGCTGCCAAACTTCTTTTCCGACCGAAATTCATAGTGGTCGATTTTTTCTACCGCCTTGTACAAGGTCTCATACACGATGTCCCAGGCCGTGTCCTCGTCGAGGTGCCACGAACTGATGGCGTAGGAGTACAGCTTGCGTCCGTAGCGTTGGTAGATCACTTCTACCGCTTGCTCCCGGTGCTCGCGTAGCAATGTATAGGTCGGTATGTCCTGAGCAGTATGCATACGTGTCCCTCAGCTTTTAATCTAATTCAAAAAGGTAACAATTGCTGCTATACGCTTAGGATATTTAGGATGAGAAAACAGGGTAAAGCACCGAATCCGGTCAAATATAGATGGATTTCGTTGGTGAGACCTTGGAGTGCAGGTAATGGAGGTACGTAAGCCGGGGGAAAAGGTTGGGAATAAGAGGAAAGGGTCGGGCAAACGAAAGGGGAAAAAAGAAGAAACCGCCCCCGGTCGGGAGGCGGTTCCAATGTATTGTGGACCTGGCCGATCAGTTATAAGCGGGCAGGAAATTGTACTTCTTCGAGTAGTACAGGTGCTGCTCGGTGAAATCGTCCGGGTAGGAAATCTTCACATCGGTGATTTCGCCATTTTCCATGACGGGCTCGAGCACAGGGTTGATGAAGCCGCTGTAAGGCGCAATGTTCAACGCTTCTACCCGCTGAAGCACTTCAGCGTGGACTTCTTCGTCAACTTTGACCCCGTAATCTTCCACCAGGGCCATGCCGGCGTCATAGTCGCCCTCGGACTTGATGCGCTGGATCTCGCGCAGCAGGTCGCCAAAGAGCGTTTGGAGCTTTTCGTAATCGTTGATGAGGAAATAGGTCTTGTCGTCCTTTTTCACCTGTTCGATGACTTTGTCGGCCGCACCTTTTTCCATCACCCACTTGCACACGAGCTGACGGTTCCGCATGTGGGCTTCTTCGAGTTCCTCACCCAATTCCAGGCGGCGGAGCTGGAGCATGAGGCCATTGCGGATATAGTCGTTGTAGCCGGTCTTGCCGACGTCGAGGGATTCCATCACGCCAATCTCGATGAGCTTGGGATCCATCATGTAGTACAACGCGACGAGGTCGGCGCGGGCTTCTTCCAGCGTCGAAGCGTAGGCCTTCAGCGTCTCCTTGGGAGTACCAATGCCGGGGTTCAACTTGCCGGAGGCGTGGCCGATCACTTCGTGCATGTCCGTGTGGAGCTTATCCGAAATGGAGCCGTACTGCTTGGACATCTCGATTTCTTCCTCGTTGTAAGCGAATTCTTTCAGCATACCGCTGGACTTGGAGGCCTCTTCGTAGGCGCCGACGATATTCGCGAGGTTCACGGACTTGGAGCCGTGGTTGGCGCGGATCCAGTTGGAGTTGGGGAGGTTGATGCCGATGGGCGTGGAAGGAGAGGCGTCGCCCGCTTCCATGACCACGTTGATCACCCGGGCAGAGATGCCCGTGACATTTTCCTTCTTGTGCTCGTCCTGGATCGGAGAGTTGTCCTCGAACCACTGGGCTTCTTCCGAGATGGCCTCGATGCGCTTGGACGCCTCGGGGTCGGTGATCTGCACGACGGATTCAAATGCTCCGCGGAATCCTTTGGCGTCGCCGTAGACTTCGATGAAGCCATTGATCACGTCGATGTCGCTTTCGGTGTCCTGGACCCAGAGGATATTGTATTCGTCAAAATCTTTGAGGTCGCCACTCCGGTAGTACTTCACCAGCGCTTCATAAGCCGCTTTCTGGGCATCATTTTCCGCGACACCCGCCGCTTTTTCCAACCAATTGGCCACTTCACTGAGGGCTTCACCGTACATGCCGCCAACCATCCATATTTTCTCTTTGATTTCCCCATTCTCCTTCACCAGCTTCGAGTTCAGGCCGTAGGAAATGGGTGTTTTGTCGCTCTTGTCGATCATATTGGCGTAGAACGCGTCGACTTCAGCTTCCGTCAGGTCGGGATCGTAGTAGTTGTTGGCGGAGGAAGCGATGAGGTCGCCGCTTTGGTTGACCCGCTTGGCATCGATCGCCGGATCGAACATGACGGGAGAAATTTTCGCGAGCAGATCTTCGGGAGATTCGCCCTCCATCGTGGGCATATTTTCCTGATTGGAATTGCGGAAAAGCTCTTCGAAATACTCAGCCGAGAAGCCGGGATCGAGCTTTTTCGTGGAATAGTGGTGGTGGATGCCGTTGGCGAACCATACCCGCTTCAGGTAGGTATGGAATTGGCCCCAATTTTCCGTGGTCTTATCTCCGGAATAGGTCTCGTAAATATTTTCCAGGGTGCGCTTGATGGTCAGGTTGTGGCGGTAGTTCTGATCGTAAATGATCTCGCGGCCTGCCAGAGCAGCTTCGGAAAGGTAGTAGAGCAATTTTTTGTGTTCCAGGGGCAATTCTTCAAATCCCGGAACCTGATAGCGCAGGATTTTGAGGTCGGCAAATTGCTCCGTGACCCATTTAAATTCCCCTTCTTCTCCTTCTGCGGCAACCTCAGAAGTTTCTCCTTCCGGGTTTTCTCCCCCTCCTTTTTCTTCACAGGCCCAAAAAGCCGTCGCGAAGACACCCAGGAAAAGGAGCATCAAAAATTTCTTCATGTGATCCATAGTTTCATTGTGAATAGGTGCAACCAGAATGGTACAGCGGACGAATTTAGGAAAATCGGACGGAGAAGGAAAGCAGATCAGAACATACCGCCTTGACATTGAGGACTATTTGTCAAGGGTTAGAGCTTGAAAAACTAGTGCTTTTTGTTGAAATTGGAGGGAGATCAAAACGACTGGATGAACCAACTAGAGGAAGAACAACTTATCGACGAGTTACGTCGGCTTACCCGTATGGTGGAAAAAGCCACCGACGGCGTTGATTTTTCCCTTCCTCCCCATCCACCCCAATCCCCTCTCCTTCAGGACCTTTACCAGCAACTGGTGAAGTTGGTGCAGGCGCACGAACACCAGCAAAAGATCGATTCCTCCCAGCGGGCCTTTTTCCAGCGCATCTTCGATGAGCTTCCCGTCGAGGTCGTCATTTTCGACCAGGACCTCCGCTACCGCTACATCAATCCCGTCGCGGTCAAGGATGATGAGGTCCGGCAATGGATGATTGGCCGGACGGATGCAGATTATTGCCGCTTCCGCAACATGTCCGAGGAATTCCTCCAACAGCGGATGGAACTCCATGCCCGCGTGGTCAAGACTGGCGAGGCCTACTCCATCTACCAGGCGTCGGAGGACCGGGATGGAAATGTCAGGCACTATGTCCGCCAATTGTTCCCGGTATTCATGCCGAGCGGCGATTTGGAGATGCTGATTGGCTACGGATTGGAAGTCACGGAGATCAAGCACAAAGAGGCGGAGTTGGAGAAGAAAAATGCAGAGTTGGAGAAAACGAATGCCGAATTGGACCAATTCGTCTACCGCACGTCCCACGACTTGCGTTCGCCGGTGGTGTCCATTTTGGGACTGCTGAACCTGATGGAGTTGGAGGACGTGCCGCCCTCGCTCCAGCGCTACATCGAGATGATCCGCTCGCGGGCCTTCAAATTGGATGGCGTCATCCGTGACATCGTGAACTTTTCCCGGATTTCCCGGCAGGAAATCCAGGTGGAAGCGGTCGATCCCGGCGAATTGTTGGAACAGGCCCTGGAAGACATTCCCGAGCACGTGCGGACCCCGCAGGTGGAGATTACCCACGAAGTGGATGCCCAGGCCCATTGGTTCGCGGATTCATTCCGGACCCATTTGTTGCTTTCGAATCTGATTTCGAATGCGTTGAAATTCCAGGATCCGGCCCGTCTTGAAAATGGATTTGTGAAGGTGCGGGTGAAGGTCCAGGACCAGGAGGCCGTGATTGAGATCGAAGACAATGGCATCGGCATTCCCGAAGACCAACAGCCCCACATCTTCGATTTGTTCTTCCGCGGCACCCACCAGGGCGGTGGGTCCGGCATCGGGCTGTACATCGTCCGCGAAGTCCTCGAGCGCATCGGCGGTCGGATTGAACTGGACTCCCGCGAAGGCATTGGCACCCGCTTTTCCATTTTCCTCCCCAACCTCCAGCCCGAAGCCCTTTCTCCCAACCTTACTCCAGGCTAAAGGAAATTTTAGCCGCCATTTCTCCCGCAACATTCCGCAATCCCTCAATGATGGCCGGGAAGTCCCGACTTTCCTTCCGCCTGATCCACCAGACCACCAGCTGCGGCCAAAATCCGGGAGCCTGAATTTTTTCCGCGAGATCAGCCACCCAGATGTCTTTTTTATCCACCCTCTTTTCCCATTCCGCTTCATCCGCATAGGCCAGTTCCTGGGCAAATTTCCAGGCATCCCGGCGCGCGCGCTGCATGGAAAAGTTTACCAGGGCATCGTCGGCATTGCGGAGCCAGCGGTCGACCAGGGCGATGCGGGGGGACAAATGACCGATCTCATCCTTGACCAACCCCGTCAGCTCGGCGAGGATTTTGTTGATCATGTTGAAATCATTTTCCAGGTCGGCGAGTTGGTCACCGGGGGCCACTTCCGCCGCGGCGATGCCGAGGTCCAGGTTGATGTGGGCGTTCATGCCGAGCAGGAGGTGCTGGAGAATCAGCATAGACGGGTTGGTCTGGCTCGCATGGAGCGCCACATTCCAGCTCCTGGTCAGGGGTTGGCCGTGAAAGCAGTGGTGATAGGCTTCGAGGTAGCGGTTGGCAAAAATCACATCCAGCTTTTCCATCCGTTCCCCTTTCTCGAACCGTCCGTCCCGAATACCTTCCTTTACTTTTTCCGTTACCACCACATACAAGGCAGGAAACATCCCCACAGGATTGGTGGATTGGATAGATTCTTCAATGATGAGATCCAGGCGTTGGATGACTTCGTCGATGGTCCTGGCGGGTTCGAATGGAGTGGTCATGGAGATAAAATACAAAATAACGGGGGAGCAAATGAAAAAAGCCGCCCGGAGGCGGCTGATTGGGTTGCTATGTGGAACTGCTTACTCGCCGGATGCCTTGACAGCCGCGTACAGTTCAGATACCTTCTCCCAGTTGACAACATTCCACCAGGCAGCCACGTAATCGGGGCGGCGGTTCTGGTAGTGGAGGTAGTAGGCGTGCTCCCAGACGTCGAGGCCGAGGATGGGATGGCCGGAACCCGGCTCCATCAGCGGATTGTCCTGGTTGGGAGTAGAGTAAACGCGCAGACGACCGCCGGGGAAAGCTACGAGCCAGCCCCAACCGGAACCAAACCGAGATCCTGCGGCAGCAGAAAACTTGGTTTTGAAATTGTCAAAGGATTCAAATTCAGCGTTGATGGCATCGGCCAGTTCGCCAGTCGGCTCGCCACCGCCATTCGGGGACATGGTTTCCCAGAAGAGGTTGTGGTTGTAGTAGCCACCGGAGTTGTTCCGGATGCCGCCGGTCAGACCGCCAGCCGCAGCCAGGATTTCTTCGATGCTCATGTCAGCGTAGGGCGTGCCTTCGATGGCCGCATTCAGCTTCTTGGTATATCCAGCGTGGTGCTTGTCGTGGTGAATTTCCATGGTACGCGCATCGATGTTGGGCTCGAGGGCATCGAAGGCGTAGGGAAGATCGGGTAATTCAAAGGCCATAATTGTAATTTTATGATGTTTTTGGGGTTTCGGCAACGTGTCGTCGCCAACGCCATAAATTTAATTGTTTCAGGGGATATTCCGAGGTTTTGAGGCCCAGAAGCCTCAAATGCAAACTTTTGTTAAAAGAACGCGGGCATATTTTCCCTAACATGCATAACCATCGAAAACGAATTATGTTCCCAAAGGGTCAGGGAAAATGAAAGGAGAAGTGGGGAGTAAATTTAGAGGACGGTGTCGAAAGGGAGGGAGATCTTTTCGGGGAAATCGGTGGTGAAATGAAGTCCGCGGCTTTCCTTCCGGATCATCGCGCTTTTGATGGTCAGGTAGGCGCAGGTGATGACATTTCGAAGCTCGCACATCTCGGGAGAGATTTTGGTTTTGCGGTAAAAGTCTTCGGTTTCTTCGTAAATGAGGTTGATCCGCCGCATGGCTCGTTCCAGGCGATGGTTGCTGCGTACAATCCCCACGTAATTGCTCATCAGGTTCTGGACTTCCCGGAAATTGTGCGAAATCAAAATCCACTCATCCGTATTCGTGACATCTTTCTCATCCCAGGCCGGGATGGTTTCCTGAAAGTCGTACTGGTAGAAGATGTCCTGCGTCGCCTCAAAGATGCTGTGGGCGTACACGATCCCCTCCAACAGAGAGTTGGAGGCGAGTCGGTTGGCCCCGTGCAAGCCCGTACAGCTCACCTCGCCACAGGCAAACAGCTGCTGGATCGAGGTTTGGCCCGCTTCGTCCACAAGCACCCCGCCGCAGGTATAGTGCTGGGCGGGCACCACAGGAATAAAATCCTGGGTGAGGTCGATGCCCCGTTCCAGACAGTGGGCGAAGATGGTGGGAAAATGGTTCTTGAGCTCTTCCGCAGGGATTTCGGTGCAGTCCAACCAAACGTGATCGGTTCCCGATTTCTTCATCTCCGAGTCAATCGCCCGCGCGACTATGTCCCGCGGCGCCAATTCCAGGCGCTCATCGTAGAGGTGCATGAACCGCTTCTTCGAATGGAAGGTCCGCAGTTTGGCCCCCGCCCCGCGCATGGCCTCGGTGATCAGGAAGGCCGGGCGTACACCGGGCTCGTAAAATGAAGTGGGGTGGAACTGGGCAAATTCCATATTGGCGACCCGGCCCATCGCCCGGTATACCATGGCGATGCCGTCACCCGTCGCGACACTCGGATTTGTGGTCGCGGCGTAGATATTGCCCGCGCCGCCCGACGCGAGAATGGTCAGCCGACTCAGGATGCGGACCATCCGGTTGTCGTGGATGTCCAGCGCGTACACGCCGAAGCACTCCAGGTCGGGGAATCCGCGGTTCACGTAGCGTCCCAGGTGGTGCTGCGTGAGCAGGTCCACCGCAAAGAAATGCTCGCGCATGTCGATGTTGGGATGGTTCTGCACGGCTTCAAGCAAGGTCCGCTCGATTTCCCAGCCGGTCGCATCCTTGGAATGGAGGATGCGGTGCTCGGAGTGGCCGCCCTCGCGGCCCAGACTCAGGTTGCCATCGGCTTCCCGGTCAAATTTGGCGCCGTAGTCGATCAGCTCCTGTACGCGCAGGGGCCCTTGCTCCACGACCATCCGCACAATGTCCTCCTTGCAGAGTCCATCGCCAGCGTCGAGCGTGTCGGCCACATGCTTTTCAAATGTATCGAGGTTGGAAACTACCGCTGCGATTCCGCCTTGGGCATACGATGTATTCGCTTCTTCCTTGTTGGCCTTGGTAAGGATCAGGACCTTGCCGAGTTGGGCTGCTTTCAGGGCGAATGACAAACCGGCCACGCCGGAGCCAATGACGAGGAAATCGGTGCGTAGATCCATGGATCAGGCTTCGTTGAGGAGCCGTTGGATGATGTCAGCGGCGGTGATGCCTTCGGCTTCGGCGGTAAAGCTGGGGACGATGCGGTGCCGCAGGACGGAAACCGCTACAGCCTTCACATCCTCGATGTCCGGAGAGTATTTTCCGTACAGGAGGGCGTGGCACTTGGCGCCGAGGATCAGGTATTGGGAAGCCCGGGGACCAGCGCCCCAGGTGATGAGTTCCTTGATGAATTCAGGGGCGTGGGACGTCGTGATGCGGGTGCGGCTCACGAGGTTGACCGCGTACTGGATCACGTTGTCGGTGACGGGCACCTTCCGGACGAGGTCCTGGAACATGAGGATTTGCTCCCGGTTCAGGACTACGTCGAGTTCCTTTTTGATGAAGGAGGTGGTTTCCTTCACGATGCGCACCTCTTCGTCGACCGTGGGGTAGTCCACCTGGATATTGAACATGAAGCGGTCCAACTGCGCTTCCGGCAGCGGATAGGTACCTTCCTGTTCAATGGGGTTTTGGGTGGCGAGGACGAAGAATGGTTCCTGGAGCTTGTACGCCTGACCGGCAATGGTCACGCTTTTTTCCTGCATGGCCTCCAACAAAGCAGCCTGGGTCTTGGGCGGGGTCCGGTTGATTTCGTCCGCGAGGACGATGTTCGCGAAGACAGGGCCCTTGATGAATTTGAACTGGCGACGGCCCGTTTCTTCATCGACTTCCAGAATCTCAGATCCGAGGATATCGCCGGGCATGAGGTCCGGGGTAAACTGGATCCGGCTGAATTTGAGGTCGAGTACCTTGGCGACCGAGCTGATCAGGAGGGTCTTGGCGAGGCCGGGAACCCCGACGAGGAGGGAGTGGCCTTTGCAAAACAGGGCAATGATCAATTTTTCCACCACATCATCCTGCCCAATGATCACCTTCCCAATTTCCTTGCGGAGGTCTTTATAAATAGACGCAAGCGCGTCAGCAGCTTCTTTTTCAGACTTGAATTGTTGGCTCATGGAGGCGTTTATTTAGAGCTGTAGGGCAGCAAATAAGGAAGTACCCCAATACAATCTTCGTTTTTGATATCGATGTAGATATTGTTGACGGCCCGCTTGAACCACTTTTCCAGTGCGCCAGCCTGCTTGTTCTGCAATGCAGCCTGCTGAATCTTGTAAAAGTCCGTCTCCATGGTGAAGACGTGGGGTTCGTAACGGCGCTTCATGTAAACGATGTGGTAGCCCCGTTTGTTTGCGGGGGAAAACCACTCTTCCGGCTCACTGATTTCTCCTTCTTTCAGGTTGTCGACGAGGAAAAAGAGGTTGGCATCCAGCATGTCAATGGGAATGCGCTGTTCACCGGTTTGGGGATTCTTGATGGAGCCGCCGTAGGGAGCGGTCATTTGGTCGTCGCTTTCTTCCATGGCCAATTTCTGGAAGGAAGCACTGCCATTCTCGACGCGTTCTTTGTAGTCTTTCAGGGATTCCTTGGCCCGTTCTTCGTCGTCAGAATCGACGAGGGGAGCAATCAGGATATGGCGCGCACCGACTTCAATGCCGGTCTGCTTGTACACCTTCATGATATGGAAGCCGTAGGGGCTTTCGAAAATGGGGGATACCTCCCCGATTTCGGCTTTGAAGGCCACTTCTTCGAATTCCGGAACCATCCGGCCCCGTCCAAAGGTGCCCAGGTCGCCGCCGACCTTGGCGCTACCGTAGTCCATACTGTTGTTGCGGGCCGCGTCCTCAAAGTTCACTTCGCCCTTCACAATCTGGTCCCGGAGCCGCTCCAGGCGGGCGCGGGCCATGTCCTTGCTTTTCAGCGAAGGCTTCGGCATCGCCACAATGTGGTACAGCTCCGCTTCCGCGGGCAGGGGCGGGAGGGAGTCCTTGTTGAGGCCATTGTAAAACTTCTGGACTTCGCGGGGCGTGATGGCGACCTGGCCGATGATTTGTTCCCGCATCTGCTGCACGAGCAGCTGGTTCTTCACATCCTTGCGGATGTCGGCCTTGATTTCGATCTCCGGTTTGCCGTAGATCTTTTCCAGTTCGTCGCCGTAGATCTGGCGGAAGTAGGCGATCTTCCGATCCACCTCGCCATCGACCTGAAGGTCGGTAATGTCAATGGAATCCTGGCGGGCCTTGTTGAGAAGGAGTTTCTCAAAAATCTTTTCCTCCATCACCCGACAGTACATCGTCCCGTCGTCCTCCATCCCATTGGCCTTGTAGTACTGGATCTGGGCCATGATTTCGCTGTGGAGAATGATGTCTTCCCCGACGATGGCATCGATCTTGTCCAGGCTCTGGGCGTGAAGGGCGTAGCTACTTCCCAATCCAAAGAGAAGGAGCAAAGCCCAGAATTTAACGGACGATGTAGTTTTTTGCCTCGGCATCTTTCAGAATTTTTTGTTCTGTTTCATCAATGAGCTTTACCCGGCGATCATTTCGGAGGATGGCTTTGATGCGGTCCTCGCAGAGGCTCAGGGGGAGGTGGTCATTTTGCTTGACCTTATCGAGCATTTTGAACATGTAGCGCCGGCGTTTCCCTTGTATAACGCCGTTCCACTGAATTAATTGCCCAATAGGTGCTTTTGTAAGGTTGCCAAAATACCCCTTGGAAATGGTATTGACGCGGTCTTTGTCTTTGTAGCTGCTGTCGATCTTCGCTTCGCGCGTATTGCCGACAGCCCACTCCCGCAAGGAACTCAAATCACTCTCTTCGCGGGACCGCATCCAACGGGCCGCCTGGTCTATGCCTTCACTCTTGGTCGTGATCAGGTAGAAGAAGCTGTAATATTCCTGATCGCTCAGGAAATTGTCCTTGTTGGTTTCGTAGTATTCGGCCACATCCTCGGAGGGAACCGCCGTGTCCAGCGTTTCCAACATCTTGGCGTGGTATTCGTGCATGATCAACTTGGCACGGTAGTTTTCCACCTTGTACGCCACCCGTTCCTCGAGCCCTTCGTCCTCAGAGAGGGCTTTGTCCATGACCGCCTGCTCCCGAATCCACTTCTCAATGAATTGTTCGGCGTAGCGGATGCTGTCCTCCGTGGGAACCCCGGCGGGGATATAAAAATCGAGCTGGTCTTCGGTAAGGGTCTTGTCCTTGAACTTGGCAATGACCTTTGAATCTTCCACCACTTCTCCTTCACCACAACCAACCATAAAGATCAGCAGGGCGGCCCATATCAGTCGGGTAGTGGGGAGTTGGCGTAAGGGCACGGACTATTTAAAGAGTTGGTCAAATACGTTGTCCTGGACGGATACGGGGTATCTTTCTTCCAATTCCTTCAGCCACTCCTTCTCCAGGTAGTTCTGGTACTGGGTAATGGCTTCCGATTTGGCGTCTTCGAAAGACTTCTGACCGGCCGGCAACTTTTCCTTCAGTACGAAAATACGGAAGCGATTGTTGCTGTAGACGTTCACAGGAGAAATATAACCGGCAGATTCGCTGAACATGGGGTCGATCAGCTGGGATTTGCCGCGCTCGTAGCTCTGCTGGCGCACGGTCAGGCGGAGGGAAGAAACCTTGTTGATCTCGGAGGTGATTTCCTCTTCGGAGCGACCGGCCTTCAGCATGCCTTCCACTTCGTCGATCACATCGCGGTTGTCGGTGATGTACTCATCTACCACCACGCGCTCTCCAGCCGTGAACTGGTCCTTGTTGGAGTCGTAGTAGGCTTGCAGGCCCGTGGTGTCTTCGACTGCCTTCCGCCAGACCTTCTCTTCGGTCAGGGTGAAGAGGAGAATGCCGTCGCGGTATTCCTTCAGGAGTTCGCGGTACTCGCGGTACTTCTTGGGGAGTTGCTTTTCTTCGAATGCCAGTACTTCCTTCTCGATGAACTTGTCGGCGAAGTTGTTGGTGGCGAGTTCGACGGTGGCGCCATTGAGGCCCTTGCGGGTGGCGACATAGTCGTCGACAAAGTCTTTGATGGTTCCGGTCGTCATGTTATCGCCGCTGCCAATCGTGTAGATGGGGAGGGGATAGAGAGGACCGGCGGTGGAGTCGTTCGGACGCCAGAAGCCTTTCAGGTACATGCCATCCTGGCCTTCGTCGATGATGTACTGGGCAAATTTGGCCAGGTTCTCATCGTTGCGCTGGAAATTATTGTCGCGCTTGATCCGGTCGATGAGGCGGGATTTGCTCAGGGTCGAACGGGGATCGCGGGCGATGCGGCTTTTGATTTCAGGCTCGGCCTCTTCAAAGGTCTTGCGCTTTTCGATCTCGGTGACCTTCATGATGTGGAAGCCAAAGGCCGTCTGGAAGGGTTCGGAGATTTCTCCTTCGCCCAATTGACGCTTGACGTTTTCCATTTCGGGGATCAAACGGCCATTGCCGAGGTCGCCGCCGCGTTCGTTGGTATTCGGGTCGTCGCTGAACTTGCGGACCATTTCCCGCCAATCAGCGCCGTTTTTGAGTTCTTTGTGCAGCTCGTCGATGCGGGCCTTGGCTTCTGCTTCGGTCTTGGCGCTGTACTGCGCTCCGACCCGCACGATGAGGTGGGCAGAGGTCTTCTTGCCCGGGTTTTCCATCTTGTCCTTCACCTTGATCAGGTGGTAGCCGAAGCTGGTGCGGACCGGCTGGGAAACTTCCCCCTTGGGGGTGTTGTAAGCGCCGCTTTCGAAGGGGTAAACCATGTCGAAGACGCTAAAGTAGCCGAGGTCACCGGCATTGGACTTGGCGCTGGGATCTTCAGAATTGCGCTTGGCAATGTCGTTGAAGTCCTGGCCGCCGCTCACGATGGAATCGCGGAGGTTGGTAATCTTGTTGAAGGCCTTGAGGCTGTCGGCGGGGGAGGCGTCGGGGCCGACCATGACCAGGATATGGGAGGCGGAGACGACCATGTTGCCGCGGTCGTAGGCTTCCTGAATCAATTCCTTTTGGACATTCTTGTCCACAAGGTAAGGCTGGGCCAGCTGCTTCCGGTAGCCATTGAATTCGGTCTTGAACGACTCGGTTTCGTGGAGACCATTGGCTTCGGCTTCGAGGACCTTGCGCTTAAAATTGATGTACAGGTCGAGGTATTCCTGGAACTGCTCGGGGGTATGGGCTTTGGCCTCATCCCAGCCGCCATTGTTCTTTTGGTAGACGTATTCAAACTCTCCTTTGTAGACGGTGTCGGTCCCGGGGAATATCAACAGGGCCGGTCCATCGTCCTCCATGGTGGTAGTGGCGGTGGCAACTTCTTTGGGCTTGCAGCTACTGAGCCCAATCAACAAAGCAATCACAAGTGAGAACAGCGAAAATCCAGCTTTATTCATTTCGATCCGTTTCAATTTTAATTTGACGGGCAAAGTTAATGAAACTGGTGGAAAAATGATAAAAAAGCGGCTTTTCAGTCTGGATCGCAGCGAACTGAGGGATTGAGGGACAACGGTTTGGGAGGAGAAGGGGGGAAATGGCCGGGAAAATGGACTTTTTGAGCGGGGGAAACATCGGTGCAACCCTCCCCAACTGAACCTTTTTTGACCGGTTCGGGGGAATATTTCCGTCACTCCTTCACAATTCCGCCTCCCAACTCCATTCTCCTACCTTCCAGCTCCACTCCCCCACCTCAAGCCTCGGCTGGCCTGCCTCCGAGCTCGGCCCGCCCACCTCCGACCTCGGCTGGCCCGGCTTCGAGGTCGGGGAGTCCACTTCTTGGGTCCGCTTCCCCGCCTTCGAGGTGGAGGCCCCGACCTTTGAGGTGGAATGGCCGAGCTCGGAGGCAGGCCAGCCGAGCTGGAAGGCAGGCCCCCCTACCTATCAGGCGGGAGGGCCCACCTCAGAGGCAGAAGAGTCCGCCTCGGAGGTACCCCTTTGGGCCGCAAACCCGGTCGCCATTGCATTGGGACAGGAAGCGCAAGGGCCCGATGCGCCCATTCGCCGGTGGCAGCGATATTTTTTCCCGAACCCATTCCCCTTTTTTCTCCCCATTGCCGCTTACCGATATAATGCCTAAACTGAGCCATGACCCTGAAACTTTCCCAGGCCTATCTCTTCGAACACCCCGACCTGTTGGTGGACCTGCAACAGTTTATGGAGCCGCTCCATTTTCCCAAGCACCACCTCCTCCACCACGAACATACCGTCTGCCACCACGCCTTTTTCATCGAGAAGGGCGGCGTTCGGGTCTTTCACCACAAGGAAGGGAAGGACATCACCTCGCATTTTGCCTTTGAGATGGAGTCGGTCACGGCGGTGGACAGCATGTTGCGGGGGGACAAAAGCATGTACAATATTGAGCTGCTGGAGGAAAGTTGGCTCCACGCGGTGACCTACGAGGACATGGAGAAGTTTTTTCAAATGAGCATCCGGCACGAACGGCTGGGGAGACTCTTCATGCAGGAAGCCTACGTGGAATTGGTGGAGCGGATCGAGGACATCCAGTTCCATTCGGCCCAGGAGCGCTACGATGCCCTGCTCAAAAAACGGCCCTACCTCCTCCAGCGCGTGCCCCTGAAGCACATCTCGTCTTATCTGGGCATCACCCAGGAAACGCTCAGCCGAATTCGGGGCCAGTGATTCCTTATTTGACATAGATCAAATGGATTCGGATGGTTTTTGCCCAGCTTTGGCGCAAACAACGCCCCGACATGAAACCCATCATCTTCTATTCCGCCCGCGACATCCGGGACCAAATCCGAAGCCAGGCCATCACCTGCGAAGAGGTCGCCCGGCAATTCCTCGCCCAGATCGAGCGCCACAACCCGACCATCAATGCCATCACCGACCTGCGCCCACCCGCTGAAATCCTCGCAGAGGCGAGGGAAAAGGATGCGGCCATCGCCCGGGGCGATGACCTGGGCCTGCTCCACGGCCTGCCGATGACCGTGAAGGACTCCTTCAATGTCCGGGGACTGATCACTTCGAATGGATTCCCCCAATTCAAGAACCATGTGGCGACCGACGACGCCGAGCTGGTGACCCGCCTAAAAGCGGCGGGGGCCATCGTCATGGGCAAGACGAACCTGCCCCTGTTTGCCCTCGACTGGCAATCCACCAACTCCTGGTTCGGCCAGACCAACAATCCCTATAACCTGAATCATGTCGTGGGAGGCAGCTCGGGCGGTTCTTCGGCGGCCCTGGCGGCGGGATTTACGCCCTTGGAGTTGGGGACGGATGCGGGGGGCTCGATCCGGGTGCCGGCCCACTTCTGTGGGATTTGCGGCCTGCGGACCACCGAGTCCGCGCTGCCGATGCGGGGAAACATGGTCTCCCCGAATGCGCTCCGGGTCGGCCGCTACCTGACCTGCAATGGCCCCATGGCCCGCAATGTGGACGACCTGCTCCTGATGATGGAAGTATTTGGCAGCACCCAACAATCCATTTCCGAGAATCCCCCCGTCAACCTCCAGCAATACACCTATACCGCCGGGAATCCGCTGCGGATCGCCTATTCGGAGACCCTCGACGGGGTGGAGCTGGACGCTGAGTACCGGGACATTTTCCGCCGCTTCCTCCAACGGCTCCATAATGTGACCGAATACTCGGTGCAAGAAGATCAACCACCCTTCGATGCGGGCAAATTGATCCATTTGTGGGGGAAGATCGTCGGATTCGACTTTGGGGTGGCCTTGAAAGGCTTGCCTTTGAAGGGCTTGATTGCGCAGCTGTTCATCCGCGGCAAATTCCGGAGCCGACAATGGGCACGGGGCTTGGGAGCGGGTGCCGGTGGCAGCAAACGGCGCTATGCCCGGGCATTGGAGGAAAAGGACAATGTCTCCGACCAGTTCTCGGCCTTCTTTCGGGACTATGATTTGTGGGTCACCCCCGTATCGGCAGACAAGGCCTTTCGGCACCAGAAGCCAAGGGTTCCCCTGAAGATCAACGGTCAGCAGGTGCCCTATGTGCGGGCCTTCACGCCCTACAACTTTGCCACGTCCATTCCGGGCCATCCCATTTTGGTGATTCCAATTGGGCGGACCCGGAGTGGCTTGCCGGTGGGCGTACAGCTCCACGCCCAGAAATGGAACGACCACCGCTTGTTGCAGATGGGGCAGGCATTGGAGCGGCTCACGGAAGGGTTCGTGGTGCCGGAGATGATGCGGGAAGAATGAGGGAAAATGCGGGCGCGCGGGCCTCGTTGGTGGAGGGGGCGGGGAAAAGGCAATGGAAAAATGAGGGGGAGCAATGAGTTTGCCGTCCGCTAGGACATGCGTGAGTTTCCCGCGGGGCCGCAGGAGCAATCAACCAAACCAGTACAGGGAATCAAAGGTATTTTGTGAATCGATAGGTGTAGAATTTTTCTTCCTGGATAACTTCGATCTTGTCCATGATCTTGTTGATGAGTTGGATGCCGAGACCGCCCCGTTTTCGTTTTCGAATGATCTCCTGAAGGTCCTGGGGCTGGTACTTGTTGATGGGGAAGGCACTGCCTTCATCGGTCAACTCGATGCGCAACTCGTTGTGGTCGCGGTAAATGCAAATGCGGAGGCTCGCCTTGCCGTCTTCGGCGTGTTGGTGGATGATGCTGTTCGCACAGGCCTCATCGACCGCCAGGACAACCTGGTAACTGGTCGTCTCTGCCACCTCCATATTGCGCAGCTGTTGCTGGACGAACTCCCGAATCTTGGGAAGGCTCGTCTTCGAACACACGGCTATGTAATCTGATTTCATGTGAACTCCGTGGCTACTTGCGCGCGGTCAGGAACAATGGTCATCAAGGCTTCCAGTCCCAGCAATTTGAAGACCTGGAAGACCTTGTCGGACATATTGGAAAACACGAATTGGCCTCCCGCCTCCTTCAGCTCGTCCATGTGGGAAATGAAGACGCCCAGCCCGGCGCTGGAGATGTATTCGAGTCCCGAACAATCGACATGGATATTGAGCTGACCCTCGTCAATCTGGCCCTGGATGCTCTCATCCATGATGATGGAGGAGTTGGCATCGAGGTCGCCCTGCGGAAGCAGAGTTACATAACCTTCGTGCTGAGTTTCCTTGATTTCCATCGTTACTTATTTACGTTTATTCTCTGATATTGTTTACGTCACAAAAATTTGACAACCAAGATGCTATAATCGTCGTCGATATCCCCTCCCGTGAAGGCTTTCGCCTGCTGGACAAGGGTTTCCGCGATCACCTGGCTGTCGCGCTGACGGAGCCGGAAGACGATTTCCTTCAACCGATCCATCCCAAACTCATCCCGCTCCTCGTTGTGCGCCTCGATGATGCCGTCCGTATAGAGGATCAGCAAATCTCCCGGGTGGTACGAGAAGCGTTCGGGCTCCGGGAGGAAATTGGCGTAGCCTTCATTCCGCACGATGGCGAGGCCGGGGCCACCTCCATCGAGGGCGAGCAGTTCATCCTTGGTTGAATCGTAATACAAGGTCTCACAGTGCCCGGCCCGCATCAATTCGATCTCCTTCCGGTCCGTATGGATATGCACATACGAGAGCGTCATGAAAGAGTTTTTGCGGAGGCAATTGGACAGCGCCATGTTCGTGTTCAGGACGAATTCCCGCACGCCCATGTCCAGTTGGGTCAGGGCTTGGAAAATCCCCTTCGTCTCCGCCATATAGAACGCAGCCGTTGTTCCTTTTCCCGACACATCCCCTACCGCAATCTTATAGGTCGGTCCTTTCTGGATGACATCGTAGAAATCTCCCCCGATCTCGTCCACTTCCTGGCTCCGCACGGTGATTTCGATCTGCTCGTCTCCGGGCAGGGTCTGCGGCAGAATGTCTTTCTGGAAGCGTTTGGCGATTTTCAGCTGCTCCTTGTAGATCTCGAGGTCGATGCTTTGCGCTACCAATTCCGCATTTTGGATGGAAATGCCGGATTGTTCGGTCAGCGAGACCAGCGACAAGATGGTCTCCTCTTCAAAGGAGTTCGAGAGCTCGTTGACGAGGAAGACGACGCCGACGGGATGTTTCGTGGTGAGGATGGGCAGGGCCAGGAGCGAGCGGAGCCGGGTTTTCGCGTAGCGGAAATTCTTGTGCTTCCGCAGGTTGCGGATGTGGATATGGCGGCCCTGTTCGATCACCTCCAGGGTCAGATCCTGGCGGCTTTTCAGGTACTCAATTTCTTCCCGGCTGACATTTTTCGAATAGGACAAGCGCCCTTCTTCCAGCTTTCCTTCGGGAAAGGTCTGGATCCAGCCCCCGGTGGCATTGCTCGTCAACAAACTCGCATCCAACAAGGTCCGCAGGATTTCCTCCGTCTCCAGGTTCGATTGGATGGACTGGTTGATCCGTTGAATCGTGGCCAGTTCGATGTTCCGTTGCTCAAAAACACTCGAGGTCTGGAGGTTGAAAATGAGGACCAAACCGGACAAGAGGGCGTAAATGAGGGGAAAGAGGAAGAGCTGGGCAAACAACAGGTATTTTCCCGACAACAACATCTCCAACCCGTTGGCATCCGGATCGGTCACTTCGTAGGCGAGCCCGTCGTGGGGGAACTGCATGAAAAACGCGACGAAGAGGATGATGAGGATGAACAGCAAAAAGAGGGACCGGAGCTTCTGATTGAAGTTCAGGTAGGCGGACCAATTGACATTCACCGACAAAATCAACGACGCAATGACGAAGGTGGGCAACAAAATGGTCGTCACCAGTTCGGACACCGGCGTTCCCATGAAGGCAAAATCGGTGGTGACGGTCCCTTGCATGCCCAGGAACATCCGCAACAATCCTACCAAAAACGTCCCCTGCAAGATATTCCACAGGAAGACCTTGCGTTTGTTTTTCTGGTAGAGGATGAGCTTCCGGAAAATGAACATGGTGGACAGCGAGAAAATGAGCACCGCATAGAGCTTGACGGACATGCTCAGTGCCTTGATCTGCGGGTACGCGCTCATCTCGACGGTATAGTCCTCGATGATCGTAAACAGGAACACCAGGGCAATCCCCGTGATGCCAATCACCAATAGTTTCCACAACAAATCGATCACGTCCCACTTCTCGATGCGCTTGATGAGCTGGAAGACGAGGAAATAATTGGTGACGATGAAGGCGGCGTAGAGACCGGAGCGGACCGGTTCGGTGAGAATTTCCGGGTAGACAACAAAGCCATTGGTGAGGTAGGTGACCCAATAGATGATGTTGATCACCAGCACGGGAATCCAGGAGGAAATCCCGAGGAGAAAGAGGAGGCTGTATTTGCTGACAACGCGGAAGTTCAAAATGAGTAGCCAATGGTGTTAGTAGCAATATTACTAAACTCTGGTGGACAACAAAATATTGGGGGGAGGCCGAGTGATTTCAAAAAATAAAAAACCCCGAAAGCCGGTCACCCGGCTTTCGGAGTTCAACCCGCTTCCAGCCCCCTACTCCACCACCACCTTGCGGTGGAAGGAATACAGCGCGCTGCGGACCTGTAAGAAATACACCCCGCGGCCCAAGCCGTCCAGCTTCAATACCCCCGTGACATCCACGGGCGGTTGGGACAGGGCCTGGTGGGCGACTACCCGGCCAGTCAGGTCGACGAGTTCGATGTGGAGGCGATCCACCGGGACCCGGAGTTCCAGGGCGTAGTGGACCCGGCCGTGGGCCGGGTTCGGATACACGTCGAAGCGACGCGTGAAGAAATCGGCGTCGATGCCCACCGAGCAATCGAGGACATCCACTTCGAACGAATCCGTCGTGACATCCGTGCCGTCGTCGGCAGCGATGGCAATTGTGACGGTTCCCACTGCGATCGGCGTATAGGTGATCGTGTGGTTCGGCGAAGCGCCACTGACCGAGATATTGGCATCGGGGAGGATGGCCTGGTCACTGGAAGTCGCCGTGAGGGTCAGGACATCGCCGTTGATGTCATCTGTGGTGAAGGACAGGGTCTGGGTCGAATCCTGGCAGAGCGAATCGTTGCCCGGGACCGTGATCGTGGGCGGGGTATTCACGAAGCAGGCATCGACGGTGAGGTCCAGCGTATCCGCGGTGGGCGGAGCCATGCCATCCGAGACCGTGACGATGATCTGGGTCGAGCCGACCATGCTGGGGATGATGTCCAGCGTATAGTTCGGAGCCGTTCCGGAAATGCTGATGTCGGCGTCCGCGACCACAGATTGGTTGGTCGAAGCCGCACCAAGGGTCAGCGAATCCCCGTTGCTGTCCATGGCCGTGAAGGCGAGGCTGAGCGAATCGTTGTCGCAGACCGTATCGTTCGCGGCAATCATAAGGCTCGGGGCCACATTGCCTCCTGCACCTGAGGTATCGGGTTGGTAGATAAAATCGCCGTAGCCTTCTCCTTGGGTGAGGTCCAGGTCGCCATCGCCGTCCAAGTCCGCGAAAATCGCCACGGAGTAGGCGTACACGGTGGTGATCCCGAAGGGATTCGACACCGGAGTCCCAAAGGCCGGGGCGGTCGTCGTACCGGTATTCTCAAAATAGAAGCAAACGCCCGCATTGTTGTTGATGGTGCAGTCGAGGTCGCCGTCGCCGTCCAGGTCTGCGAGGCTCGGGGCAGCATAGTTGCCTCCGACCTGCGCCAGGCCAAAGGGATTGAGCACCGGGGCTGCAAAGGCGGGAGCCGCCGCCGTACCGGTATTTTGGTAATAGGCCACATCGGTATAGCTGTTGCCCACCAACAAATCAAAGTCGCCATCGCCATCCAGGTCCCCCGAGGTAATTTTGGCTTCGTAAGCGTAGCCTCCCGGAACCGTGAGGGAAAAGGGATTGGTCACCGGAGCGGCAAAACTGGGGGCCGCGGCCGTGCCGGTATTCTGAAAGTAAATCAGGTTGAAGCTGTCATCCCCGTACCACAGGTCGTAATCCCCGTCGTTGTCCATGTCCTGGAGGTGGACCGATACGTAGGAGGCGCCGTATTGGGCGACCAATCCAAAGGGACTGGATTGAAGCGTATCGAAACTGGGCGCCGTGGCTGTTCCGATGTTCTGGAAGAAATTGATCCCGCCATTGTCATCTCCCGCGAAGAGGTCGAGGTCCCCATCGTTGTCGATGTCGGCATAGCTGGGCTTTGCTTCCCCGCTGACCGAGACCAGCCCGAAGGGATTGGTCACCGGGGTGCCAAAGCTCGGCGTCTGAGCCTGGGCTTGAGACGCACCGGCCAGCAACCCTACGGAAGCCAATAGCCCCAGCAAGGCCGGTCGCAAGGAAAGGCCGGAATATTGGAGCCCCAATTGGCGGGTGAGCTTTTTGAATCTGAAGAGCAAGGAGCGCTGGCGAGCCCGGGAAAGCCGTTGGAACCGCCCGGTGGAGGCCAGTTCGTCCAGACGTTTCACCAGTTTGCTCAGCTGGATGCGCTTTTGAACAGTTTGGTAGTCTTTTCTCATAAAAATAGAACCCTTAATAGTAGTAAAGAGGGAATATACGTTTTCATAGATTCAATCGGAGGAGAAAATAGGGAAGGGAGAGAAAAAGAAAGGGAACAAAAAAAGGCCGGTTTGCACCAGCCCTTTTCCCTGATCGACAACCTCTTTCGGCTGTACCCGAACCGATTGGACCAGGATTTCACCAGTTTGTTGAATTGTAAGGAGGGAGGCTACGGGAGAATAAATGGAGCCAATGAAAATGATAATTCGGTTGAAGAAAAACGGATGACCAAGTGATTTCGGATGCCTGGCCGCAGTGACCCGGGAGTCAAAGACAATCGCCGGGAATATTTTGGTAGGTATTGCTGAGATTGTCCTGGATCACGGTGGCGACCCCATTTTCGCTGGGCAGCTGGAAATCATTCTCCAGAACCGTTGTCTTAAAGGACCACCCCTCCGGCAGGTCCAGGCGGTTCCCGAGCAGTTCAAGGTCTTCCAGGCGCAAATCCGGGTCATCCATCCGGCTATACGATTGCATGACGTAGCATTCGCCGGTGGGAGATTGAAGGAGGTAGACCCGGGTGCCCACGTAGAAGTAGAAAATGGTGGTGCGGTTGACGTACTGAGGCGTATATTCCTGGCCGATATTTTGCAGGTCGCCCACGTTGAGCGGGATCGATGCGACCAGGGTCATGTCAATGCCGCCAAACCCATATTCACAATTGTTGCTGCCCACCGTCCCCGTCATGCTGTCCAGGACCCAGTAGCGCGGCCCATTCAAGATGGCCAACAAAGCCCCGGTTTCCTCCTGGAGAGCGTCCGTATCCAGCTCCGTCCACAGGTCTTGGGCGCACCGGTTACAGCTCATCGAATTGTATACATCAACGCCCAACGACAACCCTTCAAATTCCGCGAGCAATACCTCGCAGTACCGATAGTTGTACAGCGGGCCATGATTGTCAACCGCGACCACGACCGGTTCTTCGACTTCGATTTCTGTTTCAGCGATGGGTTCATCCTTTTCGCAGCCTGCCACCACCAACGAGCAGCTGGCCAGAATCAGCAGGGCAAAGATGAATTTCGCGGGGTGGATAAATGCGTGTTTCATGGTGAAGGAGTAAGTCGGGTATGGGGCAATGATACTTCCCTTCTCCGGCGTGGGCCGGAAAAAACCATGTGAATTGAACATTATGGGAACTCAAATGAACAGAAAGAGAGGCCGGTCCGGGATCAATTTTCCTCGATCCACTCCAAAAAAGGCGTGACCTTCAGCCGACTCACAATGACCTTCTCCGGCACCTGGAAATCGAGGTTCAGGATGAGCTTGCGGTTAAAATAAGGCTCCATCTGCCGGATGGCCGAGCGGTTCACGATCATTTGGCGGTTGATGCGGAAGAATGCGGCCGGGTCCAGGGCATTTTCCAGGTCCTCCATTTTCTTGAACAACGGGAAGCGCTCCCCCTTGGACGTATAGAGGTAGACGATCCCATTGAGCAGGACGATGATGTGGATGTCCTGGGCCAATACGGGGATCATTTTCTCTCCCACCCGCGCCAGGAACGTTTTCTGTGGCTTTTTCCGTTCAGTGATCACCTGTTTCAAGCCTTCATTGGGAACCGCCCCGCCCTTGGACAAGGCGCTCCGCAGCTGCTCAAACTTGGCCAGCGCCTGGTGGACATCCGATTCCTGAAACGGCTTCAGGATATAGTCGATGCCATTGCTCTTGAAGGCCTTCAGGATATAATCGTCAAAGGCCGTGCAGAAAATGACCGGGACCTTCACCTCGATTTCATCGAAAATTTCGAAGCTCTCCCCGTCGGCCAACTGAATGTCCAGGAAGAGCAGGTCGAGTTGGTCCTGCTGTTGCCCGAGGACGGCCACCGCCGACTCGATGCTGTCACAAATATCTAAGACCGTGCAGTCTGGATGCTTCTCGATCATGCTGCGGAGCATCTCAGCCGTATGGCGTTCATCTTCGACGATCAGGATTTGAGGCATCAGAATAGTTTTAGGGTAACAGAAAATGAATGGTCGTCCTGCTCCACCCGGACGCCCTCGCTCACCTTCAGCAGTTCATAGCGCCGTTTCAGGTTGTCCAGGCCCACCCCGAAGGATTGCACCTTTTTCTTGGGCTGGAAATTGTTGGAGACGGTAATATGAGCCGGGTCGGGTTGGGAAATGTCGATGCGGAGGGGCCGTTTCACCGAGGCAATATTGTGCTTGGTGCAGTTTTCGACGAGCAATTGAAGGCTAAAACTCGGGAGCTTGAGCTTTTGGGAGGCAGGCAAGGAGTCAATATGGACGGAGAGCCCTTCCCCGTGGCGGGTGCGCAGCAGGTACAGGTACGAATCCAGAAACTTCAATTCTTCGGCCAGGGACACCACATTCGAAGCGCGGGTCTGGAGCAATTGGCGGTAGACATCGGACAGGCGCAGCACGAAATCTTCACTCTGAGCGTCCTGGGAGCGGATCATGGTTTGGAGGGTACTGAGGGAATTGAAGAGGAAATGGGGATTGACCTGCTTCTGGAGCTGGTCGAGTTGGGCCCGGTAGTTCTCCGTTTGCAGGGCGAAATTTTCCGTTTTCAGCTGCTCATTTTCCCGAATCTTCTTGAACGACAATTGAATGGCAATGATCATCACCACGCCCATGGATGTTTTCGTGGCGGCGATCCAAATCGGAGTATCGGCGACGTAGCTGACA
Organism: uncultured bacterium; assembly: GCA_963923035.1. Taxonomy (GTDB): domain Bacteria; phylum Bacteroidota; class Bacteroidia; order J057; family JADKCL01; genus CAWUKT01. The sequence continues at coordinate 260,675 of CAWUKT010000001.1, forward strand.
TCGAGTACGAAAAGTGGGACAATTGTCCAGATGGTACCGAGCAGGACGATGTTCGCCCCAATGAGCAACAAAATCCGATAAGGACCGCTTTGGCGGAGGACAAAGGCGTTGAGGTACCAAATGGCGAGGAGGAACAGGAGGATGAATACCCACCGGGCCAAAATGGCGGAGATCGGGGTGGAACTGAGGTAGTCGGGGGAATTGATCATGGTCAGCCACGGCATGATCAGGCAGAAAACGATGGGGAACAAATGCTCTCGCCGGTAAAATGCGCGTTGGAGGGTGCTCATGCGGATCAGCCGTTGGTCGTTGCGGGGAGGTCCATGACGCGGGCCAGCCCACTTCAACAAGTTAATATTTTGAGGGAAATGTAATGGCCTTTCCGATTGAAAATGAACGTCCCGGGATAAGTGAAATGGAAGGATGGAGATGTTTGGCAATGGATACAAGCTGCAAACAGCTCCCAGCGCTCCCAATGCTCAGGCCGAAATGCGGCCCCTCGCATTGGAATAGGTTTGATTTTAAACGTTGGTAGGATCCTCTCGGGTTTCAGGGGGACTTTTGGGCTGTTTGGAAAAGTGAAGACCTGACAAGGACAATCTGATCTGATCGGCATGGCGAAGGCAGGAAAAAAAACTAAATTCAGGCCGGATTTCTATCGCAGAATCCAAGACGACGCAATCAAGGTATGAAGGACATCGTTCAACTGCTAAAAATCGTCCCCTACTTCACGGAGACGCCCGAATCAGAGCTGGAAGCCTACGCTGAGAAGGCCCGTATTTTCCCGCTGGAGCGGGGCGAAGTTTTGATCCGGGAAGGTGAAATGGGCGATAGTATTTACATCGTATTGGATGGCCGCCTGCGCACTTCCGCGATGAAGATGCGGAAAGGGGAAGTCATTCTGGGGGAAATTGGCAAGGGGGAAGTGGTCGGTGAAACCGCGGCCCTGATGCAAAAGCCCCGGGGCGGGACAGTCCGGGCCATGCGGCGCTCCCTGCTCATGGAAATCAAAGGCGAAGAATTGATTGGTTTGATCCAGCGCAGCAACGAGACCATGCTGCACTTTTCCCAGACCATCCTCCAGCGTTCCCAGGCCAACTTTGCCTACCAAAAGAACCAGAAGTCGCTCCTCCTGGTACCCTTGTCTCCCGACATCGACATGGCGGCATTCACCCAATCCCTGAAGCATGAATTGGAGCGTTATGGCACGGTCGCCAGGAGCACCTTGGCCGATACGCCCCCTGCCATTGACCCCCGCGATCCGCCGCGGATGAGTTCTCACCTGGCGACCCTGGAGTCCCAACATGACCTGGTGGTGTACCAGGCCGACCGCGAATGGAATGCCTGGACGGCGGCCTGCGCCCGGCGGGCGGATCGGGTGCTGCTAGTGGGGAAATGGGATGGAAATGCAGGGATGGGCAAATCCGAGCAGCAATTGCAGGAAGAATTGAAGGCGACGAATGAGGCCCAGGTAGAACTGGTCATTCTCCATCCCTCAGACCGCCAGAAGCCTCGAAATACTAAGCGTTGGTACGAGGGCCGGGGGCTCGACCGGCACCACCATGTTGTTGAAAACAGCCAGGAGCACATGCAGAAATTGGCCCGCTTTCTGACCGGTAATTCCATTGGTTTCGCCCTGAGCGGAGGCGGTTTCAAAGCCGCCATGCAGGGAGGGATTCTCTTCGGCATGCAGGAAGCCGGTATTCCCATGGATATTCTGGGCGGCAGTTCTGGCGGGGCCTTCGCCGGGGCCACATTTGCGATGGGCCATTCCCTGGATGAGTTTCCCCGGATGGTCGCAAACAGCATGGAACAGTTCCGGAAAACCACCAAGATGACCTTGCCCCTGATGTCCTTGTTCACCGGAAAATACATCACCCGGGCCTTCCGCGAGACTTTCCAGGACCTCGACATTGAGGATCTCTGGAATCAGTACTTCAGCATGTCCCTGAACCTCGTCAATGGAGAGGTCATTCCCCACCGCCGGGGCCCTCTGTGGGAAGCCATTCGGGCCAGCTGCTCAGTCATGGCCCTGTTCCCACCCGTCGTCAAGGAAAATGAATGCCTTGTGGATGGCGGTTTCATCAACCCTTGCCCCACCGATGTCCTCCACCGGATGGGGGCTGGCAAAATCGTTGTCGTCAGCGCCTTTGGGCCGGCCGGAGTATCAGTGGATGCCCTCTTTCCGCCGGATGTAGGCGGATGGAGCATTTTATGGAAAAAAATCAATCCATTTTACCGCAAGAAGATCACCCCGACCATTGGCTCCAGCATCATCCAGTCCATGTTGCTGGCTTCCGACCACCTGCTCCGGGGGATTTTTTCCCAATCGGAAATTGATCTATTCATTGAGCCAGACTTCAGCGGATTTAACGCCCAGGACAATAGCCAGGTCCAGAAAATGTTCGAGTTAGGGGTCAAGCACGCCCGGGAACATGCCGCTGAGTGGAAAGAGACGTTGGGGGTATGAGAAGACGAAGGGAAAAGGTAGTTATGAAAATGAACGATCAACCAACGTAAAATCAATGAGCGAATTGCCCCTGCAACTACACAGCAATTGGTGGTCCGGTCCCGATCAGCGGCTGCCCGCCCTGGCGGAAGACCTTCAGGTCGACGTTGCCATCATTGGCGGTGGATTTACCGGATTGCATACCGCCCTTCAGCTTCGGAAATCGGGCGTGGAGGTGGCGATTCTGGAACGCGAATACGCAGGATCAGGGGCAAGTGCCCGCAGCGCGGGCTATGTCGACGGATTGATCGGGAAAGATCTGCCTTCCCTGTTAAAGATAACCAAGCTGCAACGGGCCAAGGAGCTGTGCGCCTTCGCCAAAGAGGCGGTCATCCGCCTGGAGGACCTGATCGAGTCCGAAAACATCGATTGCGCGTACATCTCGAATGGCAACATCAATGTCGCCGTCCACGAACGCCAAATTCCCCGCCTGAAAAAGCTCCAGGCGGCGGGCAAGGACCTGGGCATCCACTATTCCTTTCTGGATGAAGGTGCTTTGCGGGAGCGCGGAGTGCCGCCTGCCTTCGTGGCGGGCGTCCACGATCCCTTGGGCGGGGTATTGAACCCCGGCAAGTTGGCGGCCCATCTCCGCGAGATGGCCATTGCGGCCGGGGTGAAACTCTATGAAGACACCAATGTCCTGCGCATCCGAAACGAGGCCCCCGTAACCATTGAGACCGATCGGTCTGTAGTGACTGCGCGTCAGGTGGTCCTGGCCACGAATGCATTTACCATGCAACTGGGATGGAAGAAGCGCTTCATGGCGCCGATCTGGAACGGCATGTTCGAATCGGCTCCCCTGACCGAGGCCCAGCAGGAAGTCCTGCAATGGCCGGGACAGGAAGGCCTCTTCACGGCCCACGAAAAGTTGGAAAGCTACCGCCTCACCGAACGGAATACGATGATTTCAGGCGGTATAATCGTGCACATCCCCTACGGATTTAAGTTGTCGGAGATGGCACCAGAGAAGATCGCCTCCGCTTTGGAAAAGGTCTTTCGCCAGCGTTTCCCCCAATTGCCCGGGCTCGAATTGAAGGCCTTTTGGGGCGGCTGGATTGGCATTCCCCTGGATTTCTTGCCGGGCATGGGTACCCTCGGCAAGCACCAGAACATCCACTATGGCATGGGCTACGCCGGTCATGGGATTCCCCAAACCATACTAATGGGAGAGATGCTCGCTGCCAAAATCACCGGTCAGTCCCACCCCTTCGCGAATATCCTGAACCGCCGGACATTGCCCATTCCGCCCGAACCGTTCAAATGGCTGGTCTCGAACCTGGTGGACAAACTGCTTGGGATTCCCGATAAGAAGACCGATCGGCTGGCGGGCAAATAAGGGGAAAGGGGTAATTATGGATAGAATTCAATTATTCCGCAGCGAAGTTTTAGAAAAGTGCTATATAGGAGCGGGAAAAAATGATCTCCGTTCTCTAACTAAATGTGTACTGCGGGCCTTCTTTTGGGGAGGCTCGGTCAAAACCAAAGAAAATCTAGTTCTGTCTTGTCCATGAATGGGAAAATATATGCTTATCTGAACCGGGTGACCTTTGGCCCTCGGCTTCAGGACATTGCTTATGTGGAGCAAGTGGGATGGGAGCAATACGTCTCGGAACAATTGGAACCGGGAGCAGAGCCGCCGGAATTGGAGGTGATGATCAGGGAGAAGGAATACGGTTGGCGCTTTGATTTTCAGGAAAAGAGCAACCAATCCACGAGCCGGTTGGAATACTATGACCTCCGGATTCGGGACATGTTCCAGCGGGTCCGGGAATCCGATGCCAATATCGACAAGTACGAGATGCGGCGGCCCTTTTTCGAGACCCTGATCTTCTCCTGGCTCAAGGCGCTCCACAGTCCCTGGCAATTGCGGGAGTTGATGGTAGAATTTTGGCACAACCATTTTACCATCAGCGCGGACATCGAAGATGGGATCGCGGCCTGCGTGGCCGCCTACGACCGGGAAGCCATTCGACCGAATGTCTTCGGGAACTTCCGGACGCTGCTCGAAGCCGTCACGAAATCTCCCGCCATGCTCCACTACCTGGACAATGCCGTGAGCCGGGCCAGCCCGGCCAATGAAAATTTCGCCCGCGAATTGTTTGAACTCCATACCCTCGGCGCCGAGAATTACTACAACCACCTGTACGACGATTGGAAGAAGGTACCCGGGGCGCAGGAAGGCATGGCCGAGGGCTATATCGACGAAGACGTCTACGAAGCGGCGCGGGCCTTTACGGGCTGGACCGTCGGGGTCTGGGCCCGGGACAAGCAGTTGCCCATGGCCGACACGGGCGAGTTTTACTACTACGACCCCTGGCACGACCCCTACAAGAAGCGCGTCCTCGGCGTGGAGATCAAGAGCCAACAAGGCCCGATGGCCGACGGCCACCAGGTGATGGACCTCGTCGCCTACCATCCGGGCACAGCCCGGTTCCTCTGCACGAAACTGTGCCGGTGGTTGGTCAGCGACCATCCGCCCGAAAGTGTGATCAACCGGGCGGTCTCGGCTTGGACGGAACACGCAACTTCTCCCGATCAGATCAGGGAGACCCTGCGGGCCATCCTGCTCTCCCCCGAATTCGAGGCCAACCTGGGCACCAAAATCAAGCGTCCCAACCACTTGCTCCTGTCCTTCGTCCGCATGACCGGAGCCGAAATGACGCCCCACGAGTCGGTCTTCTGGTGGATCCGAAAAATGGGCTACCACCAATTCACCTGCCCCTTCCCGACCGGCAATCCTGACGATGCCGAATTCTGGCTGAACTCGGACGCGATGCTGAAGCGGTGGCAATCCTTCCCCGAATTGGAAAAGTACGGCCTGGAAGAAGGCTTCTTTGCGTGGGACGTGCTGGCCAAGACCCCGGCCGACCTCGATGAGTTCGACGAGTTATTGGACCATTGGAGCCTGCGCTTACTGAATGGCTTCGTGCCGAAGGACGTCCGGGCCGAATTGCGGAAGATATTTTTCCAGGACCTCCCTCACAAAGACCTCCCGAAATTGCAGCAGGAGCACCGGGAGCAATACGAAGACAAAGTGAAGCAAATGGTCCGGCTTTTGTGTATGTCCCCCAACTTTCAAATCCGATAAGCAGAGTGGCATGAAAAGACGCGATTTCTTGTTGAGGTGTTCCGCGGGATTGGCCATGTTGGCGGCTCCCCGGCTCAGCTTGTTTGCCAGCGATTCCGTCGCGGAGGACGACCACAGCTTCGTCATTGTCTTCCTGCGCGGAGGCGTCGACGGCTTGCAATTGGTGGCCCCGGCCAGCGATTCATTCTACCAGGATGTGAGACTGGGCGGTCTGAAGGTATTGGATTGGGGAAATGAGGCTGGACTTCTACTGGACAATGGCCTCGGCGGAGTGGGTTTTCGCTTTCATCCCCTCGCCAAAGAACTCCACGAATTCTACCAGGAAGGCAAATTGGCGGTCCTCCATGCCTGTGGCCTGACGAATGGTACGCGGAGCCATTTCGAGGCGATGTCCCTGATCGAACGGGGGCTGGTGCAAAACAGTTCCGCCCAAAAGGGCTGGATCACCCGGGCCCTCCACGAGTTGGCCCCGAAGGCCGAATTGCCTGCCCTCGCGACTTCGGGCGGCCTGCCCCAGAGCTTCGCTGGCTTCGAACCGGCCGCCTCCATCACCGATCTCAAGACCTTTTCCCTCCCCGACAACCACGACTTTCCCCGCCTCCTCCGCAAGTGGTACGGGGGCAATTCCCGCATGGACCAAACGGCCCGGCGGACCCTGGACACCCTGAAACTGTTGTCCGATACCCGCCTGAATACCGATCCCACGGCGATGTATCCGACCACGTGGTACACCACCGAATTGAACCAGCATTTCCAGACCCTCGCCCAACTCATCAAGGAAGGCCTCGGCGTCCGGATCGCGATGGTGGATTCCGTGGGGTGGGATACCCACGAGAACCAAATCACCTATTTCCCCCGTCTGGTTGAAGGACTCAGCACTTCCCTCGCGGCATTTTACCGCGATCTGGGACATCACCGGAAGAAGGTCACCATTCTCGTGATGAGCGAATTTGGGCGGCGGCTGCGGAGCAACCGGAGCCACGGCACGGACCACGGCTACGGAAACATGATGATGGTCCTGGGCGACCGCGTGCGCGGCGGCCAAATGTACGGGCGTTGGCCCGGCCTGTCCCAGGAGAACCTCAACAAGGGAGTCGACCTGGAGATCACGACCGATTACCGGGCGGTGCTGGGGGAAATCTTACAGGAAACGCTTCGCCTGAAGCGTATGGACCGGATCTTCCCGGGCTTCCAGGGCGCGGAGCCGCTGGGAATCTTTGGTTAGGCGAGCAAAATAAAGGCCGTGGGTTCCTACGATCACTACTACCAAAATCAAGACTATTTCGGGGCTCCGTATCCGGAGCTATTGGCCCATTTCGCCGGGCTTTCGGGCCGGGGAAAGGTGCTCGATGTGGGCTGTGGCCAGGGCCGGAATGCGCTTCCGCTCGCGCGGATGGGCTTTGACGTGTGGGGGATCGACTTGTCGCAGGTCGGCATCGACCAGATGTTGGCGGCTGCCGCCGCAGAGCAACTGGCAGTCACCGGGGAGGTCACCGACATCTACGCTTACGACGCCTGGGACCAATTTGACCAGGTCCTCTTCGACAGCTTTTTTCATTTCTTCACCGGAGACAAAGCCAAGGAAGTCGGGTTGCTGGAGCGGGTGATCGGGACAATGAAACCCGGAGAAGAATTGGTCCTCGGGTTTGCCGCTACCTACCGCGTCAAAACGACCCTCAATGAGGTATTGGCCCGTCGTGGGGACATGGAGCAGCACCTTTTCCAGCCCTTCACGTATACTTTTTCCCATCCCGACAACCCTCAACCTGTCCACGCACCTTATCTGTTGGTGGTCTGGACCAAGAGAGCAGCCCGGTAGATTGATCCCACGAAGGGGAGATCAACCACGGAATTGAGGGGACAGGCTCAATAGCCGGATCAACAGAATGGGCCCCAGCAACAGGACCATGATGAGCATAGAATAGACGCCATAGTCAGCGGAAAGGTCTTGCCCCGGCAATGCGGTCATAGCAATGGAGTACACGACGAGCAATGCCAACGCGACGGACAGAATCCCGCTCACGACCACGAGCCATCTTGGCGAGGCGAGGGCAAAAGCCAGGGAGCTGGCGAGAAGGGACAGGACCAGGGGCAATAGAAATCCATCCTCGTAGAAGAACACCTGTTCCCAGCCTTCAATGAACCCATATTCATTGTAGACGGGCAGGAGGAAGAGGGCAATGAAATTCAATCCCTGGGCGGCGGCAACGATTCTCAGCCACCTTCGGTGCTTTTTCAATGGGGGTGAAGTGGTCGACATACACAATAGGCGCTTGGATATAATAAAGGTAGCATTTGATTCGCGGACAAGCGCATTTTACGCAACAAAAAAAACGGCCCCCGCGTGCGCGGGAGCCATTTCACTTTGGGGCCGGAGCCCCAGGTCGCAAATTGTAACTGTTACTCTTTAGGCCGGAGTCGTCTCCGGCGTTTCTTCGTCGTAGGCCTGGTCGTGGACGCCCAGGACGGCGCGGCCCGACGGATCGTTCTGGCCCTGGAACTCCTTGGACCAGGCCAGGGCTTCCGGCGAACTGCAGGCCACGGAGGGCACCGACGGGACACATTCCGAGGCCGTTGCCGAGGGGAAATGCCGCTCGAACAGGACCCGGTAGTGGTATTCTTCCTTGTTTTGGGGCGTGTTGATGGGGAAGCGGTAATGCGCGCGCTCCATGTCGAGGTCGCTCACCTTCTCCTCGGCGATCTGCTTCAGGGTATCGATCCAACTGTACCCCACGCCATCCGAGAACTGCTCCTTCTGCCGCCAGGCCACACTTGCGGGGAGGTAATCCGCGAAGGCCTCGCGGAGGATTTGTTTCTCCATCATCCCCTTCTTGATCATTTTCGCCTCCGGGTTTTGCCGCATCGCGACGTCCATGAATTCCTTGTCCAGGAACGGAACCCGGGTCTCGATGCCCCAGGCCGCCATCGACTTGTTGGCGCGGAGGCAGTCGTAGAGGTGGAGGCGGCTGATCTTCCGCACCGTTTCCTCGTGGAAGCGGCGGGCGTCAGGCGCCTTGTGGAAGTAGAGGTAGCCGCCAAAAATTTCGTCGGCCCCTTCGCCACTCAACACCATCTTGATGCCCATCGATTTGATGACGCGGCCCATCAGGTACATCGGCGTCGAAGCGCGGATGGTCGTCACGTCGTAGGTTTCGAGGTGGTAGACCACATCGCTCAGGGCGTCGAGGCCTTCCTGGATGGTGAAGTGGATTTCGTGGTGGATGGAGCCAATATGGGCTGCCACCTCGCGGGCCTTTTCCAGGTCGGGCGATCCTTCCAGCCCAATCGAGAAGGAGTGCAGCTGGGGGTACCAGGCCTGCTCCTCGTCGCCGGATTCAATCCGGCGGCCGGCAAATCGCTTCGCGAGGGCCGAGGTAATGGACGAATCCAGCCCGCCCGAGAGCAATACGCCGTAGGGCACATCCGACATCAATTGTCGGTGGACCGAAGCCTCCAGGGCCGCCCGCAATTCTTCGACACTGCTTGTATTTTCTTCCACCGCCTCATATGCCATCCAATCCCGCTCGTACCAGGTCTGGATGTCACCGACTTTGCTGTCGAGGAAGCTGCCGGGCGGGAATTCTTCGATCTTTTTGCACTTACCTTCGAGGGCCTTCAATTCCGAAGCGACGTAGAACCGGCCTTCTTGGTCCCAGCCCATATAGAGCGGGATGATGCCGACATGGTCGCGGGCGATGAAGTAACGGTCCTCGGCTTCGTCATAGAGGGCAAAGGCAAAAATCCCATTCAACTCTTCGATGCAGGCGGTGCCCATGTCGCGGTACAAGGCCAGGATCACTTCACAATCGCTTTGGGTCTTGAACTCGTAAGCGCCTGCGTAACGTTCCCGGATTTCCTGGTGATTGTAAATCTCGCCATTGACGGCGAGGATCTGCTTTTGATCGGGTGAATACAGGGGCTGTCTTCCGGAAGCCGGGTCCACAATGGCCAGGCGTTCGTGGGCAAGGATGGCGCGAGGGCTGGCATGGATGCCTGACCAGTCGGGACCGCGGTGCCGCAGCTTCCGGGCCATCTCCAGGACTTGGCTCCGAACCGAGCCTTCAATCAGGTCTTCTCCAAATACGCCTACAATTCCGCACATGATATTTTGATAGTTAAATGGGGTTATTAATTGTGAAGTGTTACAATGATAGGGGGTATTGATGATAAATTCAAATCGTTAGGTGAAAAAATATATTGAAGTGTTATAATTTTGTCGTGTTTTATGTGGGATTGTTGGTGATGGGGGCGTTTGAATGAGGATTGTTAAATGAGTGAAGGTAAATGCAGGCTGGGATTAACAGATTCGAAGTGGAGGGGGGCGAAAAAAATTTTGAGGAAAAATGGGGGAAGGGAAAAAGTGATTTCCGTCCGGGCCATCCGGGACCCTTCCGCTGGCGGGGAAGAAGAGCTTCCCCGAAAAGACAACGGACGTCCAGGCGATCTCAAGTCGTTCAAGCGGCAAAACAGGCCGCCGTAGAATATTTTGGAATCAACCTCGGCGGCCAATGATTCAGGCTGTTTTTTGAAACATCTTCAAATATAGGTGGGAGGTCCCAACGCGGGGGTAAATTAGCCCTACGCGTTGGTAAATTAATTTACCTCCCGGGCGAATTAATTTAGGTGCTGACCCAAATTCGTCCAGCGCCGAGGTAAATTGTCCCAGCTCCAAGTCGAATTCATTTGGGTGCGCACCCAAATTCGCCTTACGGCGAGTCGAATGAATTCGGGGGGCGACCCAAATGAATTTACCGCCGCGGTAAATAGCCCCGGCCCGTAGGCAAATGAATTCGCCGAAGGGCTGGACGCATTCGGTTTCCCGTTGGGCCATTGGACCCGCATCCTTGGGCGCCCCACCATTGCCCCGAACCATTTCTCTATTCTCCCGCTTCATCCAACCTGCCATCTGCCACCAACGCGGCCCGGTACACATCCCGAATGGAACGGCCCTGCACCCGGCTGTCCAACCAGAATAAGAGTTCCTGGCTGCCGGCAGGCAATTTGCCGGGGAGGTCCTGGAGCAAGGTGGGAAGCTCGGCATGGGCCCGGGAAAAGATGGAGTGACGCGTCTCAGGATCGGGGGCTTGCAGCAGCGACCGGACCAGGTCGGCCACGAAGCGGGCGTAGGGATGATGCGGCGACGATTTGGTTTGGGCGCGGACATAGGAGCGGTGGAGGTACTCCAGCACATCCGTATTCTCCAACTGAAAATGAATGATGAGCTGGTAGACTTCGGCCGCGCGCTGGAGGTCTTTGCGGTGCTCCGAGGAAGCGTGGTGCAGGATTTGTTGGGCGCAATGGAGGGCCTGTTTGTAGTTCGCGTGGAGAAAATAGAAGGCCGTGAAATTGTAGCGGAAGCCCAATTGGCTGGGGATGGAAATGTGCTGGGCGTGCTGTTCCAACCACCGGGGCAATTCCTGGATGAGCCGACGCCCCCGGGTCTCGTTGCTGAAGTTGAGGCAATAAAAGAGCTCCAGGTAATTGATCCGCCGCTCGAAGTCGAAGAGGTTGCCGGGGAGCCGGGGCAAAATGGATTGGATTTCGTCCATGCAATCGAGGAACTCGGCTTGCTGGCCTTCGTACAGGGCCGAATTGAGGAGGTGGAGCATGGCGCGGAGGTAGAGAGGCGGATCGGTGGTTCGAAAATGGGGGTGGTCCCGGTACAATTGGCGGGCCTGCTGGGCCAATTGGAAGGTGGCAGGCATCTCCCGGCGGCCAAAATGGATGATGCTGCGGGTGGCCAGGCGGTAGATTTCGCCCCGAAAACTGGTGCAGGGGCTTCCGAGCAAAGGCGCTTGGAGCAACTGATCCGTCCACGCCACCGTTTCCGGATGGTTCAGGTTCGCATTGGCGAGGTACCGAATCCGGGTTTCCCGGTACCAGGCATTGAGTTGGGACTCATGGCGAATCAATTCCAGCACCCGCTCCTTCTGCGCAATGATCGCCTGAATTTGTTGGTGGGCCTTGCCGGGCAATTTTTCCGAAGCCAGGTTCAGTTTCAGGTCCAGCAGCTCGACCATGGCCGGGAGCAACTGGTATTTTTCCGCCTTCTTCAGCGCGGCGTCGGCCACCTTGAGCGCCTGCACCCACAGCAGCCGGTTGATCAGCACCTGGCATTCCTCCATCCGCATCCGAATCTCCGATTGGACTTGCTTCTCCTCGTGAAATGCGCGGAGGCTCTTGAGAATGCGTTTGCGGAGCTTGTGTTTGGCGGCGGGAAGGTGGCGGGCAAAGGAATGGTCGGGGAAATGATCGAGGAGGAGGGCGTCGTCGAAATGGGGGAGGGTATGGAGGGCATCGAACAGGGCCATGTTGGCGCTGTCGGGGTCGCAGGTCAATCGGAGGTACCGCTTTTCAGAAGCGGACAGGCTGTCGATCAATTGGTACAAGGGGTCCTGGCGCATAGCATATTCCGGAGGTGGTGAAATAGAACCGGGGGATTAGGGCGGTCATTTATTTCCCTCTCTTTATGGATAAAATAAGAAAAGTGGCTGCGAATGGATGGAAACCGAATTGGTCAGCACGGTTATTTTTTGAAAATCTTGGTTTAGTCCCCTCGCCGGAGCGGGATACCTTGGGACATATCATTCACCAACCACAAAACGATGAAGCAATCCAATCCAAGCTCCGCCTCTACCTACGGGAAGTACCTCGTGAAAATCACCGTCGACAACGGTCGGGTCAGCACGGCCGTGTACACCCCGGCCGCCGCCATTCAGCCGGGTACCGGCGGCATCGCCGTCCAAAAAGACGCCCCCAACATTGTCTACTACGTCAACAAACACGACGAACTGACCAAGCTCAATGTGGACCAGCCGGGGGCCTTCTGGACCAAGCCCAACTGCGCGGGGACGCCCCTGAATGTCGACCAGGTCACCCTCTATTACCGGCAGAAAGAGCAGGCCGATTCCGCTACTTACCGGCTCTGGGCCTTGCCATTTTCCGACCCGGACCACCCCGAATTCATTGACCAGAGCGCCGATTTGGACCCGGAGATCAGCTTGGGCCGAATCATCTGGGCCAATACCGGGGCGAATGGCACCCGGATGTGGGCCCGCCGCCGCCAACATGTCAAGGAGCCCGACGGCATCGACTATACCGATGCCGGATTCGACGCCCATCCCGACAGCCCCTACGTGGCATTTGTACGCTTCGACACCACGACCCAACAATACAACCTGTACCTCCGGAACCTGGAAAGCCCCGAAATCGCGAAGTTGCGCATGCCCGATGTGCCCTTGCATCCCCCGGCCATGGACTCCACCCACGTGTATTTCCAGCACCAAAAGGAAGGCGATACGCCGATTTGCCACCAGCGGCACGAAGGAGGCACCTTCACCGAATCTGCCCGCTCCTTCTCCTTGCGAGGCCGCATGGCCGTTTCCAGCCAGTACATCTACTTCCGGAACGAGAACTCAGCCGGTGAGATTGAGCTGGTGATGCTGGACAAAGAAACCCTCCAAACCCATTCCATCATCGATCTTCCGACCCATGTAACCCAATGGGTTTCCCAGCCCCGCGTCAGCGAAAGCACCCATACCAAAGACACGATCTGGATTGTGGGTACCGATGACCTGGCCGGCGAAGAGGATTGATTCCCCCTTGTCACTCCATTTATTAATTCACCCACCATACATTTTTTCCCATGAAACAGCATGAAAACAGTTTTCCTGCCCGCCTGATCGATGCCCACGCCGTTTGGTACGCCCATCCGCTCTACGGCGGCCTCCTGGTCATCCACGCCAAAGGCGAAGTCAATGATTCCTGCATGGAGCTCGGCCTGGAGGAAAGTCCCCTGACCATCTGGCCGCCGCAGTTTTCCCTGGAGCAGTACAAGCCGAGCGGTTCGCCGGTTTGCCTGCCGGTCCTGACCGAACGCGAGGGCTGCTTTTACTTCCAGTTCGGAACGGCACCGGAAGAAGTCACGATCATCGATTCGAAGGGTTCGACGACCATCAAGGTCGTGGTCGACGGCGAATGCAATTGCCCGATCCCGAAGGCGAATGCCCTGAATGTGAAGCTGGCCGATCCCGATCAGCGGATCGGGTACTCCTCCGAGTCCCGCCAGCAGGCCTTTGACAATGCCCTGCGGCAGTTCCGCCGGAAGGAAGCACCCGAGGAGTTCATCCAAACGGAAGTGGTCGCGGAGTTCGGGTACCTGGAATGGGGACTTCCCGTCTACGCCGTGCAATTGAAACGGATGTACATCTGAGCCAACCAACTTGCTTTGATTGTCCGGTCCTTCGTGTAGGGGCCGGATAATCGTGTATGAGACGGGGCAGTCTGGGGTGAAGTGATGAAAAAAAATAGGAGGAACGGAGGCGCCTCGCCATTATTCCTGAATCGGGTGAGGCCACCTTCCGTTCTCCTGAACGCTTGGATATGAGTCGTTGGTTTATAAAAAATAGTTGGTTGCTGAGTTCTCTGTACTGGATCGAAAATTTAGCAGCAGAGCGTCAGGCACAGGCTTCCCCATCCTTTCCCGCAGTTTCACTGGGGAGGTAGGAGTTCGCACACGTATCATTCACACAAAAAATAAATGCGGTCAGGATGGGTTCGCCTGAACCTTGCCGATCTACGCATACAATACCCGGGGGGAAATCAACTCCCCCAATGATCCGATCGGTTTAGCGGGCCTTGTGTTGTTTCAAGTCAAAACCGAAAAAAAGAGGGGGAGACTTTGGGGGATGGGGAAAATGAAGGGAATAGGCGGGTAAACGAAACGCTGAGGCCGGGGATCCTATGAAAATGCCATCTCCCGGTTGAACTTTTTCCGGTAATCCAATGGAGACAGGCCGGTGTATTTCTTAAAGACCTTTCGGAAGGCCTTCTCGTCGTTGTACCCGACATCGTACATCACCTGGGTGATGTTCAGGGTGGAAGATTCGAAGCGTTTCTTCGCCGCCTCGACCTTGACCCGCTGGATATACTCGAAGGGCGTATTGTGGGTCGCCTTCTTGAAGCGGCGAATGAAGTTGCGGTTGCTGATGGCGAACTGCTGCGCCAGCGCCTCCACATTGAATTTGGCCTCGAAGCGACCTTTGCCCCCCGCGAGTTCGGATTTAGCCGCAACTGATCCGCCCCGATTCCGCAAAAGCGCCCCCTTTGACCAGTGGAGAAGACCAATCGGTTGCTCCACTGGTTTTTTGTTCTCCCCCGGCTAATTGTTCCGCTTCCGGTACTCGTCCCAGGTCCGCGTGCCCCCGTAGACCACGTCGCCCATGACCAGCAGGTCGAAGAAGGCCAGGGACTCGGTCGGATAGGCGAGTTCCCAGGTCTCCCCGCCATCGCGGGAGCGGTGAATCCCATAATTGTTCGAGCACAATTGGACGCCTGCGATCTCCACGATCTCGTACACATAGGACCATTCCCGGGGCCCGAATTCCATTTCCCGCCACTGCTCCCCCCAATCGTCCGAGACCACCAGCTCCCCATTCAGCACCAGTTCCACGATCCGGTCGCCCAAGGGATGCGTATAATGCACTGCCCCTTCCTGGCGGATCCATTTCCATTGCTCCCCACCATCCTCCGACAACGCAGTTCCCTGGCTCGTCCCGGCAATCAACTTGCCCGCGCGGGAATAGATGCTCAGGACCTGGCCCTGAAGGGAGCTCGGTTCCCAACTGGTTTCACCGTCGCGCAGGGAATAGACTCCGAAGTCGGTCCCGATGAGCAGCCGGTCTTCCAGCTGAAGAATGGCTTGAACATTGGGTTCGTTGAGATCGTAGTTCAACGATGTCCACGTAGTGCCTTGGTCGTCTGTCCGGAAAATGCCTTGTCGGTAAACCCCGACGTAAATGCTTTGTCCGCTGATATGAAGCGCATTGATCTTGGTGCCGGGAAGCTGCTCACTGATGGCCTTCCACTCCGTACGGTTGCTTTGGCTGATGAACAGGCCGCGGTTGTCGGTGGCGAGGGCGATTTCATCGCCCATCGGTTCCACGAAGGAAACTTCCAGGTCCTGGGGCAGGTCGAAGCTGGCATTTTGCCAGCTGCTTCCCTGGTCACGGGAAACCAGCAACGGAAACCGTTCGGTGGGGGCTTCTGAAGTGAAGTCAGCTGGGGTGGGGTCGGGGGAGTCCGCAGTTGGGGAATTGGGCGAGGGAGAGGAATGGCTACATCCGGCTTGAAAAAGCGATGAGAGGAGGAGCAGCAGGAGAAAATGGTAGGGTTTCATGGAGTTGTTCTTGGTCTTATCCTAACGCCAGGAAGCCCGTCATTGATATAGGAGAAGCCTAAAAAATCCGATCCATTGAGTTGGAAGGTCAATGGGCCGGGATCATGGGATTAAAAATGTCCGTGGGGACTAGAACATGCCGTTGTTGTGGGCCATCTCAGCCGGGATTTCCTGGATCACATCCCAGTGCTCTACAATTTTTCCGTCTTCAATCCGGAACAGGTCGTAGAAGGCGTGGGACTTGTCGTGCCAGATGCCTTCGCTCATGGTCAGGACGAAATTGCCCTGGCCGAGTACTTTGTGGACCTTTGTGTAGGCAAACATATCGTTTTGCGACGCGAGGTACTCGAAAGCTGCGCTCACTCCCTCGAGGCCATCGGCAATCTGCGGATTGTGCTGGTGGTAGATCTCAGTGCTGATATATTCCGTGATCTTGCCGGGATTGTTGCCCATCAGGACATCGCTGATCAGGTTTTCTACCAGGTCCTTGTTGGCGGCTGTCCGGTCCAGGTCCTTGATCTCCGTCGGCCCGTCGAATTGACTCCGGCCGCTTGCCGTGGTGGCCACGATCGGCTGGATGCCATCCCAATGCTCGGCCAGTTTTCCATTTTCCACCCGAAACACATCAAAGGTCACGACTTCCTTCGCCCCAAATGCCTCGGCATTGTCGTAGGTATTGTGGGTGACCACGTAGTCACCATCCTGGAAAATCCGGTGGTTTTTGGTGGTCGTTCCGGCTTCTTTCAGGGCGGGAAGGAACCCAACGAGGGGCGCGCGTCCGGTGGGAATGCCGGGATTGTGCTGAATGTAGTTTTCATCAAAGTGCTTTTCCATTCCGGCTACGCTGTAATCTCGGAAGACAGCGTTGACCCCATTCTGGACCAGCTCCTGGGATGCAGAGAGGGAAGACTTGGTGGGGGAATTGGCGGGTGAAATGCTTTGTTTACAGCTCATAATGGTGGTGATTGCAAGTAGTAGATAAAAATATTTCATCATTGATTTTTGACAAAGGTCGCCCGCTTCACCCCACTGAGAAAGGTGAGAACTGGATTAAAAAGTGTCAAAATCGGAAAGTTGGGGGCTCAGGTATAGAGGTGGTGTTTGCGAAAGGCGTCGGGGGTACCGCCGGTGAGCCGCTTGAAAAACTTGAAGAAATTGCCCGGGTCGTCGAACCCCGATTGGAAGGCAATCTCCTTGGCCCGGAGGTCAGAGTTGATGAGCAGCCGCTTGATTTGCAGGAGGAGTTCCTCGTCAATGAAGGTCTTGGGTGACTTCCGGATGATTCGCTGGGTGATATTGTACAGGGTCTTGGGGGTCACATTCAGGTGGTCCGCATAGAACTGGACGGCGCGGGACCGCGTGCAATGCAATTGGACGAGTTCCTGGAAATTGAGGAACTGCTGCATGTAGCGGTGGTCGATTTCGACCTGCACATCCGCGATGCGGGCCCGGTGCAATTTGCTGATGACGACCTGGAGCAGGTTGCGGATGATGCCGGAGGAATACGCGTCGCGGGGCTCCGCAAACTCGTGCTGCATCTCGTGGATATGCGCGACCAATTCGTTCAGCAAAGAGGGTTCCAACCGGGTATGCTGGTGAAAAAACAGCTCATTGAACAATTCGCTGACCTGCCGCGATGAGGCTTCATCCAAATGGCTGACCACAAAATCTTCTGTGAACAGCAGGTTGAATCCCTTGGTGTCCTGCGGAAAATACTGGTGAAACTGGTCCTTTCGAATCGTCATGACCGAGCCCGGCCGGATGTTGAATTCCTGGAAGTCGATGGCATGTTTCCCCTTTCCCTCGGTAACCAGAACCAGGACATAGAACTCCACCCGGTGGTGTTTCCAGGGATTGAAGGTGGGGCTGACAAAATGGGTGAGTTCTTCCAGGAGCAGGATGTCGAAATCGATGCCCGGGTTTTTGTCGTAGTTGAAGGGGATATTGGCAAATTCATCCGTCATGGGGCCCTGAAAGAGGTTTGGGCCTCAATATACGGGTTGAACGGAAATTGGCCAGCCTTTCAGTTCAGGTTGCGGTATTCCCGGGGACTGAATCCCGTCTTGGATTTGAACAGGGCGCTGAAGTGCTGTGGGTACTCGAAGCCGAGGGCGTAGCCAATCTCGCTGACGGAGTCGGTGGAATTCAGCAAGCTGTTCTTGGCTTTCTCAATGACAAACAGGTGGATGTGCTCGCGGGCCGTTTTTCCCGTCTCCTTCTTCAACAAATCGCTCAAATAATTCGGTGACAAGCCCAATTCCCGCCCGCAATAATTCACATTCGGCAGCCCCAATTGGAGGACCTTCTCGCTCTGGTAATAGTCCTTGAGCAGCCGCTCAAATTTGGACACGACATCGCTGTTCAGGTTGGTGCGGGTATAGAACTGACGGTCGTAGAACCGGCGGCAATAATCCAGCAAGAGCTGGATATTTGAGATGATCAGGTGCTGGCTGTGCCGGTCGAGGTTCAGGCTGTACTCCTTGATAATTTTCTCCAGCAGCTCCTCAATCGTCGTTTTTTCCTCCTCCGACAAATGAAGGGCCTCGCTCACATCATAATTGAAGAAGGTATACCCATCGATATTGGTCCCCAGGTCCGACTTCCGAATCAAATCGGGATGAAAGGAAAGCGTCCACCCGTAGAGGTCCTCCTCCCCCGGCTCAAAATCCTCCTGGAACTGGATGGCCTGCCCCGGCGCCATAAAAACGAGGGTGCCCTCTTGGTAGTCGTAGGAGTTCTTGCCGTAGTTCAATTCCCCGCAGCCGCCCCATTTGTACAGGACCTGGTACAGATTGGAGATGACCTTGCCGCCCTTGAAGTCGGGCACGGTCTGGTATTCCCGGGTCCGCACCACCGTGACCAGGGGGTGCTTGGGTTTGGGGAGCCCCAGCATCTGGTGGGCCTGCCCAATGGAGTTGATGTAGTAGGTGTCGGACATGGGAAATGGATTCGGAAGGTAAAATAACAATTGAGGGGAAAACAGCCTCCTCCGCCCCCGAATTCGAAGGCGGAGGAAAGCCAAATGGGGTGTCAGGGCTCAGTTGCCTCCGTTTTCATTCAGCGCCTCAATGACGAGCTTCGAAAACAAGTGGGTGCTGTGCTGTTGTTGGGCGGTGATCAGCCGGCCATCCCGGATCGCGAAGGGCTGCAAGGGACCCGCCGATTCAAAGGTGGTATGGGGATTTTTCTTCGCTTCGGTTTCGATGGTGTATTCGTTGACCTTCATTCCGAGGGCCTGGTCCATCATCTGCTCCTCACTGTCAGGATAGCCGGTCCAGGTCTTGCCGTCGGCCAGCAATTGTCCATTGCTCAGTTTGGTCCACAGCAGCAGGCAGGTCCCGTGGCAAATCAATCCCACGACTTTGCCCTGCTCATAAAAATCGGCGATGAACTGGTGCAAGTTCTCGTCTTCCTTGAAGGTCACGAGCGGACCGCCCCCGCCGGCAACGCAGACGGCATCGTAATCGCTGACATTCACCTCCGCAATGGACCGGGTATTTTCCATCTGCTTCCCAAACTCCTGGTGGTGCTTGAAGCCGATGGTAATCAGGTCATTCGGGTACTGACTCATGGGGTTCTCCGGATCGGAAAAACCATCGAATTCGACCTTGCCGCCCTTGGGAGAAACCATGTCGACTTCGTAGCCTGCCTGCACAAAATCGAAGTAGGGGCGGGTCATTTCCTCCGCGAAAAAACCAACGGGGAAGCCTTTGAGGGTGGCGGGATTGGAGACTACGAACAGGATCTTTTTGGCGGGGTAGGCGAGCGGAGCGTGCCGCTTCACCACGTTGTGTTGTTCACTCATCGTCATCTATGTTTTGAATGGAAAGCGCCCGGTGGGCGGTTGTGATCGTGTGATGAGTCAAAGCTAGTCCCCGTCTGCCTCCCAGACTTATGGATTTCTCAGAAAGACTTAATGAAATTACAGGGGGGTATGGATCCGACCTCGGACCATCGAATCACGGAGTTCAGTTGCTCCGGATCTCACCTCCAATCAGCTTGGTTCCATGATGGAGCCCTCTTTCTCCGGCAGCGAAACATTCTCCTTTCCAATCCCAAACCGCCGGGTCTGGATGCGGTCGTACTCCTTGACGTAATCGGGGTTTTCGGTTCCCATGAGCCGGTCCCATACCCGGAAGTAGAGGCCGTAATTCCCCTTGAATTTAGAATGGTGCAGATTGTGGTGGACGGAAGTATTGAAGAATTGGAAGAGAAAGCTGTTTCTGAACCACTGGGGAGCGATTTCGAAGCCTAAATGGCCGTAGACATTGATGGCAAAACTGGCGAAGCTGAAAGCGATCAGGCCAAGCGGGTGCATTGGAATGAGGAACAGCACAATGGGGGCGACCAATCCTTCGCAGATGGCTTCCAGGAAGTGAAAGGAAAAGGAAGTCCAGGGAGAGGGATTGGTCGATTTGTGATGCACCCAATGCACCTGCTTGTACAATTTGGGGTGGTGGACCAAGCGGTGCATCCAGTAGAAATAGGTATCGTGGATGATGAGGGCAAGAATGGCGCTGACGGGAATCCACCAAGGAGGATAGGCTTCTAAATCGACGTAAAATTGGGTATAGGACCTGAGCGGGGTTTTGAGAATCAGCAATCCGATCCCGGCGAGGATGAGATTGGTTTGCAAGGAGTGGCCGATCTCCCGCCAGAAGTCTTTTCGCTTCGCCAATCGGGCCTGGATCTTGCTTTTAGAGAATACCTGGGGGAAGAGGATATAGAAAATCAGGAACGGAATCCCAGCCAACAAAAAGTAGCGCGTGACATTGATGATGAGGGGAACGAGGTATTCGATTGAATCGGCCATGGGTAATCTTGCTCGGTGATGTGAGTTCGACAACAGTTCTAGCCCTGAGTTAGGGAAAATAAAACCCTCAAATATTAACAAAGGATAATTTCGAGCGGATCTAGGCCTTTTTAGAGGCGATGCGCTTTCTGATCCGGCTTAGAGAAACGGGGGTGATCCCCAGGACGTGGGCAATGTATTTATTCGGCACCCGGTTCAAAATATCCGGGTTGGTGGCAATGAAATCAAGGTAGCGTTCCTCGGGCGTTTTCAAGATAAACGAGTCGATCTTTGCCAGGGCCTCCTGGATGATGCTTTGCAGGATCTGGCGTCGGTTCGCCTCCAACTTGGGGTTATTGGCAATGATGGTTTGCAAGCGGTCGTAGTCAATGCGAAATACAGAGGTGGCCTCAATGGCCTGGATATTGAGCAAGGAGGGCCCACCAAAGAGAATCAGATTGGGACTGGTAACGGGTTGATTTTCCCACCGAAGCATGGTGGTGATCTCCTCGCCTTTCTCGGTCAGCCGATACCCCCTCACCAATCCTTTTCGAATCCAAAAAATCTCTTTCCGTTCCTGTCCCTCCTGAATGAGAGACGCCCCCGGATCAAAGGACTGCCTTTTGGCACTCTTGACCAGCACCTGGATATCTGACAGCGATAGGTTGCTTCCCAGCTTATAGAGTTGTTTCAGCTTCTCCAGGTCAATCATATCCTACAATATAATTCTCTCTTCCCTCATCTGTTTCCTCCCGCACCAATTTTCAGGGAAGAAATCGGGATAGGGCAGACGTGAAGGTGGTCGATCCTGAGCAGCGCGCTTTCCATTTGAAATAGTAGCCCCAGTAATCCGGAACACTTCTGGGGAATATGATAAGCGGCCCATCCCGATTGGAATGGCCGCTTTGGAGGGGGAGGCCGTCCCGATCAGGGCCGCCTCCGTTACAAATCAAAGGTCAATTCTTAGAAGGGTTTTCCGACCCGTAGGGTCAGGTTGCCGAGTCGCTTGCAGACCACGCCCGAAGACGTATTGACCAGGTAGGAGGTCAATGTGATCTGGGCGCCACTGCTGGCGTAGAAGGCCTGCTGCGTGCCGGGGGACGCCGAGCCTTGGTACACGATATTGCCATTCACCTTGACGACCGTATAGGCCGCCCGATTGGGGCAGAGATTCCCGGAGGCCGCGAAATAATGCGTTCCGCTGGCATTGGCGGTGGCACTGGCCGAGGCCGAAGTGCCACATTCTCCCACGCACTCATCAATGAGAATTTCAGGATTGAATGCGATGGGGTTTTCGTTGAACCCGGTAGCGGTAGAAAAGGAGAAAAAGGAAATGGAAAGGGCGAGCGCGATCAGCGCCACCAAAGAATACATTTGACTCTTCATTGTGTCAGAAAATTAGAGGTGTGAAAAAAGAAAAAAGCTCCCCACCATTTGAATCGGAATCTTGGTCGCGGGGGAGCGAAAGCCCCATGCAAGAGTACAGGAGGTGCAGTAGGTTTTGTAGGTTAAAAAGCGTAGGGAATTACAGGGAAATGGGCGGATTGGGAAAGGAACAAGGGATCAGAATAATCCGAAAAGAGAAACTGGAAAAAGCAGGGTGATGATTTTAGTGCATTCATTGTGAAGGGGCTGGACATTTGGGGCGGATGGAGTAGCATGGGAATGGGGGAGAAATCAGAAACAGGGACTGGATTTCAAAGAGGAATACTGGACTTCGACTTTTTTCCTGCTCTCACTTGAAAAATCAGTGGCCGGGCCTTTTGACAGGGTTGGTTAAAACCAGCACGGAAGCCCCCAAATAGGAGGCTTCCGCAATTAAATTATACAACAACTTCTCCTCTCCTGATCGTTACCCTGAAATCCATATTCACCCGCAGCGGCTCAATAAAGGAATAATGGACCTTGAGGCTTTTTTGGTAGTGGTTGACCCGCCGAACGAGTCAGATCAGTGCCAGACTGGGGTATTCAAATTGTTCTTCGAGTTCGGCTTTGGAGTAGTCGTTCTACCACCCCAAATCAAGGGTCAGGTTGGTAAGCAGCAAAAAACAATCGGCGGTTCCCTTTTCCTTTTTGAGGAAGATGAACAGGGCATATTCAGGGTCTGTTTCCATTCCATTGCCCCAAAAAACCAACGCAGAATTCCCTCTCTCGGTGGAGCTACCAAGAGTGCTGGACCGTTGAGACCCACCCATTTCCATTTTTACTTCTGGGAGACGAAGGCTTATCTTCACTGTGATCATCTTCGGGTGAGGAGGAAGGATTCAAAAACAAAAGGGAAATGGGAACCACCAGGCAAGAATACCTCAAGCGAATCCACCGGGTCATTGACCATGTGGAGCAGCACCTGGATTCGGATTTGTCATTGGAGCGCCTCGCCGAAAAAGCGCATTATTCCCCCTTCCATTTCCACAAAGTCTTCACCATCGTCGTCGGAGAGCGCCCCAATGCGTTTGTCAAAAGGAAGCGACTCGAACGGATCGCCGCGATTCTTTTGGTCGACCCCAATCGAACCTTGGTGGACCTCGCCTATCAATATGGGTTCAACAGTGACAGTTCATTCTCGAGGGCCTTAAAGCAATTTTACGGGGTGAGCCCCACGCAATTTAAATCCGAGGGCCACGATTTGATTCGCAAGAATGGTATAGACCCTTTTCCGTCGTCCGAATACCTTGGGACCATTCACCAAAAAATTGAATGGATCCAGATGAACGCAAAGATTGAGATCAAAGAACTCCCGAAAATGGACCTGGCGGCGATTTCCCATATTGGAGAATTTGACAAAATGGCGGCCATGTACGAACGGCTCATGGGCTGGGCCTTTGAGCGGCAAGTGTTGTCGCCGCGGGATTTCAAGGCCATTACCCTCTACCACGACAATCCGAACCTCACGCCTCTCCCCAAGGTGCGGTTCAGTGCTTGCATCAAGGTGAAGGAGAAGATTGAGGCGGACGGAGACATTCGGCCGATTGCCATGGAGAAAGGCCTGTTTGTAGTGGGGAAATTTGAAATTGCGGGGGAAGACATTCCCAAGGCGTGGGAAAGTCTGACCTTGTGGGTGATTGAAAATGGCCATCAATTTAGAGATGGGCAGTATTTTGAAGTGTACCACAACGATCCGGCTACCCATCCCGAACAAAAGTTTATCCTCGACATTTGCATTCCCTTGGAACGCACCCCGAACCTCAAAGCCACGGGTCCCCAAGCGATTGACCTGCCCACGGCAACCGATCCCGCCGCTCCCTGTGCTTCCCCGCAGGACTACCATTTTTTGATCGGGTACATGAAGGAAGTGAGGGCCTATTTGGGAAAGCACTACGAAGGCGCCTTCAAGTTGGGCAATGTCTACCGGGGACATCCGGAGTACAGCTATTTTTCTTTGAAGGAGCCCACATTGTCCCCCTACAAACTGAAATTCGCCCTCGTCCTGGATGTCGAGCGGCAACGCTTCTCCATTTGTCTGACGGGGCAAAACAAGGCCGTTCGCAAGCAATACTGGAACCTGTTTCGCGGAAGCGATTTCACCAAGTACCAATTGGTCCCCTCCATCGAGAACAGCCTGCCGATCATCGAACACGAGATTGTCGCGTGTCCCAATTTCGAGGACCGGGTCGCCTTGACCGAGTTGATCGAGGCCGAGTCGATGGCCTTCATCGACGAGGTGAGTTCCGCGCTGTTGGGAGGGATTTAGAGAAGGAATGGACGGTCTTGTGGGTTGGGGAAAATGAGCGAATTGAAATGTCAGGGCCTCTAAACAGCCTTTTACGCTCATTTAAAAAGGTTGGGAGATTCTTTTTGTCCTTCTCCTCCCATCAACATTCAAGTTGGGTGTTGACCACCCCAAGGCCATTTTCTTTATTTTGAATCCCCTTTTCAAGCCCCAAAGTCAAGGCCTGAGTTTTCCAGTTTGAACCGGGGGCTTGCGGGGATTCAACTTATATTCTATCTGTGAATACTACCCTGGAAACCGTTGGGACTTCCACTCCCAACCTAAATCGCTAGTAGAATGAAGAACTTGATATTGACCTGTACAGCCCTGCTGTGGGCGTGGATGAGCCATGCCCAAATTTCTCCCGTCTCCAATTTTGGATCCAATCCGGGGAACCTCAGTATGTACACCTACGTCCCGTCGGGGATGCCCTCCAATGCGCCCCTGGTGCTGGTCTTGCATGGCTGCACCCAGAATGCGACGTCCTACGCCAACGAAACGGATTGGAACAGCCTGGCCGACCAATTCAAGTTCCATGTGATTTACGCCGAACAATCCACTTCGAACAATTTCTCCCGCTGCTTCAATTGGTTTGAGAGCGGAGACGCCAGCCGGGGATTGGGGGAAGCGGCTTCTCTCAAAAGCATGGTGGACTATATGAAATCCAATTTCTCGGTGGATGCCAGCCGGGTTTACGTTACCGGTTTTTCCGCCGGTGGAGCCATGACTTCAGTGATGCTGGCCACCTATCCGGAGGTTTTCAATGCCGGGGCCGTCATGGCGGGCTTGCCCTACGACGTGGCGAACGGATCTTCCCAGGCTTTTTCGGCCATGTTCGGGAACGTCGATTTGTCCCCCGCCCAATTGGGGAACCGGGTGCGCAATGCATCCGGCTTTACGGGGCCCTGGCCCCGGGTCTCCGTTTTTCACGGAACCAGCGATTTTACAGTGTACTACATGAACGAGACAGAGGTGGTGGAGCAATGGACCAACGTACACGGGATCGACCAAACGCCAGAAGTGAACGATCCGGCTTTCTTGGGAAATGCGACTGTAAACAAGAAGGAGTACCGGGACGGCGGCGGAAATTCATTGGTGGTTTCCTACAGCTTTAATGGAATGGGCCACGCCATTGCGATCGATCCCGGCACAGGATCTCAGCAAGGGGGAAATACGGGAGCCTACGCAACGGATGTTGATTTTTGGTCGTCTTACTATGCGGCGGAATTCTTCGGCTTGATGGGCCCAACGTTGAACCAACCGACCAATATTACTGCCTCCCCAACGGCATTTGACCAGATTGACCTCACCTGGACGGACAATGAAACCACCGAGACGGGGTATACCGTGGAGCGCTCCCTCAATGCGAGCGGCCCTTTTTCCACCATCGCCAACCTCCCCGCCAACAGTACCTCTTATACTGATGCAGGATTGACGCAGTTGACGACCTATTACTACCGCATCTCGGTCAGCGATGGTTCCAGTACGGCGGCTGGAGCCATTGTGAGTGCCACGACGCCCTCGGATGGCACGCCCACCCCACCCGCGGCACCGTCCAATTTGGCCGCGACATCGACCGGCCAAACCAGCATTTCACTGAGCTGGTCCGACAATTTGAACAACGAAGATGCCTTTGTTTTGGAGCGTTCCACCGGAAATGCCTCCAATTATGCGGTGATCGCCAATTTGCCCGCCAATACGACGAGCTATGCCGATGGCGGATTGAGCAGCAATACGGCTTATTTCTACCGGATCAAGGCCGAAAATAGCGCCGGGGCTTCCTCCGCGGTGACGGCCAATGCCACGACGGATGGGCAAGCGGCCATCGTGACCATCGAGCAGCCCACCGGGACTGGTGTCTTGAGTTATTTCAACTTCAACGACATGGGGCAGTCCTTCACCGCCATCGCCGATGGGGAGCTCGTGTCCGTAGAAGTCAACCTGGTCCTGGCGATTTCGGGATCGACCCTGAAAGTATTTCAGGGAAATACCGTTTCCGGAACGCCCATTTACGAAGCGTCCGGCATCAGTGCCGGCTCCGGCTGGCAAACCATCACCTTGCCCAACCCCGTTTCCGTCACCGACGGCCAGCAATACACCTTCCAACTCACCGATGCCTCGCTCCGGTACACTTTCTCCAATGCTTACAGCGGCGGGAATTTGTGGTACAATGCCATTTCGTACTCCGTTTTTGACGCCGCCTTCAGGGCGTCCATCCGCACGACGACCGGCGGCAACAAGGACTTGGCGCGTACTGTCGATCCCACTCCGGCCTTTCGCGTGTATCCGAATCCTTCTTCGGGCCGGGTCCAGATCGAATGGGATGCCGCCTTGGCGGGAGGCGTGGTCGAGGTCTTTGGTGTGGATGGGCGGATGCTCAAGCGGGTTGAGAGCCCTGAGAATTCAGCGACTTTGGATTTGGAGGAATTGGGGGCGGGGATGTATTGGGTGAAGGTATCGGTGGAGGAGCGCTGGGAGGTGGTTCGGGTGGTAGTTGAGTAGGAGGGCTCGGGTCTTGGGCAGGCTTTTTGAAAGTGGGTATTGAATATCGACACTTTCAATATTCTGGTGCGCGATGTCATTGTAAAGGATAAAAAGCCTTTGCGATCTATTGCCTTGGAGTGACGGGGTGAACCTATTGCACGGCTCATCCCATGATTTCCCCATTTTCCCTCCCAAACGACATTGCCAACCCTCCTTCAAATGCTCACTTTCTCTTCCTGTGAATCATCCTTTGCAAGTGGGGTAAAATAGGAGATATAGTGGGTAATCCAGGACAAGAAAACCTTTTCCCAGCCGCCTACCTTTGAACTGTTCATCTAAAAACATCTATCATGAAAACAGCAAGCATATTCGTCATTACTGCTTTGTTCTTGTGTTTTTTCCATGCGGGTAGGGCCAGCGGAGGCGCTGACTTTCAGGCCGAAGTTTCCGACCCGAACACCTTCGTTCTGAAGCTCCAAAATCCAGGGGAACAAAAAATTCGCGTGTCCTTTTTGGATTTGGATGGGGTTACATTGCACGAAGAATTGTACTCCCGGTCCCAGGTCGATCGCAAGTACAACCTCAAAAACCTTCCCGAGGGATCCTACGTCTTGGTGGTGGAGAATGATGGGCTGATTCAACTCCAACCCATTACGAAAACGGAAGATTGGTTGATCATTGATGCCGACAGCGCCCAGACCATCTTGCCGCCGCAGATTGACATTTCTGCTCGCTATCTGAATGTCAGCATGGATTTCCCGAGCGATACCCACGTTTACGTCCAGATGGAAGATCATTTCGGGCAGGTGCTTTACGAAGGAGATTTCAATTCCAGGGAACAGCTTCAGACCAGGTTCGATTTGAATCAGTTGGGAACCGGAGACTATTCTTTTTCGGTCTTCGTCGAAGGAAATGTATTTGATCACCAATACACTGAAATCATCAACCTGGCGGGAGCCAGGTAAATAGAACAATATCGATTTTTTTTTTCACCTGGATGCCATCAAGATTTCTTGTTGGCATCTTTGATGTTCATGACTTGGGTAAATTGTTTTCGGTAGGCGGATGGACTCCAACCCGTGATGTCTTTGAAAATTCGGGTGAAATAGGAAAAATTGTTGAATCCACTTTCCAAGGCAATGTTGGAGATGCTGAGGTGTTGTTCGGTGAGTAGATTGCAAGCGTGGGCGATCCTGACTTCGTTGACAAAGAGGGTGAAGGTTTTTCCCGAGATCCGTTTGAAATACCGGCAAAATGAGGGGACCGTCATGCTGGCAATGGCGGAGATTTCGGCCAAAGGAAGGGCCCGCTGAAAATTCTTTTGTACGTGGTTGTAAATCAGGTTGATCCGGTCGTTGTCCGCCTGTTCTACCTCAAACGCCACCCCATCCGCGTTGAGGATTTCGTACTCTTCGGTCCAGGCCATCTCCTGCAGGATGCAGAGCAGTTCTATCATCCGGGCAAAATTGGGGAGGGAATTCAGTTGTTCCACCCGCGCCCCGATCTGCTGTTTGGCTTCCCCATGGAATGCAATCCCCGCCTTGGCCCTCTCAAGCAGTTGCTGCACCTCCTTCATTTCCTCAATTTGAAAGAATCCCGGCCCAAAACAGTCCTTCGTGAACTGCACAATCGTCTCGGACTCATTCTGAGTCAGGCGATCGGTGAACCCCGTATGGGGCAGCATCGAGCCAATCAAGACAAGGTCTCCGGAATGGTAATAGGAAAGGTGGGTCCCAAAATGGCGCCGTCCGCTCCCGCCCTTCACATAGACCAACTCGATTTCGGGGTGGAAATGCCAGAAGGGCGGATTGTCTTGCGGGGCGGGGTCCTGGAACTGTTTGACCGAGAAGGACGATCCAAATCCCGAGCCGACTTTCTTCAACGAGGGCTTGTATCCTTTGCGCATCGTCAATTGAATTGCTGGGTGTTGATTTCAATGAATAGCTCTTCCTTCCACAATGAAGATACGAAATAAGTTGGAGGTGGCAGTGGGGAAAGTTGGGGAGGGATGGGCGTTCAGGGTGGTTGGGTAGGAGGGTTGCTGGAGTAATTCATTTTTTCTTAAAAGGTAGATGCCCCACTTTGTTGCCAAGAATCACAAGCTGGCCGGGTGCTCCCGTCCGAATGATGGGCCCCGCTCCCCCAACCTCATCTCTAAATCGAACTTCGAAGTCAGTTCTATGGGGAGCATTTTGGGGCATTGGGGGCCGCAGGGAGGGAAAAACCAAAGGTCAAAGGTCAGTTGGGAGTGGTTGCTGTCCTCTTTGGGTATGCATCCCCGGACCGATATCGAACTTGGGAGGGGGATTCTGGGGCTTGGAGCGCTCTTAGGACTGTTTTTCCCAGGTAGCAGGCAATTTGGAGCGCTCCTTTACTTGAAAAGGTCGTTTGATTTATCGAACTCCAAGACTCAACACCATTTTCGACGTTTTTGATCAGCACGGGCCGATTTTGGACCCAAAAAACAAAGGACGAAGACCGCATTTGACGGTTTCGTCCTCTTTGGTAGCCCCGGCAAGAATCGAACTTGCATCTAGAGTTTAGGAAACTCCTATTCTATCCATTGAACTACGGGGCCAGTCTTCAAAAGTAACTTCCCCCAACCAAAATTCCCAAAAGACCTGTCCCCGCCTCCCATCCAATTATTCCGTAAATTAGAGGAAACATTTGCAGCATGAACCAACTCTTTGACGCCTATATCATGGTCGATTGGTCGGGGAAGGACGAGCCCGGACCGCAGCACAAAAAAGACGACCGCCAGAAAAAAGACAACATCTGGATCGGGGAGGGGAGCCAGCGCGACGGCCAGTGGACCGTCACCGAGACCTATTGCCGGACCCGGCAGCGGGCCCGGCATCACCTCGAGGCGCGCCTCCGCGACCTCACCCAGGCGGGCCTCCGCACCCTCGTGGGCTTCGACTTTGCCTTCGGCTATCCCCAGGGATTTGCCCAGCTCCTCACCGGAAAACCGGGCTGGCAGGGGGTATGGGAGTACCTCGCCGAACACCTCCAGGACGACGAACTCAACGAAAACAACCGCTTTGAGATGGCGGCGGAGATGAATGCCAAGTTCGCCGAAGAAGGTCCCTTCTGGGGGCATGCGCGCGATGTGGAATGGGAGGGACTCACCGCCAAGAGCCCCTGGAAGGGCGTCGATGAACTCGCCTTTGGGGAGGCGAAATTGCAGCGGCTCCGGCACACCGATGCCGAGACCAAGGGTGTCCAGGAAGTGTGGAAATTGTACGGGGCGGGAAGCGTTGGCAGCCAGGCCCTGACGGGGATTCCTGTCGTCCATGCGCTGCGTAACCACCCCGATTTGCAGGCCAACAGCCGGATTTGGCCCTTTGAAATCAGCATGACCAAGAAGGAGGACCATGCCCTCAAACCGTTGGTGGTCCTGGCCGAGATTTTCCCGGGCGTGGTGGACAAGCAAGTGCGGGAAATGGCGAAAGAAGAGGCCAATGACAGCGCCCCCAAGGACCAGCTACAGGTCCGGGCGATGGTCCATGAATTGCACCAGACCGATCAGTCGGGTGGGCTTTTCCATTGGTTCTTTGGGGCGACGTCCATCCCCGAAGCGGCGCGGATGGAAGAAGCGGCTATCTTGAGGCCCCATCCCGAATTGGAGGGGGAGACCAAGAAGAAAGCGCCCACCAAAGAGTCGGCCCGGTCGGGACGGGAGTCTTCCAAGGCGGAACGGGAAGCCGAACGGGAGCGGCGGAAAGCGGAGCGGGACCAGAAAAAAGCGGAACGCGAAGCCGAGCGGGAGCGGGCGAAGGCAGAACGCGAAGCCAAACGAAAGGAACGAAAGGCCAACCGGAAAGCGGAGCAGGAAAAAGAAGCCGCGGAACAAAAGGAACAGGTGGAGAAAGTGAAGGAGGCAGTGGAAAATGCGACGATGCCCGACGAGCCCAATCTCCCGCCGGAAGTCAAGGCCGAAATGGATAAAATCCGCAATGCCAAGCCCGACGGCATCAACATAGTCGAGGCTAGTATCATCGATCCGAGCCACCATTCGCCCGATTTTGGGAAGATGGAGGAGTTGCGGAAAAAAGAGAAAGGGAAGAAGGGCAAAAAGAAAAAGGGGAAGAACGAAGAATAATTGCTTTCAGTGATCACCAGCGCGTTTTGCGTTCAGCAACCGCTGGTAAATTTCCTGATAACTCTGCCCCGTCCGCCGCATTTCCAACCACAGTGGATAGGGAATGGCCTCCCGAGACTCAAAATTGATGTCCAAAGGCTCTGCGGCCAGTGCAATCACGGCCGGGTCTTGCCACGGATCCGCGCCTAAAAAGGCCCGGTCGGTAAACGCTCGGATCGCGGCCAAAAACAGCGCGGCCCGGGGATGGTCGCCCCAGTGCGCCTGCCACTCCTTTTTGACCTGCCCAATCCGTTCGTCCAGAAAGTCGAAATCCCCCTGCTCAAAGCGCAATACTAATTCGTACAGGTCCAGCGACAAGCGGGCAAACGGCTCCTGTTGTTGGTAGATATTTAAATTTCGGATGCGGGTCAGTTGCCGCAACGCCATCCGGTACTTTTGGCGCCGGAAATAGACCGCCGCCAAATTCAAATTGACCAAATACGCCGTATTGCCGGAGAATTCGCTCTCGTCTTTGTCCGCCAGCCGCTCCTGCAATTGTTGCGCCGCCTCCAGCTGGCCGAGCGCCATATAGTTGTTGACCAGGCTATTGTGGTAATTGGCGATGAACTGGTCCCGGTGCATCCCCTGAAATTCATCCAGCGCTTGCTTCAATTCAGCGCACCACGCCATCGAATCCTCAAATTTCAGGTTGTTGAAGGTGATGTTGACGAGCCAGATCAGCATGATGATCTTGGTCCGGTGGGTTGATTTGGAAAAGAGGCCTTGCTCCGTAAAATGCGCGTGCTCATTGAGGAGGTACACTTCCAATTGGGGAAAGGCCCGTTGTTGGAGGAGAAGGCTGGAAGTCAAATTGAACAAACGAATGCGGCCCTTGGGAGATTTGAAAAAGTCCTGGTGGGCCGCCAAACCGGCCATGACCCCTTGGATCACCTCCAAAATGTCATCGCCCCCCTCTCCAAAATTCGATTTCCGCAGCCGTTGAAGCGCAAAGGCCATCGAATTCTGGCTCTCCTGAAAAAAGGTCAACCGCTCCAGATTTGCTCCCCGTTCCGTCACCAGTCCCGGGACGTCAATGCTGAGGTCTTCGCTGCTCAAGGTCAGCAATTCTTTATACGCCAACTCTTTGATCTCAAACAGGTCCTGTTTTTCTGCCTCCCGAATACACCGCTGCAACAATTCCCTGGCCTCCGTATACAGGCCCTTTTTCCGCAAAACCTTCCCCAACGAAAAATCATTGAGCGCCTTTTGTTCCGGGTCCAACTCAAAGTGATGGTGGAGCATACTCCGCTTCAACTCGCGCAGCAATTTGGCCCTGAGCAGATAGAGCCGCTGTCGGTGACCGGGCGTATCCTCGCTGTAAAGCTGCTTGGTGAGCCATCCCGTCTTCGGCGCACCTGAATGGCGTCGAATCAAATCGAACAACTGAAGGGTCAGGCGCTGCTGGTCACTTTTGATCCGCTGGACCAGCAATTTAAAGGCCCGGGCCTCTTCGCGACTGAGTGATTGGATCAATTTTACCAGCATTGACGAACAACTGAAGTGAATAGATATAAACGGGGTGAAATCAATAATAATGAAAAAATGGGTATTTATTCGGTTTTAATGAGCTGCTGAACCGTATAGATTTTGGGGATTTGAAATTGAGGTCCCCCGCCACTTTCTCCACCTTTGAATCGTCAACAACGACAATTCTCGTTCACCAAATAAAACTGTCTAAAATGAAAAAGATGCTCAGAAATTCATTGGTATTGCTTTTGGTTGCAGGTGCTTTCTTGGGATGTCAGCGGGAACAAGAGGCCGCGATGCAATTTGAAGTCGGAATCAACAAGACCAGTATTCCGCTGCGGGTCATGAGTGGCAACCTCGTATTCCATTCCGGAAGCCTGGTGCTGGAAGAGATAGAGTTTGAGGGGGAATTGCAGGGAAATGACGGAGGGGAAAAAGTCGTGGAAATCGACCAGGTGACCACGATTGATTTTGCCTCGGGAAATGCCACCCCTGCCCTCCCGGATATTGTCCTCGAATCCGGCACCTACGAAGAATTGGAATTCAGCATTGATCTGTTCGAGGGCGCCGACACTCCGCCCTTGGTCATCACCGGCGACTATACGCATTCCAACAACGAAGTCATCCCGATCCGATTCGAGTACGACGGAGATGAACTCTTCGAAATCGATGCCGAGCAGGTCACCTTGTCCGACGACCAAAACCTCGAAGTCAGACTCCTCCTGGACCCGGTTTTCTGGTTCTCCACCGTTCCCACCAACCTCCTCGACAATGCCATCCTCGGCCCGGACAACGTGATCCTCGTCAGCGAGGACAGCAATTCGGACATCTACGAAATCGTTGTGAGCCGCATGAAGCTCAATTCCGCCGCAAATTTCTTTTAAACGCTTCTCCCCGGGATCGGGGGCGATGCCTCCGATCCCCACCTTTTTTCCAGACCAAACAATTCTCAGTTATTTTCTCTTCCCTCTTAGAATACCTGCCCTATGAAATCCATCGCGTTGCCCATTCTCTTCTTGTTCTGCTTCCTCTCCGGCCAGCCGCTATGGGGCCAATTTGCGTTTCAGATTACCGCTCCCGGAGTCCAGGGATTTCCCGCCATTGCAGAAGAGGACGATGTCGATTCCATCAGTTTTTTTGTGCGAAATACGGGCAATATTCCCTTTGGTGGCGATCTCTATACCTTCCAACGGGTAAGCGGCAGTGGCCCCTTTCCCGTCGACACCCTCACCATTCCGAGCCTCAATCCCGGCGACAGCATCCTCATAGACATTCTGGATTACGAATTCGAATCCAGCCTCTACGCCTTGGGTTCAAATCCCGTCATCATTTGGGTGACCGACGACAACTTCTCCGCCGTTTCCAATGAAGACACTTCCAATGTGTTCATTTTCAGGGGTCCCGCCTTCGGGTTTGGGCAGTCGGGATTCGTTGGCTTTCCCTCGATGCCCGTGCCTTTCAATCCTTATGCGTTCGACATCCACGTCCGCAACATCTCCGAGGACGACTACAACAGCCGCCTGTTCACCCATTTCGCCGTCAACAGCGATACCCACGTGGTCGCGTCGGATTCCACCTTGCTCCCCGGCGAATCAAGTTTCTTCCTCAACGTCGATTATACCTTCCTGATTCCTCCGTATGCCCCCAGCCTCAACCAACTCGAGATTTGGGTCCAGGGCGATAGCGGCGCGGTGGCAGTGGACACCGCTTATTTTACCATTGATTTTACCGCCCTCAACCGTCCCCATGCCGCTGCATCTGATTTGATTCGGACCTTTCCCAATCCTGCCACCGGCGATCTGAACATTGTATTGCCGCCGGAAGTAAGAGCACGGAGATTGGCCCTGTACAATGCGGAAGGGAGTTTGGTGCGGGAAATGGACGGAAATGCCTATCCTTATCAATGGAACAACCTGTACCAATTGCCACCTGGAGCGTATATTCTGCGGGTGGAAATGGCCGGAAATAAGGTTTGGTTCAAGAAAATCCTGCTTCGCAATCACAATTGATTGGCCAGGGGAGCAACCGGTTTGGACTCCGGATGCATCCCCCGCCAATGCTCTAAGACAAGGTTCAAATAGCGTTCAGGATCGGAAGCGATAATTTTTGTGTGTTCGCCATTGGGAAATACCTCCAATTGAGTGGGAACCTGGCTGGCCGCCTGCATTCGGTGGGCATAAGACAGTGGCGTCACGGTGTCGGTATCCGAATAGATCAACAGTAGCTTGTCCAAATTGCGGATGCGGCCAACGGCCGCTTCAAAGTCCGTTTGCTTCCGGGCCTTGGGAGAGAAGAAGAACATGAAATTCAGCATCCGATAGGCAGCAGGGTATCCTTCCCAGAATTCCGGCAGGTTGACCGGAGCCGACTCGAGAATGACCCGTTTGAAGGGTTGTCCTTCCTTGGCAGCCACCACCGATCCCCAATTGCTCCCGAACGAAATGCCGTGGTAACCCATCGGGAGATTCGGATAACTTGCCTTGGCCCATTGGATCACTGCCTCAAGATCCTGGTCAAATTGAAAGCTCCCAATGCTGCTTTCCCCAAATCCATTGAAGTCAAACAAGAATACATGGTAGCCTGCATCGCGCAGCTGGTCCGCATACCCCGTTTTGAGGAAATCGCCCTTGGCGCGTTTGCCCATCGAATGGCCCAGGATCAGCACCCCGAGCGCCTCTGAGCGTGCTGTCCCATGCCAGGCACGAATCCGTCCGCCGGAACCGCTCGTTAACCAATTGGTCTCCCAGGTCGCCATTTTTTCCTCTGGAATTGGATTCTTCCAAGGCACCATAAAGCGTCCAAAGAAGGGTTTTTTGATGATTCGATTGAGGGCTTTCATTTTGCTAAACGATTGGTTAATAAATGGGCAAAAAAAACTAAACCACCCGGGTGCGCTTGAGGGCCGACCGGAGGTAAGAGCTGTCTTCATAGAGGCGCATCATGATGACACTGCCCTCGATGTCGACAATGGACGCGGTAGCTTTTTCCCGACTTTCTTCCGTTGACAATTGATCCTGGTACATCACAGCCATGGCCTCCCGCCATTCATCGAAGAATGCCATGACCGGCCCCCGAAATTCAGGGTTGGTGTGCATGGACTCGAGGACGGTATTGGCCATCAGGCAGCCGCCGTCGTGGTACGTAAACAGCTGAAGAACTTTGGCTTCGAACAAAACCTGCTTCTGGGCAAGGTCCATTTCCGGATCCCGCATCTGGCGGAAGCAAACGTGGCGAAAGTACGACAGTACATTCGCAAGGGCCTGTTCCATGATGGCCTTCTTGCTGGGGAAGTAATGGTAAAATAAACCCTTCGTCAGACCACACGCATCGGCCAATTCCTTCATGGAAGTGCCATTGTATCCGCGGCGGCGAAATACTTCAATGCATTTCTGCAACAATTCGTCTTCGGTGGTTTTGCGACGAGGCATATACAAATATATTGAACACTTGTTTAATAACACGAATTTAATTCGACATTGTTCCCAAACAATTTGAATGCGAGCGCATTATCCTGGCAACTGTACGCTTCTAAGCCCGCGCCAATGAATACCAATGCCGATACTGAATTTATGCGGGTGGCCATCGAGGCCGCCCACCAGGGCCACGCACCTTACGGTGCTGCCTTCGTGCGCGACGGCCAGTTGGTGGCCGTCGCGGCGAATTCGAGTCGCAATGGCTCCTCCCAACACGCCGAAATGAACCTCATCGCCCAAATTGAGCAATCGGAGGGCAAGGGTGCCCTCCGCGGCGGCACCGTCTATACGACCGGCGAACCCTGTCCCATGTGTGCGGGCGCCCTCGTCTGGGCCGGTGTCGACCGGGTCGTCTACGCGCTTTCCATCGACGACATTTCCCAACTCGGCCACAAACAAATTCAGGTCACCGCCCAGCAGATCTTTGAAGCGGCGTTTCGTCCGATGCAATTGGACGGTGGCGTGCTCAGGGAGGAGGCAGAGGCGATGTTCCGGACCCACAAAACATAAAAAAGCCCCGACGCTGGCCGGGGCACTTCTGAGGAAACAGGACCTCAAAACATCTTTACCACTTCTGGTTGCATATCATAACGGGTCAACAAGTCCCGGGTGAATTTCAGGTGACCGCGGGGCACAAAAATCTTGAAATTTCCCTTTTTCATGCTGGCAACCGTTTCGAGCAACCGCCATTTCGTGACCAATTTGCGTTCATCTTCGGTTTGTTGGGCCACTTCTGCGTAAACCTTGGCGCCGTGAATTTGGGCAGTGATGTCGGGGGTAAATTCCAATCCGCTGTTGCGGTTGACCATACGGGAGGGGCTTTCCCATTCGGGCGTATCGGCTTTGATGTGGTGGTGACCCGATTCCACCAATTGCGCGATGGCTTCTTCAATCAAGGCGGATTTTTTCTCTGAATTCTTTGTTTTGTTAATCATACGGATTTAAAAGTGTGGTAAAAATGCTTCGCGTCGACCCGGGTGGGGGTAGGCGAATGAAAAACATGAATGGTTAAGGGAAATGAGTGAGAACAGAACCAATTAAAGGCACCAAATCATAACTAACCAGTATTTTTTACGGGAAAAGGTGTCGAATGGTTGCGGAATGAGGGTTTTGGGGTGGTGTTGGAGTGGGAAAATGAACGAAAGGGGTGGGTGAAAAGCTGTTTGACCCCGTTAAAAATCATCGTCGTCCTCTTCTTCTCCTGTATTTCCACCGGTGGGATCGACGCCGGAGACGCAAATGATATACCAAATGCCGTTTCCGGCGGGCATATTGGGCAGGCCGACCGTCGTTTGGCCATCTCCGCCGTAGTTATTGCCCATGGTACGGGCCAGGACCGGATACTGATCGGCCGCCAGGACCCGT
This sequence comes from uncultured bacterium, assembly GCA_963923035.1. GTDB lineage: Bacteria > Bacteroidota > Bacteroidia > J057 > JADKCL01 > CAWUKT01. Next base: position 297,880 of record CAWUKT010000001.1, read on the forward strand.
CCGTCGCAGAACATCCAGCCTTCCGGCAGCTCGCTGCCGAGGAACAGGCAGATTTGGGAAATCAGGCCGTTGTAGGAAGGCTTGGGATCCGGGTCTGAGACCCGTACGACATACTTGCCGACTTCCGGAGTCGGAAGCAGCGGCAGGTAGAACTCCTGGTCATTGCCCCCGAAGCGATCACCGATCATTTCGTGCAAGACCGGGTAGTCTGCCTTGGCCAGCGGCTGTCCTTCACAAAACATCCAGTGCTCAGGAGCCTCTTGTCCCAGCACCAATTTGATCATGCCAATAGTTCCTTCCATGCGGCCAAGTTACAAATTCCACGGCACGAAAAAACCGCCCCCCGGATTTCCCGCCCCTCGGCTCCAACCATCGGTTGGTCCTTGGACCACCCGCCCCAACCGAAGCAGAATCACTTCCCCCTCAGATTCATTCAGTTTGTCAATATGCCCTCAAACTGACTTCCTGACCCAGTTAACTGACTTTTTGTTTGAGTTAACTGGGTTTTAGATCCAGTTAACTGGCTTCTGCACCCAGTTAACTAGCTTTTGGGTCTAGTTAACTGGGTTCCAGAGCTAGTTAACTTAATTCAGAATCCAGTTAACTGGCTTCAATCTTTAGTTAACTGACTTCCACACCCAGTTAACTAGTTTTTGCATCCAGTTAACTGGCTTCTGAACCCAGTTAACTGGTCTTTCCATCTACTTAACTGACTTATTTACCTAGTTAACTCACTTCCAGACCCAGTTAAGGGGTGCCCGGAACAGATCGGGCGATATCCCAATGGGGCCGGTTCGGACTTGGCAGCTTTGTTTTTCGTGCTGGCTGGCCCCAACGCGATCAAAGAACGCCCCAATATAGTTGGCATGGTCAGCAGTAGGTCTTGAAACAGCTTGATCACTTGATTCCCCAAAATGTATCGGACCTGACCCGGGGTGGGGAAGGTGAAAGAAGCTCACTTTAACAATACCCCTTGAAATCCGTTCTCCCTTTGGCTAATTTTCATAAGCATTTCGAAAGGCAAGACATGATAGGATACCGGTTTGAAAAATACGTTCCCAAGCAGTCCGACAAATCCGACTTTGAGCGGTTGAAGGACATCTTTATGGAACTGATGGTATATACGAGCGGGGACGTCGACGAAACCCTGAGCTGGATGACTCAGCTGGACCGCGAATACGGTCTGACCAACGACGATTACAGCATGGGGGACTTCATCGAAGACCTCAAAAAGCAGGGTTATATCAAGGACGACGAAGAGGGCGGGTTCGGGTTGACGGCAAAGTCAGAACGGACCATCCGTAAAAACTCGCTCGAAGAGATATTTGGGAAGCTGCGCAAATCGAAGCGGGGCAACCACCGCTCCCCCTACGGCGGGATCGGTGACGAACCCAGCGCCGACCGGCGCCCCTACGCGTATGGCGATTCCCTCGAACAAATCGCCATGACCGACTCCATGCGCAATGCGCAGATCAACCACGGGCTCGAGAGCTTCCGCATGACCGAGGACGATCTGGAGATCGTCGAAAAGGAGTACAAGACCCAGGTCTCGACCGTACTCATGATCGACATCAGCCACTCGATGATCCTCTACGGCGAGGACCGCATTACGCCCGCCAAAAAGACGGCGATGGCCCTGGCCGAACTCATCACCACCCGCTTTCCCAAGGATACCCTCGACATCATCGTCTTCGGCAACGATTCCTGGCAAATCCAGATCAAGGACCTGCCCTATCTGCAAGTAGGACCTTATCATACCAATACCGTCGCCGGTCTCGAGCTGGCCATGGACCTCCTGCGCCGCCGCAAGAATGCGAACAAGCAGATCTTCATGATCACGGACGGAAAGCCGACCTGTATCAAGGAAGGCGCGGATTATTACAAAAACAGCTGGGGACTGGACCGGAAGATCCTGAACAAGACGCTGAACCTGGCCTCCCAGTGCCGCCGCCTCAAAATTCCGATCACGACCTTCATGATCGCGAAAGACCCCTGGCTCCAGCAATTTGTGCGTGAGTTTACCCAGGTGAACAACGGGCGGGCCTTCTACGCCAGCCTGAAGGGATTGGGCGAGTTTGTGTACGAAGACTACGTGCAGAACCGCAAGAAGAACGTCCGCTAAGCGGCCGATGGTTGGACCCGGAAAGCGGAAGTGCCCGTTTTCCTTACCTTTGCGCCCATGCCATTGCGCCGGAACCTGTTTCTCCTCTTTACCGCCAATACCGTCTCCAATTTTGCTTCGGGAATTACCGTGCTGGCCATTCCTTGGTACCTCGTCAACCTCCCCGAAAGTGAAAATGGCAACCTCAAAATCTTCCTGATGATGGCGGGCGTGACCCTCGTGACCCTGATTTGGGGATTGTACGCCGGGACGCTCATCGATCGCTACAACCGCAAGCGGATTTTCCAGATCCTCCAGACCGTGGACTTTGCGTTGATCGGATTGGCGGGGTTGTACGGGAAAATGACCGGAGAAATGCCCTTTGGTCTGATTGCGCTGGTGGAATGCGTGACGATTTGTTCCTGGACCCTGTTTTACCCGAACCTGTACGCCTTCTGCCAGGAGTTGGTGCCGCCCGAAAAATACAAGTTGGTCAACAGCGCCATCGAATTGCAGGGGCAGACCACGAATTTCATCGGGATGTTGGTCGGGCCGATGCTGATGACCGGTAGCCTGGTCTTTGATTGGGGATTCTTGTCCGCCGATTACCATTTCCACCGCTGGCAACTGTACGAATTGTTCCTGTTGGACGGCGGGACCTATATGCTGAGTGTCTCGGTCATTTCCCTGATCAAGTACCAGCCCGGCGCTTATATCTCGAAGAGTGTAGGCAGTGTGCTGAACCGGTTGAAAACCGGTTTTCGCTACCTCGCCAGCAACCGGCCGCTGGTGATTTTTGGCATTGCCTCCTATACCATTTTCTTCGTCCTCCTCGTCTTCATCCAATCCTGCCTCGCCATTTATATCCAGGGCCATTTGAGCTACGATTTCGAGCGCGGAGCCACCGTCATGGGGACCTTCGAAATGCTATATGCCATTGGGGCCATTGTGGCGGGCCTGGTCGGAGTGATACTGGCGAAATGGATGGCCCGCAGTAACCTGATCAAACAAATCATAGGCCTCCTGCTCGTGGCCACATTTTTGTTTTGCCTCCTCACCTTCTTCAAATCCCTCGCCGCCTTTTACGTGGCCGGTTTCCTGGTCGGCATTGCCAACGCTGGCACCCGAATCCTCCGCATCACCTACCTCGTGCGCGTCGTCCCGAACCACATGATCGGCCGCGTCAATACCCTGTTCACTGCGATCAATGCCCTGATGCGCTTCAGTTTGTTCGTATTGTTCATGGTGCCCTTTTTCAGCGCGCCCGAAAATGCCCCCAATATTGTCTACGGAACCCTGATCATGGCCACAATTTGTTTGATCAGTGCCGGGTTCCTCGTATTTTCCTTCTCGTCATTTGACCAAAAAGCTGCCTACGGATGATCCGAATTGCGTACAGCCTGTTGGAAATACAGCGGGCCATTGGCGGTGAAATTATAGGAGACCGGTCCGTCTCAAATGATTCGGGGGCGGTCCTGGCGTTTGACAGCCGCAAGATTCACCGGCCGGGTTCCACCCTGTTCATCGCGTTGAAAGACAAGCGCGATGGCCACCGCTATGTGGCGGAGGCATTCCGGAAGGGCGTCCGCCAATTTTGGGTATCGGATGCGTCCGTAGTTCCGGAGGGGGCGGTGGCTCTGGTGGTCAACGATACCTTGTTGGCGTTGCAGGCCCTGGCGCGTCACCACCGACAGCAATTGAAGGGAAAAGTGATTGGTTTGACGGGAAGCAATGGGAAAACGGTGGTCAAAGAATGGCTCGGACAAGTGCTGGGAGAACGGTTTCGGGTGGGCAGAAGTCCGGGCAGTTTCAACAGCCAAATGGGGGTCGCCCTGTCGATTTTGTCCCAGAATGTGGATGAAGACCTGGTATTCATTGAGGCGGGGATTTCGAAAAAGGGAGAAATGGCCGTTTTAGCAGCTATGATCCAGCCCGATTGGGGAGTCATGACCCATTTTGGAGATGCCCACGCGGAGGGATTTGCTTCTCCGGAAGACAAATTGGTGGAGAAATTGCAATTGTTTCGGGGCTGTGAGCAGGTGTTTGTGGGATCGGACGATCAAATGGTGCTCCTCGCGTTGCGGGCGGCTGGATTTCCGTTGCGGACGACGGGAAAAGCTGAGGAGGCCGATTTGGGTTTGAAGGGTGTGGAAGGAAATGCCTTGGTGTTGGTGGAAGGGGGGGAAGAAAAACGGATCGAATGGAACCTGAAGGGGATTGCGAACCGGGAAAACATCTTGTTGGTTTTGCTGGTGGCGCGTCATTTAGGGATGGAATGGGAGGAAATTCAGGGACAAATCAAGGAACTGTTCCCGGTATCGATGCGGATGGAAATGCTCACGGACAATCCCGAGATCACCATCCTCAACGATGCCTACAACGCGGACATGGCCTCCGTCCAGAACGCATTCTCCATTCTCCAGGCCACGCAAAGCCAGCCTCGGCGCATCGTTATCCTGTCCGACCTCGACCTGCGCGGCTCCCACCGCGAACGCCCGCACCGCGAAATCCTCGATTTCGCGCTCCAACTCTTTGGCCCCGAAAACGTCCTCCTCATCGGGCCCATTTTCTCCAGCCTCGTCACCGACTCCGCCATCCGCTCCTATCCGGACGTCGACACCTTCCTCGGCGCGTTCGACTACGACCGCTTCCGCCGCTCCGTCGTCCTCCTCAAAGGAGCCCGCCGCTTCGAACTGGAACGCATCGTGCCCTACCTGAGCCGCCGCGTCTCCGCCACCTACCTCAAGATCAACCTCAACCACCTCGCTTCGAACTACCGCGAATTGCGGTCCCGGATCGCAGCGCCCACCCGTATGATGGCCATGGTCAAGGCCATGGGCTATGGTGCGGGCGACTGGGAAGTCGCCCAACTCCTCGAACGCGAAGGCGTCGATTACCTCGCCGTCGCCTATACCACCGCCGGCATCCAGCTGCGGACCCGACGCATCCGCGTCCCCATCATGGTCATGAACGCGGACCCCGCCAACCTCGACCAATTGTACCGCTACAACCTGGAACCGACGATTTACAGCCTGGACATCCTCCGAAACTACGTGCGGACCGGCGAGCGACTGGGCCGGGAATATTTTCCGGTCCACCTGAACGTCGATACCGGAATGTCGCGCCTCGGCTTCTCCGAGGAAGACCTACCGGCCCTCGGAAAATTCCTGGCGGAACATCCCCGCACCCGGGTCGTTTCGGTGATGTCGCACCTCGCCGTCGCCGACGATCCCGTCCAAAATGCCGCGACCCAGGCCCAGGCCCGGCGCTTCCTGCATTTCTGCGACCATTTGGAATTGCCGGAGGGGAATCCGGCTCCGATTCGCCACCTGGTCAATACCGCGGGCGTCCTTCGCTTTCCCGAATACCAATTCGAGATGGTACGGGTGGGCATCGGCCTCTACGGTGTTTCTCCGGTGGAAACGCCGCCGGAGGACCTCTTTTTGCTGGAAGTGGCGAGTCTCCATTCCGTGGTGACGCAGGTCCACGCGTATCCCGCCGGGGTGGCCATCGGCTACGGCGGCACGGATGTGACCCAGCGGCCCTCGCGGGTGGCGACGGTAGCGATTGGCTATGCGGATGGGGTGCGCCGGGATTTGAGCAATGGAAAAATGAGCTTGTTGGTCCGGGGCCAACGGGCGCCCATTGTGGGGCGGGTCTGCATGGACATGCTGATGCTGGACGTCACCGAGGTGCCGGGGGTACAGGCAGGCGATGAAGTGGTGATCATCGGCCAGCAGGGCACCGAAATGATTTCGGTGAATGAAATGGCGGAAGCGAGCGGGACCATTGCCTACGAAATCCTCGTCAATATTGGTCAGCGGGTCCTGCGGGTTTACGAACAGGATTGATTTTTTTGCTCCCCCAAATACTTCATTCCCAGTCCCTTTCGTATGGAGTAAAAAATTATTTCTTTTTCACCCACCAAAAAGCCATTTCCCTGCATCTACCTTATTGAACCCTTTTACCGTGACGGAAGAGCAACTCATATCGGGATGTAAGCAAAAGGATCGGCGGGCCCAGAAGGCCCTCTATGATCGCTTTGCGCCCCGTATGTTTGGGGTCTGCCGCCGCTATATCCGGGACGATGCCCTCGCCGAAGAGGCCCTGATTTCCGGGATGTACAAGGCGATGACCAAGCTGGATCGGTATTCGGGAAAAGGGAGTTTTGAGGGTTGGATCCGAAAAATTGTGGTCAACGAATGCCTGATGTTGCTGCGGTCGCGGCACGAATTTCGGGATACAGTTGACGTGAACGATGTAGATTTGCGGACCGAAGTCACGGTGGAAACCGAGTTGGCGTTTCAGGAGTTAAAAGAACTCCTGGAAAGTCTGCCGACCGGCTACCGGACGGTATTCAACCTGTACGTGTTGGAAGGCTACAAGCACCGCGAAATCGCGGAAATGCTGGGCATCAGTATCCACACGTCAAAATCTCAGCTTTTGCTCGCGAAGCGTCGAATGCGCGAGCTCATTGAACAACGCAACTACCACGAGGCTGGCTGATCATGGCGCCGAAAAAGGACATCTTCGATCAGTATCGGGACCAAAAGGACCAGTGGGACCAGACGCCCCCGCCTTCGGCGTGGGAACGGCTGGAAAGCCGCCTGGATGCCGAGGCCCCGCCCCATCCCGGGCGGCCCTGGAAGCCTTTTGTCTGGGGCGGCAGCGTGGTGGCCTTGCTGATTGTGTTGAGCATTGCGCTCTGGCGGCTGGCCGGTCCGAAGGAACCTGCTGTCCTGAGCAGTCCGGTGACCGCGGTGGAAGAGCCGCGGCAGCGCGCGGAAACGCCGGTGGTGCCCGAGGAAGCCGAGGAGCCCACGGTGCCCAATCAGGACCGTCTGGTGCTGAACCGCGTCGCAGACAGCCTGGACACGTCGCCGGTGGAGTTGTTGACCGATGGAGAGATGCCCCGGCGGCCCGAACTCGAAGTCAACTGGGACAGTCTGATTCCCTCGGCGAACTTTGTGGCATTTGATTACGATTCCGCCAACCTCAATCCGGGCAATATGATCGTGACCAACCGCTACGGGAATGTCCGGGACACTGTTCAGGACCTCGGGCAGTACCGGCAATTGCGCAGCCTGTCCAACGACAACGTCTACCTGCAATTGAATACCCGCCGCAATGACCTCGATTACCGCCCCCGTTCGGGTTCCCGGGCCCCCGATCCGGTGCTGCTGGAGCATTTCAAGTGGTTGTTGGGCAGTTGGAAGCGGAATGGTCCCGGCGGCGCGACGATCGAGACCTGGAAACAACTGGATGAGTTTACCCTTGAAGGCCGGGGGTATTTTCTGGTCAATGGGGATACGCTGTTGGCGGAAAAGATGCGGATCGAGCAGCGGGGCCACGACGTGTACTATATCGTCGCCTTGGACGCGGAAGGGCGTCCGGTCAAGTTCCGGCTGCGGTCGGTGGAGCCGGGAGAGGCCATTTTCGAGACCGGGCGGGCCCGGTCTCAGAAAGAAATTACCATCCGCCAGGATGATGCGAATAACTATTCTACCATTCTCAACGACAACCGCTCCTACGGGGCCGAAGAGCGAAGTTTCCAGCGCGCCGACAATCTCCCCTGAGTTTCCCTGCAATAAATTCGACCTATCTCTTTCCATTTCATTACCTCCTCCTTTCGAATCCCGCTTCAAGGCCTTCCTATGTGAAAAGGGCCGCTGGGAGAGGAGAATGCGCGGTGTAAGGAAACCTTTGAAAAGGGTTTTGGGCAGAATGGGGAGCCTTTTACATTTGATCCATATCAATCAGTGATACCAAGCGCTAAAAATTTCAAAACCCAACCCAAAAGCTATTGAAGTCTTCTGAAGGAGTCTTCTGCTAGAATTTAATCAGTGGATCTTTCAGTAAAGTGCCTGAAAAGGCAGGGGGCGGTTATTATCAGAGCTGAAATCATAAAACCCACCGCCCCCACAAAAATGGATGATCAGGACCTGCGATGGACTGAATTGGGGAGTGAGTTTGATTGAAAGGGACAGATGCCTCCATCCGACAGATCTCTTCATATCCAAAGCAAATTTGAAGATATCCTGGTATCCATCAGACCACCCCGTCAGGCTGCTGTGCAGCAGGCGGGGTGAATTTTTTTGTAGATTCACAGCATGTATATACGACGGGCAGAACGCATGGACATCCCGCAGATGATTCCCCTGTTGAATGAGCTGGACCGGCTCCATCTGGAGTGGTACCCGGACCGTTTCCGGCGCTTGCCGGGCGGCACGCGGACGCCCCATATGGTGACCGATATGTTCAAACATGCTGCTTTTCAGGTCTATGTGGCTGTGGATGCCGGGACCGTCATGGGCATGATGGCATTGGAGTACCGGGAGCGGAGCGGCCCCATTGCGGTGCGGGAGCACTATATCCTGGTGGACATGATTGTGGTGGGAGAGGAACATCGGAGAAAAGGAGTGGGGAGTCAATTGCTGGTGTATGCGGAAGAGCTGGCGAAGGAAAGTAAAAACCGACGGCTGGAGCTGAAGGTGTACAAAAAGAATGAAGCGGCTCGCCGCTGGTATGAGCAGCAGGGATTTGAGCCGGTATTCGAGACCCTGGCCCGTGATGTACAGGTGGACGGAGAGGGGAAATGAGCGGTTAAATGGATTTAGCCCTTTGGTTTTGTATTGGGGGCGACAAAAAATCGTTTCTGCCGAAGGGAAAATAATGAGACAAATGGGGATTGAGTGATGGAAAAAGCAGATTGAAGAGCGAAATCCCAAAATGTTGAATTTGGAGAGGGTTTTACATTCTATTAAATTGTTTTCTACATTAAAGATTCGATTCAAATATTTCGATCTCGTTTTATATCCAAAATACCTTCTGTCGCTTATGAAAAAGTTTACTCTATTGATGGGTCTGGTAATTGCAGCTTGTTTTGGCTTCAATACAGTCCAGGCCCAGGGAGCCACTAAGAAAGCAGTGGTTCTGGAAATCGCAACCGGTACATGGTGTACCTTCTGCCCTGGATCCTCTATCGGTTCCAGTGAGCTGATCGACAACGGCTGGCCCGTAGTCGTCATCAAAAACCACGAGGCCAACGGTGACCCCTTCGAGACCACCGAATCGGCTGCTCGTAACAACTACTACAACGTTTCCGGATTCCCGACGTCCACCTTCGACGGTGATGCCGGTTTCTCTGGTGGTAGCGCCACCAACTCCCTCTACGGTTCTTACCTCCCCTACTTGCTGGAGGCCATGAACGCTCCCACTCCGTTCGACATCGACATGAGCTTTTCCCGCTCCAACGATACCATCCTCGCCGACGTAGACATTTCCCAGATGGGAACCTACTCCGGCCCCCTCAACGTATTCTTCGTTGTAACTGAGTCCAAAATCCAGTACAGCTGGCAGAACCAGTCCGAAGTCAACTACGCCAACCGTCTCATGCTCCCAGATGCCAACGGCCGCGCCGTTACCATCGCCATGGGCCAGACCGTTACCGAGTCCTTCGGATTCGTCATCGATCCTTCCTGGGTTGACTGCAACCTCGAAATCTCCACCTTCGTTCAGAACATGACCACCGGCGAAATCTTCAACGCTACCAAAGCCAAGATTTGCCCGCCCACCGAAGATTTCGACCAGGAACTTGCCAACGTCGCCAACGTACCCACCGGCTACAACTGCGACAACAGCTACGCACCGCAAATCCTCGTTCGTAACCACGGTTCCGATACCATCGGTAGCTTTACCATCGATTACGACGTCACCAACAGCGCTGGTACCACCTCGGGTCAGTTCACCTGGACCGGCAACCTCGCCGGACCGCTCCCCTTCGTGGTTAACCTGCCTTCCCTTACCTATACTCCTGGCCTGAACAGCAAGTTCAACGCCACCATGACCAATGTTCTGGACCTCCAGGGCAATGCCGTCACCGACGCCAACACCAACAACCCGACTTCTTACGCTCAGCCCACCCAGTGGGACTACCTCGAAGAAGACGGCGGTATGTACACCTTCAACATCACTACCGACAACTACGGTTATGAGACCTACTGGCAGATCACCGATGGCGCTGGCACTGTCCAGGCTTCTGGTGGTAACCCCACAGTAGGCGCCAACGGTGGTGGCCTCCAGGTTGCTGCTGCTGGTAACGCTGGTGCTTACGGCAACGGTACCCTCTACACCGAAACGGTAATGCTCTCCGGTGCTGACTGCTACGAGCTCCTCGTTGTGGACGACTGGGGTGATGGTATCTGCTGCTCCGTTGGTCAGGGTTCCTACGAACTCCTCAACCCCTACGGCCAGCAAATCATCACGGGTGGCCAATTCGGAATCATCGACGATCCGAACTGGTCCCTCACCAGCGTAGTTAGCGTTGACGAAAGCCTCGACGGCGAAGTTGCAATCTTCCCGAACCCCAACAACGGTACCTTCACCGTTCGCGTAAGCGACCTCGTTACCGACGGTCAGCTCACCATCGTTAGCCTGGACGGCCGTCGTGTATTCGACCAGGCCATCACCAGCTCCGAAATGGACGTTCGCCTGGACATCGCTGCCGGTACCTACATGGTAACTGTCACTTCCAATGGCCGCGTGACCACCCAGAAGATTGACATCCGTTAATTGAACTTCCGAAATATGAATAGAAGGCCTTCCCTCGGGAAGGTCTTTTTTTTGCCCCGCCCTTTTTCTACCTTGAATCAGTGAATGACCTGAACCGTATTGTTATCCTTGTTTGTTGTGCCTTTTTGATCGGATGGACCCAGGAAATGGGCGCCCAGACCGTGGTCAAATGGCAATCGGTCCCGCAATTGCCGGGAGCCGTCCAGGACCTGGTGGGCATGGATTCGAGCTTGCGGAAGGATGTCGTGGCAACGGAAGGCGTAGTGGATTTGGTGGAGGCGTGGGTATCCGATTCTGTCATGGACAACAACCGCCAGTACCTTTCGGGGGGCTGGGGAAAAATAGGGAAAAGGCTGAACCGCTATTGGCAGTACATGACGCCCGTCAAACAGAAGTACGTCGCGACGATCAGCCGGGAATACAAGATTTACGACGGATTGGGGGAAGAGGTGGACATGAACATCTTCGTGATGCCCCATTTGCCGGAGTATATGTCCATGGTTCGGAAAGGTTTCAACCGGTCTTTTGAGCAGGGGCGGAGCGAAAAACACTACCGCTACGACAATCCCCCCTATCCTTGCCCCGAAGAGCTACGCTTTCAGGAATTGGGCTTTCTCACGGTGGAATGCGAAGGAACGCTCCACGCGGATTACCGGGACGCCCTGTCCGAATTGTTCATTCCAACAGCTGAAGGTAAGCACCATTTGGAAGACCACGGGAACTTTGGGGTGGTCTACCCCACCTTCGGACTCTACGGTGCCTGGGTGATGGACTGCAACCACAATTGCCGCCCCGAAATCCACCCCATCGATTGGATGTGGTGGCTGGACCTGAGCGAAGACCGGCCCGGCAGCCCCCGGGCCAAGTCCTGGATCATCGGCCTCGTGCGGGATGGATCTGAGCGGTTTGATACCTGGTCCCCCGCCCCGCTGGCGGGCGAAATTGCGATTCCGGTGGCGCTGCCCCCGGATGCGCAGCGGGTGACCATCACGGTCGAACCTTTGGTCCACAGTCCCCTGGATGCGGCCGCCCTCGCCGAGAAACTGAACCCATCCAATTATGCGGAGAATCCCACTGGCTTTCGCCTGGAAGGGGCGGGAAGGGATGCAGTAGAAATCGAAATCAAACGGGACGGCATGCCTGATACGGGCTGGGGAATGGCGTTGGAAGGATTCGTCCGCGACGAATCCACCGGTTTTCTGATGGGCCAACTCCGCTTCGGAGTGGCCACGCCCGAACTCTTCACGGGCCGGGTGACCGTGGATTTTGAATAGAAATTTGTTATTTTGATATGCTTGCCTTGCTGTACAAACCAAAACAGCCATGCGTTATATTTTATCTGCTACCCTTTTTGCCCTGCTTTGCTTTTCTTCTCTCTTTGCCCTCCAGCCCCTCCAAAAGGCCACGCTCTGGGACCACTTGGTGGAAGTGAATGTGCAATGGGAAAACCAAGTCCCTGAACACCACCACCTCGATTTCTCCACTGCCTTTGCGACCGAAACCGAACGCATCCGGACCCATTTGTTATTGGTGGAATCCTATTTGCGCGAGCGTCCCGTGGACCATCTTTCCCCGGACCAATACGGAAAGCGGTTGGAAATGCTGGACCAATTGCACCGCTACGCGGCCCAAGGTCGGTTCCCCCAGAACCATACATTGGAAACCCGGACGCCCTTTTTCATTGACCAGTACGGAACGGCCTGCGCAGTGGGCCACCTCCTGATCGAAAGCGGCTACGAGGACTTTGCCCTTCAGATCAAGACGGAGCGCAACAATGCCTATATCGCCGAAATGCCCTACGCCGACCTGCCCAGCTGGGCCGAAGCCCACGGCTTCGCCGTGGAAGAATTGGCCTGGATCCAGCCCGGATACCCGATGACCGAGGCCGTGATCAACCTCGGCAACATCAATGCGAATGACAAGATTACCTTCTTCAAATACGATTTCACCGAAAACCGCATCCTGATTGGGGGCGACTTCACGGAGATTTCGGGCGTCCCCTGCAATGGCTTCGCCATTTGGGACGGGAACAGCATCTCCACCCTTGGTAATGGCCTCGACGGAAAGATCGAAGACATGATCAACCACCAGGGCCAGGAGCTCTACGCCATCGGCAATTTCGCGAACGGGGGCGGCTCCAATGTCGCGGTCTACCGCGGCGGCCAATGGGAGTTCTTCCAGGTGGGTACCGGAACGGCCCACGCGCTGGCTTCGTTGGGGGGAAGTGTGTATGTCGGTGGGGAAATGCAGCAGAATGGAGCGTATATGGTCTATACCAATGCCCTGGGCGCGAGTAATTTCGTGGCGGTTGGCGCGGGTTTTGACGCTCCCATCGAAGACCTGGAACAGCATCAGGGAGCAGTGTACGCCGCCGGTAGCTTCCAAACCAATGCGAATACCAGCACCAATTATATCGCCCGTTGGGACGGGACCGATTGGCAGGATGCCGGCGCGGGGATGGACACTTCGGTCTACGCCCTCGGCTACGGCTCCAACGGCGAATTTCTCGCCGGAGGAATCCTCGTTGACAATTGGGGCTTGTCCATGATGGGCCTCTCCAATTGGGATGGCACCAATTGGGTCTCCAAATTGAACCCCAATGTATTTGGGGTGGGATCGCCCGGCGACAAGATTGAACGGATTGAATACGACATCTACGAGGACGAAGTTCTGCTGACGGGGGAAATGTTGGTCGTGTTTGGTTTGGCATTCGGGATGAACGCTGCGACCTACGATACCGCATCGCAATTGCTGGCCCCCGTTTGCACCCCTGACGAAGACATTGTCGGCTTCACCATTTGGAATGGAGGCTTCCTTTTCGGGGGTGAATTCAACTATGTCAACAACACGAACATCGATTACTGGGGCTACCGGACCATTTCCACCAGCATCATTGATCCCGCTCCGCTCGACATTTCCCTTTTCCCAAATCCCACCCCCGCTCAATTCACCATTCGCTCGGAACAAGCCTTCAACGAGCCGTCCTTGGTGGCGTTCAGTTTGGATGGAAAACGGATTCCGTTGAAGAGTGAGGTGAATGGAAAAATGATCACCGGGTTTGCGAATACCCTGGCCACCGGCACTTACCTCCTGATGGTTCAGGACCTCGACCGGGTCATTTGGACTACAAAATTACAGGTGAAATAGGCTCAGAACAGCTTCTCGATCATCTCTTCGGCGATTCCGGCCCCGCAGGACATTCCCTTGCCGCCGATGCCCGTGAGGATGACCAGGCGATCACTCAGCCAACGCTCGAAATGATTGCCATCGGAAGTCTGGCTATAATAGCCATTCCAAGCATTGACGATACTCCAATCCGGCAGGTCTACGATCCGCCGGATTTCTTTTAGCATCAGGTTGTTCAATTTCAGGTTCACCCCGAAATCAAGCGCATCCGTCGTCGCAGCCGAGGCGTATTCGTGCGAATCCCCCAATATGATCGAGCCATCCGGCCGCTGCTTGAACAGGATGTGGATGCCCCATTTTTTGTACTCGGCGTGTTCCGGCTTGTCCGTCAACTGCTCGTAGGCGGCCACTTCCCGGAAGGATTCGTAGCGCCGAATGCTCAATCCGGTCAGGATATTCCCCGGTAATTGCACCTGGGGAAGGGGCTTGGTCAGCATCATCTGGAGCTTGGAGACTTTCAGGTCGCTGGCCTGGAACATCTCCGGGAACAAAATCTTGAATTCCCAGCCACTGGCCACGACCGCCCGGTCAGCCGTGATTTTGGCCCCGCTATTCGTCACCAGCATCACGCGGGAACCCGTATCGGCGACCTCCCGCACAGTCGTATGCGGGCGGTAATCCAACCGCTCGTCCTGGCTCAGCCAGGCCAACAGCCGGTGGATCATCTGGCGCGGCTCCACGGAAAACTCCTGCGGAAAATACAGCGCGCCGACCGGATAATCCGGCCGCACCGGAGGCAGGTGCTCCCGCACCTGTGCCGCCGTCCACAGCTCAGATGGGTAGTCCCGGCCCTGGAACAGGGCGTGCGTCTCTTCCAGAACGGCCATTTCCTCCTCGTCCGAGGCGATATAAATCGAACCGTTTTCACGGAGGGTCAGGTCGGTTTGGGATTGGAGGTGGCGGTAAATCTCGGCGGCCCGGCGGCCCCGCGGAAACCATTGGGAGGACATGCCCGAAGGGACGATCTGGCCGAAATTGCGGACCGTGGCTTCATTGGGCTGCTGGTCCCGTTCGAGGAGGACCACCGATTTGCCCCGTTGCAGGGCGTGGTAGGCGTGGAAGGTGCCGATTACGCCGGCGCCGACCACCGCCAGGTCATAGTGTGGTTTCATAGGCGACCGCCAATATACCCAACAAATACTTGGGAAGTTGGCCGAGGTTGCTCAAAAGGCCATCGGGCTGGCAGGCGGCCAATTGCTCGTGGGAATGGGTCCCGTTCGTGAGGCCCAGTGACATGCGTACGCCGGCGTTCAGTCCGGCTTCAATGTCACTCGGGGTATCTCCGATTTTGATGACGCGTTGCGGGTCCTGGACGCCGAGGCGTTGCATGGCCATGTGGATCATGTCTGGCGCGGGACGCCCCCGTTCGACCTCGGTAGAGGTCAGGGACAGGTCAATCACGGCGTCGGGCGTGAGGGCCTGGTAATTGGAGTCGAGGCCGGCCAGCCAGCCGAGTTTCTCGAGGATGACATTGGCGACTTTCCGGTAAAAGCCGGTGGTCAGCGCGATTTTGATGCCTCGTTGACGCAGCCAGGCAAAGGTTTCCAGGCAACCTTCCGTCGGTTCGACCGGCGTGGTTTCGTAATAGCTTTCCAAGATCCGGCGAAAGCGCGCGTAGCTTTGGTCCACCCGGGTCAGCAGTTCAGGATGCTCCGGGCCCAATTTTTCCTCCCACAACCGCACAAAAGCCGCCCGCTTGGCCCAGCCTTGGACCGCTTTGATCCAGGCTGCCGATACCGCTACATTTTCTTCCCGTATGGCTTGTGCAAAACACGCTTCGACTTCCCCCGCATCCTTCAGCGTCGTCCCGGCCATGTCCAGCACGACCAAGTCAATGGGTTGTTCATACATCTTGTTTTCCAGTTGTTTCCTATCTGTAAACAAAGGTAGGTAAATTTCCTTTATTCCCCAGATGGTCGGGAGCAGAATCAGGAGAATAACGGCCTTCTCGCCCCTTAATGGCCTAAATCAATGGAAATTTTCCTCAAAAGATTTTGTCAAAGGTGTCCCCGTTGAACCTGTAAATTCCCCGATCCGCCATTCCAAACAGCAGATTATCGTGGGGATCATTGTAGATGGTCCAAATCATAGGAGTGGGCAGGTCGGCGTTGACGACATAGTTGGTCATGGTTGTTCCATCGAATTTCCAGGCCCCGGTATCCCGGTCGCCAAACCAGATATTGCCCTCCGTATCCTCCTCAATGGCAAAAACGTGCTCCAGGGTACCAGAGGGGGACGGATCTCCTGCCCTTGGACTGTTGGAATGAATGAGTTGGTGCTGCTCGGAAAAATTAATGGTCGTTTTTCCTTCCCGCAGCAAGACCCCAATACCATTGTTTCCGATCCACAGCCTGCCCTTCGAATCTTCCAGAATGCTCCTCACGTGAAGGACTCCTTTCTCTTTGTCCAGATTCAAGGTTTCATCATTGATGACCGTGAACGCTTCCCCGTCGTAGCCAATGATGCCGGCATAGGTGGCGATCCAAAGCATATTGTGTTGACCGGCTGAAATTCCTGTGACCGCATAGAGGTTATTGGGATTGATGGTTTTGAGCGGGGGAAATGCGAGGTGCTGTACTTCCTGACCGTCAAAACGATAGACCCCTTGGTTATTCCCAGCATTGAACCAGAGGTCCTGATCGGTTTGGTTCCATGTACGTTGGGAGTCGCTGGGGAGGGCTGGAAAATAGGAGGTGAATTTTTGTCCATCGAAATGACTGACACCGTTTGCCGTTCCCAACCAGATATGACCGTTGGCATCTTCCTGAATGGAACGGACCTGGTTGTCGGAGAGCCCTTCCTGGGTGGTGAAGTAGGCAAATGTTTCCCCGTCGAAGCGGCATACGCCCTCATTGTGGCTCCCAATCCAGTAGTTTCCCTGGCGATCTTGGAGAATGGCCCGGATTCCAGAGGTGAATTTAAGGGTGTCGTTGGGGGGAAGTGGGGCAAAATCAGAAGAAACCCGATCATTTTCGGGAGGTGGACTCTGGGTACAAGAAAAATTCAACAGCAGGAGAGCAATGAGGAAAACCATTTGGTAGCTTCTGTTCATGGGAATGGGGCACAACGGTTCCAAAGACGTCGCTGCAATATACGTTCGCCTTTTTTACGGTCAAGTGGGCACCATTGAAACGAATCCAGCGACAATATATTCCGTTGATTGACCCATAAATCTTGGGGCCGGTGAATCTCCACAATTGAATTTCTCCTGAATTCTAACTAAACTACTGACGTGAAATCGTTTCTCTTTTCCAAGAACATCCTCCCGTGCAAGCCCGCCCACCTCGTGGGATTGCAACCCATCTTCAATTGCTGAGAATCCTCAGCCTGCACTTTCCTTTTCCCTTTCATTTTTCTTGAACCACCCAACAATGAGAACACTCACATTGATCGTGGGGCTGTGGATCGCAGGTATGTGGACCCTTTCAGCCCAATCCATCACCCTTTCGGGCCGGGTCGTGGATGAAAACGCCGCTCCCCTCGCGGGGGCCCAGGTCCTGCTCCGCGGCACGCCCCAAGGGGCCCTGACCGATGGCGAAGGCGCCTTTTCTGTCGCCGTTTCCCCGCCCCAACAAGATACCGGAACCCTTGTCATCTCCTTCCTCGGCTACGAATCCCAGGCACTGCGTACGCGCGGCCGCCAGCAATTTGACGTACAACTGGTGCCGGCGGGCATCGAGCTCGAAGGCGTCACCATGACGGCCATCGGCATCCGGCGCGAAAAGCGCCGCCTCGGTTATGCGGCCACCGAAGTCGACCGCGAAGAACTCCAACGCAGCAACGAGGTCAGCCTCGCCAACGCCCTCAACGCCAAGGTGGCGGGCGTCCAGGTGACCTCGACCTCCGGTTCGCCCGGTGCCAGCACCACCATCCGCATCCGCGGCAACAAATCCATCAATGGCGACAATGCGCCCCTGTTTGTGATCGACGGGGTCCCCGTCGACAATACCTACCGGGGCTCCAATTTCACTGACCAGGCCAACCGCATCTTAGACATCAATCCGGACGACATCGCCTCGATGACCATCCTCAAGGGTGGGGCCGCGACCGCCCTCTACGGGGTCCGCGCCGCCAATGGAGCCGTGATCATCACCACCAAACGTGGGGCGGCTGGCGAGACCAAGGTGACCTTCACTACGAGCATCATGGCCGACCAAGTCAACAAGTTGCCGCAGAAGCAGACCCGCTACGGCCAGGGCGAACTGGGCGGCTATGTGCAGGGCAGTCGCCTGAGCTGGGGGCCGCGCCTGGACACGATGAGCTACAATGGTGATCTGAGCGATCCCTTCCACCGCTTCGGTGGCCTTGTGTCTGCGAACGACCCGTCGGCCACGGGCCAGGCGGCCGAGGTCTACGACCAGGCCCGCGACCTGTTCCAGACCGGCCTCACCAACAATGCCTACCTCAGCCTCGAAGGCGGCAGCGAGCAGCACAGCGTCTTTTTCTCCGTCGGCAATACGCTTCAGCGGGGCATCGTCCCGAATACGCGCTACCGCCGGACGGGCGTGAAACTGACCGGTCGGACCCAGGTGGGAGATCGCATCCAGGTAATGGGCTCCGTCAATTATATCCAGTCGGAAGCCGACCGGGGCCAGCGCGGTTCCAACCTGTCCGGGGTGATGCTCGGGCTCATGCGGTCGCCTGTTTCCTATGACCTCACCAATGGCAGTTCCGATCCCGTCAACGATCCGGCCGCCTACGAATTTTCCGACGGTACCCAGCGGACTTTCCACGCCGCCTACGACAATCCCTATTGGTCGGTGAACCGCAACCGCAACCGGACGAACCTCGACCGGATGGTGGGCCTGACCGAGGTGAAGATCAAGCTGAGCGAGCACCTGAATCTGCTCGAACGGATCAGCCTCGACTATTACAGCGACCGCCTGAAGAGTCATTGGGATGGAGGTTCGAACGAATACAAGGACCTGGGAGGACGGATTTTCAACCAGGAAGTTACCCAACGCAACCTCAACAATGACCTTGTCCTGACCTACGACCAACGCTTTGGAGAGGATTGGGACCTGACCCTGACGGCCGGGAACCAGTTCACCGATTACCGCACGACGATTCTGGAGACGGATGGCTTTGGCTTCATTGTCCCCGGCTTCTACGACATTTCCAATACCTCCATCATCAATGCCTTCGCCGACGATTTCCTCCTGCGGGAACGGGGCGTGGGGCTCTACGGGGATGTGAACGTGGGCTGGCGGCGTTTGCTCTACCTCAACCTCAACGGTCGGAATGACTGGCTCTCCAATTTGCCCCCCGACAACAATTCCTTCTTCTACAATTCGGCCAGCCTCGGATTTGTGTTCACCGAATTGATCGGTGAACAGCAGGTCAATTACGGGAAATTGCGCTTGTCCTATGCCCAGACGGGCAATGGAGCCCCTGCGCCCTACCTCACCTCGAATTTCTTCGTCCAGAACGGGACCAGCGTCCAGGGCCTCGTCTCCTACCTCCCCAATGGCACCATCGGCAACAACCAATTGCGGCCGGAGAATACCACGACTTATGAAGTCGGGACCGACTTGCGTTTCCTCCAGAACCGCCTCAAAGTCGACCTAACCGGCTATTTCACCTCGACTGTCGACCAGATCATCGAGGTACCAACGGCTACGTCCAGCGGCTATTCGACCGTCGTCACCAATGCCGGGGAAATCACGAACCAGGGCATTGAGCTGCTGGTGGAGTACGATGTCTTGCGGTCGGAGAAAGGATTGAACTGGGAGACGAGCGTGAACTTCACCCGCAATGTCAGCAATGTGGTGGCCCTGACCGATGAGATCGACAACATCAGCTTGCCGAGCTTTGGCGTGGCGTCGACCCAGAGCCGGGTCATCGTCGGCCAGCAATACGGCGTGATCTTTGGGACGCGGTGGCTCCGCGACGACGCGGGCCAGGTCATCGTCGATGCGAATGGCTTCCCGGTCCGCGACCAGGAGAACGGGGTGGTGGGCGATCCCAACCCCGACTTCACCGCTGGCTGGCGAAATACCCTGCGCTGGCGGAACCTCAGCCTTACCTTTCTGTGGGACGTCCGCGTCGGCGGCGACATGTACAATGGCACCGTGGGCGTGATGCGGTTCCACGGGACCCACATCTCCACCGAGAACCGCGAGGAGGAATTCGTCTTTGACGGGGTGGTTCAGGGCACTGGCGAGGTCAATACGACCCCGATCAGCCTCAACGATTACTATACCCGTTACGGCCTGACCTTTGTCTCGGAGGAGAACATTGAGACGGTCAATTGGCTGCGGCTACGGGACCTCACGCTGACCTACGAATTGCCGTCGCGGCTGAAGGAACGGATGCCGGTCCTCCGCGGCGCATCGGTCTCCGCCATCACCCGAAATCTCCTGTTGTTCACGAACTTCACCGGAATCGACCCCGAGACGAGCCTCTCGGGCGCGGCCAACTCATTTGGCCGGGAGTACTTCAACAATCCCGGCACCCGCTCCTTTGGTTTCCGCCTCAACCTCCAATTTTAATGGCCATGAAGAAATTTGCCTATTTCCTCTTCGCCCTGCTCCTCACTTCCTGCCAGTTGAAGGAGATCAACGAAAACCCCAATGTCCCCACGGATGTGCCCATGGAGACCTTGTTGCCCACCGCCGAGTACAATTTTGCGCGGGCGATTGGCGGCCGGACCTTTACCTACTCCAATATTTTTTCCCAGCACCTCGAAGGCACCAACAACCAGGAGCTGAATACGGAGAATTACAATCCGGATGAGCTGTTTGTGGGGAATTTGTGGGACGATTACTACGCTGGATTCATGCTGAACCTGCGGCTGATCATCGAGAAGGCCGAGTCGGAAACCAGTCCCCACTACGGTGGCGTCGCGAAGGTCCTGATGGCAAATGCCCTCGGGAACCTGACCTCGATTTGGGGCGATGTGCCGTATCGGGAGGCGTTGTTAGGGAGTGAAAATCTCCAGTCGGTCTTTGACCCGCAGGAGCAGCTCTACGCGGACATTCAGTTGCTGTTGGACGAGGCGATTCGGGACTTGCGGGAGGCGAAAAGTACCTTTTCCCCCGGTGCCGACGACGTTTTGTACAACGGAGACTTGGTGGCGTGGACCAAGGCCGCCTACTCGCTGAAGGCGCGTTACCATTGGCACCTCTCCAAGCGGGACCGGGCCGGGGCCATCGTCAATGTCCTCGCCGATTTGCCGATGGCATTTGACGATCCCAACGACGACCTGGCCTACGATTGGTTGGGGACGAGTGTGGACGCCAATCCCATTTTCCAGTACTACGAAATCACTCCCAATAGCATCGTCGACCCCGATTTCCTCGACCTGCTGGACTCCTTGGGCGATCCCCGCCGGGACTTTTTCATCGAGACCATCCCCTTTACCGGCGGCCTGACCAAGGTGGGGCCCGCTCTGGCCAGTCCGGATGCCCCGACGGTGTTCATTTCTTTCGAGGAAGTAAAATTCATCGAGGCGGAGGTCGAGTACTACCTGAATGACCTGCCCGCCGCCAACGCGGCGGCCGAAGCAGCCGTCCGGGCCAGTTTCGACAAGGCCAGCGGAGGCACGCTTACCGACAGCGCCATCACCGCCTACGTCCAGCAACACGCGTTCATTTCTTCCACCCTCAGCCCGCCCACGGCTTACCTCACCCAGAAGTACATTGCCCTCTTCACCCAGCTGGAGCCATGGACCGATTATAGACGGACCGGTCTGCCCGCTTTGACCCCGAACCCCGGCGGCAGCACCGCTTCGAATCCCGGCGGAGCTATTCCCCGGCGGCTCATCTATCCGCAGTCGGAGCGCATCGCCAATCCGAATACGCCGAGCCCCGTGCCGTCCATGCAAGACCGATTCTGGTGGGACCAATGAGAAGGGCGCTCCATATCCTGTTGGTTGGGGTGGCATTGTTGACCCTTGCCACAGCCTTGTCGGCCGCCCGGCCCACGGGGAAGCTGTTCATCATTGGTGGGGGCAGCCGTAGCGATGCCCTGATGCAGCGGATGGTGGATGAAGCGGACCTGGGGGAAAATGGCTATATCCTGGTGATTCCCTCGGCGAGTGCCGAACCCGATTCAGCCTTCTGGTACGCCGCCCGCCAATTGCGAAGGCTATCAGACCGGCCCGTCAAGCCCCTTTATCTGGGGCAAGGCCGCGAAGTACCGGAGGATTCCATTCGGAATGCTGGCTTGATTTACCTGACCGGCGGCGACCAACGCAAGCTCATGAATGCCATCCGCCCCGCTGCCCGGGAAAGCCTGTTTCGGGCCTATGAGGAAGGCGCGGTGATCGGGGGCACCAGTGCTGGAGCGGCCGTCATGGCCGAATCCATGATCACCGGGGACCAGAAAGAGGTCCCCGAATACGAGCCGACTTTTTCCAGCATCCGCACCCACAACCTCATCGTCCAACCCGGTTTGGGCTTGGTGGGGAACGTTTTCATTGACCAACACTTCATTACCCGCAGCCGCTACAACCGCTTGCTGACGGCCCTGGCCAGTGATCCCGATGTGCAGATGGGCGTAGGAATTGAGGAAAGTACTGCGATATTGGTGGTGGGAAAACGGGCCGAAGTGGTGGGTGAACGGCAGGTGGTCGTGATGAGGAGGAAGGGAAAGGTTCGGGAAAATGGCAATTGGGTGGGGCTGGACAAGGTGGAAATGAAGGTTCTGTTGCCGGGAGATGAGTTCAAACTAAAACAATAACCGTGCTGAAATTCAAGAAGTTCCCCGATACCCTGACCATCATCCTGGGGATCATGGTCATCTTCACCCTGCTGACCTGGGTGGTGCCGGCGGGTAGTTTTGAGCGGACCGAGAAAAATGGCCGGGAGGTCGTGGTTCCCGGCACCTACCAACGCCTGGACGAGCAACACGGCCAGGGACTGATGGACTTTCTGCGCGCGCCCATCAAAGGCTTTCAAAGCGCGGCCGACATCATCGGCTTTGTCCTCCTGGTCGGTGGTGCATTTTCCATCCTCAACCGAACCGGCGCGATCAACGCCGGATTGTCCAGTGTCATCGGCTTCACGGACCGCAACCCCAATTATAAGTTCCTCGTCATTCCCCTCCTCATGACGCTGTTCTCCCTCGCCGGGGCCACGTTTGGCATGTCGGAGGAAGTGCTGGTATTCATTTTGCTCACCATCCCCCTCGCCCTCCGGCTCGGGTACGACAGCATCATCGGGGTCTGCATCCCCTTCGTTGGCGCCGGTTGTGGCTTCGCCGGAGCCTTCCTCAATCCCTTCACGATTGGCGTGGCCCAGGGCATTTCCGACCTGCCGCCCGGCAGCGGCATGGGCTACCGCATCCTGTGCTGGGTGGTCTTTACCCTGGCCGGAATCACCTTCGTGATGCTCTACGCGCGCCGCATTGTGCGGAATCCCGAGCGGAGCCGGGTCCATGCGATTGACCAGGGCCGCTCGGCGGAGGAGCTCAAGACCGACGAAGAATTGCGGATGAATGGCGTTCGCGCGGCGATTTTGTTGCTGTTGGCTGCGGCGATTGGGCTGTTGGTGGTCGGGGTGAACAGCTGGGGATGGTACATCGAAGAAATTGCGGCGCTGTTCCTGGGACTGGGGATCACCACGGCTGCTTTGTACCGGCTGAGCGCCGGTGAAACGGTCAAGGCCTTCGTCGAAGGCACCAAAGAAGTGATCGTCGCGGCGCTCGTCATCGGCTTTTCCAAGGGCCTGCTGGTCCTGGCGGCCGACGGCAAAATCATCGATACCATGCTCTTCAGCGTGGCCGGGGCCACGGGCGACCTGCCCGAAGCCGCATCGGTCGAGCTCATGTTTGCCTTCCAGAGCTTCCTGAATTTCTTTGTCCCCAGCGGTTCCGGCCAGGCGGCATTGACCATGCCCCTGATGAGTTCCCTGAGCGACCTCCTCCAAATTTCCCGCCAGACGGCCGTCCTTGCCTACCAATTCGGCGACGGCATTTCCAACCTCATCATTCCCACCTCCGGCATCACCATGGGCATCCTGGAGATCGCCAAAATCCCCTATAACAAATGGTTCCGCTTTGCGATCCCGCTGATCCTGCTCCTGACGGTGGTCGCGGCCCTGTTACTGCTGGGCCCGGTCTACTTTTTTGAGTGGTAAGCGGGGAAAAGGGCGCGTGACCCTACCTCAGAGGCTCCCCTCCCTGCCTAAAAGGTGGACTCCCCGGCCTCTGAGGTGGGCCCTCCCGGCTGATAGGTGGGGGAGCCTGCCTTCCAGCTCGGCCGGTCCACCAAATAGCTCGGCCATTCCGCCTAAAAGGTCGGGGCCTCCACCTCGAAGGTCAATTCACTTGACCAAAAGCTCCGTTCGCCGACCTTCAGAGATGGAGTTGTGCAGTAAAATGGTAAACAGGTCTTGGCTAAGAGGTGGGGGGGAGTGCCTGTTGGGTAGGGAGGGGGGACCTCGGAGGGAAATGGCATGGACCTCAGAGGTGAACGAGCCGAGGTCGGAGGTGGGATCGCCGACCTTTTAGGTGGGCGCGCCGAGGTCTGAGGCGGAACGGTGGACCTCGAAGGCGGGCGAGCGGACCTAAGAGGTGGACTCCCCGCATACGTGTCCCGTTAAAACCCACTGAATCTCAGCTGATTGGGATCAGGTCTTT
>CAWUKT010000002.1:0-245648 GCA_963923035.1 uncultured bacterium
AGGTCGCTTTTATCAGATTTATTCTCGGCAGGCATTTTTCAGACACTGCCTAATTGAATTTCTGTTCATCCTACTAAGAGATAGCAGGATATTGAGAACAGCACAGAACTTTTTTGGGGGATCTGCTGGGCAACAACGAGTTCCTAAATCCTTCTTGGAAAAATTCCCTGTCCCATTACCACCCGTTGCACTTCAACGGGAAATCGTTCGCGAGGTTTTTTCAATCAGAGAAGAAGCTCAAAAACTTGAAATCGAAGCAAAACAAGTAATTGAAACTGCAAAAAACGAAGTAATGGCAATTTTGCTGGGATCGGGAGGGGAAAATGAAAATTAAATTTCTTGCTGTCCTGAAAAAAGTAGTTCATCCAGAACATTATCTCCTGAGCAAACTGTTCCCACTTGTTCAAGCGGAAGCCAGTGGGCTAGGGGATTTAGATCTTGAAACAGTAAGGAGTTGGATTAGTATTGACTATTACACTGCTTATGAAGCAGTACCTAACCGTAAGCAATTGGGCTTTTCGATAGAAATACCGGATTGGGGAGAAGCCTTAGCTGAGCATGAGGAGCCATATTGGGAGCTTACCAGAAAGTTAATAGATACCCCCAGTCAATCTTTAAATGACAATGAATCCTGTTTCATCAGGGAGCTCCAGAGTGACTCTGAAATGGTTGAATCAATCTTGAGGTATGAAGATGATTTTATTCTTGAAGATTTTAGGAGGTACCAGCCCGAAATATTTTCGATAGAAATGAGGCTACGTGAGGTGCTGAATTACATTTTGGCATATAACCTCAAGAATAATCCCATGGATGAATTTTTAAAAGAATTCGAGGGAGCTGAACTTGCAAATAAACAGATGAATAAAAATAAAGAATTGCAAAGAAAGCGGTACCGAGAATACTATGAAAACGAATTGTTTCATGTCGTTTTTACTAAATACAGTGTCATTCGTGGCGAAAAGCAGAAAAAACCTAAAGGGGATGAGATCCTTCAAAAAATTCAAACAGCAAACTCTTTTGAGGAATTGAAACAAGCTTTGTACAACATCACTTTTTCTGACTTAAATCCAGCTCACGCTACTTTTTTAAATGACATAAAATCGCACCTCCTCCCCATTGAAACTATGCGGAATGATATTATGCATACCCGCAAACCAAGTGTAGATAATGAACAAAAATATGAGCAAGCTAAGATTGCATTGCTGGGACTGATTGAATCATTTTGGGAAGCCGAAAGGATTCACTTACCTAACGCCGAGAGAATAAAGGAATACCTTCTTGAAGTAATATTTAATGATGATAATTTTGAGCTTCTTGAAGATGATACGGTCAGGTTTGTGGATTTGAACTTTCAAGAACAAGAAATGTGGGTTGAGGAATTTAAACCAGCGATTATTGAACAAGTTGGTGAATTGTTAAGTGTAAATTATGGGTATGATCTATCAGAGAAGCTAGAGGAGCAATTTTATGCAAACCTTGATGAAAGAATTGAAGAACTGAAAACAGGAGAACCAGAAATTGACTCAAATGCCTCAGAGGCAAATTGAGTTGTTGGTTGAGAGCTCATTTAGAGTTGTAGAAATTTTCTCAAATCCTCCCAAAACACCTCTTGGGGGTTCGAAATATCGGAAGGGTTCTCCGCAAAATCAAAAAGTCCCTTGGTTGGGACTTTTTTTGTTTTGGGGGGAGGGGAAACAAGGATATTTATCTATTGCTCAGAGAAGCTAAATTTGACCGAAATGTCCGTGATCAACCCTCCCGCGCCAGAAAGAGTGTCCTATTGAATCTTGCGGAAGGTTCAGGACGATTTCCATGAAAGACAAGCGGAATTTTTTCATCATCGGTCGCGCTCCGGCATTGGAATACATCGCCATCATGGACGTGATCGAAGATTTGGAACTGTTGTCCCCAGAAAATGCCGAGCGATACCGGGTCCGTTACGAACAGATTTCAAAGATGATTTTTGGGGTAATTCGGGGGATCGAAAGAAGGATTTGATAGATAAATACCAGACCAACCCCCATTTTCCTACCCCATTAAAATGCAAACAAATCCAGCCGGAACCGATTCAATATTCCGTGAGCGCATTCAAGAAGAGCGTGGCCGCCACGCCAAAGCCAGCCCCGGAGACAAACAAGTTCCAATTGTTGTGCTCGCCTTTGATCAATTTGGTATGGATCCACAAAGCGAACATAAAGAGCAGTACGATTAGGATTTGCCCGACCTCAATGCCAAGGTTAAATACCAACAAGGGGGCGATGATATTGTCAGTGAACAGCATGACCTTAAAGTTGCTTGCAAAAGCCAACCCATGAATCAGCCCAAATACCAGAGCAATCGCATATTTTACCCTGGCATTTGAAAACCGACCCTTTTGACCAAGATTCATGACATTGGTAATGGCCGTAATCATGATGGTAAAGGGGATGAGCATGTCGATGATCCTGGGATCTGCCGGAATGATATCCAGCGCACTTAAAATAAGCGTTCCAGAATGCCCAATGGTAAATGCCGTAATGATGACCAATACCTGCCTCCATTGTGCAATGGTAAAGGCCGCACACAACGTCATCACAAATAAAAGATGGTCGTAAGCATTGATATCAACGATATGCTCCCATCCTTGGACAAAAAATGAGCCTAAGTCGTTCATCTAAAAAAGTTAGAGGGTCAGAGTGACGGTTTCATAGCCGATTTCAGCCGGGTGGTTGTGCTCCTCCAACAGAGGAGAAAGGTGCAACGTAATCCGATTGACTTGCGAATACCGAAACTTTTCGAATAGAAGGGTGTTTTTCACCCAAACCTTATCTCCCTTTTTCAATGCAAGAGGGGTATCAGAAAATTTAATGGTCAGGGTGTTATAGGCTTTATTGACCTCAGAGGATTGGTACTCCAAAGGAATTCTTTCCCCATTTACCTCAATCAAATAGTTCTTACTGAAGTAATTCTCAATTCCTTCTTGGTCTGTGGGGCCAAGATCGAACACATTGATATTTGATGGAAGTGTTGGATTGATACATTTCTCAAAGTCATCAATAAAGACCCTGCACTCCATCCGAATACTTTTTGCCCCCTGATTGTACTCAATCAACGAGGCCGACAACTTCAATGGATGATCGTTGGCTGGAGGTGGATTCTTAAACCCAGAAAGTGCAAGGAAAAGGCCTAGCAGGAGAATTGAGGTATGAAACTGAAACTTAGGATTCATCTTTGATCAATAAGGTGTAGTGCTCTTAGTGAGTTGAACAGTACAGGTACGTTCACCCCGCCAAAAATGCAACATTGTTGCAAAATACTTAAACTCCAACAATGCTTCAAACAGAACCCGGAAAATGTCCGGGGAAGTTCGTGAGGAACGAAGCGACAAAATCTCAAAAAGGATGTGAGGCTCACCCGGATGGAATGTATCTTCTTGCAATTGCTCCGTTATTCTTTTGTACTCAACAAGAAATATGAAAAGTCTATACACATTGTTATTCGCTGTTTTTTGCTCCTCCCTCCTTGTTGGACAGAATTTGAAGCCCACTGAAGAAGCCGTTTTGCTCCATGTCGTGGTAACTGATTTTTCCGGTAATCCGTTGGAAAATGAAATCGTGATGTTCCGGGGAGAAAAACAGCAGAAGAGAGTCAAGCGGCTTACCAAAGCGGACGGGAAATTTGACATCCTGTTACCCAAAGGAGACACCTACAGTATTCTGTACCAGGATTTTCTGGAGGACAAAGCCTACAGCACCATTGAAGTCCCTGATGAGCCCGGTATGGGCGAAGCCACGTTGACCGTGAAGATGGAGAGTGAACAGGATGTTGTCTACGAATTGGACATCCATTTTGAGTCGGCAAAAGCGATCATCAATTCCCAATCTTTCCAACTTCTGGATGATTTGGTGGAGGTGATGAAGCGGAAAACAAAAATGAAGATCGAAGTCGCAGGACATACCGACTCGGATGGAACTGCGGAAAGCAATTTGAAATTGTCCAAAGGCCGCGCCAATGCCGTCAAAACTTATTTGATCGAGAAGGGGATCTCATCCAACCGGATTCAAACGGTGGGCTACGGAGAATCCAAGCCGGTCGAATCGAACGACAGTGTCCGAGGCAAGGCCCGCAACCGACGAACAGAGGTTCGGATAATTCAATAAGAGGGATGAAAATCTCATTCGGCTCCTCACTTTCGTTTCGGTCGCCCAAAGCGGCTTGGGGCTGCTCGCTCAACCCCGAACCTTTTCCGCTCCACTCCTGACTCCATTCGCCCAACCACCCCACTCCTTTTTCCCAGCCCACAACCAAGACAGCCCAACACCAACACCGGGAATTCCCGGCACCAAACTGGAGGCGCCCCGCAATGAAGCAAGCCCTCTCAACCCCATTGCCTGACCAGCCCAATGGAACAACCAGACTCTTCCCGTCTTTGACCACATTCGCCCAACACCTCCACCGAGCACGGCCAGCATGCAACCGCATCACCCTCCCCCAGCCTTGGGCGCACGGACCAAAGGTTCGGGTAGGTCGACCACAATGCCTGACACACTTCGCATTTCAGCTGGAAAGGGTCAGAGGGAGACCAAGTGAAGCCGGCGAAGGGGAAGGAAAATGGAATTGTAGCTTAGAATTCCTCAGCTCAGAAATGCCTCTACCCAAGGGCGAAACAGGAAAAAGGACACCCAAAGGAAGGCCATTCCAGCGCCTGAGGGCCGGTCTTCACGCCACCCCCCCCAGATTGGGGGGCATTTTTAAAGGTGGAGACGATTTCAGAGGGAACTTGATTCAATTATTGGGGAAATAACCGGGTTTAGGGACAATTATTCCCCCAATTCGTCCGGGGCGAAAATCATGTGGTACTGTTGCAATGTCGGTTTGAGGCAAACTGCCGCACCGACCGCCGCCGGAACCTCTCCGCCGGTGTTATGTCCTACAATTGTATGCCTTATGAGCAATTTGTTTGTCAATCGTTTGTCGGCGGTCATTTCGGATGCCGACCTCCAACGCATCACCGCCAACCTGGCCGATGCCCAACAGACCATGCCCTTCCTCGTTGGTTTGACCGAACGGGAGCGCCGCCGACTGCCCAAGATCCGCCGCGACAACCGCCTCTTTGTCGAAGAAGCGGTCCAGGCCCTCGATGAGAACCAAACCTGGTTGCCCGGCTATGTAAACCCCCTCGAAATTCGGAAAGACTTCCAGTTGTACAACCGGCTCAAGCAGGTCGAGCTGATCCTGGGTCAACTGTACGAGTGGGTCGTCCATACCCGTATTCTTGCGGGATCGGAATCGTACCAAGGCTGCCTCCTGTTCTACCGCATGGCCAAGCAAGCCGCACAATCGGGCGTGCCGGGAGCCCAGCATGTGGTGACGATGTTGCGGGAGCGGTTCCAGACCCATTCGGGTGGAACCCATGATCTCCTTCAGGTAAACGAGGAGACCGAAGTAGAAGTGTAGGGGAACGGATAAATTGATTGGGGGCGGCCCTGCTTCGGCGGGGCCGCTTCTTTTTTAAGGCGCTAAGACACCGTCACCACCTGCCGGTGGTACCCCACATCTTCCAGATGGTCCACCATAAATTCCGCCACCGCCTTCCGGCTCACCAGCATGCCCTGCACCGCGCCGTCGGTCGACACGTGCGCTGGCTTGTCTTGCTGCGAATTCGTCAGGCCAACGGGGCGGACGATGGTCCAGTCCAACTCCGAGGGCGCCAGGAGATTCTCCTGGCGTTCGTGGTCGTGGTAGCCATACCGAATATTGCTGTTGTCGATGGTCCAGCGGAACCAAAAGGGCAGCGCCTGCCGGCTTTCGTGGACGCCCCAGGCCGAGACGGTGAGGAGCGTCGGATGCCATGTGGCGGCGCGAGGCGCAACAGATGGGCCATCGTGTCGGACAGCAACGTCTTAGGCGCTCGCAATTTGGACCAGGGGAAATCGCTGGTGCGGGAAATATTGAGGGTGGTGATGACCGCGGTGCAGCCATTCAGAGCCGATTCCAGGTGCACAGGGTCGCTGGGCGTTCCCTGGACCACCGTGACAAAATCGGGCTGGGGATCGATTTTCTGCACGTCCCGAACCAAAATCGAAGTGGAGACTTCATCCTGCACCAAGCGTTTGAGAACTTCTTTTCCCAACCTGCCCGTTGCGCCCAGTAAACATACTTTCATCTTGTTTCGCTAATCGTTGGAAGCGCAAAGGTACAGGGTCGCCGAACAGGTCCCCAACTCCGGAGGGCGAAAAATGCCCTGGCAGCAGCCTCCTCCTGACCGCCTCTACAACGCCCGCTTCAACTTTTTCCGCCCCACCGGCACCATCTTCGCCAGCGATTTACGGATCATCTTCTTCAATTTTCCCTTCGTGATCAGATAGTACCAGAGGTTGGCCACGTTCGCGGGGCAGAGGAAAACCAGGCCATCCCTGTTCGCGTAGCCCGGATTGAGGCGCGCGTAGTAATTGATATGGGGGTCTTCCAGGTCCTTATTCGAGATGTGGTAGGCCTGTTTCGACGCAATCTGAACCCGGGAATGGACAATGCCCCGCTCGGGATCAAATTCGCCCGAAAGGCATTGGGCGCCAACCTTTTTACTGAGCTGCTCCAGCGTATCGGACCATTTGTTCGTGGGTTCGTCGGGGTGGGGAAAAAATACTTGGTGCCCTTGGCCATCAC
This sequence comes from uncultured bacterium, assembly GCA_963923035.1. Classification (GTDB taxonomy): domain Bacteria; phylum Bacteroidota; class Bacteroidia; order J057; family JADKCL01; genus CAWUKT01. Next base: position 6,646 of record CAWUKT010000002.1, read on the forward strand.
GAGGTAGGACCGGTAAGTTCCCGCGTCTCCCCACACCACCAATTTGCCCTTGCGGAACTTCAGGTGATGGTCCAGGAACAATTTGACCAGGGCAAAGGGAATCAAAGACTTGCCCCGAAAATCTTTCCGCATGGAAAAATGTCCCATGTACACCGTCCGGTAGGTCCTGTTTCCATGTTCGGTGAGGCCGTCCCGAATCCCGGAAAAACCGATCAGTCTTCCGGAACGGGTGAAGAACAGTGCGTAGGAATCAAACAACCGCATGCTCTTTTGAAAGGCCTGGTAATCAACGTTGAAGTAGTCCTGGTAAATGAGCCACATGGGGTCAAAAAGATCGTTCTCATGTATCTCGTCGATGGTCAAAAACTTCGTTTTCATGGTGGTCGCGTGTTGATTTTTTTTTGGAGAGAGAACCATTCGGATGAAAGTTCCCTGCATTCAGAATCACGACACGGCAACTGAAAATTTCCCCTACGTCGATGGAGGAAAGTTTGAGAAAAGGAAAAATGAAGGGGAAGAAATGCAACCTACAACGCCGAGCCAATCACCACCGTATCTCCCACCGCGGGCAATGCAAATTCCCGGGTGACCACCACCGGCGGAAACGCCGCCCCATCTTCTGGCTCCACGACCAGCCAACGCAGGGATTCATCCTCCAGCGGCACCCGAAAGTGAAACGCCGCCCGGGCGGGCCGCGCATCGTCCGTCAACTCCATGATTTCCACCTCGGCATCCGGCAAGACCACCCGGTCTCCGACATCAAATCGCAAGGACGACCGCCGGTGAATTTGGTCGAGGGTGAGCTTCATGAAGCCCCCATCCGGCGTAATTTCGAGCGTTTTGGGACCCGTGCGGGTCACCACATTCGCGGCCGTCGTCGAGGACAGGATCAGAGATCGCTTCGGTACGGCGGAGTTGCCCTCCGCCGCCCGCATCAACGTGGTATAGTGGACCCGGTGAAAATTGGTCGCCACGTACACGAAGGTTTGGTCGGGGACCCGTTCGTCGGTGGGCGCCTGTACATAACCGCCCGTCAAGGCCGCAAACACAGTATCCAAGGTCGCGGAACGGGCCGTTCCCAAAACCAGGGCCAGGGGCAGGGGCAGGTGAATGAACAGCACAATTTTCCCCGCTATCCGACGAGCCCTTTTTTTCGGAGTCCGATACGCCATTTCTCCCAACAAAGCCGCCGCCCCCACCCCCGCAAACAGCACCAGGCGGTCCATCGGCAAGGTCATCGTAAACGGTCCCAACGCCACGATCGTCCCGAAGGCCCAAAAGCGGTTCAGGGGATTCTTCCGAACAATCGGTCCCAGCAACCACGCCAAAAACACCAGGAACAAAACGCCAATCCCGGTCATGACCAATTGGCTGGAATGGGGAACAATGGCCCAAACATCCAAGGGCATCAGGAGCCATTTGCCCAGAATCAGGACGGGAAAGTTCGAAGAAACCGCCAGCGCAAAATCCAGCGGATCGGTAACCGGATCGTGGTAAATGCCCGTATTGGCCGCCCCAAATCCGGCTGCCACATACCACGCGTACCAGATGACGAACAAGATAAAATGGGGCAGCAATGCCAAGACGCGCTTTCCCCGGGTCGTTTTCACTTTGAAAATCTCCCAGCCCAAGAGGTACGCAATGCCCCCCAAGGCCGCTTCTCCCGTCAACAACGCCACTGCAAATACGCCCAGCGATCCCAAGAGAAAACCGGTTCGGTTTGATTCCCGCCACTTTCGGTACAGGTCGAAGTACCACAGGGCCGCCACAAACGAGATCAGCGTATTTCGCCCCGCCAACCACCCGACGGTCATGGCGTGGGGCGTCGCCACCGCAAACGCAATCGAAGCCAGCAGCACCAAATTCTTCGAATTGGGGTAGATGCCGGACAGAGTACGGTACACCATGAATACCGCCAGGGCGTACCACAAAACGCTGTGCAGGTGGTGAAAAATGGGATCGTTGGGGAAGGCCCAGTAATCGAAATGGTGGGTCAGGGCAGAAAGGGGGCGGAAAAAGGTCATTTTGACTTCCGGATGGGCCCACCAGGGATGGTGGCCAGCTTCCAGCAGCCGTGCGTTGATGTCCTCGCGGGCGAAGGTGTACAAATCCCACCATTCGGCTGGTGGCCACGGAGAATCCGCGCCCATCAGTTTGGCCCGCACCAACGCATCGTCCATGAAAATCCCCACGAAGAGCGTTGGCAACGTCATCAAAATGCCCAAGAGGACCGGAATCCAGGGGCTGGCCGGAAGTCGATCGATTAATTTTACCACACCTTTTCCATACTTATTGATTCATCTTCCCCTACCGCAATACGATTTTCCTCCGCCACTGTTGGTTGACCGTCAACAGATAGGTTCCAGCCGGCAAAGGAGGCAACTGGACCTGCGCTTCGTGGCTCCAGCCAACGGATTCCCGGTGGCAAAGCTGACCTTGGAGGGAATATAAGCTCAATTTTTGGATGCGCTCAGAACAATGGACAGAGAAAAAAGATTGGGCCGGATGGGGGAAAATAGAAATGTGGGGAGCGGCTTCCACTGCAAGGGGGGAAAAGGTTGCCGGGGAACGAGCCGCCATGAGCAGTCCCCGAATTCGGGGACCGGCGGTTCGTTGGAAGCCACCCATGACCACCCGGTCACTTTGAGCGAGCAGGAAATTGCCACCGATCTCAAATGTGGAATCGGGGGAAAAATGACTCACAGAGTGGTTTTCCAGGCGCACGGGATCGGGTACTTCGATCAGGGCCATTGTTCGTTCCCCGCTTCCCTTTCGGGTAGCAAATGCCACCAAGCTGCCGTCTTCGCGCAGCACCAGGTCCTCAAACTCGTCGTCGGAATTGTCGAGGTCGATTTTTTCGAAGACCGAACTTCCGTTGGCCGGGTTGAGGCGGCCCAGGAGGATGTCCGGGTTCGGATGCCCGGGATGCGCCGAGCCCGCGAACACCAGCGTCCCGTCGGAGAGGGACGCCAGACGTTGGAGACGGGTATCGTACCCGTCAAATACGTCGAAAAAGGCGTAGCCCAACGGCGGGCAGAAGTTGGTTTCCAAGCTCCCATCCGCAGCGATGGCGGCGACAAAGCCCTCGTAGTAGCTGCCATTCGACAGCGCCCCACAAATGGCCATCCCGGAATCGGGGCGGGCCAGCAAGTCGCGGATGAAGCCCCCCGAAAAATGGACGGCCCCGGCCCGCACACCAATGGTCCCCCCGAAATCGAACAGGACTTTTCCCGTCCCGCCAAAACTCGTGTCCAATGCCCAATCCGCCGTGTACCGAAGCACGACCTACTGGGGATGGTTCCCCACCGGATCCCAGGTGGAACCGCCCACCAGATAGCGGCCGGCCGCATCCAACTGAAGGACATTGGGGTATTATTCGAGGCCCATGACCTCGTATTGCAGGGTAAATTCGGAGGGGGACACGGGCAGCAAGCCGCCGGAGGCGGAAATGCGTTGGATGCACCCGAGGGTTCGGGTGGAATTGGCATCGGACTTGCCCGATCCCAGCACCAGGAAACTGCCGTCCACGTCCTGAAACAGGTAAATGCCCGTGGAATAGGCCAACGTATCAAAATCAAAGCGCAGGCTTCCGCCTTGCCCAAAATCAAGATCCAATTCGCCTTGCGGCCCCAATTTCGTGACCAGCACGTCCCGGTCGGTTTCGGTCGCACTCACCGGCCCCACTTGGCTCAGCACAATCATCGAATCGCCGTCCAAGCGGAGGCCGTGGACCACCGACGTCACGGTATCGGCCTCCAAAAACAGGGATCCGTCCGCGCCGAAGTCCTCATCGAGAACCAACTGCGCGAACGAATTCAGGGGCTGCCCCCACAAAAAGAGGAGCCAGCACCCTACAATTCCTGTTTTCCTCCAATCAATCATTTCTTGATCCAGGTCGTCCGGTCGGTTTGGCCAGTGGCCAGGACGCGGCCTTCCACGATGTACATCCCGGGAGTCAGGTCGCCGAGGTCCATTTGCATGCTCTCGGCCTCCATTTCCCGTTCCACCACGACGCGTCCCTGCACATCGATCACGCGGATTAACTTGCTGCCCTGGCCGTCCATGCGGACCATGGCCTGGCCCGCCGAAGGATTCGGGAAGACCGCCAATTCGGTCGCGTTCAGGTAGTCCAAAATACCGATGACGGTTCCCGTGTACTCCACTGCATTCGCAGGAATGGAGGACGTGGACGGCTAGGGTCCGTTCCAGTACTTGTCGCCGTAATAGGTCGGGCCGACCATGTAGGGATATTCCGGGCCGAGGGTGTCGTCCAGGGTGATGAAGTAGGCGTAGGTGCCATTCGGGTAATCGGGGGTGGTGCAGAAGCGACCGTTGTGCTCGTCCAGTTCGCCGGAGCCGGACACGTATTCGTAGTCCTCGATGAAGCAGCCGAGCGGATAGTTGCTGTTGATGGGCGGAGGATTGACCGAAGTGCTGCCGTCGGGCAGGGTGTTCCGGTTGGTCATGTTCCGCTTTTGGTAGCTGGTCTTCATGCGGGTGATGCCGCTGTTGGGATCATTGGGGGTGCGGTAGCCGTAGGGGCCGTAGACGGGATAGCCGTCAAATGCGAAGCCGATGATCTCCGAGTGGGCCGAAGAATCGGAGATGTCCGCGACCATGCGGTTGTTGTAGACGTGGTAGTGGTAGACGCCCTGGGGAGTCGAGTGCCCGTAGGTTTCGTCGAGGTCGCCCCACGGAGAAGGCGTTCCGCCGGAAAAAATCAGGCCTTCGAAGTACCAGGCGATGCGGGCCCATTCGGTCAGGCCTTGGCTGTTGGGGTCGTAGTACTGGCCGTCGCCGGGAGAGGCCACAACGGTACCATTGTTCCATATTCCTACGAAGCCGGCCACATCTTCATTGGTCGTGGCGGAATCAGGGGTGAGGTCTAAGCGGAAAATGGTGCGGTCTGCCAGGGCCGAAAATGCACTGGAGCTGGCCCAGGTGAGGCTGTCGTAGTAGCTCGGAATCCCGTTGGTCTCCACGAAAACGAAATTGTTGTTGTACCAAACGCTGAGGACATCGGTCGAGTCTCCCATATAGGTATGGCCCGTGGTATTCCGGTGCCAATTGATGACAGCGGGGTCCGATGTTTGTGCCAGCGGTTGGAAATGAAGGGCGGCAACCAAGCCAAGACAAAAAAGGATGCGTAAAGAAATCTTCTTCATAGCTGAAAGGTTGTAATCGTCTTTTGTAGTCATTGGGGCGGATCTCTGAAAATGCCCCGGAAAATGATCCAAGTCTCTGATCCTAAAAATTGGATGGTGGTATTGCGCTTCTACCGGGACCGAAATCAACGATAGAAGGACATTGCAAATAGCCGTTTTTTTTTCTCCAACTCCTCTTAAAATCTGTCAACAAGCTTATTTCAGCAGTGGAAGTGGCTTTTTTTCAAGTGAACGAAAAGGCAATCCAAATCTCTTTTTTTCCCGTCTCCCAATCCCCAAAGTCCCCATCCAATTGAAGCTCCCCGGCAACGATTCCATTAATCTTTCCCCAAGCGCGGCGATAACAGGTAAGTACCTGATATTTTTTTTACCTCAAAAACAACGACCTATGAACACTTACCAAGTAACCCCCGATCAAGTCGCTGACCTGGACCAAAACGCCCTGTTCCAACAGTTCTATTCCGTTCTCCAACAAGCCCCGGTCCCCTATCCCAGCTGGAGCCCGTCCGAATCCCTGGCCTATGCCTTCATCGGGGAGCAGGTCCTCGGTGCCGGGACCACCGGAGACATCCGCAGTCTCTACAGGGGCGATGCGACCTCGCTCAACACCCTCAACGACAACGTTGACAAGGTACTGCCGACATCTGGTCAAGGCTTCACCGAGGCCGACTTTATAAGCGTTCAGCAAGAGCTGCTCAAGGAGATCACCGTGGTGGCCACGGTCGCCGATTTTTTCGGAGACCTCACCGAAATGGTCACGATTACTTTCTTCCTGGAAAAAAGTGGCAGCGACGATGTCGTCCAGTCATTGGGCCTCAAGGACCAACCTGCAAGCAGTCTCACGGCCTTTTTCTCCCACATCATCGAGGGCGTGGTGAACACAATCATTGGGGCCATCCCGGGCGTCGGAGGTATCCTCGCCGCCGGACTGTCGACCATTGAGCGCGAAGTCGAAGATGGCCTCCAATTCAAGGGCCCTCAACCCGCCGACCGGTTCGAATCGACGGTCTCAGAGCTGAATGAGAAGCTGAGGACAGGCATGACCCTCCTCGTTAACAACCTCTCGGATGTATGGGATTCCTGTATCTACGATTGGGGAAAGGCCCAGAGCATGCGGCAACTGATCATGGGCAATGGCGGCAACTCGATCTTGTTCCTGGATGGTCCGAGCGAGGGACCTGCCGCTCTCCGGGCGATGGCGGCCTACCAGTTGGAAGTGGCCAAAATCCTCATGCCGATCCAAAATGCCGTGTACTACGGGTATTACTATCCGGACCAAGGGAAGATGTGTTACATCAAAGATGGAAACGCCGTAATTGATTCTGAATCCTTCCAATTCGGCCAGTACGTTCCGCGCCACACCCTCAGCGAAGGCCCCAATATCGAGGGCGTTTACCGGACCTATTGGATTGCGGACAAAAGCGACTCGACCAAGACGCTGGACTCCCTGACCATCACCAACCTGATGGCGGACAGCACCGGTTGGTGGGCCGGGGAAAATGGCTGGAACCTGGTGACCTGCGCCTTCGGCTCCCACAATTTCTTCGACATCACCGTCGTCAATGCCACCGAGACCCCGGTCGTCTTCAAATACGTCTGGCTGGAAGGAGCGCCCATTTACAATGCCCCCAGCAATACCGCTTACGGACCGAACGAAGGCTTTTTCCTGGGCGCTGTCTCGACCAACTCCCTGAACAATGCCAAAGTCGGGGTCCAGGCGGACATTTCCCAAGGAGGCGATACGTGGATCGCCACGGAAGTAGCCGAATTACATTGGACCGGACTGACGAATGGCACCGTCGATGTCAGTGCCCCGCTGATCGATCCCCGGTCCACCATTCCCAATGCCTTCCAATTTCAGGTGTACAGCCAGGAGTCCATTTATGGTTCGGCGGGCGGCGGCGTCCTGATCAAGGTCGTGGCGAGTGAAGATGCCTGAGGTTAGAGGAAAATATTGATCGGACTCCCGCGCGGGAGGACTGATCTGTCCATAGACGTGTATAGGCCCGCGGCACCTCGGTGCTGCGGGTGATTTTTTTTCACCCTTATCCCTGCCGCTTCCGCTGGGTAAAATCGGTCAACTGTTCCCCATCGTAGCGCCACAAAATCCCATAGCGCCCTCCGAACCAGATATTGCCCTGCCGGTCCTCCACCATGCACTTGATGTCCACCAATTGGTCGCTGTGTTCGATCTCCAAAGGGATGAATTCGCCATTTTCATACCAGCAGACCCCACTTCGCGCGTAGCTCGCCACCCAGAGGCGGCCGCTCCGGTCTTCCAGCAAGGTCGTCATGTTGTTGTGGCAGGGGCCCTCCGGCTGTTGAATCGTCACAAAGGAATCCCCGTCCAGGTAGCTCATACCGCCCTTCCGCGTGCCAAACCAGACCCGTCCCGCAGCGTCCACATAGCCCGAGGAAATCATGTCGTCGCCCACGCCCTCGGCGGTGCCGTAGTGGGTGAAAGTCTCGCCGTCGTATTTGCTGACCCCACCGTGGGAAAAGGAGCCCATCCACAGGTTGCCGGCCTGGTCCTCGAAGATGGTCACGATGACGTTGTGGGGCAGGCTGTCCGGCATCAGGGCGCCCCGGTCCTGGAGGTAGGGCGTGAAGGTCTTTCCGTCGTAGTGGTAGACGCCCGCCCCATTCGAACCAATCCAACATGTGCCATCGTCCTCCAGCCACAGGCTGGAAACGCCCTCGGGGTTCACCCCGGGATAGGTTTCGGTCAGCCAATCGGTCTGCACTTCCACCTTCGGCAGGCGCGTCGTCTCAAATCGGTCGCCGTCAAATCGACAGAGCCCATTTTCCGTCCCCAACCACAGGATACCCCGCGAGTCTTCCTGGATCGCCCAGACCTCATTGCCGCACAAGCCGTCCGCCACCGTCCAATTGCGGAAGGATTCGCCATCGTATTTGAATATGCCTTCCTGCGAAGTGGTGAACCAAACGTTGCCGGAACGGTCCATGTAGCCTTTGGTCACCACGTCACCGGCATTGTAATAAACCGTCGCAGGAATGGAATCTGGCGTTGAGTTCCGGCTCGGGCCAGGGCTCCCGCAGGAAACCAAGGAGAGGAGTAGAGCGGCGAGGCAAGCAAATTGTGCGAGGCGATTGGTCATGAAAATTTATCTGGATCAACGATGGGGAGGCTGCTACCTTCCAAAGGATGGTTGACCTGCACCTAATCAACGTCAATATATCGATTTTATGCGGCGCCTTCCCCGGAAGAACAGGTAATTCAGCCCCGTCCGAAAAATAATTTTATCCCCCATAAATAGATCAAAAATCACCACTGAAAACCTTTTACCCAAATCCCACTATAACTTTTCCAAAATCTTTCCCTTGTAAGTCACTCTCCCCACCTGACCTTTATCCCATCAAGACGATTATCATCAACCACATTCAACCATGAAACACTTTATTTTGACTCCTACTCGCTTCTTTTTGATGTGCCTCACCGCCTTGCTGATGTCTGCAAATGGCGCGTTTGCTACTCCGAACAGCCCCGCTGACGATGGCGGCATTCCCGGAACCGTTCCCCTGTACCGCCTCTACAACGGCTTCGACCACCTCTACACCACCAGCGAAGTCGAACGCAAGAAGGCCATGGCCGATTTCGGATACAAAAACGACGAAGGCATCACCGGCTACGTCTTCCCCACCAAAGTCCAGGGCAGCGTGCCCCTCTACCGCCTCTACAATGGCCGCGACCACCTCTACACAACCTCCGACGTGGAGCGCAAAAAGGCCATGGCCGAATTTGGCTATACCACCGACGAAGGCATTGCCGGCTATATCTTCCCGTAAGACAATTGACTTTTCCCTGCCCCCCGCTTTTCAATCAACAGGGTGAGGATTTCAGATTTTCCATATCGTTTCGGCTGCCCGGCTTGGGGCAGCCGTTACTTTTTGCCCAGACCACCCCGTCAACTCAATTTTCGACCCAAAATCACCCATTCCTCCCCCTCTGCTCCGTAACGCTCCACCACTTCGAACCCGACCTTTTCGTGGGCCCGGATCGAGCGGGGATTGCGGGCCGCGACCTCCGTCAGGACCAACTCGAAATCAGTTTCCATTTGCCGAAACAAGCCTTCGTACAAGCGCCTGAACAGTCCCGTCCCCCGGTGATCCACATCGATACAGACCTGCCCCATCACAAAATAACGGGTCGCCTCAAGCCGTTTTCCCCTGAACGAAAGCCCATCAAAAGCCTGGAACATCGGAACCAGCACCGGGATCGACCCGGCATATTCGCGCAGCATCACCAGGACATACCCCACCACCTCCCCACTCTGCGTTCGGGCCACCACGTGAAAATGATCCCCCGAAATCGCCTCCAAGGTCGCCAAATCGTGTTCCACCGTCACAAAACCTTCCTGCGCCAACGTTTCCGCCGAAATATTCCGCTCCAGGTTCTTCGCCTGCAATGCCAGAATGCCCTGTCGACCGGCCTGCGTAGACGCCGGCCCGATCTCTACTTGAAAGGATGCTTCCATGACTCAAGATACATTTTCCGGTTCCAAAAATGGGGAAATCTGGATCGAAAGGGCGGTCCCCGCGCTCACGCCGCCGGGCGGTCCCTCCGGCAGTCGCTCCGCTTTCGCGGGAGCTCCCACAATTGCCTCCGACACCTACCGCAAATCACCTACTTCTCTACCATTTCATTTCGAACTAAATCGTTTTTAGGCTATCTTCATTGCCGAACGACCGATTTTTTTAACTCGCTTCGATGAAGACCTTCTTTGTTTGGTGCCTAAGCCTGCTTGGCTCCCTTTGCCTATGGGGCCAGACGACCTTAGAAATTGCCCCCGATCAATACGATGGGTGGGCGTCAGAGGCGCTATTCACTGAAGCGGAAAACAATGTCGAGGACCTCGACAACGCTCCCAGCATCCGCCTCCAATACGCCGAAATCGGCCTCCAGCGGGCCAAGGACGACGATAACAAAGAGATGGTGGCCAAGTTCGCCACCAAAGCGGCCCGGGTTTACACGGAAGTGGGACTGAACCGGGACGCCCTCACCTACGCCCACGAAGCCCTTCGATTTTCCCGACAGACCCCCGACCAACATGATGAAATCTGGGCCCTTTTTCGGATGTCGGAAATCCGGTTCCTCCTCCACGAAACGGACCAGGCCCTCGCCGATGCGCGGAAAGCCCTGACCATTGCGCGGAGCGGCGGGGTCCGGGACGAAATCGGATGGAGTTATATCACCCTGGGAGAACACCACCGGCGCATTCCCAACCACGATTCCGCCGAATATGCCTACCTCCAGGCCCTGGCGATCTTCGAAGAAATTGAAGACCAACAGGGCATTCGGTTTAGCCACCAAAATCTGGCCCTGACCTATACCGCGTCCGAGCAGTACGACAAGGCCATCGAAGCATTGAACCGGGTCCACTCCCTGGAGGGAGAGCCCGACCTACTGGCCTTGCTGGAACAAGGCCTCGCGCAGGTGGACATCATTTCCAACCGCCATTCGCTGGACTCGGCGATCATCTTCGCTATGGGCATGGAAGAAATGGCCCTGGCCAGTGAATACCCGATCTGGATCAAGCGGTACAAGGCCCTGCTCTCCGACCTGTGCTTGCAGGCGGGAGATTGGCCGAAGGCCTGGGCCTACCACCTGGCGGCGGATTCCCTCGAGGAAGCCCAAACCGGTGAACAAATTCGCATGCAGGCCCGCGTCGTCGACCACCAGTACCGGGTCCTGCTATTCGAAGCCGAACAGGAACTGCTGAGCCAACAGTCCCGCAATAGCAACCTGCTGTGGATTTCGGTGATTTTGGTACTGGGATTGCTGGGGGTGGTGGCATTGCTCCAGGTCACCAAGAACAAACGCATCCGCACCATCAATACCGAGCTCTCCGAACGGAACCAACACCTGGACACCCTGCTTCAGGAAAAGGATATTTGGACCAACCTCATGGTCCACGACCTCAAGGCCCCGCTCAATTCGATTGGCGGACTGCTGGAAGTCCTCAGCAACGGCGATCTGCCCGGCCCGGTCCGGGAAAAAGCGCTGAACAGCATCAAAACTTCCGTGCACAAGGGCTCGGAATTGATCAGCCATTTGCTGGAAATCTCCCGATTGGAATCGGGCAAGGTGAAGGTAAATCCGGAACGGACCGATGTCACCCACCTGGTGGGAGAAGTCGGGACCCTGTTCCAGCCTACGGCGGAGAACAAGGGCATTCATCTGGAATGGGAACTGCCGGAAGAGTTGGTCTTTCTGACCCTCGATCCGGTCCATACCCAACGCATCCTCGAGAATTTCGTAAGCAATGCGATCAAGTTTTCATTTCCCGGGACGAAGGTCCGCATTGTCCTGGCCGCGCAAGGAGATCAGGTGGCCATCCGGGTCATTGACCAGGGACCGGGCCTTTCGGAGAAGGACCAGCAGAACTTGTTCCAGAAGTTCAAAAAATTGAGCGCCCGTCCGACGGGGGGTGAGTCCAGTACCGGCCTGGGCCTGTCCATTGTGAAATTGCTGGCCGACCGGATCGGCGCTGAAATCCAGGTGGAGTCGGTTTTAGGGGAAGGGGCCACCTTTTCCCTCGTCCTTCCCAAGGGGTAAATCCCTCCCACTTGTGGAAATTGTTCGGCTCCCGCATCCCACTTGAAATCAACCAGCCCTTTTTCCTATTCCTTTTACTTAAATCTTCTTTGTTATGCTCCGCAAGCAAATCGCGGGAAAGCTGGGCCTGTTGTCCATGCTTTTTCTGATCGTCGGTTGCCAGGACCGATTCGAAACCCTTCCTCTTCACGACCCCATTTATCCCACTTCCAACCAGGATGTCAGCTACGAACTGCGGGTAGAAGCCAACAAGGCCATCCGAAAAATCGAACTGTTTGAGCAGGTGTCGACCATTAATTCTTCGGGAACCGTCACCAATACCAGCAGTGAGGCCGCCATCCGCACCTGGAACTTTGGCGGAAGCGCCAAGAGTCAGACGGTGAGCTTCACCAAGGCGGGCGGGTACAGCGCCAACCGCCTCGTCGATTACCGGTTCAAGGTCACCAATGAGGACAACAAAAGCCGCTCCCACACCGTCACCTACGCCATCCGGCCCTATCCCGTCACCAATATGCCCGCCCCGGTCTACGCCCAGGGCGACCCCGACAAGGTGATGGACTGTGTCCTCATCCCCGACACCGATGTCAGCGACATGAATGTGTGGCGCGGCAATGTCCGCAACATCATCCGCAATACGATTCACCGGGAGCCGACCATGAAATTCTGGAATCGCCAATTCAATTTTTACATCAACCCGGTCAAGGGGACGGCCCACTCCTATACCGACTGCGTCGACAACGGCAATTGCCACGAGGCCCCCTCCAACAACGCCCAGTTGTCATTTGCTGAGTCGCGGGCGCTGCTCCACGAGGATGTCTTCCAGGACTACGCTGGCGGGGGCCTGTTTTCGCTGGAAATGGACCGCCCGCAGACCTTTCTCCACGAGAATGGCCACGCCATGTTCGGCCTGAAGGACGAATACAACCGCTCCAAGTTCTCCTGCGGCCCTTGTCCCACGCCCAACCCCAACAACTGGTCCCCCCGCGCCACTGCGGAGGCCGACATTTCCAAGCACGGAAAGGCTGATTCCGACATCAAATTGATGGGCATCGACGACGGGGTCAATTATTACCGCATGTGCTACGATACCTGCCCGATGATCTCTGGCCCCTCCCAGTACTACAACCTTGACAAGCCCTGTGAAGCGCGCGTCACCTACGTAATCCTTGACAACGCCCTCAATTAATCCGCCATGACCTATTTGAAATTCATTTTCCGCACCCTTTCCCTTGCCCTCCTGCTCGCCGTCGCCGGCAACGACACCATTTACGGCCAGGTCACCACGGGAGGCAACAGCATTCCCACCGTCAATACTCCCAACGACGACATCTACACGCAGCGGGACAAGGTCGAGAGACGTTCCGGCTCCTTTTCCCCGAGCTATTTCACCAATCCCGACAATCGGCACTACCAAATTCGCTTGGAAGTCACCGGTCAGGGTCTCCGGGCCGCTGAGGTGCAGCGCGCGGCCGGGAAAATTCCGCACCTGGAAAAGGAAAACGGGGAGGTGCAAGTGACAGTCCGCGATGCGTCGGGCCGGTCCTTGCTCGACTATTATGTGGACAATCCATTGGTGGTTCGCTCCTGTGAAGAGGATTGGCAGGGCGGGGCGCTTCCGGTGGGGACCTCCTTCTATCTTCCACTTCCCAACAACTCCAATGCCGCCACCCTGGAATTCTCCAACCTCAACAATGGCGAGCCCCTCCAACTCGACATCTCCGCGCTGGTGAGGCGCGCAGGCCAATAATTTATTGATAGTTACGGTTCTTTATTTTGAGGCCGCCGAGGGGCGGCCTCACTCTTTTTCCATCAGTCGGGCGACGATGGATTCCAGGTCGTCCAGATCCGCTACCGTCTGCAAATAGGGATCGGTACGGGTATCACCCATGTCCTGAATCCGGTAATCGGGCAAGTCAGCGCCAAATTTCAGGGACACATAGGTGTCCACGATGCGCTCTTTCATCGCGTGCGGCACCTGGTACTGAGCGACGATTGAGGCTTCGATCCCAATGTGGACCACTTCGTGGATGATGGTATTCGCCGGGTAGTCATAGCTCTTGAATTTTCCCCCGGGCGTCGTGTACAGCAAAATGGAGCCTTCGTCCGGATCGTAGCTGCCTCCCGGCCCGTAGAGGGTCAGGTTCACCGTATAGGTCTCATATTCTTTGAATTTCCAGTTCAGGCCGGAAGGGTCCAGCCCATTGATCATCCGGTTGATCAGGTCCAATTCTTCCTGGATTTTGGCGAAACCCGCCTGGTAATCGGCTTCCTGGTAAATCTGGTCGGTGATGTATTTTTCCAGCCTCTCGTAGTCTTCCTCCACCAGGGTCCCGGATTTCGATTTCAGTTTCAGCTCATCGATGAGATCGCCCGGGGGCAAACTGACCTGGTAATTGTGGGAGTCGAAAAATTCAATGTCCTGAAGGGTCTGCCAGATATACTCGGCCTCCATTTGGGGGCTCGGAATCCTGACCTCGAGCCGGTTCTGGCTGTTGGATTGGCAGGCGGCGAAGAAAATCACCCCGATGAACAACAGGAGATGTTTGAGCTTCATGCTTGTTCGGTAAGTCTTGCTTTCTAAACGCAGGTGGAAGAAAGAAATTGGTTTTTCCTTTTCCAAACCCCACCCCACTTTTCCCCTCATCTCTCCAACTGCTCCTCCAACCACAACCGGGCCACCAGCGGCTGCGTTTCCATCATTTCCTCCTTTATTTCTTTTCTCCCCATCCGCAACTCACTTTCTGTCATCCGGGACAACCGTGCCACCCAATCCACAAAGTGGCGATAACCGCGGCGCTGCGACTCCGAAATGGTCTTGATCCGTTTGAGGTAAGACCGAAACGCGGGGACCATCGACGCGATCCCTTCGCTGTCAAAGCGCTCGTAGTAGATCATCAGCATGAGGCGGCGGGTATCCAGGGCGTAGAAAACGTCGGAAAACTCCACCTGGGCCAGAGAACGGAGCGCCAATTGGAATTCGCGTTGGTGAAAATGGAGGTTGCCGGTATTGTAGGCGACGGCAGAGGGACGGAAGGGCTCGGCGATGTGGTGGCGTTGTTCCTCGATGAACCGGGCCACCCAATCAAATTCCCCCAATTGCAGCGCAATGGAGCATACATTTTTGAAGTCCCAGGGGCTCAATTGGCCGTTTTCGTAGATCACACCCGATGAGATCGACTCCTGGTAGATTTGGAACAATTCCGATTGGTAACTGAGCTCGCCCGCGCGGATTTGGCGGATGCAGTGGTTCTGGGCGTAGGCAAAAATACCTTTGACCCGCTCGGGGCCGTAGTACTGCTGGACCTGGGGCAAGAGTTGGAGGAGTTCGTTGAAATGGGTGGTCTGATCGGGAAACAAATGGATCTTGTAAATGAGTCGGGGAATGCGCACCGTGGGGTACAATTCGGATTGCTGGTCGGTGATGTCCAACAAATCCCGGGTAAATTGAGTGTCAAAATCTCCCTGGAACATTTGGTTGAGGGCAAACAATTCCGTGCCGAGTTCGAAGGTGCGGTCGAGGTAAAATGCATCCAGGTGGGCCATGACGCGTTCGATGGTCCCGTCCGGCTTGCGTGTCCGGGACGCATAAAACTGCCGCAATTCCGCCTCGGCAATACGCCAGGCCTGGAGGTGCCATTCGCTGTCGCGGTGCGGGGCCGCCTGTAAGGCTTTCCGGGACGCCACCAAGGCGCTCCGAAAGTGCTTCGGCAATTGGTGGTGGATATAATGCCCCAACAAATGAATCCCCGGTCCGACCTGATCTTGCTGTCCTTGCTCCACCACCAGGTAATTCTCCGCGCATTTCAGGAGAAAATTGGTCAGGTAATTGAAGGTTTTGGGGTCAAATGGCTGCTCAGGGGCAAAGGAAGTCCAAACCTGTTGCCGGGTGCATTGGGTCGGGGGAAAATCAGGGGCGAGGGGAAGCAAATGGGCGTAGAATTCCACGAGGTCCTCCCGCTTGTTGAAATAAGGCGAGGATAAAAATTCCCGGAAGCGGCGGAAGTCACGGGTCTGGAAGGTCCGCAACAACTCGATCAGCTTGGATTCATAAAAAGGAATTCGTTTCGCCATTTCTTTTGATTATTTACCTGCAAATAATTCAATTTAATTCCCTGTGGTTAATTATTGATCGTACTCGCAATATTTTTTGCCTGATTATTCAACAAAAACGTGTTTGGGCAACTTCCCGGCAATCCCTAGCTTCGTATTGTGATGAAACGATTGGTCCATAGCCTTCTCCTCATTCCCATCGCCTGTGTGGCGCTGGTCGGAGGCCCGCTGCACGCGCAGCTGGCGGAGGTTTGGCCGGGCGACGCCAATGCCAACGGGACCGTGAGCCACGTCGATCTCCTGTACTGGGGGCGGTGGTTCGGTGAAACGGGCCCGGCGCGGGACAGCATTTCCATCAATTGGACGGTGCATACCGCCCCGAAATGGGCGGCCAATGTCACCGCGCTGCCGGATCCTTCCCACGCGGACTGCAACGGCGACAGCACCGTCGATTTTGGCGACCTGGTCGCCATCGACGTCAACTACGGCCTCGACAACCAATCCAATCTTCCCGACCTCAGTTCTCTGGGCAGCACCAGCACGAATGCGGCTCCGTTGACGCTTTCCATCGCCAGTGGCGTGGTCAGTGGCGGCATGACCGACACCCTGTGGATCTCGCTCGGCGACAGCGCCCATCCGGTGGACTCGCTCCTCGGATTTGCCACGACCCTGAGCTTCGACAGCACGCTGGTCGACTCTGCCTACGCCTTCTTCGATGGCTCCTGGCTGGGAGATCCCGCCCAGGACCTGACGACCCTGGACCGGTACCGCCCCGGCGAGCTGGACCTTGCCGCCACGCGGACGGACCGGACGGACCAGCTGAACCGCTACGGTCGGGTGGGTGGGGTGGTCATTGTGATGACGGAAAATCTGAAACGGGAGGTTCAAATCACCTCTACGGATTTTGCCTTCAACCAGGCTCTGGCGCTGACCTCGGGTATCCAGGCGGTGCCGGTGAATGTGGAGCGAACCTCGGTTCCGGTTTTTGCGGCGACGCAGGATTTTGAGGTGCTGGTGTATCCGAATCAGGCGACCGAGTGGCTTCAATTGGAAGTCCTCGCTGGCCCGGGCGGGCCGCTCGACGGGCGGCTCATGGACAGCCAGGGCAGGATCGCCCGGGAGTTTCAGGTGACGGACCGCCTGGGCCTCGAGCGCGAGGGCTTGCGGAGCGGCATTTACCTGCTGGAATTGCGGAGCGGGGAATCGGTCTTTCGAAAACGTATTGTCTTCCTAGAATAAAATTTCCATCTCATGTTGCAGAAAATCATTGTTCTCCTGGTGCTGGCCACCGGGAGCCTGGCCCCGGCTTGCGCCTTTGGGCAGGACACCTTGCGGACCTTTATCTTTGGACACAGCCTGATCAACCACGAGTTCCAGGTGAATCCCACCCCGAGTCAGGAAACTTCGGTTCCCCACTGGTTTCATTTCCTGACCCAGGCAGCGGGTGACCGCTACGAGGTGGCCGGCCAGTACGGGTTTCTCGGCGGCCATGCGAACCTTCCCCCCATTGCCCAATGGGGATTTGACAGCGTCCCGGCCGCTTGGGATGACCTCAATGAGACCTTTGCCGAGGCCAATTTTGACAATATCCTCCTCACCCCTGCCAATTTTGTCCAGTGGCAGCCCCCCTACGCCAATTATCCCAACGACAACCAATCGCCCCTGGACTATACCCGCACCATTTTCAACTGGACCAACCAACAGGAGGACTCGCTGAACCTGTACGTCTACGAAAACTGGCCGGACATGGGCGGCTTTCTCAGCAATGGTTTTCCTCCCACCCAAGCCGAATGGACCAGCTACAACAACTATTTGAATGCGGATTTCCACGATTGGTTCGTGGAGTACCACGATTCTCTGATGCTGGCCTTCCCGAACAGCTGCGTGCGGATGATCCCGGCTGGCCCGGCCATCAGCAGCTTGCTGGCCACACCGCCCTACAATCAAATTGCCATTGATACGCTGTACGAGGACGATGCGCCCCACGGCCGCCCCACCATCTATTTCCTAGCCGCGCTGGTGACCTATATGGCCATGCATGAGGAGCCAGCCCCGGCCAATCACCAGGCTCCCGGCATCATTGACCCGCTCATCACCAACAACTATACGGACGTGGTCAACCACCTGTGGACCTTCCTCAACAACTACAATCTTCCCAGCGGCCAAAGCCGGGTTTTCTGCAACAACTCGGTGCCGCTGGACATTTCCACCACCGATCCCAGCACCCTGCCGGACCCAGACGAAGTACTCGACCTCGCAGTGTATCCCTCTCCCACGACCGGCCAGCTGTCCATCCAAACTTCTCTGAACCAATACGATATTATAGTCACCGATTTACAGGGCCGCATCGTCCGCACCGCCGCCGAGAACCCGATTCGGGTGGATCTCACGCAGGTTCCGGCGGGCATTTATTTCGTGCGGGTGCGGGACTTAGAAACAGGCCGGGTGGAAACGCAGAAGGTGATGAAACAGTAGATAATTCGGGTATTTAGCAAGGATAGAGAGAGGTGGCCTCGGTAGGGTCGCCTCTCTTTGGGTTTGGGGGTACTCCCAAAAGGTGGTTTTTTTCATCCGGAGAGCATATCCATTAAACCCCACCCTATATTGAAAGTCTAAGATCAAAGGGAAATGCACTCCGCAATTCCCCATGACTACGTTTTTTCAATCAATCATCACCTTCATGAAAACTTGTTTACAACTCCTCATGGCCCTCCTCATGGGCACCACCTTCCTCCGGGCCCAGGGCTTCACCCCGAACGACCAACGCATCGGCGACCTGTCCGTGAACTACGTCAATCCGGAATTTTCGCCGAGTGGCAACTATATGCTTTGGGTGGAACTGAACCTGAACAATGGCTTTACCGGCAAGGTCTGGCACTGCGGGATCGATCCGAATACCGGCGATCTGATCCCGGCGGATGGCAAGGGCTTCAGCCCTTTCACCACGAACATTTACGCCCGGCCCGCCGACTGGGGGGTCGACAACCAGGGTCCGTATTATGTCGGCGCTGATCTGGCGGGCAATGTCATGATGGTCCGGCCCACCAGTGCGACCAACGGCAATGTCAAAAATGTCGGCTTGCCCGCGAACAACCTGCGCCGGGCATTTTACCCCCTCCAATTGCCCAACAGCAACCTCCGCTACCTCAGTTATGTCCTCAACGACAACGTTCCCGGCTTTTCGTCCAGTACGCCCCAAAACACGAAATTCCAATTGCGGATGGTGAACCTGGACAATCCGGCATCTGATTTCCTCGTCGTCGAACAGCCGAGTACGTTTCCGGTGCCGATTCCCTTCGATGTGATCGTTCCCCGTTGGATCAAGGGCAGTCCCTTTCTGACCTTTGGCGAGCTGGACGCTGGCGGCAATGTCCAGGTGAGCGAATTCAGCTTCCTGTTTCCGCAGGCCGGCAATGTGCCGGTCACAAACGATGCTCAGGTCAAGGTCGACGGGCATCCCTACAAAAATCCGATCAACGGAGACCAGTACTTCCTGAGCGGGATCGACGGCACGGACGAGGCGACCTTTTACAAGCGCACCGGCCATTTCAGTCCCTTCGTGGCGAACCTCACGGTCATTCCGCCGGTCCAAAACCTGACCAATCCCGCCCTGAACCAATCCCACGAGCCTTTTCTCCTCGGCCAGTTGGTCTTTTCGACTTACCAGGTCAACAACGACGGCGGCAATTTCTTCGAGACGACCTTCAACCAACCCGGCGAAATCTGGCTGACCACTGTCAATACTCTCCAAGCCGCTCAATGGCTGCTCAGCGAGTTTGATCCGACGCTGAACGTTTCCGAACCCGAGCCCTTTGTCGGCAATGGCAAGGCCTGGGTCTACTACTCCGCCATCGAAATTGATCCCCAGACACCCTATTTGAGGCGCCAGTTCCAGTTGCACCGCTGCGAGACGCCCTACAACAATGGCGGCAGCAACAAGACCTTGGCTCTGGCCACCCAGGGGCTTGTGCTCTTCCCCAATCCGGTAAATGACCGACTGTATATTTCCCTGGAAACAAGTGAGGAGCCATTCTCAGTTGCCCTTTGGAATGTGCAGGGCCAGGAGGTCTTGAAGGCGGAAAATGTCACTGAATTAGACCTGTCGGCATTGCCGGGAGGTGTGTATATGGTGCGGGTCGGGCAGGGAAATCAGGTGTGGACGGAACGGTTGGTCAAGCGGTAGAAAATTGGACCAGCCTGTCAAGCTGATGGGCTGGTCTACTCCTTTAAAAATCTATTTTCCCGGTGCCAGGCCACGTAGGAAGCATTGGGAGAGTGGGATTTCCGGTTCGGGAGACGAATCTCTTTGTCTTGCAACAATTCACAATAGTTAGATTGAGGGAAATCTGTAGCAAGTCTTGGACTTTGGATTACTCTCCACCCCTCATCAAAGGTGAAATATCCCGCGTCATAAAGTCGATGTATATCCACCCGCAACAACATCCCATTCTCCACTCTATGAGGGCCCTGACTCGCAAACTCTCTCAAATGGGCCGCCTCAAGAACCGAAATCGCTGTTTCCCCTGTCAGGGCACACCTACGCCCGTATGCACGCAGGACATTTATACGAAAGGCTGCTTGCCCCTGCCGAATCTTAATTGTGACGGGTTTTTCATAGGTATTCGGTTCCCGAAGAGGAGCCAAAGATCCATACATAGGCTCTTGTAAAATGGGGCGATTATCAATTTGCTTTTTCACCAAATCCCACAAAAGCTTTCCGTCTCCAGAATCCGTTTCCATCCCCTTCCCCTGAACGATGCTTCCGGGGAAATGGAATGGCAGTTCAATAAAATCCTGGTCTGAGAAGAATATGGGATTGTTGAGGATGATACAGCCTATGGTGGGATCGTGTTCAAAGGCAACCCTGCTGGCCTTGCTCCTGATTTCATAGATTTTGTCCCTGAAACCTTCAAATGTTGATGCTCCATTTTCCTTGCCGAAATAGCTCCAAGCAACTGATAGAGGAAGTGCTTCAAAACCAGCAAAGAATGCGACTCCGCCAATTTTCTTAATAGGGGACTTTCTCCGAAAAAGAAATGGTTGGCCTGGTTGAAGTACTTTGAAGTTCCGGCTTCCCTGCGGGCGCCAAAAATTAACGCTCTCTGGCTGCTCTTCGCGGTGAAATTCGAACCATTCCGAATCGGTATTGCCTATGTAAAATTTCACGTTCGTTTCCCAATTTGTGTAAATATAGGGAATACAATTCGCCGATTCAGTGGCAACATAAAAAGCCCGGAGGCCGAAGCCTCCGGGACCTACTGCCTCTCCGACCAACCCGCGGAGAGGACACCCAGTGCAGTATTCAACATCATTGCTGGGGTGGAAAGACTAAAGAATTGCGAAAAGAAGTGCTTGGGGAAATGGGTTGGTAGGGGGTCCATTGGGTGGGACCCGAAGTTGTGAGCAGGTACGTGACGGGGGAGGCTGAATGAGCATCATCCCGTTGAGAGAAGGCCAGGCAGACAGGCTTGGCTTGACAGGGAGGGGGGTAACGTCCCGCCACTTCACGGCAGGCGAATCCCGCGACCATCGCCGCCAGCAAAAACAAGGACCCGTGGGCGAAGGCAGATTTGTACATGGTGTCGGAGTTATGGTGACTGATTGGAAGGAAAAGCCTTCCGATCCAAAAAAGTATCCGCTCTAACAAAGATGGTTTGCTGAGGCTGGCCCAAAGATGCCAGCGGGTTGTCTTATTTTGGTATACGCCCTGGCGCTGCAAAAGGATCATAAAAATGTGACATTGGGTAGTTGCACCGAGGGGATTACGTGGAACTACGTAGGAAATGGATTTCCTGCGCCAGGGGGCGATCCGGCCTGTCTGAACTCTTCCCGGCCCCTTGGGGAGGGCCGGGAAAGTGAGTAGGGAGCACCCGGTCCCGCCCCGCCAGCGCGGGCGGGAGGCGCCCAACGGCACAGACGCATTCCTTCCCCATTCGAAACCCTTACCCCACTTTGAATCCTGCGGCTAAAATTCGAATTTTCGGGCATGAGTAACGAACAAAGCTATTTTGATGCGAACCGGGCCCTGTGGAATGCGAAGACGCCGGTCCACGCCCAGAGTAAATTTTACGATGTGGAGGGGTTCAAGGCGGGCAAAACGTCGCTGAATCCGGCGGAATTGGAGGTGTTGGGAGACCTCAAGGGTAAATCGGTGCTGCACCTGCAATGCCATTTTGGGATGGATACCATGTCGTTGGCGCGGATGGGGGCCAAGGCCACGGGGCTGGACCTCTCGGATGCAGCCATTGAGAAGGCGCGGGAGCTGAATGCAGAACTGGGATTGGATGCCCGCTTCGTCCGGTCGAATGTCTATGATGCGGCGGCGGCTCTCGGTGGAGAACAATATGACCTGGTCTTTACGTCCTATGGAACGGTGGTCTGGCTGCCGGACCTGGAGCGCTGGGCCGAGGTGATTGACAACCACCTCAAACCGGGCGGACGCTTTGTCTTCGCGGAATTTCACCCGGTCTGGGACGTCTTTGATTGGGACACGTTCGACATTTCCTACGGCTATTTCCGCACCGATACGCCCTACGAAGAGATGTCGGAGGGCACTTATACTGACCGTGACGCGGACATCCGCCAGAAGGAATACTTCTGGATCCATCCGATCAGCGACATCATGGGTTCACTGATGGCACGGGGCCTGGTGATCCGGGACTTCCAGGAATATCCCTACTCCTATTACAATTGCTTCCCGAACATGGAGGAGATCGCGCCGGGAAAATGGGCCAATCCCAACATTGGGGACAAACTGCCGATGATGTTTCGGTTGGTGGTGGAAAAACCGGTTTAGAGAGGACGGGTGAAGCGGACGATCTGCGAATCGAGCTTGTATTCGAAGAGGAAGGTATAGGATTCGCCGGGTTCGAGGTAGCTGGCCCGGAACCGCACTTCCTGCGGGCCGTCTCCGTCGATGTACTGGCCGCGCCACACGATCTGGCCGGAGCCGTCGCGGAGCAGGACCTTGGTCAGACCGGGATAGGGCGTGGTATAGGCAAATGTCAATTTCTCTCCGTCCAATTGGGCAGGTCCTACCCGAAAATCCGCCTGCTGTCCCATCAGGGCAGTTCCCAGCAGTCCGAAGACCATCAAGCAAAACAAACGCAGGTGTTTCATGTCGATCCTAACCAAATTCGGCGCAAAGATGGGAGTTTGCCGCCACAGTTCGGCGGGACCAATTGTGAAATAATTTTTAAATCATCGTTTTCCCGGTGTTGCCTCCTTTTCGGACCTTCCGAATGCTGTACTTTTGCCGAAAATCGATTGCATGACGGCGATAGCACTGCTCAATATTGGATCGGAGATCCTCGTTGGCCGGACGGTCAATACAAATGCCACCACCATGTCCCGCATCTTGCGGGAGGCGGGGTACCATGTGGAGACCACCATCGTGTGCCACGATACGCGGGACGAAATTCTCGGCTGGCTGGATAGCCTGTTCGAACAGCACGACGTCGTCCTGATGACCGGAGGGCTCGGCCCGACGAAAGATGACATTACCAAGAAGGTCCTGCAGGAGCGGTTCGGGGGGGAAATGGAAATTCATGCGCCTACCCTGGCTCAGATTGAGAGCTATCTATCCCGCCGCGGGCGCCCTTTGTTGGAACGCAATCGCCAGCAAGCCCTGGTCCCGACTTCCTGCGAAGTCCTCATGAACTACTACGGTTCGGCTCCGGGAATGGCCTTTCAGGATGGCTCCAAGGCCGCCATTTCCATGCCCGGCGTCCCCTTCGAAATGGAACATTTGCTCCGCGAACAGGCCCTCCCCTGGCTGAAACGGCATTTTCCGATCCTTCCCATGCATACCCGTATCATCCGCACGGCCGGCATCCCCGAGTCGCGCATCGCGGAACGCATGGAGGAGCTGGAGCCCAATTTTCCACCTGAACTTCAGATCGCTTACCTGCCGTCGTACGACGGCACCAAGATCGAGCTGCGCCTCAAGGGCGAAAGCCACAATGCCCAGTTCATCGAGGCGACCATCGGCCAGGCGCAATCGCAGATTGCGGACATGTTCCAGAAGTATACCTACGCGCTCGAGGACAAGACGCCCGACCAACTGCTGGCCGAATACCTGAAGTCAACGGACACGACCATGGCGACGGCCGAAAGTTGCACCGGAGGGGCAATTGCTGCCCGTATGACCGAACATTCGGGGATTTCTTCGGTTTTCAAAGGTGGAATTGTGGCCTATATGCGGTCCATCAAGGAGTCGGTCCTGCAGGTCGCACCGGCCACCATTGACACGCATGGCATCGTCTCGGAGGCGGTGGCGTTGGAAATGGCGCGGGGAGCACAAAAATTGCTGGACAGCGATTTTGCCGTGGCGACGACAGGTATTGCGGAGGCAGCCCCCGGAGCGTCGGCGCCCGATGAGATTACGCAGGTTTGGATCGGATATGCAGATCGGAAAAAAGAAGCCGCGATCCATGTAAAGCTCTTCCGGGAACGTCAGCAGAACATCAAAGTGGCCACCAATGCGGCTATTTTATTTGCTTTGCGGCAGTTGACTACCCCAAAAGAATAATGGCGGACGGGCAATGGCAGTTGCCCGCCTCCCAAAAAAATTGACTATTTTCGCGCTTGTGATCATTCAAATTGGAACAACGAAACAATTAATATGGCTAGAGTAGAGCTGGTTATGCCCAAAATGGGCGAAAGTATCATTGAGGCGACGATTCTGGACTGGACGGTCGAGGTCGGTGGCGAGGTGGAACAAGACGAACCGGTCCTGGAGATTGCCACGGATAAGGTGGACTCGGAAGTCCCCTCTCCGATCGATGGCGTCCTGGTCGAACAACTCTTCAACAAAGGTGATGTCGTCCCGGTCGGCGAGGTCATTGCGATTCTGGAAACAGAAGCTGAGGGCGGCGATGATGCCCCCGCGGCCACGGGTGGCGACGAGAAGGTGGCAGCCTCTCCCGTCGTTGAAACCACGGTCAGCAGCAATGGCAACGGCCACCATACGCCTGCTCCCGTGCTGGAGCCCGTGGGTGCGCAGGTCGGCGGCCCCCTCAAGAGCCGCGAAGGCAGTAATTTCTATTCCCCCCTCGTCCTGAACATCGCCCGCACGGAAGGTGTCTCGATGGTGGAACTGGAAGGCCTTACCGGTAGCGGACGCAACGGACGCGTCACCAAAAAAGATATCCTGGCCTATGTCAAGGGCCCCCGGGAAGTCCCGGCGGTCAAGGAGGCCGCTCCGGTGCAAAAGAAAGCCCCGGCGCAAAAAGCCGCTCCGGCCGCAGCTGCGGCCCCGGTCGGCGACTACCACATGGTCAAAAACCGCACCTTCTCCCACTCCGGCAACGTGGAAATCCAGGAGATGGACCGGATGCGGAAGATGATTGCCGAAAACATGGTCTATTCCAAGCATGTTTCGGCCCACGTCACTTCCTTCGTCGAAGCCGACCTCACCAACGTGGTGCTCTGGCGCAAAAAGAACAAAGTGGCTTTCCAGGAGAAATACGGCGAAAAGCTCACCTTTACGCCCATTTTTGTCATGGCCATTGCCCAGGCTCTCCGCGAACATCCCCGCATCAATGTCTCGGTCGACGGCGATAAGCTCGTCGTCAAGAAGGACATCAATGTTGGTATCGCTGTGGCCCTGCCGGACGACAACCTGATCGTGCCCGTGATCCGCCACGCGGACCGCCTCAACCTCGTCGGCCTCGCGGCCGCCGTGAACGACCTGGCCAGCCGGGCCCGCATCAACAAGCTGAAGCTGGAAGAGCTCGAAGGCGGCACCTATACCATGTCGAATGTCGGTACGTTCGGCAATGTCATGGGCACGCCGATCATCATGCAGCCCCAGGTCGCCATCATGGCGACGGGTGCCATCCGCAAGAAACCGGCCGTGATCGAAACCGAAGCCGGTGACTTCATTGGGGTGCGCCACATGATGTTCCTGTCCCACAGCTACGACCACCGGGTCGTGGACGGTGCCCTCGGCGGACGCTTTGTCAAGCGTGTCGCGGATATCCTCGAATCCTGGGACATGAATACGTCCGTTTAAGGCTTCAAATCTGAATGAAATTCCATCCCGTGCTTCGGCACGGGATTTTTTTTATGCCTGCACCCTTCGTCTCCCCACTTTGGGAAGTGGCGAAAAAACCGGAAATTTCCCCATGCCCAAAGATCAATTTCCGGCCCGGCCCATTCACATCCTTGTCGTCGACGATGAACTCGTGGACCGCATGTTGGTGGTGCGGAACTTTCGGAAATCGGATTTGCAGGGCGTGGTCACGGAGGCTTCCAATGTAGAGGAAGCGCGGGAATGGGTGCGGCAAAAGACCTTTGACGCTATTTTCCTTGACTACCGACTTCCCAAGGGGACCTGCACGTCTTTTTTGCGGGAGTTGCGGGAAAATGAGTACTACCGGCCGGTGATTGTGGTGACGTCGCAGGCGGATACGGCCGTGGCGGTGGAGGTGCTGAAGGCGGGGGGAACTGATTTTCTCGCCAAGGATGACCTGAGTCCCGACCGGCTGGCCCAAGTCCTGCGGAGCGGGCTCCGCGTCTACGAAGCCGAGGAACTCAACCGGCAAACGACGCTGGCCTTGCAGAAAAGTGAGGCGCGATTGGCGGAAGCGCAAAAAATCGCGGGATTGGGGCATTGGGAGCTGAATTTGAAGACGGGGCGGATCGATGTGTCCCAGCAGGCCTACCGGATTTTAGGCTATACCGAAGATCAACCGGGACCCAAATCCATTGCGGAACTGCTTCAACGCCATATCCATCCGGAAGATTATCCCAAGGCCGAAAAAGCGCTGATTCACTGCAAAGAAAGCGGTAATGATGTCGTGCTGGACGTGCGCATCCATACCCTGCCCGGCGATTTGCGGGACGTCGAACTACATTTTCGCCCCCAATCGCTCTACAACCATATCCTTTCCGTCCAGGGAACCCTCCTCGACATCACGGCCCGCAAGCAGGTCGAACGGGAGCTGAAAGTTGCCCGCGATACTGCGGAGCGGAATGCCCGTATGAAGGAAGAATTCCTCGCGAACATGAGCCACGAGATCCGGACGCCCATGAATGCGATCCTGGGATTTGCGCGGCTGCTGCGGGACACTCCCCTGTCGCCCGACCAGCAGGACTACCTCTCTGCGGTCGACCTCGCCGGCAATTCGCTGCTCGCCATCATCAACGATATCCTCGACCTCTCCAAGATTGAAGCCGGCGGCCTGCGGTTCGAATCGGTGAATTTTGATTTGGAGGGGCTGCTGAAGGCCCTGGTGAAGGTATTTGGGGAGAAGGCACGGGAAAAAGGACTGGAATTGGGCTATGATTTGGGGCCGGGCGTGCCCAAGGGACTGCAAGGCGATCAGGTGCGGCTCAATCAGGTCTTGCTGAATCTGGTAGGGAATGCGCTGAAATTCACGGAATCGGGCGGTGTGAGTGTGGAGGTTCGGGAAGTGGAAACAGAGGGAGACCGGATTCACCTGCTGTTTGAGGTGGTGGATTCGGGCATTGGGATTGAAAAAGAACAACAGCAAACGATCTTCGACAGCTTTACCCAGGCGCGGAGCGATACGACCCGCAAATATGGCGGGACCGGGCTCGGGCTGACGATCTGCAAACGGATTGTCGAGCTCCAGGGCGGCCGCATTGGGGTGGTCAGCACCCCCGGCGAAGGCTCGACCTTTTTCTTTGATCTCTGGTTTGACCGGGCGGTCTCCAACGCCATTGCTCCCGGTCCTATCCAGCCAGCAGCGTCTGAGACGCTGCCTGCCATGCACATTTTGCTGGTCGAAGACCAGCCCCTCAACCAAAAGCTGGCCCTCCAACTCCTAGCCCGGATGGGCCACACGGCCACCCTCGCCAACAACGGCCGGGAAGCCCTCGAGCGCCTCGAACACCAAGACTTTGACCTCGCGCTCGTGGACATTCAGATGCCGGAAATGGATGGCTACGCCCTGACCCACCACCTGCGGCATTCCGAGCGGGAAGCGTGGCGGAGCCTGCCGATCATCGCGTTGACGGCGCACGCCTTCCAGGAGGAGCGGGACCGCTGCCGGGAGGCCGGCATGCAGGGATTTGTCACCAAACCGTTTACGCCTGAGGCCCTCCAAATGGAGATGGCGCAGGTCATGGGGCTGCCGGTCACGGAAATGGCCACTCCGGCCGCCGGATTGGGGCGGGTGCGGGACCTCGCGCAAGGCAATCCCGACTTCGAGCGGGAGATGGTCGCATTGTTTCGGACGGAAGCCCCGGCCGGCATGGCACGGCTACGGGAAGCCCTGGGTGACCGGGACATGGGTGCTTTTCGGGCCACTTTACACTCGCTCCGGCCTTCCTTTGAATTGTTTGAAGTGCCCGAAAGCGCTGGTATTTTCCGCCTGATGCGGGAAATGAGCCTCGAAAACCGCCCTTCAGCGGACATTGCCCCCCAACTGGAACAACTTGAAATGCTCCTGAACGGCGCCCTGGACATTTTACCCGACCCCCGATAATCCTCCCCAATTATTTTCATTTCTCCCCTCCTTATTCGCACGGCAATCCCATCAATTCTATTACCTTTGTGGTACCCTAAGAACGTTTTCGAAGTGTGTAACACTGTTTATTTGCCTTTTATTTACCGCTAATTATCAACCATTTAGCTTCCTTTCCTTGGGTAAAACCCCGAGGTCTACGATGACTAAATCGGTCGGTGTAGTTGAATTGGCGTGCTGAATTTTCAATTGATTCGCTGAAGCATTGATCCATGTACGAGAATAAGCTCCAAGATGATCCCTATGGGACTCCCGCTCAGCGGGGACCGGATGTGTCCTCGCTCGGGTTCATTGTGAACTTACTTTTCATTGCCGCGGTGATCGCGGTGGGGGTTCTCAAATGGGAACAGGATTGGGCGTGGTACAAAAACCAATTGGTCATTTACCATTCAGTGCAGGATGGGGTGGCTCCGGAAGACATGCCCAAGCAGTACATGGCAGCCCAATTGAACGATCAGATGAAGTACAAGGGCGTCAGTCAGGAAACCTTTTTCTTCGACAAATGGGGTCCACTCATTCCCGGCTATGTCCTTGCCCTGTTGGTCCCGTTCGTGCTGGGCCTGATCCGATTGCGTCGCCCTCCCGGTCAACGCATGCGCTGGTGGTACGTGGTCTTTTTCAGCCTGTTTTGTTTGTATGGAGGGTTCTTTGTCGCGTACTACTTCGGCTACCTCGGCCCCTGGATCGCCCCGGCAATCTGATCGACGTGCGCCATCAGCTCGGCCCGGGTTTCCGCGTCGGTAATTTCCCCACTCTTACTCATTTTCTCCTGCACCTTCCCAATCGTCACCTGCTCGGGCTGGATATCGGTTCCCAGATAATCCATGATGTCCCGCAAGTGTTGCAGCCCCATCGTATTGCCCGCAATTCCGGCCCCTAAGCCGACAGACCACCCGGTCTTACCCCGAAAGCTATTCGGATAATCACAGGCATCGATCAATAACTTAAAGATTCCCGGCACGCTCCGGTTGTATTCGGGGACCACAAACAGGAACCGCTCGGTCTGGTTGATCATCTGTTGGATGGGCAAGAATTCGGAGCTGCGCTTTCCGTACAGATCGGTTTCCAAAATGTTGAGCGGCAAATGCTCTAGGTTGAAGAGATCGGCCCGGACCTTCATCTCGGCCAGCGCTTGCTGGTAAAATCGGGCCAGGTGAATGCTGAGGTTCCCGGGTCGGTTGGTACAGGAAATGATTTGCAGGTCCATCGCAGAAAGTACTCTTTTCAGGTTGCTTTTGTTTTTTTGGCGGGGGAAAATAAATAATTTAGAGGGGAAGGAAATGGAAAAATTCCCCTTCTGAATCTATCACTTGGACCTGTTTTTGAACGCAACCTAAAATCCTGATGTCATGAAATTTACTTTTTACGGCCACTCCTGCTTCACTTTGGAAGTCTCAGGTAAGACGCTCCTGTTTGATCCGTTCATTTCCGGCAACCCCAAAGCCGCCGACAAGATCAAACTGGAAGACATCAAGGCCGATTATATCCTGATCAGCCACGGCCACGGCGACCACATCGCCGATGCAGTCCAACTGGCCCAGCAGACGGGAGCCACCTGCATCTCCAATTTTGAAATCATTCAGTGGCTGGGCAAACAAGGCATCGAAAATGGCCACCCCATGAATACCGGTGGCAAATGGAAATTTGATTTCGGAACCGTCAAGCTGGTCAATGCCTTCCACAGCTCCAGCTTCCCCGATGGCAGCTACGCGGGTGTCGCCAACGGCTTCATCATTGAGTCGTCCGAGGCGACCTTTTACTTCGCGGGCGATACCGCGCTGATGCGCGACATGCGCCGCTGGGGCCGCGATTACGAGTTCGACTTCGTGATCCTGCCCGTCGGCGACAACTTTACCATGGGCTACGACGATGCCGCCCGCGCCGCCAAATGGCTGAAGGCCAACCGGGCGATCGGGGTGCATTTTGATTCGTTCCCCTACATCGAAATCGACCACGACGCGGCCAAAAAGGCCTTCAAAGAAAACGAATGCGAGCTGACCCTGCCGGAAATCGGCTCCAGCACCGACCTGTAATTCCGACTTGACATGGGGCGCCTGGTGTTTCGGATCGTCGACGGATTGGCACTGCTGTCGGCGACAGGGGGCGGCTACCTCATGGTGCGGTGCTTTCGGGACCTGGCCCGGGGAGATGCCCCACTTGGCGACTCGATGGCGGAGGCCTGGCCTTGGTTGTTGCTGGGGATTTGGGGCGGAATGATGATGGCGGCGGGCATTTCCATGTACTGGCGTCAAAAATGGAGCCGTTGGTTCTGGGCCGTCCATTATGCCGTGGGCTTTCTACTGGTCCAGGCTTGGTGGTGGCAGGGTTGGGAGCAATGGGAAAACGGAACCGATCCCGGAGGCGAATTGAAGTTTTGGTTTCGGTTGGGACTCGCCTTATTGCTCCTCGGAAGCTCCATTTTGCTGTTTAGTCCTTTGGGAAGCAAGCAATTCGAAATAGAACGGGAAAAAAATTGGTGACGTGTGTGGAATTTCCGGAAACACTGCATCTATACAGTACAACCAAATTGAGATTAACACACGTCAGGGCCGGAACCCAACACCTTACACCAACTTTATACCAACCGTCTTCAACACTACCCACCGGCCCTTTTTTCCAAGATTTACGATCCAAAGATTGCAGCATCCCGGCCTCTCCAGCCGGGATGCGCTTTTTCCCAACCCCCCGTCCATTTTCTCCGTACATTTAGGTCTATTACCGAAATACGTACCATGAACAATCCACTTGTCTCCTTCGACAAGGTTTCCAAAAAGTACTTCATGAAACAAGCCCTCCGGGGGGTCTCGCTCGACCTCCACGAAGGCGAAATATTTGGCTATATCGGCCCGAACGGCGCCGGGAAGACCACCACCATGAAGATCCTTGTCGGATTGATCCACGACTTTGAAGGTCGGCTGACTGTCGCTGGCCACGAGCTTCCCAAAGCCCGCAACAAGGTCCATTCTCTCATCGGCTACCTGCCCCAGGGCGTCTCTTTCCAGCGTTGGCGGACCGTGGAACACGGTCTCATGACCTTTGGACGCCTGTCCGGCGTCCCGGACGACGAGCTCCGCCAGCAGATTCCCTACTGGCTGGACCGCTTCGAACTCTCGGATGTCCCGAAGAAAAAGGTCCGCCAGCTGTCTGGCGGGATGATGCAGAAGGTCGGCTTTATCCAGGCCCTCTTGCACAAACCCAAAATCCTCGTCCTCGACGAGCCGCTGTCGGGCCTCGACCCCCAAAGCCGGCTCCTGGTCAAGGAAATCATCCGCGACCTGAGCGAGCAGGGCACCACGGTTATTTTTTCCTCCCATATCCTCTCCGATGTCCAGGACGTCGCCAACCGGCTCGGCCTCGTCAACAAGGGCCAACTGATCGTGACGGGCACCCTGGAAAAGCTGAAGGAAACCATTGGCATCGACAATGAGCTCATGATTGAGTTCTCGACCATGCCGCAGGACCTGGGCTTTCTCTCGGAAATTGCGGGGCAGCGGAAACTGGAAAAAATCCGCGACGACCAGTACCAATTGGTCTGCTCGGCCGAAGATGACACGGATGCCATCACGCATGCCCTCATCACCCAAACCCTGGAGCACCAGGGCAAAATTCGCAAGGTCGGTAACATCGCGCCGAGCCTTGACCTGTTGTACATGCGTTACCTTGGAAAACAATGAAATCATTTACCCTCCTTTTCAAAGACGAACTCTACGGATTCGCCCGCTCGGGGGTGATGATTACCCTGTTCATCCTGCTCCCCCTCCTATCCCTGCCGCTGTACGCCCTGATGGCCCAAGCGACCCCGGACGCGGCCATGATGTTTGGCCCGATCTCCATCCTGTCCTTTGTCGCCCTGCTCATCTCGAACATCGGCGCCCAGATCACTTCGCTGGTCCTCACCGTGAACATCATCAATGAGAAGCAAAAAGGCGTGTACGACATCTTCGTCATCCGTCCTTTGCCCCGCGCCAATATCCTCCTGGCCAAGTTTTTCTCGGTCTTTATTTGCGTGAGCATGGCCTGCCTGTTGGCCATTGGGATGGGCATTCTCTTTGAAGTCTTCCGGGGCGTCAACGTCAACCAGACCCTGGTGGTCAATACGCTGGAATCCTTCGTCCTGAGTCTGGGCATCGTCGGCACGCTCTCGGCGGTCGGCATTCTGTTCGGCATCATGACGGACTCCATCATCGTAGGCGTCATCCTCATCCTGTTCCTGGGTGGGTATGCCACTTACCTGCCGATGCTTCCGGGCTTCCTGGGCATGTCCAATTCTTCGCTGTGGTCGCTGATCTTTGGGATTGCGGGCACCGCGGGCATCCTGGCCCTGGCCATCCGGATTTTCAATAAGAAGCAGTTCTAAGACGCAAAAAGCCCGGCCGCAATGGCCGGGCGTATATCCTGGGACCCTCTGAGGAGGTCGGTCAGGAGCAATCAGGCATGACGGGATTCGTCCCAATGCCATTCGTCATTGACAGCTGCCAATGGAGGGGAAATGGGTTCCGCTCCATTTTTTATTTCCGCGTATACCTCCCCGACCATGTACCCCAAGGCGTAGGGCACCGATTCCCGGTTGTTGTTTTTGTTGGGGTTGTTGCCGTCGTGCTGGTATCCCACATTGTGGAGGTACTCGTGCAATTGGTTCTCCGCCAATTTGACCGCCACTTCCTCCTCCGTCCCGTATTTCAGGATGCTGTCGACGTAATTGATGTTGAGGAAGGTGATATAATTGCCAGGGGTGGTATAGCCGACGTATTTCTTGCGGGTGCGGTAGGGAAAAACCCAAATGTCGATGTCGCCATCGTTGAGTTCGTTCTCGTCGTCCCCATTCAGGTCGACAAATTGGTCCATCCCGCTCATCAGTTTCACGTAGACTTCTTCGGGCGAATCCCCGGTATGGGTATAGCCGGAAATCGTTTCCCCACTTGCATTCGTCCAGGTATGTTCCAGTACTTTTTGCCGGAATTCATCGGTATTGACCACTTCTTCCAGGATTTCGGCGGCCCGTTGGAGGAGGGCTTTGTGGGCATCGGAAAAACTTCTTCTGCGACGTCCGACTCCAATCTGCAAATCGACTTTGAGCTTCATAGTGGTTGATTTTAGGGTTGAACAATGACCGAAGCCATTTGTCCATTCAACGGGAAGATCAGGCAGACGTTACAGAATTAACAAGTTTAACAATTGGAATTGCGGGGTTACTCGGCAGTCAGCAAACGTTCAATATGCCATTCCAATTCGTGGGTGCCGACATCTTTGGCGACGATTTTGCCCGTCTGGTCTAGTAAATAAGTGGTGGGGAGCTGTTCGAGGAGGAATTTCTTTTGCAAACCACACTCCGCTTCTCCCTGCCCAAACTCCGCGACATTGACCCAGGGAAGGCCTTCCGATTCGATGGCCTGGAGCCAGGATTGCATATTGGTATCGACGGAGATACCATAGATCTCGAAGCCGTGGTCAGCGTATTGTTCGTGGATGGGCTTGAAATAATAGCACTGGCGATCCGTACACACCTTGGAATAGGAGGCCCAGAATTCCACGAGCACCACTTTTCCCTGCAAGGTGGACAAAGGAACGGCCTCTCCAAATTGGTTGTCCAGCATCAGTTCCGGAAAATGGTCCCCGACCTCCAGGGCCTCAGACGAGGCCGCAATGGTGGAAGCGTCGCCCGGCTCCGGGCTCAACATCCACCCGGCCACCACGACCAAAATGGCCGCCGCAACCCCGCTGATCCAAAGGGTCAGCCCCCGACGGGGACGTCGCCCCCCATCCAGGCGGCGGTCCAGCCACTCCCAGCTGTCAGGAGTCGGCTCTAGCACATCGAGCTCATCCCGATGTGTGGCGAAGTATTTTTCGATCCGATCCATGTGTATTCAGGTTTTGCAGGGCTTCCCGCAATTTCTTTTTGCCCCGCGCATACTGCGAGAGGGAGGTGGAAACCTTGATGCCGAGAATCTCGGCAATCTCGGCGTGGTCATAGCCTTCGACCAAGTACAGGGTCAACACTGTTCGGTATCCGGTCGGAAGACTGGCCAGGGCCTCCAGGGCCAGGTGGGCATCCCACTCGAAGTCCAGCTCCCGGACCTCTTCGGTAGGGGTATCCTCCACCACTTCCAGGCCCCCGATGATCGGGAGGCCCCGTTTCTTGACCGCGCTCAGCGCGGTATTGACCACAATCCGCTTGATCCACGCCCCGATGGTCGAGTCTCCGCGAAAGGAGTCGATCCGTTGGAAGACCTTTAAGAAGGCATCCTGGAGCACGTCCTGGGCATCTTCCTGATTGCCCAGAATGCGGTAGGCCGTGTTGAGCATGGCCTTCGCATAGCGGTCGTAGAGCGCATGTTGCGCCCACCTCCGCCCGCGTTGGCAGGCGGCGACCAATTCTTGTTCCGTGACATTTCGCGAAGGCATGTGTATAGAATGACCGTTGCGGCCCGACAAGTATTGCATAAAGGTTGAAAAAAATTAGTTGGAAAGGTCGGCGACGGCCTGGGTAAGCTCCCGGACCACGTGACCGACGTACACATCGAGTTCATCCAGACGAGCAGGGATTTCGTCCAGATTCTCTCTTTCGTAAGCGATGTATTCAACCTGTCGGAACATTTCTTTCAAGTCAGCGGCTCCGGAGTAGGCCGCCGAGGATTTGGTGCGGTGGGCAACTGCCCGCACCTGATCGTAGTCACCTGCTGCCAGGTGATCCCGAAGTTCTTGCATGGCTTCGGGCAATTTGTCGATCAATTTCCCCGCCACCACCACCACAAAGGCATCCTGGCCATTCGAGGCTTCGTAAAGCAGGGACAAATCAATGTATTCAAAGGAAGATTCAGCTTTCGCTTCCTCTTCGACGATGTCCATTTTCGTTTCCACCCGTTTCGTTTCCACCGGTATTTCCTTTTCCACCGGCTCCACTTCCTCTACCCCGGCTGTTCCTTGCAGCTGGACTTCCGGAGCGTGTTGGGAAAACTGTCCGAGGGAATGGATCAGCTCAACCAATTCCTCCATGACGAAGGGCTTGCTGATGAAGGTGTCCATCCCGGCTTCCAGGCAGGCCTGGCGGTCGGATTCCATCGCGTTGGCGGTCATGGCCACAATCAGCGGGCGGCGACGCCCCTCAAAGCGCCGGACCACCCGGCGCGTCGTTTCCAGACCGTCCAGTTCGGGCATCTGGACGTCCATGAAGATCAGGTCAAAGGTCTCCTTTTCCAGCCACTCCAGGACCTTGTAGCCATTTTCCGCGTGGGAAGTGGTATAGCCCAGTGAATTCAGCATCCCATTGGCCACGTCCAGGTTGATGGGATTGTCCTCCGCAATCAGGATGCGCAGGGGCAGGCGCTGGGCCATCGTTCCATCGACCACGATTTCTTCTCCCTTGGCCGCTTCCTCTTTCAACAGCAGGGCATTCAGCAGAACGTCACGGCGAACGGGCTTGTCGACAATCCGGCCCCATTCATTGAGGGTAGGTTTGAGGTTGATGCCGAGGCTGGGCTCGCAAATCAACGCATAGTGGTATTGGTACTGAAGCGCATGCTCGGCAGTCATGTGGGCCGTGCGCAGGGCTTCGGTGCGGAACATCCGGGAGCCCAGGAGCAGGAAATAGGGCGGGTTCTCGGCGGCGTGGGCAAACATCTCCTCGACCGAATCGAAGACGGCCGGCTCCATGCCCCAGTGGGTGAGGTGCCGCATCAGCAGGTTCCGGCCCCGCGAATTTTTCAGGGCCAACAGGACCCGTTTTCCTTCCAGTCCCCGCGCCGGATGGCCTCCTTCAGGCAATTTCCACGGCTCACTCAGCCCCACCCGAATCGTAAAGAAGAACTCCGATCCAATATTGGGTTTGCTTTCGACCCACATCCGCCCCCCCATCAGGTGGCTCAACTGGTAGCTGATCGCGAGGCCCAAGCCGGTTCCACCGTATTTCCGGGTGGTAGAGGCATCGACCTGGGAAAAAGAATCAAACAGGGAGGCGAATTTCGATTCGGGAATGCCAATGCCACTGTCCCGCACGGACAGTTGGATCATGGCCTCTTCCTCGTTTTGCTCGATGACCTTCGCTTCGACGGCGATTTGGCCTTCCTCGGTGAACTTGATGGCATTGCCTACCAGGTTCATCAGGATCTGCTTCAGCCGGGCGGGGTCTCCCATCACCGGCCCCCGGATATTCGGATCGATGAAGCTAAGGAGTTCGAGGTCCTTGTTAAACGCGCCGTAGGACAGGATGCCCAGCACTTCTTCGATCAGCTTGCGCAGGTCGAGGGGGACGTTTTCCAGCTCGATCTTGCCCGATTCGATGCGGGAGAAATCGAGGATATCGTTGATCAGGGACAGGAGGTTCCGGCCCGAAATCTGGATGGTTTCGACAAATCGGTTTTGCTGGTCGGTCAAAGGCGTCCGACGGAGCAACTCCGTCATGCCAATCACGCCATTCATGGGCGTGCGGATTTCGTGACTCATTTTCGCCAGGAATTCCCCTTTGATCTGGTTGGCCTCTTCGACCTTGGCCTTTTCAGCCTGGAGTTCGCGGGTCCGACGGTTGACTTTCCGTTCCAGGATGGACCGTTGCCGCTCGATGGAATTGATTCGGATCCGCACACCGATGTACACCAACCCGACCAACAACAGGACCACGACCAGGCGGAACCACCAGGTCTGCTGGAAGGGCGTGGCAATGGAAAAGGCAAATGCGGCCGGTTCGGTGCTCCAGCCCCCGGTGACGGTGCCGGCCTTGACCTTGAATACGTAGTCGCCGGGTTCGAGGGCGGAATAGGTGACCTGGGTCTCGGAAATGGCCATTGACCAATCTTTTTCCAGGCCTTCGAGCATGTATTTGTAACGGATCTTGTCGGGATGGACCAGGTCGACCGCCTTGAATTCAAATCGCAGTCGGTTTTCGTCGGAATTGAGTTCGGGGTTGACGGGGAGGCCGAACCAGGGGAGCGTCGAATCGGCCTTGCGCTTCCAATCGACCGATTGTAGGTCCAGCTTGACGTCCTGGATCAGGACTTCGGGCACCCGGTCATTGCTGCTCTCCTGCGACGGGTCGAAAACCGTCACACCGGCAATCGTGCCGAACCAAAGTCGGCCCTGGGAATCGAGTAAGGTCGCTTCTTCATTTGTCTCCACCCCGATAAAGCCCTCCGCCTTACCGTATGACCGGATGGACACCGGATCAGAATTGTCGTCGATGACGATCTTGTTGACGCCGCGCTCGGTTCCCGCCCACAGGTTTCCTTCCGAATCCTGGTTGAGGAGGTACACAATTTCGCCCAGCATCCCGTCTTTTTTCCCCAACGAACAAAACTCTCCATTGCGGTAGCGGTAAACGCCTTTGAACGTCGCGAACCACATATTGCCATTGCGGTCTTCCTCCAAGCCCATGATATAGACCGCCGGAAATCCTTGCTGCTTGCCAATTTGGGTGGTTTCGCCTTTTACCCGGTGGTACACCCCTTGGTTGTCAATCGAATACCAGTACGTATCTTCCTCTCCCAGGACTTTGTGGATCAAAGAATGGATCCGGGTCACACCTTGGTTGGGGAGGGACAATGGGGTCGGCACCACAGAATCGTTGCGAATCTCGTAGTAGCCCCTAAACCCGCCCGCGATCAGTTTGCCATCGGCCAATTTAGTCACCATGGCAAAACCCGGTGCCTTGCTATCGTCCTCTTCGGGGAGGAAGGAGTACGTCAGGGGAAAAATCTTGCCGGTATTGGACACGTATTTATACAGACTCCCCCGGACCGTGAAATAGGCAAACCCTTCCGGCGTGCCGACCACTTTGTTGAAATAGCCGCGGGAAGGCTGGCCATCGATGGGAACATTTTGAATGACCCCATTTTTCAATTCAAACAAGCCATCCTGAGATCCGATGAGAAAATGCTCCGGCCCCAATTCGGCGATGGAAAACACACCATTCTGGTTGAGTTGGGTGCCTTTACCATAGTGGGTGAACTCGGTCCCCATAAACCTGAACAGGCCGCCGCCATCGGTCCCGAACCACAATTGGCCCTCCTGGTCTTCCAGAATGGAATTCACCCCCATTCGAAGTTGACCCGAAACCTGATCCAGCGGCTCAAACGACCCGCCCCGGTAGACGTAGTTGCGGTTTTCGCTGCCAAACCAGACCCAGTCCCGCCGGTCCACCAGGATCGTGGAAGCGCCGGTTCCTCCGGTACCACTGAGTCGCCCCAAGTTTTCCAGCTCCCCATTTTCGAACTTCCAGGCATTCCGGATGGTTCCAAAATACATCAGTTCTTCACTGACCACTTTGACGACCACAACGGAAGAGCGGATTTCGGGATGGTTGGGGGTAAACAAAAGGGTGTCCAATTGATCGTCGACCACCCGGACGATGGTCGAATCGGTGGCGAGGATGGGGTTTCCATCGGCATCCTTGCTGAGGTAATTGGGAATTTGGCCGTTGTAAACATCGGCCAGCGAGTCAGAAGTGGCGACCGGGAACAAGGCCGGACGGAATTCCTCCTGCCCTTGTTTCAGGCGGTACAGGCCCGTACTGATGGACAAGACCCATAAATCGCCGTGGCGATCTTCGATGAAATTCCCGAGATCGTTCTCGAGGATAAAGGTATCGTTGACGAGGTAGTGCTTGAACTGGTCGCCGTCGTAGCGGGAAATGCCGCGGTTGGCGTGGCGGATCCAAATATTGCCCTGACGATCTTCCAGCAGGGCATCCACCTGGTAGAACAGGAGGCCGTCGTCCGAAGAAAGGTTCCGAAACGTGGTGCCATCGAACAGGTCGATGCCGCCGCCCTGGGTTCCCAACCACAAAAATCCCCGCTGGTCCTGCAAAATGGCCCGCACCTCCGATTGGACCAATCCTTCATCCACATTGAAATTGATGAAATTCAATTCCTGCGCCACCAAGGGGGTACGGACAACACCTCCTACCAGAAGGATCATCATCAATTTCATCCAATACCCAATGCGGAACATGTTGGTGGTCCTGATAAATTAGTGGTTCTTAGCCCGTAACAATTGGGGGTTCTTCCCAATGGAAAGCAATTTATGAAAATTTCCCCCGAAAACAGGAGCCTTTTCATTGAGGATCAAATCTGGAATTGAGGAGGGAAAAAGAGAGTTAGACGAAGCGCAAAATCATTCAAAAGGACCTTCCAAGTACGTTCTCGATTGAAAAATGGGGCGGAGTGGTCACTGACCGGACTCGTTGAGGCGCTGGAGCTCCGGATATTTTCGGGCAGCCACCATCCGAATCTCGCGGGCGGTGGTATCTTCTTTCCCGGGATGCCATCCCGGCGGCCGAAACAGGTACTGCACCTTGTCCCAAAGGCGGTTCGCTGATTTTACGTCCTGCCACAGGGACTTGAATTCATCGGTTTGGCTGACCCAGAGGTTGCCCGCATCCAATTCCTTCTGCAACCCAAACTTCGGCGGCTCTTCCTTCAATTGGTGCTGGTAGGTCCGAAACAAATTGTCCCAGAGGCTAAAGGTCAGGCCGTAGTTGCGGTCCACATAGACATCGTTGCTGGCGTGGTGGAGGCGGTGGGCCGAGGGAGTAATGAGAATCTTTTTCAACCAGGCTGCTTCTTTTTGGGGCGCAAACCGTTCGTTGAGGTGCAGGAAAACGCCGTAAATCATGGCGATCCCTTCCACAATGATGATCATCAAGGGATTGAAGCCGAGGAGGGGCAGCCAGATGATGATGTGAGGAGCAATCAGGAACTCGGCAAAGGAACCCCGAAATGCCACCGACGCCTTCATTTCCTGCGGCGAATGGTGCACACTGTGGATCGCCCAGAAAAAGCGCACTTTGTGCGAAATCCAATGGGTGACAAACGACATGAAATCGTAGCCGACATAGGCCAGGACCCACACCCACCATTCAAATCCCAGGTCAAAAAACCGGAAATAGTACATGCCAAACATGAAGGAGATCATCACCAGCTCATTCAGGAGAAACACTGGCAAAAAGGTCAACGCGGCACTGAATACATTTGCCCAGCCCTCCCGGTGACTTTCGACCAGTTCTAGCCACGTCAGGGCCAGCCACTCGATGACCACAATCGCTACCGACGCAATCGTCATGAAAAGCGGGATCAGTTCGGCGTAGTATTGGAGGAGTTCCTGCATGGGTTCAAAGTTTAGAGTTCAAGGGGGCCGAGGAATGCGAATGGGTCTGGCTGGGAAATAGACGGGTCGAAGGGGATTTCCCCCACCCGGGAGGGAAAAATTGGGCTGGGGAAAAGGAGGGGAAAAACCCGACCGCCGGTTGACGGGCGGTCGGTTCAACGATTGCGATCAGACGATCGTTTCAAGCTCTGATTCTACTGGCGGGTGACCCGCAAGCTCAAGCCCTGCAAGTCAACTTGGGAAGCCGTGTCAGTTGTCGCCAGGCGACGTTCCATTTCAAGGGGGACCCGGCCAGGAGAGGTCCCGGGGTTCATCGAGTTCCAGTCTTCGTTTTCTCCGTGCTGATCCAACATGGAATCCACAAAATCTGCCGGCCTGCCTGGCCGGACACCTTGGGTGGACTGGTCAACCGAACCGTCGTAGACCTCTTGCAGGTAGTCTCCCCGGGTCGGGGAAGTCAATTCTGTCGTCAGGCGGTGGGCTTCTGCTACCGGCACTTTCAGTTCATACTCCGGGAAATTGGCGTCGATCAGGGTCACATACCGGGAATCGATCCCTGAGATCGTGACCCAGTGGGCGTAGCTACTCGATGGAGACGGCGTCCCATTGGCAAAGTGGTCCATGACAATGGTATTGTTGGTCGTATCCACGGTGGCGCCAGCCCGGTCAGCTTGGGCGGGAATGGCAAGGGGAGAGAGAGCAGGAGGAGTGGCAATGGGATCGTCCGGGAACAGCGCGTCAAACGCTTCCTCAATGGGAGCGCTGTACAAGTGCGCATCGACAGCCAGGGTCGCGCCGACCAATTCCGGACTGTTCGTGCCCGTAGTATCGAGGGCGGTTCTCCAATCGGCCGCTGTGTTCATGGAACTATCAATGGGCTTGGCGTCCAAATTCACCTTGTAGGGAGTTCTTCCCTGGTTGTACTCGTTAATGATGGCCATGGCATTGTGGAACGAGGTGATTTCCCCCTGTCCAGTCACTCCGGGACCAACAATGCCGGCCGCTTCGAGCAAAAGTTGAATTACAAACTCGGTGTTGGGCCCATCCAGGCCGTAGACCCAGGCAATGGCATGGCCAAGGGAGTACAAACCGCAAGTCCCAGCTTGCTGGGCCTGGGGCTCTATGGGGCGTCCCATGACTTCTGGGGGAGCGGCGACCGCCGAGGTCGCGCTGGGCGCAAAGCCATGACCGGCGCTGATACTATGGGCAGGAGGCGGAAAGCTGCGGCCCATCATGCCAGTGGGTTGGCTACGGGAGATTGTCGGTTGGGTTTTACTTTTACTAGGTGACGAATGAAGCGGCATGGTTGATGTAGATTTAGGTTAAGGGATGTGATAGAAGCGAACCACACAATCCCTTGGTTCATACATTAGCGAGATTCGGAACCATGACGCAGCAAAGCGGAATTTCCCCTACTGCTCCCTCCATTTTTTTCATTTTTTCTCATTCTCCATTATCTCCCCTCACTCCAAACCCCTATCAATCAACCATTTTCTGCATTTCTCTCGTCCCCGGGTCAATTTATTTTATTCAATTTCGCTCCCTTCATTGTCTCTATGGACCAGGAAAATCAGGACAGTGCACTGGTGCAAAGGATTCAGTCTGGAGACCGGGCGGCATTTCGGCAGTTGTTCGACCGGTACTACCGGGACCTGCTGGGCACGGCTGTGAATCTGCTGCGGGATGAGGACATGGGGAAAGACGTGGTCCAGGAAGTGTTTTTGCAGATTTGGAAAAACCGGGAAACGTGGAATCTCCATGGTCAGGTCAGTTCTTACCTGAAGCGGGCCGTGATCAACCGCTCGCTCAATGTGCTGCGCCGGGCGAAGAAACAAACCGGTGAGGAAGCGCTGGAACAGACGCCTTCCCCCCAAACTTCTGCCATGGACCAACTCTCCTATTCCGAGTTGAATGAAGTATTGGAAGCAGCCCTGAAAAATCTGCCCGATCGGTGCCGGGCCGTTTTTGTGATGAAGCGACTCGAGGGCATGTCCCAAAAAGAGATTGCCGAACAATTGGGAATCTCCACCAAAACGGTCGAAAACCAGATCACAAAGGCGGTCAAAGCGCTGAAAAACGCGTTGCAGGAATTTAAACGAAATCAATTGGACGGGACATAGGGGAAATTTCATTTCCGCGTGTCATTGTCCCAAACCCGTTGAGC
Source organism: uncultured bacterium (assembly GCA_963923035.1). GTDB lineage: Bacteria > Bacteroidota > Bacteroidia > J057 > JADKCL01 > CAWUKT01. The sequence goes on from CAWUKT010000002.1 coordinate 49,189, forward strand.
CTATGCAGGAAGACCTTTACCTCACCCTAATTTATAAGCGGCTGGAAGGCGTATTGAGTCCAGCCGAGACCGAGCAATTGGAGCATTGGCTGGCTGAATCTCCCGCCAACCAGACGTTGGCGGAGGATGTGGAAGCGGCATGGAATGCCAGCGCCAACCTCAAAATGGAACCCGAAGTCAACCTCGACGACGCCTTTGCCCAATTGGAATTGGCCATGGATGACGAAAGTGCGCCCAAAGAGGTCGCCGAACCCACTTCCGATCCCAAGGTCCGCGATTTTCGTTCCCCCTCACCCGCTCCATCCTCCAGCACCCGACTTTGGTCCATTGCCGCCGGAATCGCCGCCCTGGTGGTCGCGGGACTCTTCTTGTATCCCCGCTTCGCCGGGTCCTCCGAAACCGAATGGCTCACCCTCGCCTCGTCCGAGGCCATCGAAACCCTGACCCTCTACGACGGCAGCGAAATCACCGTTTATCCCGGTGCCACCTTGCAGTATACCAAGGAAATGGTCGAAGGAAAACGCCCCGTAAAATTGGACGGCCAGGCATTTTTCTCCATCGCCAAGGACCCCGAACACCCGTTTACCATCGGCCTTCCCGGAAGTGAAATGACCGTCCTCGGCACCAGCTTCGGGATCAATACCGAAGGGCGCGACCATGTCCTTCACGTCAACGAAGGCAAAGTCTCCCTCAAAGTCGAATTTGAAGAGCAGGCCCGAATTTTGACCGCCAACCAACGCTGCGAATGGAATCCTGAGGCCAAAACCCTCGAATTTATCCCCGAAGCCTCCCCCAATGGACTCGCGTGGCATCTGGGAACCCTCAGCTTTCAGGCCACACCGCTCCGGGAGATCATCGGGGAGCTGGAAAATCAATGGGGAATAGAACTCGAAACCGAACGTTCTGAAATCCTCGATTGCCCACTTACGGTATCCTTTTCCACCCGGTCTTCCATCAAAGAAGTCCTGGAAAAACTGAGCCTGCTGTTGGGGGCGGACTGGGAAAACGATGGAGGAGGCAGCTATTCCATTTCGGGGGGTAGTTGTTGATGCGGTGGCTGTGGGGATTGGCCCTGCTTTTCTTGGGGACAGGAGGCTGGTCCCAAAGTGTCCTCAACCAACGGCTGGATTTTTCGGCCGACAAAGAATCTCCCATTGCCTGTTTGATGCGACTCTCGGAAGAATCCGGCGTCGCAATTGCTTTTTCCAACCGTATCCTGGACGGCGCCAAGGAGGTTTCCCTGGACCGTGAAGCCAGCCTCCTGCGGGACGTCCTCCAGCAGATTTTGCGGGGGACGCGGTGTGGGTTTCGGGAAATAGGAGGGGAAATCATTGTCTTTCGGGAGCGTCAGCTGGTGAGTGGCTATGTGCTGGACCAAACGTCCAGCGAAGCGCTGGTCGCCGCCACGGTCTATATTCCCGGCCAACGCATGGGCACCTACACGAACGAGTACGGGTTTTTCAGCCTGGAAATTCCCGCGGAGCTGGATACGCTTCAGGTCCAGTACATCGGTTATGAGACCCAGCGGATCTTGCTGCCCAAGGACAGCGATGCCTTTGTCCAGCTCCGGCTCAAGCCGGACCTCAAGCTGGAAGACGTCGTCATTGTGGACCGTCCCGAAAGCCGCTTTCCCTTGCCCCAGGCGCCCGACGGAAAGGCCATTTCGCTGGACCTGATCCAGCAGACGCCCACCATTGGGGGAGAGAGCGACCTCATCCGGACCGCCCAACTCCTGCCGGGCATCCAATCGGGCGTGGATGGCACCGCCGGTCTGTTTGTCCGGGGCGGAGATGCCGGCCACAACATGATGCTCCTGGACGGGGCGACTGTTTACATTCCCTACCACCTGCTCGGCATTTATTCGATCTACAACAGCAATTCGATCAAATCGGCGCGGGTCCTCAAAGGCGGCTACTCGGCCCGCTACGGCGGACGCCTGGCGGGGATCATGGATGTCCGCACCCGGGAAGGCAACCTCCACCAGTACAAGGGAGAGGTTTCCGCGAACCTGATCAACGGGCGCCTGACGGCGGAAGGGCCGATCCAAAAGGACAAAAGCGCTTTTCTGCTCACAGGTCGCATTACCAACCAAACCCTGTTGCTCAATCCCTTTTTCGACCGCACCTACCACACCATCCCGAATGGCACCCAGGAAAACCGGTTTCAAGACCTGTTCGGGAAGGTGAATTTCAAGTTGTCGGACCGGGACCGGATCTACCTGAGTGGGTTGTACACCAAGGATGAGTTTGGGAAGGAGTCCAATATGGTCGGCGGCGGACCCGATTTTTCTTCTGAAACCGAAGTCTACTGGAACAATGCCGCCGGGACCATTCGCTGGAACCACCTCTTCAACGAGCAGGCCTTCATCAATACCCGCGTCACCTACAGCTTCAATTCCTTTCAGTTCTCGAGCTACGACGAATTCGCCGGCACCGGCTCTTCCTATGAATTGTACTTTACCGACAACCGCTCCCGCAACCACGAAGTGACCGTGGGGAGCGACCTGGACTGGAACATTGCACCGGGACATACCTTACGGGCCGGCGGTGGCATCACCCGCCGGACCTTCGAGACCAGCCTGACCTATTTTGACCAGGATTCCCCAGAGATCGATTCCCTGACCGAAACCAACCCCAATACCCTGAGTGAGCTCATTAATCCTCCGACGGAAGTCGTCGGGGAAGCGTTTGCCTACCTCGAAGACGATATTCGGGTAGGCGAACACCTAACGTTTCGCCCCGGCCTGCGGGGCAGTTATTTTCAACACCCCACCGGCGACCATTTCCGCCTGGAACCCCGTTTTACCCTCGCCTACCTGCCCTCCAAACGCATGCGCTTCCACCTGAGCGGCAGCCGCATGGTCCAGTACCTCCATTTCATTTCCAATACCTCCATCCGTTTCCCCAATGACCTCTGGTTGCCCTCCACCGATGAATTGCCGCCACAGGAGAGTTGGCAGGCGGAATTGGGAGGAGAATGGGCCTTCGGAAACCACTGGGACGCCCAGTGGGATGTGTACTACCGCCTCTTCGACGGGCTCCTGAGTGTACCCGAGGGCACCAACTTTATCCAGGGCGCCGATCTGAGCTCCGCGGGCGATTTCCTGTTGTCCGGCTCCGGCCGGGCCTACGGATCGGAATGGTCCCTGAACTATCAGTCCCAGGGCTGGGTCGGGCACCTCGCCTATACGCTGGCCCGTACCGAAAGGACTTTTCCCGGCACCAATTTGGGCTTGACCTTTCCCCAGGACTTTGATCGGCAGCACCAATTCAATGTGATGGGGTCGAAACGGATCGGGAAGCGGTGGGAAACGGGCGTGGTGTGGTCCTATGCCTCAGCCAATCCGCGCCAGGAGTTGGTGAGCGTCGAACGGGGACTCGGATTGACGACCATTTTGCCGCCGCCGGGGACCAAAAATAGCGTCAGGTCCGAACCGAACCACCGGCTGGACCTGACCCTTACAATGTTCGTAAATCAAAAAAACTTTTTACATCGGTTCCAAGTCTCTCTTTACAACGTTTACAACCGCTCCAACATTGCCTATTTTTTGCAAGCGCCCGGAGGAATCGGGGCGATGGAGCGCGTAGCTTCCCTCGGATTTACCCCCGGATTCTCCTATACCCTTACCCATTGACCTTTACTTGATCGTAAAGCCCATGCCGAAACTGACAATATTGGCGTGGAAGTTCGTGCTGCGTCGGTAGTGGGCCGCTTTGGCGTGGATGCCATTGAGGTAAATGGACTTTTCCTTGCGCATCGGCAGCTTCACCTTGAACAGTCCACCGGCAGGGGTATAATTCACGCCCAATCCAAAGGCATGGCTATTGAGCGCGGCCAGGTCGTAGTCGGAGGTATAAAATTCGCTTCCGGGGGAATGTTGTTGGAAGGGAAGGAAATAATCGGCCGCGGTCTGGGTGTGGTAGCGGTAGGAAGGCACCACCGACAGGAAGCGGTTCAGTTTCAGGGGCAATTCCAATTGGACCGTATGCGCCTGGATTCCCCAATCATCCCAATAGTAGCGATAGGAGGCCCGAACCAAGAGCTTGTCGGACAGGTAATGGTTCACACGGACGCCCACGGGGATTTTGAGGCGGGTGGAGGGCAAACGTTCCAGCCGCGCGATGTTTTCTCCCCCAAAATAGACCCGGTGGAAGGGCGTCGAGAGCAATCCATTCATCATTGTGGCTTCCAATTGAACGGAAACCTGGGTTCGGCGGGTCAGGACCTGTTGAATCTGGGCCGCGAAATTATAGGATTGCCGGTCACTGCGGTCCAGCTGCACGCCGGTATTCCGCAATTCAATCGGGTAAATCAGGGACCATTGGTCGACGAATGACTGGAACCGGAGGTCCAGAGACGTATTCTCGTTTTCGGACAGACGGGTATAGGAAAGGCCTGCCTGCACCGATGAATAGTCGTATTCCCCGCTTCCGCCCAGACGGGCGCCAAAGGTTTGCCGGGAGTCGATCTTGTAGACGATCCCGACATTCCCGTGGACCCGGGTATCGTAGCCCGAATCATCGGAGTAAACCGGATCGATCATGTCGCTTGAAGCGGACGTATAGTAATCGTAGCCACCATCCACCTTGAAAGCCAGGCGCGGCTTCAAGGGCAATGAAACGATGAGCTTCTGGGTGAAATCGGTCAAATGTTCCGTGCCCAAACCGCCGGTCACCGGCGAATTGTTTCCATCCTGCTCGTAGTAGCTGCTCAGGAAATCGATGTCCACGGCGTCCCAATTCGGGTATTCGAACTCGGCCAGTTCCGTCACCACCGAGTCCGGTGGGGTCTGCCGGGAAGTCGCCTGGCCTCCCAGGCGATTCAGTTGGGCCTTCAATTCTCCGGTCAGGAAAAGGCAGGCCACGATCAGCATGACTGCAATCAATTGCATCCGCAACCTCCTCCCACCTTGCCGCCATTGGCGCCGGACGCCCCTTCGCGGTAGGTATGAAAATTGGTCTCGAAATAGTCCAACTTGCCGGGGGCGAGGGCCATGTCGGGATCATTGAGGTACATTTTTTGGTAGCCCTTGACCGGGGTACAGGAGGTCAGGAGGACGAGGCTGGCGGCGGCCAGCGCGACGATAGCTTTAAGCCGAAACATGCGCAAATTGATTAAAGTGGTTGGAAAAGTATTGTTGGTTGTGTTGGTCGATGACCAGCGCTTCGATGCCGCGCAAGCGGTTGATGAGGTCGAGGCCATCCCGGACGCCCAATACGCTGATGGCGGTGGCAAGGGCATCGCCGAGCTCCGGGTCGGGCGACAGCACCGAGACGCATTTCAGGGCTTCGACCGGCCAGCCGGTCCTGGGGTCCACGATGTGGGACAGGCGACGGCCTTCCACGACCGTATAATTTTCATCGTTCCCTGAGGTGACCACGGAGCCGTACGGAATCCCGAAGGTCAGCAGGGGCGTCTCCCGATGTTCCGGATCCCGGACCATGACCGCCCAGTCACCTCCCTGGGGAGGGCTTCCCCAGGCCATCAAATCGCCGGAGGCATTCACCAGGCCGCTCTCGATGCCGAGGTTCCGCATCACGTCCATGGCCCGCCGGGCCGCATAGCCCTTGCCGATCCCTCCAAATCCAATTTTCATTCCCTTTTCCTTCAAAAACACGGTCTTTTTCCCCTCATCCAGCCCAATCTTCCGGTAGCCCATGACCCGCTTCAATTCGGCGATTTCGGCGGCATTCAGAGAAGGATGTTCTCCTCCATCGAATTTCCAGTGGTCCCGGGCCACGGTTCCGGAGATGTCAAAGGCTCCAAAAGTCAGCTGGGACACTTTCAGGCTGCGGTGAATCAGGCCGTACAGCTCATTGGGAACTGCCACGGGTGCGATGCCGGCCTGTTGGTTGATGCGGTGGGTAAACGTATCGGTGCGCCAGGAGGAAATCAGCCGTTCGATGCGGTCGATTTCGGCGACTCCGGCTCGTATGGCGTCCCAGGCATGCTGGGGATCGGCAGACACGGCCGTGAGGGTAAAGCCACAGCCCATCAACTTGAGCTGGTGGTGGTGAGCTTTCAGGGTAGCAGAAGTGGTGATCATGGCGTGGGAGTGGAAGAAATAGAGGCAATGAAATCAGCCGGGGATTGGCCGGGCGTAAAGGCGATTTCCTGAAGGACTTCCTGGTCGGGAGAAAGCAGCAACACCAGCGGGAACTTTCCCTTGGGGTTGAAGCGCTCCGCCAGGGATTCGTTGTAGCGGGTCTGCTCTGGCGACAATTGGTTCTTTCGTTGGGCGGGAAAATCCAGGTTGGCGAGGACCAATTCCTGACCGGCGAATTCCTTGAATTCAGGGGTGGCCACGATTTGGCGCTTGAACAGGATGCAGGGCTTGCACCAATCGGAGCCGGTGAAAAACAAGAGGACCTGCTTGTCGTCTTGTCGGGCCTCGTCGCAGGCTGCTTCCAGATCGGTCCCAATGGTTTGGGCGGGGAGTTGCGGTCCCCACCAAAGGCCGGCGAGGATCAGGAGAATACATGGAATGGGCTTCATGGTCATATCTATTTGATTTGCGACCATGACCCGCAACAATTAAGTTTCCCCTATACCTCCGATAAATTTTATTTATCCTTTCCCGCTTTTATCCTGCTCCCGGTCCCATTTTCTCCCCTGAGTTCCGCTTTTTTCCTAACTTTAGAGTTAGCCATGGAGTACAACTGTCCGAATTGTGGGGCGCCCATCAATTTCCAAAGTCGGGTCTCAATCTTCACGACCTGTACCTATTGCCGTTCGAATATCGTCCGGCACGACATGGATTTGGAAAAAATTGGAGAGTCCAGCGAGCTGTTGCAGGACCTATCCCCCTTTCAAGTCGGGACGCGCGGGACGATTGATGGAAAAAGGTTCACCCTGTTGGGCCGAATCAAAGTGGGGTATCCGACGGGGATGTGGAGCGAGTGGTACGCCCTCATGGACGATTATTCCGAGGGTTGGCTGGCCGAAGCCCAAGGTTATTACATGATGTCTTATCCCTGGAAAGGCCTTGTTCCGGAGTCCCACCAGCGCTTTGCGCCCCGCCAAAGCACCAACATCGACGGCAAACGCTTTGTCGTGGACGATGTCCGCAAAATCCGCTACCTGGCCAGCGAAGGCGAATTGCCCTTTGTCTACCAACCCGGATTTGAGGCGACCAGTGTCGACCTGCGGAGCCCCGATGGCGAATTCATGAACTTCCTGTACCGCGGCAAAGAGGCCGAGGCTTACAAAGGACGCTACGCCTCCTTCGAATCCTTTCAATTTGAGAATCTGAGGAAAATAGATGGCTGGGACGACTGAACATACCCCGAAGACACCCCTCGGCGGGGTGAAGGCGTTTAGCTGCCGCAATTGCGGCGGTCAGGTCGAGCTGCGCGCGCCCGGCCAAACCATGACGGCCGTCTGCCAGCATTGCTCTTCGATTGTCGACATCACCGACGAGAACTTCCGCATCCTCCAGCGCTACAACATGAAGATGGACCACAAGCCCCGGATTCCCTTGGGGCGGCGGGGCGTCGTGGAGGGGACCACCTGGGAGGTGGTCGGCTACCTGTACCGCCAGGCAGTCGGATACGATTTTTACTGGGAGGAATACCTCCTCTTCAATCCCCGCCAGGGCTTCCGTTGGCTCCTTTACCAGTACGGCAATTGGTCCTTCACGAAGCCCATGGTCGAGTTTCCGGAACGGACTTCGGCCACCTTCCAGTTCCGCGGGGATTCTTACCGCCGTTACAGCACCGGCAAGGCGAAAGTCCTGTTCGTGCTGGGCGAATTTTACTGGCAGGTCAAGCGCAACGAAGAGGTCCAGACGGCCGATTGGGTCCGGGAAGGGAGTATGTTGTCGCTGGAAGTGGACGAATTTGGGCTGAACTGGACGGAAAGCACTTTTCTTGAACGCAAAGAAGTCAAAAAAGCATTTGGGGAGGATGTCAGAACGCCTCCGCCGCGTAGCGTGGCCCCTCACCAGGTCAATCCCTACGCCCGCCAGCTCAAGTCCATTCTCCCGATTTTCCTGATCGCCCTCCTTGCGGTATTTGGCTACCAGGTCACTGTTTCCAGCCAGTACAAAGACGAAGTCACCGTCATGTTCACGGGTGAAACCTCCGAAAGTGGCGTTCAGCAGGTGACTGAATCCTTTGAAATTACCGGCCGGACGAACAATGTCCAATTGGACCTCTATACTCCCGATATCTCGAACAGCTGGTTCGAGGTTGAGGGCTACCTGCACCACCTCGAAACCAATACCAACCGGGACTTCCGGTTGACCAATGAATATTACTACGGCGTCACGGACGGCGAATCCTGGACCGAAGGTTCCAAACGGACCGACATGGTCATCAACAATGTCCCTCCGGGCAAGTACGAACTGGTTTTCACCCCCTATTTTGCTCCGGAATCCATCAACGACGCCACCAAAAAACAGAACTACCAGCTGTACCTGCTCCGCGGGGTGCCGATCGCATCGAATATGTGGATCATCCTGGTCATCATTTTGTCCCCGGTCATTTACCTCTGGTTCCGAAGTTCCAATTTCAAAAAAGCCCAATGGGCCGACGCCGACTGATATGAAAAGATTGCGCACCATCTACCTGATCATTGTGGTGGCTCTGTTGGCGGGCTACTTCACCGCGGGTGCCTCCGGATTTCGGGTCCTGAGCGCCTTCAGCAGCATCGCCTACGTCCATACCATGACCGCCGGCGTTCACCACAAATAATATCTGCTCCATCTTAAATTGATCTGCCATGGAAATCATCGACTGGAAACTGATCCTCAATGCCGTCCTCTTCTCCGTCGTGGGAATCGTCATCTTCCTCGCCTTCGGATGGATTTACGACAAGTTGACGCCCTTCAACCTCTGGAAGGAACTGATCGACAATAAAAACACCGCCGTCGCCATCGTTTTCGGGTCCATGATGATCGGGCTGTCCATCATCATCGCCTTCGCCCACGGCTGATTCATGCGGTACCTGCTGCTCACATCCGTATTTGTCATCGCCACATGCGGACTGGTCTATGAACTGGTGGCAGGCACCCTCGCGTCCTATCTCCTCGGAGACTCCGTCACCCAATTTTCCATCATCATCGGGGTCTACCTCTTTTCGATGGGCATTGGCTCCTTCCTGTCCAAGTACATCACCCAAAACCTCGTCCCGACCTTCATTCGGATCGAACTCCTTATCGGGTTGATCGGTGGGTTCAGCGCCGCATTTTTGTTCATCACCTTCGAACAGGTCGGCAGCTTCCAAATCCTGCTCTACGGGCTGGTCTCGTTGACCGGGCTCCTCGTCGGGTTGGAAATCCCACTCCTGATGCGCATTCTCCAGGACCAATTCGAGTTCAAAGACCTCGTTTCCAATATTTTCACCTTCGATTATATCGGCGCTTTGCTGGCGTCGCTGTTGTTTCCCCTCCTCCTCGTCCCCTACCTCGGCCTCATCCGCACCGCGCTCCTGTTTGGCATTCTGAATGTCGTCGTGGCGATCGCGGCGGTCTATATGTTTCGGGACAAAATCAAACGCTTCTCGGGCCTGTCCATCGCGGCTTACCTGAGCCTCGCGGCCCTGATCGCGGGGATGTTTTTCGGGGAAAACATCCTGCGCTTCGCCGAGGGCAATGCCTACTCGAATACCATCGTCTACGCCAAATCTTCGCCCTACCAGCGGGTCGTGCTGACCCGCAAAGGCGAGCGGTTCCGCCTCTTCCTGAACGGCAACCTGCAATTTGATTCGCGGGACGAATACCGCTACCATGAGGCCCTGGTCCACCCCGGCCTCGCCGCCCAGGAAGCGCCCCGGAGGGTCCTCGTACTGGGCGGGGGCGACGGATTGGCCGTGCGCGAAATCCTCAAATATCCTTCCGTACAGACCATTGACCTGGTCGACCTCGATCCTTTGGTCACCGATTTGTTCCAGACCCGCGCTTCCCTCACCGAATTGAACCGCAATTCCCTCCACAGCGCCCTCGTCACCGTCCACAACGCCGACGCCTTTACCTGGCTCCGCGACCACCCCGACCAATACGATTTCGTCGTCGTCGATTTCCCCGATCCCAGCAACTTTTCCATTGGAAAGCTCTATTCCGAACGCTTTTACCGCGAATTGAAGCCGCATATCGCGCCGGGCGGGGCCCTGGTCGTCCAGAGTACCTCCCCGCTGGTCGCCCCGAATTCCTTCTGGTGTGTGGAGCAAACCTTGAAGTCGGTGGGCTGGCAAACGGTTCCTTACCACTGCTATGTGCCCTCTTTTGGCGAATGGGGATTCATCCTCGCCAACGACGATACCTGGTTGCTACCCGAAACATATCCCGACGGATTGCAATTCGTGGACGACGCGACCGTGCGGGCGATGACCCGTTTCCCCCTGGACATGGCCCGTCGCCCCGTCGAGGTCAACCGCCTCAACAACCAGGTGCTGGTCCAATATTTTGAAAAAGAGTGGAGCCGCTACGATCCCTGATGTCCGATTCCTCCAACATATCGCGCCGCAATTTTCTGCGCTGGTTGGCGGGAGGGGCTGCTGCCGTAGGATTGGGCAGTGTGGGCGTGTGGAAATGGGCGGGAAAACAAGAACAAGAGATCACCGGAGCGATTCAGGGCGCGAATTCGGATTTGGGGCACTTGGTGCGGAAGGGATTGCAGAAAAAAATCACCGAACAACGAAGGGTGGGAACGCTGATTGTAGGCGGAGGAATGGCCGGGTTGAGTGTCGGCTGGTATTTTCAGAAGCAGGGAAAAAAAGACTTCGAAATCCTGGAAATGGACCGAAAAGTGGGGGGAAATGCCGTTTCCGGAAGCCACAACAATTTTAGTTACCCCTGGGGCGCCCACTATTTGCCCCTTCCCAATCCCGAAAATACCGACCTCCTCGGTCTGCTCGAAGACCTGGGTTGCTTGACCGGCTGGCAAGACGGCCAGCCCCGATTCGAGGAACTCTACCTCTGCCACGCGCCGCAGGAGCGCTTGCTCCACCACGGTGTCTGGCAAGAAGGCCTCGTCCCGAAAGCACCGGCGGGATCCCCCGCCGCGGCCGAATTGGACCGTTTTTTTACCCTCATCCAGCAACTCCGCCACCAACGCGGAGCGGATGGGCGCTACCTCTTCGACATCCCGGTGGACCGGTCCTCCACCGATCCTGAGTGGCAATCCCTCGACCAAATCAGCCTTGCCGAATGGCTCGAACGCGAAAATTACCATTCGGAAGAGCTGCATTGGTACCTCGATTATTGCTGCCAGGACGACTTTGGCAGCCGCAAGGAACAGACCAGTGCCTGGGCCGGCCTGCATTACTTTGCTGCCCGCCGCGGCACCGCCGCCAATGCCACCGAAAATTCGGTGCTGACCTGGCCCGAAGGCAACGGCTGGCTGGTCCAGCAGCTTCGGGACCGATTGCAAGAGCATATCCAGACCGAATCATTGGTCCTTTCCCTGGAGTCACTTGACGAGCAAGTCCGTGCCGTTGTCTACCGCCCGGCGGAAGACAAGGCCTACGAAATCATTGCAGACCAGGCGGTCTGCTGCACCCCTCAATTTGTCAGCCAGCACATTGTTCGGGGACCGAAACGCCCCGTCGATGCCATCACCTACGCTCCCTGGCTCGTCGCCAATGTCGAATTGGGCAAGCGCCCGGGAGGCCCCGGTCGGCCGCTCAGTTGGGACAATGTTGCCTTTGGGCGGGACTCGCTCGGCTACGTGGTGGCGGACCACCAGGGCCTCAAGCGGCCCTCCGGCCCGGTCGTGGTGAGCTGGTACGCGGCCCTGGCCCATGCCGATCCGGTGCAGGTCCGCAAGGAAGCGCTGGAAACGGAATGGCCTACGTGGCGTGACCGGGTGATCGAAGATTTGGAGTGGATGCACCCGGGCATTTCGAAGGAAATCAAACGGCTGGACGTCTATGTCTGGGGGCATGGCATGGTGACGCCCCGACTGGGCTACCTGAGTGGGGCGACGCGGCCTTTGTTCCGGCAGCCCCAGGGGCGCATTCATTATGCGCATACGGACCTGAGCGGCATCTCGATCTTCGAAGAGGCCTTTGCTCAGGGCGTGCGGGCCGCGCGGGAAGTCCTCGGAGAGGAGGTGCCGGTATGAATACGCCTGGACGCGGCTGGTCTCAGCCGTGGATTTATGCTCCTCAAGTCGATGGCCCCTTCATTTTGTTGCCAGCTTTTCTGGCGACGGCCGCGGTGGTCCTTTTCCCGGGCTTTTTCCACGCCGCCAACGAGACCTCTCCCCTCGCCTGGCTCGTCTTCATCGTGTTCATCGACGTGGCGCATGTGTACAGCACCCTGTACCGCACCTATTTTGACCGCCAGGAATTCCAGAAGTACAAGCGGCCCTTGCTGTTGATTCCGGTGCTGGCATGGATGGTGGGGGCCAGCCTATATTTCATCGATGACATGCTGTTCTGGCGAATTTTGGCGTATCTGGCCGTCTACCATTTCGTCCGCCAGCAATACGGCTTTTTCTCCATCTACGCCCGCAAGGAAAACCGCCCTTCCTGGGAACGGCGACTGGATGCGGCGATGATTTATTTGTCCACCATTTACCCCCTCGTTTATTGGCATACCCATCTCCCCCGCAATTTCTTCTGGTTCATCAAAGGCGATTTTGTGTCCATTCCGTGGGAAGTGCTGCACTGGGTGGTTCTGGGGCTGTTTGGGGTGACGGCATTTTCCTACCTCCTCAAAGAAATCCAACGCAGCCGCCGCGAACAAAGGATCAATTGGCCGAAAAACCTGATTGTATTGGGGACGGCGCTCTCCTGGAATGCGGGAATCGTCTGGATGAATGGCGATCTGGCGTTTACGGCTACGAATGTGGTCGCCCACGGAATTCCGTACATGGCCTTGGTGTGGATTTACGGTCGGAAAAAGGCGGAAAAGGTGCCGGACAAGAAGAAAACGTTGTCCATGCGGTTCTTTTCGTCGGGAATGGTGCCGGTTTTTATCGGATTGTTGATGCTGTTGGCCTATTTCGAGGAAGGTCTGTGGGATGCGCTCATCTGGCGGGACCACGAAGGCTTGTTTCCCTGGGCCGCTGATTTGCCCTGGCTCACCGATGCCCGGTTTCTGGCTGTCGTCATTCCCTTGTTGGCCGTTCCCCAGGTCACCCATTACGTCATTGATGGATTTATTTGGCGGGTGAGAAAAACGAAAAGCGAGGCGGAACAACGGGTTTTTGGAGCGGCATCTGAGTGATTTTCCCGACACTTGAGAAAATATTTCCCATTTCTGGAATCATTTTATCGGTTTAACTGTCTAATTCATACGTCTGTCCCCCAACAGGCCCTCATTTACCCTGAACGATAATGCTCCAGTACCGATTCTCCATCCTCGTCGTACTCATCACCTGCTGCCAATGGGCCCTGGCCCAACGTCCGGGCGGCCGTCCCGGTGGGGCCCCCGCCGCCAGCAATACGGAAGTCACCGGCATGGTCCTCGATTCGACGTCCGGCGATCCCATTGCCTATGCCACCGTCCAGCTCATGGTACGGGACAGCATCGTCAATGGCGCCCTGACCAATGAAAAAGGCCGCTTCGCGATCCAAAAGGTGAAGCCTGGTCGCTACCAATTGCAGGTGGTGAGCATGGAATACGAGACGGGGCCGGTGAAATCGGTGGAAGTGGGGCGGGGAATGCCGTTTGTGAATGCTGGGAAATTGGTCGTGGCGCCGAAAGTGCTGTTGGAGGAGGTGGAAATCACGACTCAGAAGGACTATATGGTCAATCAAATCGACCGCAAGGTCTATGATGTGACGCAGAACCTGACGACGGTCGGAGGCGGCGCGGGCGATGTGCTGAACACGATTCCGAGTGTGGAGGTCGATCTGGATGGGAATGTGTCGCTGCGGGGAAATGCCAACGTGACCATTTTTGTGGATGGAAAGCCGAGTGCGCTGACCGGCTCCGGTCGACAAGCCATATTGGACGCGATCCCCGCGTCCACGATTGCCCGGGTGGAGGTCATCACCAACCCCTCCGCACGCTACGACCCCGATGGGGTCAGCGGCATCATCAATATTGTCACCAAGAAAAACAAACGGGCCGGCTGGAACGGCACGGCCACCCTCAGCGTCGGGACCCGCGACAAGTACAGCGGCAACGCCAACCTCAATTACCGCAACCGCCGCCTGAACGCCTTCGCCAATTATTCCTACAACCTCGACAACCGCTGGTCGGAGGGCATCACCGACCGGACGTCCATCCTCGCAGATACGACTTTCCGACTGTTCCAGGAGGAAAATGGGGACCGCCGCCGCCTGAACAATGTGGGCGGCGCGGGCATCGATGTGTTCCTCGGGCCGCGGACCACCCTCGGTGTCTCCGGCAACCTGGCCCGTACGGACCAGGACCGCAGCGAGACCATTTCCTTCAATTATTTCGATGAGAATGCGGCGCTCACGGAGCGTTTCGACCGGATTACCACGGAAACCGAGGTACGGAACAATTACGAGGGCGAACTCAATTTTCAGCACAAATTCGACGACAAGGGGACCCAATTGGATGCGCGGGCGAGCCATTCGGTGGGCATCGAGGATGAGATCGGGAACTTTGGGTCGTTTGACCTGACGCCGGAGGGGATTCCGATGGGCACCGACCCCGAATTGCAGAACAACTTCTCGGACAATGCCTTCCGGGTCTCCATTTTCAAGGTGGACTATACGAAGCCGGTGGGCAAAAAGGGCAAGCTGGAAACCGGCGCGCAGACCACACTCCGCCAGATCGACAACGATTTTGCGAGTGAGAGCTTCGATTATGGAGTCGAAGGCTTCACGGACGATGTGGAACTGAACAACCGGTTCATTTACCGGGAGCAGGTGCACGCGGCGTACATGACCTACGGGCATAGCTTTGGGAAGCTGAACCTTCAGGGGGGGCTCAGGGCCGAGCAGGCGCTGACCGAATCTGAATTGGTGACGACCAGTGAAATCTTCGAAAACGACTATTTCAACGTCTTCCCGAGCGGGTTTTTGGCCTACAAACCCACCAAGAAGAGTGAAATTCGGATGAGTTATTCGCGGCGAATCAACCGGCCGCGCACCCGCCAGCTCAATCCATTTACCGATTTTTCCGACCCCGCCAACCTCCGCTTCGGCAATCCCTATCTGTTGCCCGAATACATCAATTCCTACGAGGCTTCGATCTTCCGGCGCTTCAAGTCAGGGACCATCACCTCCTCGATTTACTACCGCCGGACCGTCGACCTCCACACCCGCGTCCTCACGATCAACGATGAGGGCCAGGCCGCTCGGACCTTCGAAAACGCCTCTTCTGCCGACGACATCGGCCTCGAATTCATTACCCAATTCCGCCCCTTCGAAATCTGGGACTTTACCCTCAGCACCAATTTGTACCGCCGCTCCATCAACGCCTCCAACGTCAATCCTGACCTCACCAGCAACGGCCTCGGAGGTGGATTCCGCCTGCTGACCTCGCTGCGGTTCACCAAAACCACTAGCTTCCAGGTCGTCGGCAATTACCGCGCCATCGGGGTGCGGCCCCAGGGCTTGATCGCGCCCTTCTTCAACATCGACCTCGCCCTCCGCCAACAGGTACTGAAGGGCAAGGGCGACATCGGACTGCGGGTGAGCGATATTTTCGACACGTTGAAATTTGAAATTGACCTGGACGACCCGGAATTCTCGGGCCTGCTGCTGCGGGACCGGGAAAGCCGCATTGGGTTCCTGAGTTTTACCTACCGCTTTGGGAAACAGACGAATCAGAAGCGTTCCCGCAGCCGGGGAGGTGGTGGCGGCATGGACTTCGATTTTTAGGCCGGGAAAATGGCACCGAAAGGGTCCGTGGGATTGGGTCAATTCCGCTAACTTAGGGGAGCGATGACGCGGCGAGAACTGGAACATACGGTTGCCTTCGGGGAAGGCCAGCACATTGAATTCAAGCGCAAGTTGCCGACCTGGCCAAAATTGGTGCGGGAAGTGGTAGCCTTTGCGAATTCAGATGGCGGGACCGTGTTTGTGGGGGTGAGCGATGACGGGGAAACAGTGGGGGTGAAAGATCCGCGGGAAATTGAGGAGGCGATGGAATTGGAATTGGGGATGTACGTGACGCCGAAGCTGGATCTGGAAATCGAGGTGGTGCCCCTTACGCGGAAACGGGCGGTGGTCTGTGTGCATGTGGAGCCGGGGGAGAAAAAGCCGTATATGGCGCTGGAATCGCCGGACGCCCACCGGGGCACGGCGTTGATCCGGATTGCCGATGCGAGCGTCACTGCGAGCAAAGAGGTCTATGAGCTGTTGAAGTACGAGGGGCGGGAGCGGAACATGCGGGTGGAATACGGAGACAAGGAAATCACCCTGATGCGCTACCTCGAACAAGAGACCTGCATTACCCTGAAAAAATTTACCGAAATCGCCCAACTGACCCGCCAAGCCGCGTCCCGGACCCTGGTCCACCTCGTCAAAGCGAATGTCCTCCGCATCGAACCCGGCATCGAAGTGGACCGCTACTACCAAGCCCTTTGACCCTCCCAATTTTATCGGATTGTTATTTTCTTCCATTCTCCCAACCTTTCATTTTTCCCTCTGTTATTGATGTTGTTACACTAATTTTGCGAGCGGGATTCATTTTATCCCAATCCAAACAAGTTTGAGTACCAATTATTCCCGGTTGAGGAGTTTTGAGTTGGGTCGGCGAACCGCAAGGAGTATTTTGGCAGGCGCAAAAAATCAAGAGAACCTGAATGAAAGTCAGACAGTACATCATTGTGGCCGTTGCGGGGGTGGTCATTTTTTTCCTGGGAGGGACCTTGATGGGGTTCTTTTCGTCGATGAAAACCCCTGAGAAAAAGAAAAAGCCCCGGGCTGCGGTTACGACCGTTCCCGTTCAGGCCATTCAGTATTCGGAGCAGAGTACCGAACTGGAATATTTTGGCCGGGTCAGTTCTTACCGCAGTGTGGCCATGATCGCCGAAGTCCAGGGAGAAATCCTGGCCGGTAGCGTCCCCCTCAAAGATGGCCAGCGCATTCGCAAGGGCCAATTGCTCTTCCAAATCGACAATAAAGAAAGCCGACTCACGCTGCAAAGCACCAAGAGCCAGTTCATGAAGTCGATTGCGGACATCCTAGCCGACCTCAAAGTGGATTATCCTGAAAGTTTCCCCGTCTGGCAATCCTACTTCGAAAAGCTGGATGTGACCGAGCCGCTCCCGGAGTTGCCGGAAGTCAAGGACCTCAAGGAAAAGACCTTCCTGTCCACCCGTGGCATCTTCAGCAGCTACTACAATATCCTCGCCTCCGAGGAACGCCTGACCAAATACCGGATGTACGCGCCCTTCTCGGGCAACCTGCAAAATGTCCAGCTCGAAGCTGGCGCCATTGCGAGCCCCGGTTCGCGGATTGCCACGCTCGTGCGCACCGACCAGCTGGAGCTGGTCATCCCTGTCCGCGACGAAGACCTGCAATGGCTGACCGAAGGGACAAAAGTCATCGTCCGCTCTGAGGGAGATGACCTCGAATGGACCGGGCAGATCGCCCGAATTGGCGAGCTCGTCGACGCCGCCACCCAATCGGTGAATGTCTATGTCCGTGTGAACGGAACCAAGGAACAGCCCATCCTCGAAGGCCAGTACCTGAATGCGTCCTTGCCCGGCAAGGTCGTGCGCCAGGCCATGGAAGTGCCCCGCAGCGCCCTATTCGACGGCCACTACGTTTATACCATCCAGGATTCGGCGATGGCGCGCGCCTCGGTGACCGTCCACAAGGAAAATCCCCAAACCGCCATCATTTCCGGGCTCCCGGCCGGCACCACGATGGTGACTGAAATTCCCCTCAACGCCAAGGAAGGCCTTCCGGTCAAAACCATCGCCGCCCAATGATTGCCAAGCTCATAGAATACTTTGTCCGGTATCCCATCTGGTCCAATGCCACCATTGTGTTTTTTCTGGTGGCGGGTCTGGTCGGGTTCAACGGCCTCAAAATGTCCTTCTTCCCCGAGTCCTCCGACCGGACGGTGGTGGTGGAAGTCGCCTATCCGGGCGCGTCGCCGGAGGAAATGGAGGAAGGGGTCGTCCTGAAGGTCGAAGATGGCCTCAAGGGAACGCAGGGACTCGAAGAAATTACCTCGACGTCTTCCGAAAACTTCGCCATTGTGCGGGTCAAGTGGGAAGAAGGCTACGACGGCGACCGCTTCCTGGCGGATGTCAAAAATGCCGTCGACCGGATCAGCTCCTTCCCGGTGGATGCAGAAAAGCCGGTGGTATACAAGCAAAAGGACCTTGGGGGCGCCATGACCATGGTGCTGACCGGGGAAGCCGATCTGTATGAATTGAAACAGACCGCCGAACGCATCGAAGATGATTTTCTGGCGACGGGATATATTTCCCAGGTCGGCCTGTCGGGCTTTCCCAACCGGGAAATTTCGATCGAGGTCTCCGAAGATCAATTGCTGCGGTACAGCCTGACCTTTACGGAGGTCGCCAATGCGGTGCGGACGAACAATACGGATATTTCCGGGGGGGCCATCCGCTCGCGGGAAGAAGAGATTCTGATTCGGGCGGAGAACAAATCGTATACGCCGGAGGGCATCGGGGAGATCATTGTGCGGACGAATGCGGACGGGAGCCGCATCCTGGTGCGCGATGTCGTGACTTCCATCAAGGAACGGTTCGCAGAATCACCCGCCAAAACGCTCTACAACGACCAGCCCGCCGTAACCATCAATGTCCAGAAGCTGATTTCTGAGGACCTGATTCAGATCACGGACTTCCTGAAGGAATACATCGAAGATTGGAACCTGAACAATGAGCGGGTCAAAATCGCCATCATCAACGACCAAAGTGAAGGCTTGAACCAGCGCCTGGATTTGTTGGTGGAAAATGGAGTCCTCGGATTGATTCTCGTCCTGGTGGCCCTCGGCTTCTTCCTGAACTTCCGCCTCTCCTTCTGGGTCGCCTGGGGCATTCCCTTCTCCTTCATGGGCATGTTCTTCGTCGCTTACCTCGTCGGCATCACCATCAATATGCTGTCTCTGTTCGGCATGATTCTCTCGGTGGGGATTCTGGTGGACGACGGCATTGTGGTGGGGGAAAATATATTCGCGCATTACGAGCGGGGAAAATCGCCCGTGCGAGCGGCCATTGATGGGGCCATGGAGGTATTGCCTTCGGTTTTTACTTCCGTCACGACCACCATCATTGTTTTCTCCATCTTCTTCTTCCTCAGCGGCCAAATCAGCAATTTCCTCGGAGAAGTCGCGGTGGTCATGGTGGCAACGTTGGCATTTTCCCTCATTGAATGTACCCTCGTACTGCCCGCTCACCTCGCCCACTCCCGGTCCCGCAACAAGAAAAGCGCCATCCGGGACTTCTTCGACGGCATCATCGACTTCCTGAAAAATCGCGTCTACGGCAATGTCCTCCGGTTCTTCATCAAGTACCGCGGCGCCACCCTAATCATTCCGGTCTTCATGTTGATGGTCACAATGGGCCTGATGAACGGAGGCTTTATCCAGCAAACCTTCTTCCCGAACATTGAAAATGACCAGACTTCGGTCTCGCTGATCATGAAACCGGGAACGCGGGAGCAGATTGTGGAGATGGAACTGCGGAAAATGAATGAGATCGTGTGGCAAATCAACCGGGAACTGGCCCAGGAATACAATATCGACTCGATCATCACCGATACCCGGATTGAGATTGGGTCGGCCAGTGGCGAATCGGGCGGCCATACCGGCACGCTCAATATTTCGTTGATGGACAACGATGACCGCCCGGTCGCAGCCGGAGAGATCGACCAAATGCTGCGCGAGCGCGTACAGGTGCCTGCCACGGCGGAAAAGTTCCTCGTCGGTGGCTTCCGGACCTTCGGCAAGCCTGTATCGGTTTCCCTCACGGGCAACAACCTTGAAATCCTGAACTCAGCCAATGAGTCGCTCCAAAACGAATTGCGGCAATTCACCGCCCTCAAGGACGTCACCGACAACCAGCAGGCGGGCAAACGCGAAGTCAAAATCAAACTCAAGCCCAAGGCCTATAACCTGGGATTGACCCAGGGAGAAATCGCCCGCCAAGTCCGGCAGGGCTTCTTCGGCGAGGAAGTCCAGCGCCTCCAAAAGGGCGAGGACGAGGTCAAGGTCTGGGTCCGCTACCCCGAATCGGGCCGCGACAACCTCGGCGAGCTGGACAATATGCGGATCAAAACACTGGCGGGGACCTCGTTCCCGTTCTCTGAAGTCGCCGAATACAAAATCGAGCGGGGCATCGTGGCCATCAACCACTTCAATGGCGCCCGCGAAATCAAAGTGGAAGCCGACCTCGCCGACCAAAGCAAAGCGGTCGGGCCCATCCAGGAGGAGATCGAAAACGATGTCCTCCCGCGGGTTCTGGACGCCCACCCGGGGGTCCGGGCGGAATTCAGAGGCCAGGCCCAGCGCCAGGCCGAACTCTTTTCCAGTGCGCCGGTCGTGGTTTCGGTGGCCATTTTCCTGATGTTCCTCCTCCTGACCCTGACCTTCCGCAGCCTTCCCCAGGCCCTGATGCTGATCCCGATGATCATCCTCGGACTGGTCGGAGCCCTGTGGGGACACGGCATCCACGGCAAGCCCGTCTCGCTGCTGTCCATGTACGGTCTGCTGGCGGTCTCGGGGATTGTCATCAACGACGCCGTGGTCCTCATGGCCAAATTCAATTTGAATATCCGGTCGGGAATGAAGGTCATCGAGGCGGCGTACGAAGCGGGCTTGTCGCGCTTTCGGGCCATCCTGTTGACTTCCGTGACGACGGTCGCAGGGCTCTATCCGCTGATCCTCGAATCGAGTCGCCAGGCCCAATTCCTGATTCCAATGGCCATTTCGGTGGTTTACGGGGTATTGTTCGGGACTTTGTTCATCCTCCTCTTTTTCCCCACCCTCATTGTCTTCCTCAGCGACGTCCGCCTCGTCCTCTTCTGGGGCTGGCGGGCCCTGTGGGACGGCAATATGGACTGGCCGAGCCGGCAGGAGGTCGAACCATCGTATCGGGAGGATATCAAGACCAGTAAGTATTACCAAGAGCAGTCGCAGGTACAAACTTCTGAACCCGTAGTGGCCTTTGCCGGGCCGAAAAATGGCAATGGTGTATCCAATGAACGGCAACAAGCAGATGTGGAATAAAAAAATCATTTGGGGCGCCCTGTTGGGCCTGTGTTTCCTGGGCGGTTCCCACTTGTGGGGCCAACAATCCATTGGATTGGAGGAAGCGTTGGAAGCGACCCTGGCGAACAATTTCGATATCCGCATCGAAGATGCGCGCACCGAGATTTCCCGCAACAACAATACCTGGGAAGCCGCCGGAAGGTACCCGACCATCGACCTCCAATTCAGCAACGGCAACCGACTCTCCAACGTCGACAACCCAGCCTCGTTCATCAACGGCCAATTTTCGAACCTGGGCGTGACGGGAACGCTGGATGTGAATTGGAACCTGTTTTCAGGGTTTCGGGTGCAAATCACGAAGGAGCGACTCGCAGAATTGGAGCGGCAATCGGAGGGGAATGTGGCATTGGTGGTGGAAAACAGCCTCCAGGCAGTGATTTTGCAGTATTGGGATTGTGTAGTGCAAAAGGAACGGGTGCGGATTCTGGAATTCAACCTGGAGCTGTCGCGGGACCGTTTGGCCTACGTCAAGACCAAAAAGAACCTCGGAACGGGAACAACTTTTGAATTGCTCAACCTCCAAACCGCCTACCAGACCGACTCGTCGAACCTGCTGCTCCAGGAACTGGCCTACGACAATTCGCTGCGCAGCCTCGGCCAACTGATCGGCTTGCCCACCGATTCGAGCCTTACCACCCGGGATGGATTGCGCCGGGATTTTGACGCTTACGATGTGGATGACCTGCGGTCGAAGATGTTCAGCAATAACCTCAACCTTCGCAACCAGTTCATCAACCTGGAAATCCTCCAAAAAGATGTCGATTTGGCGCGTTCGGGCCGCTATCCCAGTATCGGCTTAAACCTGGGGAGTACTTATTCCAGCAACCGGTTCAACCTGGAAGGCTTCGATCCCGCTTCGGGTAGCCAGCTCGATTACTACGCCAATTTCAGCCTGAATTTCTCGCTGTACAATGGCGGCACGGTGCGGCGCTCGATCCAGAATGCGGAAATCAGCCGGACGGTGGGCCAGATTGGGATCGACCAGATGGAACAGGACATGGATTACCAGCTGGTGAATGCGCTGGCGCTGTACGACACCCGTCGTCAGTTGCTCGGATTGGCGCGGGAGACCCGCGACATCGCCGCCCAAAACCTCGACATCGCCGAGGCCAAATTTGAAAATGGCACCCTCAGTTCATTCGATTACCGGGACGTTCAAATCGCCTACCTGAATTCCTATTTTGCTGAGGTACAAGCCCTTTACAATGTAGTAGAAGCCGAAACATCGCTGCTGCGGTTGGTCGGGGGAATCGTGGACATGGTGCAGGAGTAAGTCAAGGGAAATCTTTCTTTCTCCGACCCGCTGAAAGTCCCATTTTTTGCTGATTTTTGCCCCCGAAACCTGACCGTTCTTTCCTTTGTTAATCCCTGGCAATCCAATAAATTGCCATTGCATTTTACTACAATAATCATGTCTGAATATACTTACGACGTCGTCGTGATCGGATCTGGCCCTGGTGGCTATGTTGCAGCCATCCGTTGTGCCCAGCTGGACCTGAAAACCGCCATCATCGAACGTTATCCCACCCTCGGCGGTACCTGCCTCAATGTGGGCTGTATTCCTTCCAAGGCATTGCTCGATTCTACCCACCACTACCATGACGCCGCTCACAAGTTCAAGGAGCACGGCATTGGGTTGGAGAATCTGAGTGTGGACATGCCGCAAATGATCAAGCGGAAGGCCGAAGTCGTCAAGGCCACTACGGACGGGGTTGATTTTTTGATGAAGAAAAATAAAATCGACGTCTTCCACGGACACGGTTCCTTCAAGGATGCCCATACCATCTCCATCGCCGGAGATGACAAGACCGAAGAAATTACCACCAACAAGGTGATCATTGCGACCGGTTCCAAGCCGAGCAGTGTTCCCGGCGTCGAAATCGACAAGCAGCGCATCATCACCTCCACAGAAGCCCTCGAAATCACCGAAGTCCCGGACAAAATGGTCATCATTGGCGCCGGTGTCATCGGACTGGAAATGGGTTCGGTCTTTGCCCGTCTGGGAACCGAAATCGAGGTCATTGAATATTCGGACAAGCCGCTCGGAGGCATGGATGGTGCGATGAGTCGGGAAATCAAAAAGGTGCTGTCGAAGGAGCTCAAATTCAAGTTCCACTTCAAGCACAAAGTCACTTCCGCCAAGGTCGAGGGAGATCGGGTGTTGGTGACGGCAGAAAACATGAAAAAAGGGGACGAGGTGAATTTCGAAGGCGCTTATTGCCTCGTGGCCACCGGACGTCGTCCTTATACGGATAATCTGGGGCTGGAAAATGCCGGCGTGCAGAAGGATGACCGAGGCCGCATCGAAGTCGACGACCACCTCCAGACCAATGTCCCCGGCATTTATGCCATCGGAGACGTGGTCAAAGGCGCCATGCTCGCCCATAAGGCTTCGGAAGAAGGCGTTTTTGTGGCGGAAGTCATCGCCGGACAGCACCCACACATCAACTACCGGGCCATCCCGAATGTGGTCTATACCTGGCCGGAAGTGGCCGGCGTCGGGTTTACCGAAGAGGAGCTCAAGGCCAATGGCACTCCGTACAAGTCGGGTACGTTCCATTTCCGCGCGAGCGGACGCGCGCGGGCCAGCATGGATACCGACGGGCTTGTGAAAATCCTTTCCCACAAGGAAACCGACGAAATGCTCGGGATGCACATCATCGGTCCGCGGGCCGCGGACATGATCATGGAAGGCGTCATGGGCGTCGAATTCCGGGCTTCCGCAGAAGACCTGGCCATTTTCTCCCACGCGCACCCGACCTTTTCCGAAAGCATCAAGGAAGCTGCCATGGACGCCACCGGCGCCCGGGCCATCCACAAATAAAACTGCGATCCAGCGATTCCCGGGCCATTCGAAGAGACTGGTCCGGGAATTTTTCACATCCACCGTTGTTCATTCAACCTGATTTCGCCCCATGAGCCATCCCCAAGATGCCTGGACCATTGGAGAGAAGACCTTCACCTCCCGCTTGATGATCGGTACGTCCCAGTATCCGAACCCCGAACTCATGTTCCGGGCCATCGAAGCCAGCGGCGCGGAAATTGTGACGCTCTCCATCCGGCGGATCAACCTCAGTGACCCCAGCAGCACCTACCTCTCCCACGATTTCATGCAGCAATACCAGCTGCTCCCCAATACGTCCGGTTGTTATACCGCCAAAGAGGCCGTCCTAACCGCCGAATTGGCGCGGGAAGCCCTCGGCACGAATTGGATCAAGGTCGAGGTGATCGGGGACGAGAAAACCCTGCTGCCGGACTCGGTGGAATTGCTCAAGGCCTGCGAAATCCTCGTCCAAAAGGACTTCGTCGTCCTGCCCTACTGCAACGACGATCCGATCCTGTGCAAGCGCCTCGCCGACCTCGGCTGCGCCGCTGTCATGCCCCTGGCCGCCCCCATCGGCACCGGCCTCGGCATCCGCAATCCCCACAACCTCCAACTGATCCGCGATGCGGTCGACCTCCCGTTGATCGTTGATGCTGGAATCGGGACGGCCAGCGATGCGGCCATCGCCATGGAGCTCGGCTACGACGGCATCCTGCTGAATACCGCCATCGCCCACGCGCAAGACCCCGTGCTCATGGCCCAGGCCATGAAGTGGGGCGTTGAGGCGGGCCGCGCCGCCTACCGCGCCGGCCGGGTCCCCAAATCCTACCACGCCAAGGCCTCCAGCCCCCTGGATGGCCTGTTGTTTGATATTTGATCTGCCATGAATTCTTCTGTTCAAGGAGCCCTCATTGGGCTCGCGGTCGGCGATGCCGTCGGCACCACCCTCGAATTCCAAGCCCCGGGAACCTTCGAACCGATCACCGATATGGTGGGCGGAGGGCCGTTTCGGTTGCCGGTCGGCGCCTGGACGGATGACATGGCCATGGCCCTTTGTCTGGCGGAAAGCCTGATCCATCGCCAGGAATTTGATCCTGCCGATCAGATGCGACGCTACGTGAATTGGATGCGGCACGGGTACATGAGCTCGACCGGGGAATGTTTTGACATTGGGAATACGGTCGCGTCGGCTTTGAACCGCTTTCTGGAAAGTGGGGAGCCTTTTTCGGGCTCGACCGATCCGTATTCGGCGGGAAATGGCTCTCTGATGCGCCTCGCGCCAATTCCGATGTTTTTCCGCGGGCATCCGGAGGAAGCCATTCGGTTGGCGGGGGAGTCGAGCCGTACGACCCACGGCGCGCAAGCGGCCGTGGATGCCTGCAGGTATTATGCCGGGCTGTTGATTGGGGCGATGGAAGGGGCTTCCAAGTCAGAATTGTTGGGCCCGGGCTATCGGCCGGGCGGGCAATGGGCCGAAGGGGAACTGGATTCCAGTATTTGGGAAGTGGCGGCGGGAAGTTTTCGGGAAAAAGAGCCGCCGGAGATTGTGGGATCGGGGTATGTGGTCAAAAGTTTGGAAGCAGCGCTGTGGGCTTTTGATCGGAGCGATGATTTTCGGAGTGGTTGCCTGTTGGCCGCCAATCTGGGGAACGATGCGGATACGACGGCCGCGATCTACGGGCAATTGGCCGGGGCTTATTATGGCGTGGAGGGGATTCCCACCAACTGGGTTGACCGCATGGTTATGCGCGATTTTATCTTTGAAACGGCTACGTTGCTGGAGCGGGGTCCTGACTGAGTCAGGACTTTTTCGTGAAAACGGGAATGGAAATGCCGAAATCCAAATGGAGACGGCTGCCATAGGACCAAAATCTGACCGTTTCCTCCGTGGTTTCCGTTCCATTTTCCAAGGTGATCAAAAACTCCCCTTCATAAATCCGGCTCAATCCCTGGTGATAGGCCATGCGACTGAACACCACTATGCCCCGCTTGAATTCGTATTCCAATGCTGCGCCCACAAAAGGACTGTATTTGACGGCTTCTTCCCGGTTCGGAAGTTCATACGACAAGGAATATTGGCCCAGGTCCGTGGAATAGCTGAGTGAAAAACTCATACCACTCCTTTGGATAAACGCCAATTCAGCTCCGATCCTCGGACTGAAAAACAATCTTTCGCCCCATTTTTCCTTCAAAATGGGCAATCGGTGCCGATAGGCAATGCCCAGGGTAAAGGTCTCGTGGCTCACGCCGCTCAAAGCCCCCAAACTGCTTTCGTAGGGCTCAAACGTGAGGTACTGGTCGAAATAACGGCCGTCCAATTCCAAAAACCCATTCTTGCCTGGAAATCGATACGCCAATTGGCCGCCAATGGCATAGCCCTGGAGCCGGTTTTGGTTGTCGACGAGGAAGAGGGATCGGTTGAAGCGGGCATAATCGGCGTTGAGGCCCGTATAGATGCCCACGTCCAATCGGGATTGGGCGAAAAAGGGGGAGAAGAGGAATAAAGAGCAAGCCAACAGGGCGAATTTTTTCATGGTCCGCCTAAACTCGCTCGTTTTGCCCATTCTTTCAATCCCTTATTTTTTGCCCTGCATCCACCTTTTCCAAGGCCTGCCCCAAGTCCCACAACAAATCCTGGACATGCTCGACGCCCACGGAAAGCCGCACCATTTTCCCCGTGATGCCCATCCTTTCCCGCAGCGCCGGCTCGACGCCGGCATGGGTCATCGTGGCTGGATGCTGGGCCAGGCTTTCTGTCCCCCCCAGGCTCACTGCCAATTTGACCAGCGCCAACCCATTCAAAAACGCAAAGGCTTCCCGTTCACCGCCCCGCACATCAAAGGCCACCATAGCCCCGCCCGCTTTCAATTGGCGCTGGAAAATGTCGTAGCCCGGGTCTCCGGGCTGGAGATGTCCCAGGTAGTGGACCTTTTCGACAACGGGATGGTCCCGTAGGAAATCGGCAACAGCCCGGGCATTTTCAGCCTGCCGGTTCATCCGCAAATGAAGCGTCTCCAAACTCCGCATCAACAGCCAGCCGGTATGCGGAGAGGCCATGTTCCCCAGAAAGGTCCGCAACGCCTTGATCCGCTGCATCCGGTCCTTTTTTCCCAGCACCGCCCCCGCAATCACATCGCTGTGCCCCCCAATGTACTTCGTCGCCGAATACACGACCAGATCGGCCCCGTGGGCCAGGGGATGCTGCCACAAGGGCCCCATATAGGTATTGTCCACGGCCACGGTTACCGGCTCCTCGGCACTGGAAAAGTGGTCCGCAACGCGGCGGCACAACTCCAAATCGAACAGCGCATTCGTAGGATTGGCCGGGGTCTCGACGTAGATCAATTTGAGGCGCGCGGACTTTCCCGTCGCTTCGACCATTTGGATCAGCTCTTCCTCGGTGGTATCCGGGAAAAAGCCGAGGACCTCCACGCCCATCCGCGGCAGGAATTGGGTGATGAAGTGATCGGTGCCGCCGTAAACGGGATTGCTGTACAGGAGCAGGTCGCCCTGGGAGAGGAATTCGAGCAATACGGTGGCGATGGCTGCCATGCCACTTTCAAATACGGCCGCCTGATCGGCCTGGTCCCAGAGGCAAAGGCGGTCTTCCAGGACTTCGAGGTCGGGATTGTTGAGACGGGAATAAATGAGGCCGGGCACCTCCTGGGGCCCTTGCTCGCGGAGGCCGTAGGCCACCTCAAAAAAGGCCTTGCCTTGTTCGGCGCTGTTGAAGACGAAGGTGGAGGTCTGGAAAATCGGGCACTTGAGGGCGCCTTCCGACCATTCGGGATGGTAGCCGTAGCCCATCATCAGGCTTTCCGGCCGAAATGAATGTTGCATACAAATCGAAATTAGAAAGTGATATTCTCTTACAATTGTACGCAGTGCAGGTTATTTTTCTTCACTTTACGCCCATTTCAATAATTTTTCCTTTCAAGTCCAACAAATCCTTATCTTTTCCTGAATCTCTGACATTTTCAAATGGATACAGGAAAAATTACGCCGGAAAACCTGGACGCGGTCGATCTTCAGATTCTGGAGTGGCTCCAGGAAGATGCCAAGCTCAATGTGAAGGAAATTGCCGATCGGCTTCACATGACCAAGACTCCGATCTACGATCGGATCAAGCGCATGGAACGCAGTGGCGTCATTGGCAAATACGTGGCCCTGCTAGAGACCCGGCGCATTTTGCCGTCAATCACCGTCTTTTGCTCCGTGACCCTCGATGTCCAGAAGGCCGAGCAGCTGGACCAGTTTTCCGAAGCAGTTAAGCAAATTCCGGAGGTCGTCGAATGCTATCTGATGGGCGGTTTGTTCGATTTCCTGCTCAAGGTGGTGGTGCGGGACCTGGATGCCTACCACCGATTTTCTTCCTACCAATTGGCCGTTTTGCCCCACGTCTCCACCATCAAATCGGCCTTTGTGCTGAAAGAGAAGAAGTATGAGACGGGATTTCCTTTGTTGGCGGGGATGCGGGAAACAAAAAAATAGGCCGCCCCAATCGGAGCGGCCCCATAAATTTAGCCTGTAAGATGCGAGGTTTTACGCCTCGGCTTTGGTGGTTGCCTTCTTGGCGGGTGCTTTCTTCTTGGAAGCCGGCTTGGCTTCAGCAGCCGGAGCTTCTTCTTTCTTTTCTTCAGCAGCTTCTTCACCGACAATGCCGAGTTTCTCTTCGATGGCAGCCAGACGGTCCTGGATGTCTTTGACCTGGCCTTGGGTACCAACGTTCAGCTTGGCCATGACCTCTTCGATCAGGTGACGGAGTTTGCCTTCAAACTCTTCACGCTTGGCTTCGGTGTTGCTGACGAAGTCATCAACGATTTTCTTGCCTTCATCCTGGGAGAGTTTGTCCTCGTCAACCAGTTTGTCGACAGCTTGTTGGAATTTTTCTACGGAGCTGGCCACCAGACCGACACCCGTGTAAAGGAATTTTTTAAACAGATCCTGCATGATTTATTGTGCTTTTAGTGTGTGCAAAAATTTAACGGAAGACCGTCATGGCCATCCGATCAAACGTTATGCAAATCCCGTGCAAAAATGTATGCATGCATACTATTTTCCACCGATCACACCGTGCCACAATCCAGCAAGCCGAAGCCAAACGCCCACACACGACTGATTATCAGCGCCCTAAATAAATTCGTAAATTTTTATTGAGAAAAATCATCAATCTGCCACTTTGGCAAGTGACCTGACAAAACTACTGCCAGCCGGACGGCTGGCATGACAAAAGAGGTGAAATGGGCGGCTCAGGAGCTTGAGACCGCCACCAATTTTTCGCTGTCCGTTTCCCGAATGGCACTCGGGCTGTAATCGTCGATGAACGCCACGATCTTATTGATCGCATCCCGCGCCTGCGGAAGGTAGCGCCAGTAAATCTGCCAAACGTGGATCAGTCCCTGGTACTTCTGGAAGGTCACTTCGACCCCGGCCTTCCGGGCTTTTTCCGCGAGCTCGGTGCCTTCGTCCACCAGGACTTCCGTATCGCTCACCTGGATCAGAAGCGGCGGCAGGTCATGGAGTTCGGCAAACAGAGGGGAAACGTAGGGATGGTCTTCGGGATAAATCCCGGCGTAGTTCCGTGCCCAGGCCTTCATCTCTTTCAGGAAGATCATCGGGCTGCGGTCCACGTATTTGTAAACGGACTCCCGGGAAATGGTCAGGTCCACCCAAGGGGAGATCAGCACCGAACAAGCGGGCTGGGGAATGCCTTTGTCCCGCAGGGATAACATGGTAGCCATGGCGAGACCGCCACCAGCTGAGTCACCGACAATGACGATGTCCTCGGGCGCGTGACCAGTTTCCAGCAGCCATTCGTAGGCGGCCAGGGCATCTTCCAGGGCCGCCGGGTGCGGGTCCTCAGGAGCCAACCGGTATTCGACCAGCAAACCACAGTAGCCGGCCTGCTTGGAAATTTGAGATGCCAGTGACCGGTGGGTCTGCTTGGAACCCACGGCATATCCTCCACCGTGCAGGTAGAGCATCACTTTGTTGTGATCTGCTTTCTTAGGAATCAACCACTCGGCTGAAATATGCCCAATCTTTACTTCTTCTCGCTCCACTCCCCACGGCATAAAAAACATGAGAGCGCCCAGGTCGGTCATTCGACGCAGTGTTCGAATATTGATTTCACCCGTTCTAAAAGCTGAAACTACCGTACCCAAGGCGGTGCGAATTAAACGATGTTGTAATCCCGCCATGTATTTAACGATTTAGTAACCTAAGATAATAAATAAATTCGTAGAAAAGAATCTTTGTCCTTTCGCAGAACCGTCCATTCACCAATGAAAATTTTTCAGAATGGACCCAAATCAGTACAAGATATTAGAGCAACTTTTTTCCGTAACCTTTGCCGGTTATACGACCAAATCACAACAAATGTTGGCCACCGGTTGGAGGCAGATGAATGCTCCCTCCAAGATTGTTGAGCGCGGCTCCCGTCACTGAGCCAAGTACATTGGGACGCCCCAACAAGGTCATCAGTCCTAAAAATGCAAAAATTAATGCTTCTTTGAAATCAATCAGCGTATTATTCGCCGGGACAATCTGTATCCCCTTGGTTGCCAGATGGATTTGCAGGCGATTCATGAGTAATTTATTTCTTGCCCCTCCTCCGGTCACCAGCATGGATCCATTTCCCTCCACACCTACCGATGCCGCCACCTGAATCGCCAGGTGCTCCACGTAAGTCCTCAGTTTGTCCTCCGTCGAAATGCCTTCTTCCACCAACAATGGCAGCACTTCTTTTTCAAACCACTCCGTTCCGAGGCTTTTTGGGGGGGATTGGATATAAAAAGGCAATTGGTTCAAACGCTCCAACAGTCCTGTGTGGACCTCGCCGCGAGCGGCGATCTGGCCGTCGGGATCGTAGGGCAAAGGCGGATCCAGATTCCGGGCCAACCAATTCAGGGCCATGTTCGCAGCGGCAATATCAAAGGCGACGACCTCTCCCCCACTTTGGTGAATGCTCAGATTGGCGAAGCCTCCGAGGTTGAGGAAATAGGGGGTGCCAGAAAACAGCTGCTGCTCGCCAAAGGGAACCAACGGGGCGCCCTGACCGCCCAAAGCCACGTCCTTGTTCCGGAAATTGGTGACGAGCGGAACCTTTAAATAGGTGACCATGCTTTCGCCGTCCCCGATTTGGGCAGTATAGTTCCGGTGGGGTTCGTGGAAAATGGTCTGGCCGTGGGAGGCGACGAATTGGGGAGCGAATTGGTTTCGGGAAATGAAGTCCGCGACCAATTTTCCCAGGTAATGCCCGAAATACACGTTTGTCCGGGCATAGGTGCGCGCATCGGCCGTGTCCAGACAGCGCAGGCGCGCATACCATTTTTCATCCAACGGAATTTCCTCCCCCACCAACAGCTCATAATTCCACCCCGTTTCCGCTTCTTCAAACTCCACCATGACCAGATCCACCCCGTCCAGCGAGGTCCCGGTCATCACCCCAATACCTTTGTATTTCACCATGTTTGAAAATAGGAGGTAATTGGAAAAAGGAAAAATGACGTCTGGAAGGCCCCCTAACACCAACCCAGAGGGGTCATTTTCCCGGATTCGGCCCCGGTGTGTTCTCCAAAAAGCGTATATTGAATCATTACAGGACCAAAAAGTATGTTCTCCGAGCCTCAATCAACTACCACGCAAGGCGTTCGCGTCGAAGTCGGAACGGCCTGGTTACAAGACCAAAGCGAGCCGCAGGCAAGTCATTATGTCTTCGCCTACCAGGTCCGCATCATCAATAATAGCCGGGACCGGGTTCAATTGCTGCGGCGAAAATGGATCATCACCGATGCCCTCGGACGGGTACGGGTGGTGTCCGGGGATGGCGTGATCGGAGAACAACCCATTTTGGAAGCGGGCGAATCACACGAGTACATCAGTGGTTGTGATTTTGATACGCCCATCGGCCACATGACTGGCTGGTACTATATGGTTCGGGCAGATGGGACGGAATTCAAAGTGCGGATTCCGGAATTTGTCATGAGCCTTCCTCACCTCCTCAACTAACGAAAGTTTTGAACACCGCATCCTTTAAGTATCTCGGTGGGCTTCGGACCGAAGCGACCCACCTCAAATCTGGTTCTAATCTGGTGACCGACGCCCCCACCGACAACCACGGCAAGGGCGAAACCTTTTCTCCGACGGATTTGGTGGCCACGGCGCTCGTCACGTGCATGATCACGGTGGTCGGCATCCAGGCGGAAAAACACGGCTGGGACCTTGGCGAAATCACTAGTTCGGTGAAAAAGGTCATGGTCAGCGCGCCCCGACGAATCGGCCAGCTGAATGTCTCCATCGAATTCAGGGGCCACCGACTCAATGACCTGGAGCGCAATCTGGTGCAGCAAACGGCCCTCAATTGCCCTGTGGCGCTCAGTTTGCACCCCGACATCAGCCAGCAAGTCAAGTTCGTCTTCGACTGATTGGAACCTGAAAATTGACCGAATCCATTTCTGAATTTCACGTTTGTCATTAAATTGTTGACACACATCAATAATTTGGTGACACAATGGATCGAATAAAATCGTTGTACGGACGCCTCGGGCGGGCCGAGAAGAAGGCTTTGCGCAATTACCTGGGTCTGTTTGGGAACAAAAAAGGGGAGGACAAGCCACTGGCACTCCTCAAAATGCTGGACAAAAACCCAAACTTGGACCAGGAGGAGGCGGCGGAAAAGCTGTACGGAAATGTTCGGTCCAAGGCCTTTGGCATGATGAAAAAGCGCTTGTATGAGCGCATGGTCGAATTCTTGCCACTCAGTCTCAACCCCGCCCACGACCGCTACGACAAATCCATGCCTTATTTCCACGATCTGATCGCCTTCCGCAAGAACATGCTGATCGCGACGACGCTCCAGGAAATGCGGCTCGGCCCCCTCGCCACCGAGCATTTTGAAAAGGCCCTGCAACTGGCCCGCAGTTGCCACAACGCCGAGCTGGAAGCCGATGTGCTCGTCCGCTTGCGTGGCACCCTCCAGTTGCACCAACTCCCGGTCGACGACATCTCCGAGCAGCTCCACCATGCGCTGGAAGCCACCGAGCGCGACGCCCATGTCCTCGGGGTCCACCACGAATTCCTCCAGCTCAACAACCTGAAGACCAGTGGGACCCTGGAAATGATCGAATTTCTCGACCGCCACGTGCCGGAGTTGGACCTGCGCTTGCAACAGTTCTATTCCGCGCGTGCGGACTACTACCTTCAGATTCTGAACATCCACTATGCCCGCCTCCGGTGGCGCTACGAGGAGGGCAAGGCCGCCGCTTTGAAGGCCCGTCAGCTCATTGCGGACCACCAGGGCCTGCGCAGCCGCCAGCGATTGGCCGAGCCCCCCTACCAATTGGCCATCCACGAACTCAAATTCCAGCATTTCGACGCGGCGTACCAGGCATTTTCCGAGGCCCGCCCCTTTCTCAAGCCCCATTCCCAGAGCTTTTTCCTCCTCTCCACGATGATGCTTTACCCACTGGTCTACCAGAGACGCTACGAGGAGGCCCGGCAGGAAGGCAACCGGATAGCCGACATGGTCCGCGAAGGGAATTTTGCGGGGCACGAACGCGTGCTGGAGCTGGCGGATTACCTGCTGGCTTGCGTGGCGTATTTCCAGGGCAACTTAAAGGCAGCGCGCCGACGTCTGTCGGTCCTCGATGAATTGCACCAGGACAAATCGGGCTGGGCGACGGGGATTCGGATATTTGAGGTGGTCTTGCTGGTGGAGTTGGGGGAAATGGAAATGGCGGAGCAACGGGTGGAATCGCTCCGGAAGCACATGAAGCGGCATCCCGGCAACGAACGGGAAGAATTGTTGGTGAAATTGCTCCGCGGGCAGGCCCGGATATTTTTCAGCTTTGAGGGTGCGGCCGGGGAAAATGAAATTCTGGAACAATTGGAATCCACGGTTCCCTGGGATCCGGTGGGGCATGAAGTCGTACGGGTAGATGAATGGTTTCGGAAAAAGAGGGCCGTGGCAACGCCTTAAAGCGCCTCAAAATCCACCCAATAGCCACTGAATTTCCGCAGGTTGATCACATTTCCGCCTTCAAACATAAGGTATTGGCCGCGGATTCCGGTCAGGCGACCTCCCACATCAGGCATTTTGTCGAAATTCATGCTCTTCACCTTCGTCGGATATTCCAGTACCGGATAGATGATCTCCGTGACCGTGTCATTTTCCGAATAGTATTGCCCCAATTCCTCGTCCATTTCATCCAACAACGCATCCTTTTCCTCCAACAAATCGATTCCTTCTCCGCGCACATCCTTCAACATCTTCTGCCAATGGGTCCGGTCGGTGATGAAATCCTTGAGGAACACTTCGATCTCTCCGGCCAGGCGACGATAAGGTGTCTCTGCGAGAATCACCGTTTTCCAGGCTCCCTGGTCAATCCACCGGGTCGGCAAATTCGCATCCCGCGTCACGCCCACCTTGACCTTGTCCACCAAGGCCAGGTACACGATATGGGGCTTGTTGTGGTATTTTTCCTCCCATTCCGCATCCCTTCCTTTTCCCAAATGCCCTTCACACAACTCCGGTCGGACAATACACTCCGAATTCTGAGGCGAATTCATGAAGCAGGGATAACACATGCCCTGGCCGAACGACTTCTTCGTCAACCGCCCGCATACCACACAATTGATGCGGCCCTCGTAGTGGAAATGGATGTCCTTCCCAACAAATTCGTTCATGGGAACCGCATCTTCGCCCAGCATCAGGGTATACTGAACAGGATTGTCCAATTGGGTCCGCATCTTATTGAGGTTTCCGCTAGCTTTCATAGAGTGGGGTATTGGGAAAAATAACCGTTGAAGTTGGTGAATGTTTGGCGGCGAAAATGGCACCTCCAATTGGGGAAATCAAGCCTAAAACGTAAATTGTGCGTTCATAAACATACAATAACCTTACACCATTTCTTTCCACTTATGAAAAAGACCTTTTCCCTGATCCCAGCCCTGTTGCTGTTACTGTTTGTTGCTGCCGGTTGTAGCAAGGACGGTTCCGGCTCGGCCGCTGCGGGATCTTCCGACGATAAAATCAGCCTTGAAATGAAGTTCAAGGAAGGCGATGTCTTCAAGATCGTCAACCGCGCTGACCAGGAAATTAGCATGAAGATGATGGGCATGTCCAATGATGTCGGGCAGAAATTCGATTTCTACCTCAAGCAAGAGGTCAAAAGCGTCGCCGAAGATGGCAGCGCTGACATCGAAGTGACCTACGACCGTATTGTCTATGAGATCAACATGGCTCTGATGGGCCAGAAAATCACCTATGATTCCGAAATCGACGAACCCGGCGGCGCCAATCCCATGGCCGACGCCATGGACCCTGTCGTAGGGAAATCCTTCACCATGAAGCTCGACAAGCGGGGCCAGGTCCTCGAGGTCACCGGCCTGGAAGCCATCCTCGACGGCATGGCGGCCAGCGGCGGCGAGGCCAATATGGAGGCCTTCAAGCCTGAAAACATCAAGAAAACGATGCAGGGCATCCAGGCCATCTATCCCGATGTCCTCGTCGGCGAAGGCGATACCTGGGGCGCGGAAACCGATCTTTCCGGCGATTATCCCCTCGACCTCAAGACGACCTACAAGGTGGAAAAAATTGAATCTGACAAGATCATTTTGGGCGTTGACGGCACGGTCTCCAGCGATGGCAAGGCTGAACTCCCCAACGGAGCCGGCAGCATGTCCATGGACGGCACCCAGAAAGGAACCATGGAAATCGACCGGGCGACCGGCATGATGCTCAATGGCGACCTCGTTCAGGACATTTCCGGCGAAGTCACGGCCATGGGCCAAAGCTCTCCGATGACCATTTCTTCCAAGATTACTATCGAAACCTACGAATAAGTCGATTCGTACGCATCAAATGGCCCTGCTCCCGCGCGGAGCAGGGCCATTCTTTATTTGTGGAGACCGCATTCGGTCTTGAATTTCCCCATCCAACGTCCGCTCCGCCCCTTTCCCTTGGCCGAGCACTGGATACAGCCCACCGAGCCATACCCCTTCGTTTCCAACGGATGGCGCGGCAAGTCATGGCGCTCAAAATAGGTGGCCACTTCTACCTCACTCAGATCGAGAATGGGGTAAAAACGCAATTGGTCGCCCTTTTCCTCGAAGAATCGGAGGCCATTGCGAAACTTGTTCTGGTAACCCAGCAAACCCGCGACCCAGATGTCGTAGTCTTCGCGGACATCTTCGATGGGAACGGTCTTGTTGATGCCACAACAGACGTCCGGCTCGGTTTCCCAGAGCCGGTTGTCCAGGGTATAGCGGTGGCCGGCCTCATCGGGGCGGATCGCTTCGGCCCGGATGCCCAACCGCTGGGTAAGTGCCTCCTGGTACGCGAGGGTCTCGGGAAACAGGTATCCGGTATCAATAAAATGTACCACCTGCCCGGGGATCACCTGCGCCAGGTGGTGCAGCAAAATCGCCGACGTCGTCCCAAATGACGATGTGACAAAAATTTTGCCGGGCTCAAACTCCCGGAACAAAGTTTCCAGGCGTTGGAGGGGTGACAAAGGTGCATAGCGCTCGTTGAGCGACTTTAGGGCATACGCTTCCTGATCCATAACCTTTCAATGTTTGGACATAAAAAAAGCTCCGGGAATTACCTTCGGAGCTTGCTTCAAGATCAAAAAGTTGACCTGCTATAACGCAAGCTCAGCAGTAGGGTACTGACAACAACGGCCAGTTCCATACTTCCAAACAGTCTTATTTTGCAGATCGCTATTCACAACTTGACCAAAGATATTCCGAACCTTCGTAATATTCAATGGTTCGAAACTAATAAGCCATAAGTCTTTGGTTATCAGGGAGAAATTTATACTTCGAAAACCGAAGTTTTTTGGGAGTGAGGGGGCTTTCCATTCAAAAAAAGACCCTGAGAGAAGCAAAATCGTTTTAGGTAAATGGCCGACTTTGGGAGGGGAAAACGGATCAGTTCGCGAGCCACTTTTTGAAGCTGCTGGCGCGGTCGGCCGGCACAAATATTTCGACCGGACACTCAACCAGCAAATCTAATTTTAGGCGGGAGCGCGAATACAGAATTACCTCTTTGATGCCGTCGCGGCGGACGATGGCTTTGCGGCTCGCCCGGTAAAAGTGATGGGGGTCCAGGGAATTGGTGAGTTGCTCGAGGGACTGACTCAGGTCGTACTGCTGGCCACTGCGGGTGAGAAAATAGGTGCTTTTGGCCATCGCAAAGAAGGCCACGATGTCCTCGGTGGAAATCGCGCGGATGCGGTCCCTGACCTGCACCAAAAAGCGCTGGGTATAGCTCTGGTCGTCGGTATTGCGCAGGGCTTGGGCCAGTTGATGGTAATCGATCGAGGGGGACGCCTGTTCCGGTGCGAAGAGCGCCTTGAATTTATCGATGCTCTGCCGGAGCTCCTTGGGGCGGATCGGCTTCAGGAGGTAGTCCACCGAATAGGATTTGAAGGCCTGGAGGGCGTATTGGTCGTAGGCGGTGGTGAAAATGATGGGAACGTCCAGGGAAATTTGCTCCAATACCTCGAAGGCACTTCCATCCGCCAGGTGAATGTCCAAAAACAGAAGATCCGGCCGCGCCCGTCCCGATTTGAAATATTCCACCACCTCACGCACCGTCTCCAGTTGGGCCAGCGGCTGAATCTCCGGTGCCACATCCTCCAAAATCCGCCGGAGGCGCTCCGCCGCCAGCGCTTCGTCCTCAACGATCAGTGCGTTGTAGCTCATTTTTCTCCATGATTATAGGTACCCGGGCCACAAATTCGGCGTCCGTCTGTTCATATCCCGGCTCGCGCTCGCCCATCAGTTGGTAGCGCTCGCGCAGGTTTTGCCAACCGTATCCATTCCGGTGGGGCACATCCTGACGCAGCTGGACATTGTTCCGAACCACCAGTTCCTTGCCCTTGGTCTCTACGTGGATCTGCAAGGGATTCTCGGCCGAGACCTCATTGTGCTTGATCGCATTCTCGATCAGCAATTGCAGGGTCAGGGGGGGAATGCGCCCATTGAACATCGCCGGATCGACTGTCTCCTGGTAGACCAGGTTGTCGTTGAAGCGGATCCGGAGCAGGAACAAATAAGAATGCAAGAAGTCCAGTTCATCCCGGACGGTGACGGTCGGGGCATGGTTCAGCCGCAAAACATAGCGGTAGACCTCTGCAAACTCCTGGATAAAGGCATCGGCCTTTTCGACGTCGACATAGATCAGGGACGCCAGGGTATTCAGGCTGTTGAACAGAAAGTGAGGGTTCAGCTGTTGGCGCAGGGCCTGGTACTGCGACATCGTGATCCGCTGTTCCAATTGGGCGATATTGAGTTCCAATCGGCGATTTTCCTTGATCCGAAACCAAACCTCGATGAATGAAAATGCCAACAAGCCCATCAAAAAGCTGGTCATGGACACCACCATCAGGAAGCGCCCAACCTCTTCTTGGGTGACGTTTTCCACGTTATTCGCCGCAATTCCCGCAACGGCCACCATCATCGCGCCCATCACCAACACCGCAAACACCTCAATGGAGATGCGCAGCAAGGTCTGCCGCGTCCAAGACACGCGCCTGTTGAGGTAGCCCACCAAGAAATAGGCCGCCGTGATGAAGATCATTTGAATGATCAACATCCGCGCGAATCCGGTCCAGAAGGGTTCCTTCTGATTGCCGAAAAAGACCGCCTCAGATACCAAATCGGATACCATCCCCACCAAACTGATCAGGGTGGCGAAGACAACCGAATAAATGGCGAGAACGAAAAAGTTCTTCATATAGCTATTGATAATTCCAGCACCTCTTCCTCCTGGGCTGGTTCAGGCATTTCACTTTCCTCCATCGCAGCCAGAAACGCAAGGTATCCCAAGGCTTCCATCCGGGCGCTTCGGTGAGCCCCCCGGGCCTTCATCCGTTGAGATTCCAGGTCGAGCAACTGTTTCAGAGGTAAAATATCTAATTTTTCCATGTGGACATGTAATTCCTCAAGGTCTAAAATAGCCCTCCGTCACCTGAGACCCGAACAAAGGTGGACCAAGCGGGGATTTTTGGAATTGAAACTGGAAAAGTCTCCGACAAAAAAAGAAGGCTGCCTCACAAGTAGACAGCCTTTTCACCTAAAACAATAAACTCCTTTTCAACCCTCGAATCGAAAATTCACCGTGTTGGCGAAATCAGGGGTCATTGTGTTAACGTCTCTTCCTGAAAATTTGTTTCATGGTTTCAGAAAAATTTGAAAGAAATGAATTTCTACCCGCCATAAAACATCACGCCCACTTTGATTCCAAAGTTGCTGGACCGTGACACGAGGAAAGGCGGATCGTTCAGGTACGTCTGAAAATTGATGCTCCGGTTCACCGGGTTGTATTCGTTGGCGTAGAGGTCGTACTGGAAATAGGGGCGGATGAAAATGTGCAGGGGAAGGTCAGGAGAAACGGGAAATGAGGCATGCATGAAAATGGTGCTGCCTACCGTCACCTCGTTCATCACAGGTGACCGAAGGGGAATTTGCCGGTAGTCGGCGCTGTTGCCGTAGCGGGAAAAGACCCGCACCGCCCCGAAGTCGATCGACGCCCCCAGTGACAGCAACCAATCCTCCGATTGGTTGAGCTTGCCCGCCGCCCCAATGTCAAACGTATTCGCTCGGAAGCGAATCTCGCGCACCTGCGTCGTGCCATTGCCCAATACGGTCTCCTCCGATTTCCGCACCTGGCTGCGCCCGGTATAACCAAGGTCCAGCACAAAGCGCCCGAAGACCAAGCCCGTCTGGACCGCCACGCCCCGGGGGCTGGACACGGGCTTCAGCCCATTTTCCAGGCCGTTGCGGGAATTGTAGTTGTCGAAAATGAAGTCGAGGCTGTCAATCTGGGTGAAGCTCTGGTTGAAGCCGAGTCCGGCGTAGACCTTGACCTGGGCGTCGAGGGCACCGAAGCTGAGGCACAGCGGAAGGAGGAGGACCAAAAGTCGTTTCATGGCGTAAACTTACGGCTTGGATACGAAAAAAGCCCGCGTGAGCGGGCTTGTTATGTGTTGGGGAGGCCGAACTTAGTTCGGGCTCTTGTACTCTTTTTGGAACTTGTCCCAGTCGACGTTCTTATAGAAGTCGCCGCCAAAGTAGGACAGGACGGTTTCCAGCTGGCGGGCCTGCTGATAGCCGGGCAGCGGCTGGATGATGTTGTAGGCTTCGTCGAGGAAGACCAGGGTCGGATAGCTGAGCTTACCGTTCATGAGTTCGGCGGGGAGCTCGTGGTAGCCGCGCTTGCCGCGGGGAACATACTTGAACGTCCGGCCTTTGAATTCAATGTCTTCCTTGGCTTCACCGTCCATTTTCACCGCATAATACTCCTCACCAACGATCTGAATAATCGTCGGATCCTTCATCGTCGTGGCGTCCATGCGCTTACACCAACCACACCAGTCGGTATAGACATCGATCATCACCTTGCGCGGCTCCTTTTCCATTTTGTCAACCATCTGGTCCCAGGTCAGCCATTCGATTTCAGGAGCCTCAACGTTTGCAGTCTCGGCACTCTGAGCCTTCAGACCTGCGACGAGGAGCAGGGCAAATGCGAAAACAACTATCTTCTTCATTGTGAGTTTCTTATCGGATTGAGAATTAAATATCGGGAAAATAAAGTAAAAACCCAATGGAGGCCTAGGGAGCTAAACCCTATCTAAGGACTCCAAAGAACTCGGAATATCCCTTCCCGAATCGTCATTTTGGCGACTTTCGGGTGAGACGTACGAATCTTACTGTCAAAAACAGTGCCGAAAACATCAGTCCCACCGTCAAACCGTACCACATTCCTTCTACGCCCATGTTCAGGAAGTCCATCAGCAACCACCCAATGGGCAGTCCGATCACCCAATAGGCGATAAATGTGAACAGCGTCGGCATTTTTACGTCCTCGATTCCCCGCAACAGTCCCAGCGAAATGGCTTGAATTCCATCCCCGATCTGGAACAAGGCGGCAATCAGGAGCAATGCAGCGGCAATCGTCTGGACTTCCGGATCGTCAATGTAAAGGCGGGGCAATACTTGGTTCAGGCCCACCATACCCCCTACACCGATCACGATGAACAGGATACTGGACATCCATGCCGCCATGCCCGCCCGCCGGATGCCTTCGGCGTCCTTGCGGCCCAGGGCATTGCCGACCCGGATCGATCCGGCCGAAGCCAGCCCCATATAGGCCATGTAAATAATGGCGGGGATTCCCAGCGCAATTTGATGCGCCGATTGCACCTCTGGACCCAATTGTCCGATCAGAATCACGGCTCCCGTGAAGGAACCCACTTCAAATACGTATTGGAATCCACTCGGCAATCCGATTTTGAGGATGCGGCGGATGGTCGCCAGGTCGTGCTTCCAACCGAATGAACTGCGGTAAGCGCGGTACCGGGGAGCCAGGAACAAATAACCGAGGATCAAAAAGAAGCCAACCGTCCGGGCCAGGAAGGTCGCCCAACCCGCTCCATTGAGCTCCATCCGGGGAAAACCCCAGTTCCCTTCGATCAACAGCCAGTTGATAAAGATGTTGACCAACACGACGGCTCCCA
Organism: uncultured bacterium; assembly: GCA_963923035.1. Lineage (GTDB taxonomy): Bacteria > Bacteroidota > Bacteroidia > J057 > JADKCL01 > CAWUKT01. The sequence goes on from CAWUKT010000002.1 coordinate 90,659, forward strand.
TGATGACCATCCCGGGAACCACGTCTTCGAATCCGTCGGCGTAGTGCTTCAGGGCCAGGAACAACAGCATCGGCAGGGACGACAGTCCAATGATCCGCATGTATTCCTGCGCCAGCGGGACGACTTCGGGGTCCTGCCCGATGAAAGGAATGACTTCGGCCATGGCGAAGGTCACGCCGATGAAGATGATGCCACTCCAAATGGTGACCCAGAAACCCTGGTTCAGAAGTTGGCGGAGTTCACCTTCCCGCTTGGCACCGATCGCCTGGGCGGTGAGGGGGGAAATGGCGAGGCAGATGCCCAATCCAATCACGAAGGGCAGGTAAAAAAGACTGTTGGCAAGGGTGGAGGCGGCCAGGGGAACCTTCCCGAGGGCGCCAATCATGATCGTATCGGCCTGGCCGATGACCATGTGTCCGAGCTGGCCGAGGATAACCGGCCAGGCCAGAATCAAAGTTTCCGAAATTTCACGGAAATACTTTTCGCGGAACGGTATTGCCTGCGATGACATGAGAATTACGTTTGCTTAGGTTTGGTTTGTTGCTGGTAGCGTTGCCGGAAAACGATCCGTTGAACTTCTCGTTCCAGCACCACTGCGGCCAATGCCTTCGACTGGGATGTGACTCCCACCTCTGACAAAGCCCGCGCAAATTTAGATTCATCCACGTCCAGGCGGTACATGGCCTGCACCAACCGCTCAAAATCACCCGTGATCAGTTGTTCCAGGTGTTTTGCCAGTTCGGTGCGCAGCGTTTCCCAATCCATTTCTCCGCCTACTTCCACCTCCCAACGGCTGGCCAGAGCGCTTTTTACCGCCTCCAAATCTATTTCGTGCTCATGCATCGCGCCAAAGTTAGGGAAATGGGCGGCGGCGAGGGGGTTAAACTTTTGTGATCTACGGTTATCGGCATTTTGCGCAACCCTCCCCTCTTTTTCCCGTAAACAACCTTTATCTACACCGATTGATTATGTATCTGAGTTATGTGGACGAGAGCGGGGATGTAGGTACATTTAATTCGCCTTCCCAATATTTCGTTTTGTCAGCCCTGATCATCCATGAGAGCCAATGGCTGTCTTTTGTGGACGACCTGGTCGAGTTTCGCCGGTATCTGAAGGGAAAATATCGCCTGATGATGAACGAGGAGATCCATGCCTCCGAATTCATTGTTGGAAAACCCAATTTGCACCATGCGATTCCCCGTCACCTCCGGCTGGATTTGCTCAAAAAGTGCCTGAATTGGATCGATTCCCGGCCCGATACGACTGTCCTGACAGTTTGTCTGAACAAAAAAGCGGGGGGAGACATCTTTTCTACGGCCTGGCAGGAGCTGGTCCAAAAGTTCGAGGCTTCACTTGCCTACAAGCAACTCGCGGGAGGTTTTGGAAGGGTGGAACAGGGAATGGTCCTCGCGGACAATACCGATGGCGGCAAATTGACCCGCTTGATTCGGGACTTGCGGCACCACAATTTTAGCGACCAGGCCAGCTACGACGGATTGTTCAGCCAGCCCCGCATACAAACCGCCATTGAAGATCCGGTATTTCGGGATTCCCGTCATTCGTATATCCACCAAATGGTCGATGTGGTCGCCTATTTTGCCCGCCAATACTATGAGCCCAATCGGTTTATCCGGAGAAAAGGGGCCCGCACTTTCTATGGGCTGCTGTCCTCAGTGGTGAATCCAGCTTTGTGCCCGCAGGAGAATAGCTTTTACTCGATTGTGGAGGTCTGAAAATAAAAAAGGGGAATCCAAATGGAAACCCCGGGGACATCCTACATTCCTCATCGAAGCTAATCGGCCTTCCAGGCGTTTCAGATGTGCTACAAATTTACGCGAGGCGATCCGGATTCCCAAGTATTTTTTCATTTTCCCTTCTCACTCTAAAAATGATCCAATTTTTTTATTTTCGTGGGAAACTCGAGGCACCATGAAGAAACTATTTGCGATCGCCCTTTTGGGATTGGCGCTGCTCACCGGATGTGACTCCGGCCCGGAAGTTCCAACGGAAGCTGAACTCAAGTCCACCCTGGTGGGCAATTATTGCAACGCGGATCGCTCCTACCGCCTGGAAATCAAGGAAGACGGCCGTTACCGCAACCGCCGTCTCCGCCGCAATCCTTTCGGCGGAACGCGCATCCCCGAAGATTGCCAGGGCAACTATTCCTTTGTCCTCGACGAAGAAACCGACAGCTGGAAGCTGGTCTTTGAGAAAAGCGACAAGAAATCGAACTCCATGGTCAAGAATTGTGAAGGGGAAATGGTCGTGTGGACCGTCGAAGGTGGCTATGTCGTGGGCGATTCTCTGATTACGCTCACCGAGCCCTTTGACGACCTGAAAGTCACGAACATGAACTGTGGAGGAAGCGACCTGTGAAAATCATCTGTGTCGGGCGGAACTACGCGGACCACGCCAAGGAGCTGTCCAATCCGGTTCCCAGCCAGCCCCTCCTGTTCATGAAGCCGGATACCGCCCTCTTGCGGAACAATGCTGACTTCTATTACCCGGAATTCACCCAGGACCTCCATTTCGAGTGCGAATTGGTCTACCGCGTCTCCCGGGAAGGCAAGTTCATCAACAAGCGCTTCGCCACCACCTACCTCGACGGAGTGGGGCTCGGCATCGATTTTACCGCTCGCGACATCCAATCCGTCGCCAAAGCCAAGGGACATCCCTGGACCCTCGCCAAGATGTTCAACCATTCCGCCCCCGTTTCTCAATTTCTGTCCCTCGACCAATTCCCCAACCTCGCGGACATCCGTTTTGAAATGCAACTCAACGGCGAAATTCAGCAGCGCGGCCATACCGCCGATATGATTTTCGACATTGAGACGTTGATAGAGTACATCACCCGCTTCATCACCATCAAGAAAGGTGACCTCATCTTCACAGGTACCCCGGCCGGTGTCGGCCAGGTCCAAGTGAACGACCACATTGAAGCGGCTTTGGAAGGCAATAAACTCTTGGATTTTTATGTCAGGTAAGTGGAGAATAGCGCTTCTGGCGCTCGTGGCATGGGCAGTGGTTGTGGGATGGGGAATGAAAACCAATCCGAGTTCGGAGTACCGCTTTCCCATGAATGGTTCTGACTTTTTGCTTTCGGGAACATTCGGTGAACTGCGGACCAATCACTTTCATTCGGGCATTGATGTCAAGACCGGCGGAGAGATCGGGAAAAAGCTCTATGCCGCCCGGGAAGGTTATGTCTACCGGCTCAAGGTGAGTCCCTACGGATTTGGCAAGGCCGTCTACCTCCGCCATCCCGATGGCGAGTTCACCGTCTACGCCCACCTCAACGGCTTCTCCGATGAAATCGAAGAGTACGTTTACCAAAAACAATACGCCACCAAGCGCTACGAGCAGGAGATTTACCTGCCCGAAGATGAAATCCAGGTCCAGAAAGGACAGTTCATCGCGTACAGCGGGAATTCTGGCTCCTCGATGGGTCCCCACCTCCACTTTGAAATCCGAGACCCCGAAGAGCGCATCACCAATGTGCTCCAGCATTATAAGTACGCGATCCGCGACAAGGTCAAACCGATCGTCCAGCGAATTGGATTGCAGGCGCTGGACGCTGGCAGCCACGTAGACGAACGCTACGAAAAGGTCGAAATCGTGCCCCAGGGGGGCAACGGTTCCTATACGATCCCGGGCGTGACGCCCGTGCAAGGCCGGTTTGGCGTGGAGTACCTCGCCTACGACCTGTTGGACGCCGCTCCCAACCACTGCGGCATCAACTATGCCCAGCTGTACCTGGACAACCAGGAAATCTTCATGTTCGAAATGGATGAATTTGGCTTCGATGAGAAGAAGTACATCAATGTCCATTTTGACTACCCCCACTACAAGCGGACCGGCCGCAAATTCCAGAAGGCCTATATCGACCACGGCAACCGGTTGCCCTGCTATCCCCGCGACGTCAACCAGGGTATCATCGAATTGCAGGACGACCTGGTCCACCAGGTCCGGTTGGACCTGATCGATACGCACGGGAACAAAACCAATGTGAAGTTCAAGGTTCAGCGGCGGAAGCGGAAAGCGTTGCCGCAGGAACTCAAATTTCCGGGGGTGACCAGCTTGTCGGCCCACCGGCACCGGAGCGTCTTTGTATGTGAAATCAAAAACCCCAGCACCGCCCACTTACGGGGCGTCGACGTCCATTATAACAATGGAGATACCCAACGAATCCGGCCGGCCTATCTGGAGGACAATGTCCTCACTTACCTCGTCGACCTGGAAAAATGGCGGTTGCCTGCTCATATCCAGGATCCCATCACGGGCAAGAAAGCGGAGTTTTTCTATGAGGAGACGGTGCTGCCGGACAAAAACAATATTGTGGAGACCGGCGAGATCAAGTGCTATTTCCCCTATACCGCCGTTTTCGATTCCCTCCCCCTCCATGTGCGACGCTACCCCGGCAACAGCCGGATGTATTCGGACATCTACGAAATTGGCAGCCAGAATGACCCGCTCTTCAAGTCGTTTGTGCTGAATATCCAGCCCAACCGGTCCGGCAAGCGTCAGCACATGGTCCTGGCCACCCAGAACCGCTCGGGACGCTGGCAATACCTCGGCAAAGAGCTGAACGAAGACCAGAGCGTCTATGCCTCTTCAGGCAAATTCGGCACCTTCTGCGTCATGGCCGACAGCACGTCTCCCGTCATCCGCCCCTCCAATATTTCGGATGGCGGTACGGTCTCAGCGCGCCAGTCCACCCTGCGGATCCGCATTACCGACAATTTTTCCGGCATTGACAGCCAACGGATCCTCGGCACAATTGACGATCGGTGGGTGCTGTTTGAATTTGACGCCAAGACGAGTACGATCACCCATCGGCTCCGAGAACGGCCTTCCTCCGGCGCCCATACGCTGCACCTGATGGTCTACGACAACGCGAACAATCTCGCGGAGAAATCGTTTACCCTCTACTTTTAACCTCCAAAAAATTCTCATCCGAAATGGCTAAACTCGAACTGCTTGAACCCGGAACCGAGGCCCCTGAATTTGCCGTCAACGACCAGGACGGAAATGTCACCCACCTCGCCGACTTCAAGGGAAAGAAAGTCGTCCTCTATTTTTACCCCAAGGACAATACCCCCGGCTGCACCAAGGAAGCCTGCAACCTGCGGGACAACCATACCATGCTGACCGAGCAGGGATTTGTGGTGTTGGGTGTGAGTGTGGACGATGAAAAATCCCATACCAAGTTCATCACGAAATTTGACCTGCCCTTCAAACTCCTCGCGGATACGGAGCATGAAATCGTGAACAAGTACAAGGTGTGGGGAGAAAAGAATATGTACGGGCGGAAATACGAAGGGACTCACCGGGTCACCTATATCATCGACGAAGAAGGGAAGATTGAGCACGTCATCAAGAAGGTCAAAACGGGCGAACACACGGCCCAGGTGTTGGCGCTTTACAATTGATCGAACCTACAGCTTAGAAATAATAAGGGGCCGGATGTGATCCGGCCCTATTTGTTTGATTTCATGAAATTGAACAAGAGTGAAATGCTGGGTGGGGCATTTTATCTCCGGGCTGCTCGGACAGCGGCATAAAGACCCAGTCCGATTACGGCTGAGAGAATAGCAAGCCCCGTCAATGTTTCGACTGACATAATGGTAATATTAATTGGTTATTGACTTGTCTTTAAAAGTATTTCAGACAGCGAAATAGTACAGTTACAACAAATGTACATTTTTTCCATAATGAATCCAAATTCAATTGAATTACAAGTTGTTATGGAAAACATATGGTGACAGTAGGTAAACAAAAAGTCGGAGCCATTTCCGACTCCGACTAGCAAGGATAATTCGCGAGTGACTTATTTTTTCTCATGCAAAGCGACGGCTAAATGCGACACCGCTCATGAACATGCAGGTAAACATTGCTGCGGAGATCAAAATGGTTTCCATAATAACTGTAATTAAAGGTGGTACTTAGGTGAATGTTGTTGTTGGGTTTAGCGCCGCGAGGTGCGCATGGCCATAATTCCGCCCCCGATGATCAGGGTAGTAAGAATGGCAAGTCCGGTAATCATCTCAATCATGGTTCTAAGGTTTAAGGTTTTAAATTTTATTGCTGAATGTGCTGTTGGTCATTCTTTGGTTGACTTTACGCCCCTATTTCCCCTTCCGTTCCCCATTTTCAGCCAACGGAGCCCAAAACCCAGTGAAATTCCTTGTTTTGGCAGTGAATGGCCTTCATTTCCCAGCCACACCTCGCGCTCACGTTTTCGCAACCCAAAATTTATTCTCCACACCAAAACCGCCACTTAAACAACCCCAAAACCCACACCTCGGAATAATTTTTCCACAATTCACCATAAATTCACATTATACCAACCATTTTTACCACTCACTTCTGGTCTTTTTTCTAATTTTACCCCCAAGAAACATACACGACCCCCAACATAATGTCGAATCCAAGAACAAAAGCACTGGAAACCATCCAAAACCGGAAATCTACCCCAGCCGTAGAGCATCCCCGGCGGGTTTCTGAGATTTTCGCCTCTCACGTCTTTACCAAGGACGTGATGCAACAGTACCTAACCAAAGACATTTATAAGCAACTCGCCAAAGCCATCGAAGAAGGCACCCCGGTTGAACGGGACATCGCCGATTTCGTCGCCCGGGGGATGCAAAACTGGGCCATCGAACAAGGTGCGACCCATTATACCCACTGGTTCCAACCCCTCACGGGGCTGACCGCCGAGAAGCACGACTCTTTTCTGACCGTCAAAGACGGCCGCGCCCTCGAAGAATTCTCCGGCAGCAACCTCGCCCAGCAGGAGCCGGACGCATCTTCACTCCCCTCCGGAGGCATCCGAAACACCTTCGAAGCCCGCGGATACACCGCCTGGGACCCGTCTTCTCCCGCTTTCATCTTCGAAAACCAATACGGCAAGACCCTTTGTATCCCGACCATCTTCGTCTCCTATACCGGCGAAGCCCTCGACTTCAAGGCTCCCTTGCTGAAATCCATGGCCTCGCTGGAAGAAGCGGCGGTCAATGTCTGTAAGCTCTTCGACCGCAACGTCAAGAGTGTCACGCCGACCCTCGGCGTGGAACAAGAATACTTCCTCGTGGACCGGGCCTTCTTTGACCTGCGTCCCGACCTCATCCTCGCCGGACGGACCGTCGTCGGTGCTGCTCCCGCCCGGGGCCAGCAGCTGGACGACCACTATTTCGGATCCATTCCGGAACGGGTCTACGCCTTCATGAAGGAAGTCGAGATTGAGAGCTACCGCTTGGGCATTCCGCTGACCACCCGTCACAACGAAGTTGCCCCGAGCCAGTTTGAATGTGCGCCCCTCTTTGAGGAGCTGAACGTCGCCGTGGACCACAATGCCCTGTTCATGGACCTCCTCGAACGCGTCGCCCGCAAGCACAGCTTCCGGGTGCTGCTCCATGAGAAGCCCTACGCCGGCATCAATGGCTCCGGTAAGCACAACAACTGGTCCATGGCCACCAATACTGGCAAGAACCTCCTCAGCCCCGGTTCGGCCCCGAAAGAGAACCTTCAGTTCCTGACCTTTTTCATCAATACCATCAAAGCCGTCCACGAACACGCTGACCTACTGCGTTCGGTCATTGCGTCGGCTGGAAACGATCACCGCCTCGGTGCCAACGAAGCCCCGCCGGCCATCATTTCCGTCTTCATTGGTTCGCAGTTGAGTAAAGTGCTGGATGAAATCGAGAAACCGAGCCGCAAGAAGAAGAAGGACACGCCGCAATCGTACGTGAAACTGGGCATTCCCAAGATTCCCGAATTGCGCCTGGACAATACCGACCGCAACCGGACCTCTCCCTTTGCCTTTACTGGCAATAAATTTGAGTTCCGCGCCGTGGGCTCCTCCTCCAACTCCGCGGGCCCGATGATCGTCCTGAACGCCATCGTCGCCAATCAGTTGGTCGAGTTCCGCAAGACCATCGACCGCAAAGTTTCCCGCGGGAAAAAGAAAGAAGTCGCCATCATTGAGGTGCTCCGCGATTACGTCAAGGAGTCCAAAGACATCCGATTCGAAGGCAATGGCTATTCCGACGAATGGGTAGACGAGGCGACCAAGCGGGGCCTGAACAATATCAAGAAGACTCCCAAGGCCCTGGATGCCTATATCACCGAGTCCACGATCAAGCTCTTCACCAAGCTGGACATCTTCTCCGAGGTCGAATTGCGCGCCCGTCATGAGATTCGCCTGGAACAATACGTGAAGAAAATTGACATCGAAGCCCGCGTATTGAATGAATTGGTCATCAACCAAATCATGCCGGCTGCCCTGCGCGCCCAGAAGGAATTGGCCGAAAATGTCGAAGCCCTGAAAGACATCGACCTCGATGCCGAGTTCTACGAGGTACAGGTAGAGCTGATCAAGGAACTGGCGGTCAAGGTCCGCGACCTTCGCAAGCACAGCCTGAAACTGGACGAAGCGCTAGAAAAAGGCGAAAAACTCGAAGAAGAAGTCCGGGAGCAGGCCATTTTCTATTCAGAGGATGTAGTCTCCGAAATGGAAGCCATTCGCGAAGCCGCCGACGGATTGGAAGAGTTGGTGCCTGATTCTCACTGGCCTTTGCCCAAATACCGCGAAATGTTGTTCACTCGTTAAGTGACCCAATTAGTATATTTTTAGCAGCTGCCTCCTGCCCGGGAGGCGGCTTTTTTTATGAACCCCGGTTCCTGAATCCTATCAGGATCGCAGCAATATGACAGATTTTCTGGTATCTTTAAGGCGACTACAATATTGAAATATGCGATTTTTTACCTTGATAGGCCTGTTTTGCTTGCTTTTTGGAGTGGGGAAAGGACAAAACCAAATTCCGAATGGCGACTTTGAGGATTGGTCCTCCGATGCCCTCAATCTGTACGAGGAACCGGCTTCGGGTTGGTGGACCACGCTCAATCCCCTCCGCAACCTGGGCGGCCCGGTCACGGTGAGCAAGAGTACCGATGCCCATTCCGGCACCTACTCCGCCCGCCTCGTATCTGATACCTACGGTACCCTGTTTTCTCCCGGGATCCTCCTCTCCGGCAGCTTGGACTTGCTCGCCGCTCCTACTTTTTTCACCCGCGGACAACCCTATACTTCCCGTCCTTCCACCTTCGAAGGCTGGTACAAATATTCCCCGGTCGATGGCGACAGCGGGGCGATTGCCGTCCAATTGATCAAGTGGAATACGACCACGAACCAACGGGATACGGTCGGCGAAGTCGGAATCATCATTCCCAACGCCACGCCCACCTGGACCCAGTTTGTGCTGCCCATCTTCTACTATTCCAATGAAACCCCGGATTCCATCATCGTCGTGGCCACGTCCAGCGCCGATGGCGGCAATTTCAATGGTGCCGTTGGCAGTGAATTGTGGGTCGACGATTTCGATCTCTCCCTCGCCACGGGTCAAGCTCCGGCGGAGGAATCCCTGGAAGTCCGGTTTTGGGAAAGGGGCGGAGAATGGATTGTCGACCTGCCCACCGAACGCGCCCAATTGCGCGTCCTGGACTTTTCCGGAAAAATTCTCCTCACATCTTCTCTCCACACCGGCCAAAACAATATCCCCCTGACCGGCTGGTCAAGCGGGGTTTACTTGGTAGAAATGACGGGAGTGAGTGGAAGGGTTTGGCGGAAAAAAGTGGCCCTGATTCGATAAGCATGAAAAAAATCCTGTTTCTCGCCTGCGCCTTTTTCGTCACCCAGACTACTTGGGGTCAGGAAATTGATTGGGGCGTTCGGGCCGGAGCCATCTTTGGCGGTCCCATTCCCACCAATGTTTCGCCGGACAGCTCGGACGGAACTCCCGGCTGGGGACCCTCATTGGCTGTATGGGCGAGTTATGCTCTCACTCCAAAGCTCAAAGTCCGGGCCGAACTTGGCTATTCCTATAAGGCGGCCGATTACAGCCTGCTGATCCGAACCGATACCAGCGTCACGCTGGAACTCCTGCCCGGCATCGTCGACACGGTTCCCTCCTTCTATTTTGCAGACGTCAACGGCTCCTTGGGCCTCCACTACCTGGAGCTCCCCATTTTCATCCAATACGAAACCTTTCCCCGCCTTCATCTCAACGCCGGCATCAACCTCGGCTATTTGCTCGCAGGTTCCGACGATGGCACCGCCGATATCCAGATCGGCGAGGGCGGTATCTTCGAAGACACCCTCACCACCTTCGCCAACTTCCCCGACGAACTCCAACGGTTCGACCTTGGCGTTCTGCTCGGCAGCAGTTACACGTTTGATTTTGGATTGGAATTGGAGATTCGGGGCTACCGCAGCCTGACCGGGCTGTACCGCAAGGGCTTTTTTGACAGCCAGGGCCTGCCTGGCAATCAAAACTTCAATACCCAGGTCTTCCTGGGAGCGGGTTGGCGGTTTTAAATATCCCGATTACATGTTGCGGCGGTACTGACCGCCGACCTCGTACAGCGAATGGGTCATTTGGCCCAGGGAGCAGACCTTGGCGGCTTCCATCAGCGCCTCGAAAATGTTTTCGTTGCGGATGGCGGCCAGCTGAAGCTGGCGCAGGGCGTCGGCCCCTTCCTGGCTGTTCCGCCCCTTCAATTCCTCGATCCCTTCAATCTGCGACTCTTTCTCTTCCTTCGTGGAACGGATGACCTCCTCGGGAATGATGGTCGGCGAGCCTTCCGAGCTGAGGAAGGTGTTCACGCCCACAATCGGCAGATCGCCGGTATGCTTGAGCGTCTCGTAGTACAGCGACTCTTCCTGGATTTTGGAGCGCTGGTACTGGCGCTCCATCGCGCCGAGGACGCCGCCCCGGTCGGTGATGCGGCGGAATTCGGTCATCACTGCCTCTTCCACCAAGTCCGTCAGTTCTTCGATGATGAAGGAACCCTGCATTGGGTTTTCATTCTTCGCCAATCCCAACTCCTTGTTGATGATCAGCTGAATGGCCATGGCGCGACGCACGGAATCCTCGGTGGGAGTCGTAATGGCCTCGTCATAGGCATTGGTGTGGAGGGAATTCGTATTGTCGTAGATCGCGTACAGCGCCTGGAGCGTCGTACGGATATCGTTGAAGGCGATTTCCTGGGCGTGGAGAGAGCGGCCGCTGGTCTGAATATGGTACTTCAGCATCTGCGAACGCTTGTTGCCACCGTACTTGTTCTTGATGGCCTTGGACCAGATTCTCCGGGCGACCCGACCGATTACGCTGTATTCGGGGTCCATGCCGTTGGAGAAGAAGTAGGACAGGTTCGGCGCAAAATCATCGATGTGCATGCCCCGGCTGAGGTAGTACTCGACGAAGGTGAAGCCATTCGCGAGGGTAAAGGCCAGCTGGGAAATGGGGTTCGCGCCGGCCTCGGCGATGTGGTAGCCGGAGATGGAAACGGAATAAAAGTTCCGGACCTTCCGATCAATGAAGGACTGCTGGATATCGCCCATCATCCGCAGCGCAAATTCTGTGGAGAAAATGCAGGTGTTCTGGGCCTGGTCTTCCTTGAGGATATCCGCCTGGACGGTACCCCGTGTGGTGGCCATGGCCTCGGCTTTGATTTTTTTGTAGACCTCTTTTTCCAAGACCTGATCCCCCGTCACTCCCAGGAGCAACAGTCCCAGACCGTCGTTTCCTTCGGGCAAATCACCTCGGTAGACCGGCCGATCAACGCCCTTCTCAGCATAAATCTGGTCGATTTTGGCATTGACCTCGTCCACCAATCCATTTTCGCGGATATACTTCTCACACTGCTGGTCGATGGCGGTATTCATGTAGAACGCCAACAGCATCGGAGCCGGCCCATTGATCGTCATGGACACGGAAGTCGTTTTCTTGCAGAGGTCGAATCCGGAGTACAGGCGCTTGGCGTCGTCGAGGGAAGCAATGGAAACACCGGAGTTGCCAATCTTACCGTAGATGTCGGGGCGGTAAGCGGGGTCTTCCCCGTAAAGGGTCACGGAGTCAAAAGCCGTGCTCAGACGGGCCGCCGGCATGCCCAAAGACACGTAGTGGAAGCGCTTGTTGGTCCGCTCGGGACCACCTTCGCCCGCAAACATGCGGGTGGGATCTTCGCCGATCCGCTTGAACGGATAGACGCCCGAGGTATACGGGAATTCGCCCGGGAAATTTTCCCGGAAGCTCCAGCGGACAATCTCGCCGTAGTCCTTGAACGGCGGAATCCCGATCTTGGGAATCCGCGTATGCGAAAGGCTCTCGGTGAAGTTCTCCACCTTGATTTCGCGGCCCCGCACCATATAAGAGAAGTACTCCGTCCGGTAGCCCTTCAGTTTTTCGTCCCATCCCCCCAACAAATCCTGCACTTCCGGGCTCAGGTGACGCTCCAATTTGGTGGTCATCTGGTTCAAAGAACCGGCGGCTTCACCCTGGCCAGCCTGCTCCATTTGCTCGGCAGCACCTTTCAGTTGGAAGACCTTCCGGGCCGTTTCACTTTGCTCGACCACCCACTTCTCGTAGCGGTCATTGTCCTCGGAAATCTCGGCCAGGTAACGCACCCGCTCGGGCGGGATGATGTAGATTTTTTCGCTCATCTCGTCGGTCGCCGCGAAGGTCGACTGGAGATCAGCATTGGTTTTGGCGACGATGCGACGGACCAATTCGGTATAGAGCTTGTTCGTGCCGGGATCGTTGAATTGGGAGGCAATGGTCCCAAATACCGGCATTTCGTCGGGTTTCTTGTCCCAGAGCTGGTTGTTGCGCTGGTATTGCTTGGCGACATCGCGGAGGGCATCGAGGGCGCCCCGCTTGTCGAATTTGTTGATGGCAATGAGGTCGGCAAAATCGAGCATGTCGATTTTCTCCAACTGGGTGGCCGCGCCGTATTCAGGAGTCATCACGTAGAGCGCCACGTCGGAGACCTCGGTGATTTCAGTATCGCTCTGGCCGATTCCGGCCGTTTCCACGATGATCAGGTCGAATTCAGCCGCGCGGAAGACCTTGACGGCCTCGTCCACAGTCTCGCTCATGGAAATGTTCGCGGCCCGAGTGGCCATCGAACGCATGTACACCCGCGAATTGAAAATCGCGTTCATCCGGATGCGGTCCCCGAGCAGGGCCCCGCCCGTTTTGCGTTTGGACGGATCCACAGACAATACGGCGATGTTCTTGTCCTCAAAATCCATGAGGAAGCGCCGCACAATCTCATCGGTCAGGGACGATTTTCCCGCTCCCCCCGTTCCCGTAATCCCCAAAATCGGCACCACTTTATTGGAGGGCAGCTTCTCGATCTCGGCCATGAAGGCCTTGCCCATGTCAGGATCGTTCTCGACGATGCTGATGACGCGACCGATCAGGCCCGGATTCTTTTTGGGCAGGTTGGCCACGGAAGCCGGGTGAATGGAATTGGAGTTGGGGAAATCGCACTGGCGGATCACATCATTGATCATGCCCTGGAGGCCCATCTCGCGCCCGTCATCGGGCGAATAAATCCGGTCGATGCCGTAGTCGTGGAGTTCGGAAATCTCTTCGGGCAGAATGGTTCCTCCGCCGCCGCCAAAGATTTTAATGTGGTCAGCGCCGCGCTCCTTGAGGAGGTCGTGCATGTACTTGAAGAACTCCACGTGGCCGCCCTGGTACGACGTAATGGCGATGCCTTGGACGTCTTCCTGGATCGCACAATCGACAATCTCCTGGACCGATCGGTTGTGGCCCAGATGAATGACTTCCGCGCCGGTGCTTTGCATAATGCGGCGCATGATGTTGATCGCGGCGTCGTGACCGTCAAACAGCGAAGCGGCGGTGACGAGACGCACCTTGTATTCTGGCGTGTACGGGGCTACCTGATTCATACTCTTTTGTTTCCAAACTTGAGAGTGCAAATATAATCAATGCCGGGGGGATTGAGGAAGGTGGGGGTGAAAGGAAAGGGGAATCTTTGGTAAAAAGTGGGAGGGGCCTTTAAAATAAATGCCGTTGAAAGTGCCGATAAATGTCCCGGAAAGGTCAGGAAGGGCTGTTCACCTGGGCCAGGGCCGTCAATAAATCAGGATCGTTGGGCGCGACCCGAAGTCCCAAATCCAGGTATTTTTTGGCCAGGGCCGCATCTCGCTTCGTCTCCCACCAGTGCTGGTAGCCCACCCGATAGTACCAACCGGCCATCCCGTCGTAGTTCACTCCCTTGCCATTGGCGTAGCGGAGGAAGGCATCGTTGAAGGGGACCTGCACTGGAGCCGTGGCCACCTGGTAGAATTCGTCCATCACGAATTCCATCTCCGAGCCCAGCTCGATGTAACCCGCCATGATGCCGCCCTTGCAGGTCAGGGCATCGGTATAGGACGGGTGGATTTCGAGTGCCTTTTTGACATGCGGCAGCGCCTCGTCGAGGCGCGCATATTGCTCGTCGCGGTTCACCGATTCACCATTGGCCCGGGCAGAATCCCGAACGGACACATATTCCCGGTACAAGCTGTAACCATAGTATTGGTTGGCCCGGGCACTGTTCACCGAGACTTCAATCGCCGCCACATTGAGCGTTTTTTCATTTTCCCAGGCCGGGACCCTCGCAATCGTTTTCACCCCAAATCCCACCACAAACAAGGCCGCAATCGCTACGCCCACCATCTTTAAGCTGCTCTGCAAACGCGGCAAAATCCGCAACAAGACATACGCCAGCGCGAGACAGACGCCCACCGACGGCATGAACAAAAAGCGTTCATTCATAAACGTACCGACCGGGAACGGAATATTGGAAGTGATGAACAGGGTCATCAGGTACAGCCCGATGGAAAACGTGATGATCTTCGACTTGTTCCACTGCCAGATGGCGATGCCGACCAGCGCGAGGTGGGCCACCAGGGCCACCAGCACCCACAAATTGCCCCAGGAAACGATGGGGATGTGGTAGGGATAATAGTCGTGCGTGAGGGGATGCGGAAAAAAGGACAGACCCAGGTAGCGTCCCAGGGTATAGGTAATCGTCGCGAATTTTTCCCCCGTCGTCGCCTCCACAAAAGGATTGTTCATCAGCGCCGTCACTTCTTTTCCACTGAACAAATACCCAATCACATCTACCCGCACCAGCAGGTAAATGACGACGACTGCGCCCAGCGGGCCGAGGATCTGGATATAGCGTTGTTGGGGAATCTTGGTGAACAGGATCAGCGCGAGCGGAATGACCCCGAGGAAGGTCAGGGAGTTTTCTTTGGCGAGGATGGCGAGGAAAAAGAGGACCGAAGCGAGGCCCATCAGGACGAGGTTGCGGGAGCGGAGGAATTGGAAAACGTAGTAAAAAGTCGCTAGGGACAATAACAAGGCCAAGATTTCATCGCGGCCTTTGATGTTGGCGACGACTTCGGAATGGACCGGGTGGGCAAGGAACAGCAGCGCAGCCACAAAGGGCAGGGCGCTCCACCAGGCAGCGCCTTTGCGGACCGCCACCAATTGGTGGAAGACGCGGAAGAGCAGCAGACAGGTCAAGGCATAGAGGAGCACATTGACGAAGTGGCTCACGGCGGGGTCCAGGCCGAAGAGCTCGTATTCAAATGCGAAGGTCGCCAGTGAGAGCGGGCGGTAACGGGCGCCCGCGACCAAATCCTGTTGCTCCTGAAGGTAACCGGTGAAACTTTCCGTCTGGAAAATGTCCGCCATGCCACTGAAGCCTTCCTGCACAAAAGCATTTTCGGACAGGACAATCTTGTCGTCCAGCACGTAGTCAAAACCCACGGTGGTCCCGTACAGAACGAACGGAAGCAGCAGTAAAATCAGCCCCTCCCAGACGTGCTGGGACCAAAAATTGGGGCCTGATGGGCCCTTTTGTTTTTTTGAAACCGCTTTTTTTGTGCCTTTTTGCTTTGCCGATGATTTCTTCTGCGCCATGTCGAACGGGTGCTTGGTTCTGAATCAAAATATGGGAAAAATTGCCCCCAAGACCAATTATTTCTTCCTCCTACCCCCTCAGAAGGCCTTTCCAGGCATTGAGAGTCTGCACGGTTTTAGCTAATTTGCACCTTGGTCCGTAGAAAAGATTAAGATTGTCCAACAAAACATTTTGAGAAGACTGTCCGTTCATTCCCTACGAACACACATCTCATGCAACGTGCTATGATAGAACCAGGAAAATTGCTCTCCCAAGTAAATTCCCCCGATGACTTAAAAAAGATTCCGCCAGAGGAATTGTATCGGTTTACTGAAGAACTCCGGGACTACCTGATCGAACACGGGTCCCGGCACGGAGGACACTTTGGCGCGAGCCTGGGCGTCGTGGAAATCACGACGGCACTGCACTATGTATTCAATACTCCCTACGACCAGATTGTATGGGACGTCGGCCACCAGGCTTACGGCCACAAACTGATCACGGGTCGCCGGGAAGAATTCTATACGAACCGCACCTACCAGGGCATTTCCGGATTCCCCAAGCGGACGGAGTCCGATTACGACACCTTTGGGGTGGGTCACTCGTCGACTTCGGTCTCGGCTGCCCTGGGCATGTCGGTGGGAAGTCGGTACAAGAAAGAAGAAGGAGATAAAAAACGTCACGTGGTCGCCGTCATCGGCGACGGCGCCATGACCGGCGGGATGGCCTTCGAAGGCCTGAACCACGCCGGTTGGGAAAACTCTGACATGCTCGTCGTCCTCAACGACAACTGCATGTCCATCGACCCCAACGTGGGCGCCCTCAAAGAGTATTTGACCGACATCACTTCCTCCCGCACCTACAACAAGATCCGCGACGAAGCCTGGAAACTGCTCGGCAAGCTCAGCAGCTTCGGCCCGAGTGCCCAGAAAATCGCCGCCCGCGTCGAGGACCTCTTCACCGCCCAGGCCACCAAGCCGGGCATGCTGTTCGAATCCTTCAATTTCCGCTACTTCGGTCCCATCGACGGCCACGACGTGAACCACCTCGTGCGCATCATGGACGACCTGAAGAAAATCCCCGGACCGAAAATCCTCCACTGTGTGACGGTGAAGGGAAAAGGACTGGATTACGCGGAAAAGGACCAAACCAAGTGGCACGCCCAAAGTGCTCCGTTTGATCGGATCACCGGCGCTTCCCTTGCCCCCAAGGACGAAACTCCCAAGCCTCCGAAATACCAGGACGTTTTTGGCCATACGATCATCGAACTGGCCAAGGAAAACGATAAGATCATGGGGATTACCCCGGCCATGCCTTCGGGTTGCAGCCTGAAGTACATGCTGAAGGAGATGCCCGACCGCGCCTTTGACGTGGGCATTGCCGAGCAGCACGCCGTGACCTTCTCGGCCGGCCTCGCGACGCAGGGCCTCCGCCCCTTCTGCAATATCTATTCGACCTTCATGCAACGCGCCTACGACCAGGTGCTGCACGACGTGGCGATCCAGAAATTGCCGGTGATCTTCTGCCTGGACCGCGGTGGACTCGTTGGTGCCGATGGCCCCACCCACCACGGAGCGTTTGACCTCGCTTATTTCCGCATCATCCCGAATATGATCGTGGCGGCTCCGATGAACGAGCCCGAGCTGCGGAACATGATGTATTCCGCCCAGCTGGATGAGGTCAACATGCCCTATTCCATCCGCTATCCCCGCGGCCGCGGCGTGACCCTCGACTGGAGGACGCCCTTCGAGAAGATCGAAATCGGCACGGGTCGCATGGTCAATGAGGGCGAGGACGTCGCCATCCTGTCCATCGGACACCACGGCAACTACGCGCAAGCGGCCATTCAGGAACTGAATGCCCAAGGCATCTACCCCGCCCATTACGACATGCGCTTTGTGAAGCCGCTCGACGAGCGCCTGCTGCACGAAATCTTCAGCAAATTCAAGCGGGTGATTACCGTGGAGAATGGCACCATCAAGGGCGGCTTCGGATCCGCCGTCGTGGAATTCATGGTGGATCAGGGCTACCACAGCCGCGTGAAGCGCCTGGGCGTACCCGACCGCTTCATTGAGCACGGCACCCAAGACCAGCTCTACGACGAATGCGGCTTTGGCAAACAAGGCATCAAAGATTCGGTACTCGAGATGATCGCCCAACCGGTGATTTTCTAAGACATACAACTCGTTGAACCAAGCCTCCTGCCCCGCGGGAGGTTTATTTTGTGCCGTACCGCGACCTCTCCCGGGCTTTCCGCATTTTTTAACCCGTTCTCCCCTCCATTTTTTCCTATTTTTGGCCCATGGCCGATCAACTCATCATTGCAATTGGTTCTGACCACGCGGGTTTTCATTATAAATCCGCCATTGTGGCCCACCTGGAAGCAAAAGGCTTTGAGGTGCGGGATTTTGGAACGGATTCCGAGGCGTCTACCGACTACCCCGATTATGTCCACCCGGTGGCGCAGCTCGTCAATACCGGAGCCGTTCCCCGCGGGATCCTCGTATGTGGATCGGGCAATGGGGTCTGCATGACGGCCAACAAGTACGCCCAGGTCCGGGCGGCCCTGGTTTGGGAAAATGACCTCGCCGCACTGGCCCGGCAGCACAACAATGCCAATGTGCTTTGTTTGCCCGAACGCTTCATTTCCCTCGAATCCGCCCTTCAATTCGTGGATACTTTCCTCTCCACCGAGTTCGAAGGTGGGCGCCACGAACGTCGGGTCAATAAAATTGCCCCGGCTCAATCTTAATTATTCATTTTTCCCATGAAGAATACGACCCACGTTCTCCTCGCACTGCTCATGGTGGCAGTGGCCCTTCCGGCTTGGGCCCAGGTACCCGGCAACAACCGGATCAAAGACCTCAAGGTCAACAAGGAGGCCATTCAAACGGCGAGCCCTTCCAATCCCCAGGCCCTGGCGAAGAAAGCCGAACGCCAGGCCCAGATCATTGAGGTGCAGAAATACGCCAAGACCATCACTTCCGAGGATTTGAAGGCGCACCTCGAGTTCATCGCTTCGGATGAGCTGGAAGGACGCGAGACCGCTCAACGTGGCCAAAAGCTCGCCGCCTTGTACCTCTCGACCCAGTTCCGCCTGATGGGCCTCAGCCCGGGCAACGGGGATTCCTATTACCAGGAATATGAATTGACGCGCGCCAAAATCAACGAGGTGAAGATGATCTTTGATGGGAAAACCGAGGAAAAGTTCGGGAAGGGATTCGTGTTCATGGACAAAATGGCCTTTGCGAAAGACCTCAAGGCCGACCTCGTATTCGCGGGCTTTGGGATCGAATCCGATGGCTACAACAACCTCGAGGGGCTTGACCTGAAGGGAAAAGCCGCTGTAATCCTGGCCGGCGAACCGATGCAGGACGGCAAGTCGATCATCAAAGGCAGTGGCGAGGATTCTCCCACGTTTGATTTTCGGACCAAGAGGGGCCTGCTGCAAGATGCCGGGGCATCAGCGGTGCTGATGGTCATTCCCGATGATGACTTCAAGCGCTTTGCCGGTAGCCCCTGGATGCGCCATAACATGGAAAGTCCCAGCCTCTCGCTGACCCACCTCCAAAAGGACAATATTCCGTTGGCTTTCATTCCGGTGAGCATGGCCGATCAGATGATGAAGAAGTCGAAGAAGGGAGCTGAAGAATGGCAGGAAGTCCTGAACAAAGACGCCAAGGTTCCCTCCGTGAATTTTGGGAAGTACGGGATGGAAATCAAAAGCGATGCGGAAGTCGAAGTGGTCAAGGCTGAAAATGTCCTGGGCTTCATCGAAGGCACCGATAAAAAGGACGAAGTGGTGGTCCTGACCGCCCACTACGATCACCTGGGCGTCCGGGACGACAAGGTTTTCAACGGGGCCGATGACGATGGCACCGGGACCGTGGCCCTCCTGGAGATTGCCGAGGCATTTATGAAGGCCGTAGAGGATGGAAAACGCCCCCGCCGCAGTATTTTGATCATGCCGGTTTCAGGGGAAGAAAAAGGCCTCCTCGGGTCGCGGTACTATACCGATCATCCGGTCTACGACCTCAGCAATACCGTTTGCAACCTGAACGTCGACATGATCGGTCGGATCGACAAGAACCACGACGACGGCAACTACATCTACATCATCGGTTCGGACATGCTCAGCACCGACCTCCACAAGGCCAATGAGCGCGCGAACAAAGAAGTGGTCGGCGTCAACCTGGATTACCGCTACAATACCGAAGACGATCCGAACCGCTTTTACTACCGTTCGGACCACTACAATTTTGCGAAGAACAATATCCCCTGTATCTTTTACTTTTCGGGCGTCCACGAGGACTACCACAAGTCCACCGATACGGTGGAGAAAATCGACTACCAGAAGTCCACGAAAATCACCCGTTTGATTTTCGCGACGGCCTGGGAGGTCGCCAACATGGACAAACGTCTTGTCGTGGACAAGGCCGGAAAATAGGCCCTGGTCAGGCTTTAAACCGACTCTTTCAGGAAAACCGAAACCCAGTGGTGAGACACCCATTGGGTTTCTTGTTTGTTTGCCGTATCTTTGCAACAGATTTGCAACTACGGAAGTTGATGTAATTGTCCATGCAAAAATTCATTTCCAAAATCAGCCATCAAACCACGGGCCGCTGGAGTGCGTTCCTGGCGTTGGCGTGTGCAGTTCACTGCGTTGCAATGCCTTTCATCTCAGCCGCCCTTCCCCTGATTGGGCTTCAGTTTTTGGAGTCGCCGGTATTTGAAGTGGGATTGATCCTGGCTGGACTGAGTTTTGGTGCTTTCAGTGTGGTCAAAGGATACCGGCAACAACACCGGTCGATTGCCATTCCGCTGATCTTTCTGGCGGGCTCTCTGATGCTCCTGAGCGGCGTGCTTTTCTTTGAGGAGCCCTGGGAAATCGTCATGGTCGTTTCTGGCGCAATTGGTGTTGCAGCGGCCCAGTTGATGAACCTCCGACTCGCCCCGCATACCCACAACGCCGCCTGTACCCACTGAGGGTCTTATTTTCCCCCAAACACCGATTCGATCTTCTCTGCTACCCCGTCGTCCACACTGCGGGCCACGACCTCATCGGCCGCATCCCTGACCTCCGCCTTGGCATTTTCCACTGCAACTCCCCAACCCGACAGCTCCAGCATATCCGTATCATTGTAATTGTCTCCGAAGGCCAGGACTTCAGCCGGTTGGAACAGCCCCATTTCATCGGCCAACAGTTGCAGGGCCGTCGCCTTGGAAATGCTGCGGTCCGCAATCTCCAGGTAAGTGGGACGGGACCGGTACAAATGTAATTGCGCGCCGTATTCCCGGGTCAGATAAGCGTTGACCGCATCGATGTCCTCGGGTTCCCCCATGCACATGATCTTGTGGGGACCATAGCTTTCCGCTTCCCAACGGGTCACCACCGGGCCCAGATCGCCGATTTCCACCGGCGCCTTCGTATTGTGGACCTCACGCTGGGCCCACTGATCATCTCGGGGCGCATACCAATCGTCGGCCCGGTACAACGAAACGTGCAGACTGCTCCCCCGCGCAAATTCGTGCGTCGCCCGCGCTATTTCCGGCGCAATCGGCGTCGAATGCAAGACCCGGGCCTGATCCCCTTCAAAAGTCAGCACATACCCACCGTTGTAACAGATCAGGGGCCAATGCAGAATGCCCAAATCGGCCTGCAGGTGGCGCATGGCCTTGGGCATCCGGGACGAGGCCAGGATCACAGGCACGTCCGCCGGCAGGGACTTGATCGTATCGATGGTCCGCTGGGACAGGTCGCGGTCCGAATTGAGGAGGGTTCCATCAATATCGGTGACGATGGCTTTGAAGTTCATGGGAAAAAGATAGTGAGTTGAGGTCGGGATTGGGGAAACGGGGCGTTATGATTCCGTAAAATCTACTCTTCCGTGGCGAAGTTGCGGTAATTGTGCTTGAGGGAGCCCCGGCCCTTGCCGAGGTTTTTGAGCGCATGCTGAATAGCTCCCTGGACATACGCCTTGGCCTCCTTGACCGCCGAAAAGGCCGTGTTGCGCCGCGCCAGGTTGGCCGCAATGGCGGCCGACAGCGTGCAGCCCGTCCCGTGGGTGTGACGGGTGCGGATCCGCGGACTCTCCATCCAGTAAAAGTCCCGCTTGAACAGCAGGTCCGCCACGACCTTCTCTTCCTCCTCAAAATGGCCGCCCTTGACCAGCACCCAAGTATCAGGCAGTTTCTCCCCGATGATCCGCGCGGCAAATTCCATGTCTTCGCGGCTGTGGATGGGAATGCCAGCCAGCACTTCCGCTTCGGAAAGGTTCGGGGTGATGATCGCCGCGACGGGCAGCAGCTCCTCGCGCAAAGCATCCAGGGCCTGCTCCTGTAAGAGCGCATCGCCGGAAGTGGCCACCATGACCGGGTCCACCACGATCGGAAGGTCCGTTTGACGGAGGTAATGGGCGACGAGGGAGATGGTTTCGGGGGAAAAGAGCATGCCGGTCTTGACCGAGCGGATGCGGAGGTCCGTGAGGACCGATTGGAGCTGGGCCTCGACTCCCTTGACGGGCACCGGAAAGACACCCTGGACGCCCTGGGTATTTTGGGCGGTGACCGCTGTGATTACAGAGGTGCCAAATACGTTGTGGGCTTCAAAGGTTTTGAGGTCGGCCTGGACTCCGGCGCCGCCGCCAGAATCGGATCCCGCAATGGTCAGTGCTACTTGCATGGTCCTTTATTTTCCGCCAAAACTAAGCAAAATGGGACTCTGGCCTGGGACAAAACCCAGAGAAGAATGTTGAAAAGTGAAATCAGATGAAGTCCAGCGCATTCATCAGGCGCTCCCGGTAGGTTCCGCCCACCGGAATCATCTTTTTCTTGATGATGATCGTATTGTCCTCGATGGCGTCGATCTTGTCGAGCCGGACGATATAGCTGCGGTGGACCCGCAGGAAGAATTCACTGGGAAGCCGGGCCTGGATCGCCTTCATGGTAGAATGGATCACATAGCGCTTACTGGGCGTAACCAGGGCAATATAATCGGCGAGGGCCTCGACCCAGAGGATATCCGACATATTCACCCGCACCAACATCGATTCGGACTTGACAAAGATAAAGTCCCCTTTCAGCACCAGCTCATCCCCTTTTTGCACCTCTTCTTCTTCCGGCATCCGTTCCCGGGCCTTGTTCACCGCCTTGAGGAAACGGCCGTACTGAACCGGCTTCAGAAGGTAGTCCACCACATCAAATTCGAATGCATCTAAGGCGTACTCGCTTTTTCCCGAGACCAAAATGACCTGCGGCTTGTCCTGAAGGCTGTTCAGCATTTCCAGCCCTGTCATGCCGGGCATCTCCACGTCCAGGAAAATGAGATCAACCTTGTTGGTGTTCAAGTAGTTAGCAGCCTCGATCGGATCTTCGAAATCGCTCAAAAGTTCCAGGAACTCGGTCCTTTGGACGAGGTGGGTCAACATCTTGATCGACACTTGATCGTCGTCTATGATGATGCAATTCATGGTTTAAACGCAAAGTGGCCTATTAGAGGGTTAAAAAACAATCATTCTTCTGGTTCGGTCAGAGGGAATTGAAGGCGAAGGTTGTTCAATTGAAACTTTTGCCGGGCATCAAACGCATTTTTCCCCGACAGATCATATTCTCGCTCTAATTTTTCCCACAAAAAAGGCAATTCCTTCTGAAACTGCTGGGCACTTACCTTTCTGGAAGCGAGATATTGCTGAAAACTGTCGCTTTTAGAAACTGAATCCATTACTCCAACCTTGGAATGGGAAAATAATAGAAAGTTTGGGGGGAAATCAAAGAATCGGGAAAAAATTTACGGCTCCAGTTCGGGACAAATCAGGAAACCGCCGCTCACCGTCCCATTGGAGAAGTTGGAATTGATGGCTTCCAGGGCGCCGGTCAATTGTTGGGGGGAGTAATTCGACGCACAACCGCCGAGAAGGGTATTCGCTTCGGAAATGACTTCTCGCACGGGCCAGTCCGTGAAGGCGCCCTCCGTGACCACCAGGCTGTCCAGAGGGGCCGGAGAAGCGGAGAAATCGGGCAGCGCCCGGTCATATTCCACCGACAGGACCAATGCGCCCGTTTCACGGGCCAGGGTTTCGAAGGACTCGGCCTTTTGCGGACCATTTCCAAAGGCCCCAATGCTCTTTTTTCCCTGCAACAACTCCACCACATCCTTCGACCGCGACAATTTATACCCCTTCAGACAACCCAGCTCCATGCCCTTCGGAAATACCGTCTCAAAATCGGATTCCAGCAATTTCTGGCCCTCGGTGACCCACCCTGTCGGGGTATAGGTCGTGAAGTCGCCGGCATCGGAAGAGGCGCAGCGCTGGTCTTTTTTGCAACTCTGGATACAATAGTCGAAGGTGAAAGAATCCTCGTCACCCGCCATCGCCCAGGCCACCACATCCTTTTCCCCCTCCGGACTCTCCAAATCGGTCAATTCCACCTGCACCGACACCTTCATGCAGTGCGGCCACTGGGAAATTGGCTGCAACAACTCCCACCGGTCCCGGTTGGAATTGCCGCCCCGGGAATAAATATTGAATTGGGCGGGATCGGGCCGCCCATCTTCTCTCCGGGGTAAATCCTCGGGCTTGCCCAGGTATACCCGGATGGATTCCATCTTGTAACGACGGGAATGGTCGAAGGCCAAACGCAGCCGGGACGAATCGTTCATGATTTCGAATACGCCGACTTCGGGCTGGATGCCACGCACGTTGAGCAGGTAGGGAGTTCCACAGGGAATGAAGACCTGAGGATCAGGGCGCTCGTTGACGGGATTGGGTTGGACTTGCTCAGGGGTTTTTTCCGCACAGCCCCCCAATATGACCCAAAAGGCGGTCAGGAGGCTAATGAAAAATAAACTGTATGGTCGGCCGTTGACTTGCAAGGCCCAATGATACGAAAAAGGTTGGGATCGGAAAAGGAAAGGGCAGGGCAAAAAAATACCCGGCGGAGAGCCGGGCATTTTGTAAGATTCACTCTATTAAAACGAGGGATTTATCCACTGCACATGATGCAATCGTCCGGATCATCCAGGGAGCAGCTGATCTCGGCCATGGCCCGCTCTTCTTGCTCTTCGCTGGTGGTTCCTTGACGATCGCGGAGCATCTTGGCGTCGACGGTAAATTTGATCGCGTCGGCGGCAGATTTTGTCCGGAGGTAATACATGCCGGTCTTGAGGCCTTTTTCCCATGCGTAGAAGTGCATGGAAGTCAGCTTTCCAAAGTTGGCATCCTGGACAAAAGCGTTCATGCTCTGGCTTTGACAGATGTAAGCGCCCCGGTCAGCGGCCATGTCGATGATCGACTTGCCCTTGATTTCCCAGGAGGTGCGGTACAGCGCCTTGAGGTCATCGGGGATTTCGGGGAAATCCTGGATGGAGCCGTTGGCAGCCATAAGGCGGTGCTTCATCTCATCATTCCAAAGCCCCATTTCAATGAGGTCTTTGAGGAGGTGTTTGTTCACGACGATGAACTCCCCGGACAGGGTCCGGCGGGTGTAAATATTGCTGGTATAGGGCTCAAAGCACTCGTTGTTGCCGAGGATTTGAGAGGTAGATGCCGTCGGCATCGGAGCGACCAGCAAGCTGTTGCGCA
Organism: uncultured bacterium; assembly: GCA_963923035.1. GTDB lineage: Bacteria > Bacteroidota > Bacteroidia > J057 > JADKCL01 > CAWUKT01. Next base: position 116,002 of record CAWUKT010000002.1, read on the forward strand.
GACCGTGCTTCTGGATGCGGGCCTTCAGTTCGATCCAGTCCCAGCGATCAGTCGGGGTCACACCCCACATATCGTACTGGAGCTGGCCCTTGGAAGCGGGGGAACCGGCGTAGGTTTCGTAGGTTCCGTGCTTCTCGGCCTCTTCACAGGAAGCGGTCAATGCACCGTAGTAGATCGTTTCAAAAATTTCCCGGTTCAACTGACGGGCCTCGGGGCTGTCAAACGGCATCCGCAGTTTGATAAACGCGTCGGCCAAGCCCTGGACACCCAGTCCGATGGGACGGTGGCGGAAGTTGGACTTTTCAGCGGCCGGAACGGGATAATAGTTCCGGTCGATGATCTTGTTGAGGTTCCGGGTCAGGACCTTGGTATTGTTAAACAAGGTCTTGTGATCGAATTCGCCGTCCTTGACGTAGTTGCTCAGGGCCAGCGAGCCGAGGTTGCACACGGCAATTTCATCCGGCGCCGTGTACTCGATGATCTCGGTACAGAGGTTGGAGCTGCGGATGGTACCGAGGTTCTGCTGGTTGGACTTGCTGTTCGCAGCATCCTTGTACAGCATGTAGGGCGTTCCGGTTTCGATCTGGCTTTCCATGATCTTGAACCAGAGGTCCTGGGCGCGAACGACCTTGCGGTAACGGCCTTCTTCCTCGTACTTGTGGAACAGGGCTTCGAACTCATCTCCCCAGACATCGGCGAGGCCCGGTGCTTCATTGGGGCAGAAGAGCGGCCACTGGCCATTTTCCTTGACCCGCTTCATGAACAGGTCCGGAATCCAAAGGGCGTAGAAGAGGTCCCGGGCGCGCTGTTCTTCTTTTCCGTGGTTCTTTTTCAGTTCCAGGAAATCAAACACATCGGCGTGCCAGGGTTCGAGGTAGATGGCAAATGCGCCCTTGCGCTTGCCGCCACCCTGGTCGACGTACCGGGCGGTGTCGTTGAAGACCCGCAGCATGGGCACGATTCCGTTGGAGGTACCGTTGGTGCCTTTGATATAGGAACCGGTCGCGCGGATCTTGTGGATGCTCAGGCCGATGCCGCCGGCGCTCTGGCTGATCTCAGCGCAGTCCTTCAGCGTGCTGAAGATGCCGGGGATGCTGTCGTCCTGCATCGTCAACAAGAAGCAGGAAGAAAGCTGCGGCTTGGGCGTACCCGCATTGAACAGGGTCGGCGTCGCGTGGATGAACCACTTCTCCGACATCAGGTGGTAGGTTTCAAGGGCCGCGTCGATGTCCTCACCATGGATACCAACTGCGACACGCATCAGCATGTGCTGGGGACGCTCGACGATCTTGTTGTCCATTTTCAGGAGGTAGGAACGCTCGAGGGTCTTGAAACCGAAGTAATCAAAGTTGTAATCGCGGTCGTAGATGATGGTGGAATCCAGCAGGTCCGCATGCTCCATGACGACCGCATAGGTCTCGTCGGAGATGAGCGGGGCGGGATCACCTGTTTTGGGGTCTACGTAGCGATACAGTTTTTCCACGGTATTGGAGAAGGACTTTTCCGTCTCCTTGTGGAGGTTCGAAATGGCAATCCGGGCGGCCAAAATGGCATAGTCCGGGTGCTTGGTAGTCATCGCGGCTGCTGTCTCAGCAGCCAGGTTGTCCAGGTCGGTGGTTTTTACTTTGTCATACACCCCTTCGATGACCTTCTTGGCCACTTCTACGGGTTGGACGTAGTCGGGATTGAGCCCATAAACCAATTTCTTAATGCGTGCGGTGATCTTGTCAAACTTCACCGCTTCATGCTTTCCGCTCCGCTTCAATACGTACATGAGAGGACTGGCTGGTTAAAGGTTGGAAATAATACGAGGTCGTTGGTGTCCTTTTTTAGAAGTCTTCGTCAAGGGTAAACACTTGCTCTTCTTTCTTGCTCATGACCCCAGCTTTCTGGTATTCGGCCACGCGCTTTTCGAAGAAGTTGGTCTTTCCTTGCAGGGAGATCATATCCATCCAGGGGAATGGATTCGCCGTACCGTAGGCTTTGTGGCACCCCAAAGCATCCAGCAGACGATCAGCAACAAATTCAATGTATTCAGTCATCAGTTTCGCGTTCATGCCGATCAGGGATACAGGCAATGCGTCGCGAACAAATTCTTTTTCAATGGCTACTGCCTGGGTGATGATTTCCCGGACCCGATACTCTTCGGTCTTGTTCTGGAGCATCGAGAAGAGGAGGCAGGCAAAGTCGCAGTGGAGGCCTTCGTCCCGGCTGATGAGCTCGTTGGAGAAGGTCAGGCCCGGCATGAGGCCGCGCTTCTTGAGCCAGAAGATGGAGCAGAAGCTACCGGAGAAGAAGATGCCTTCTACGGCGGCAAATGCGATCAGGCGCTCCGCAAAGGGGGCGTCGGGGCCGATCCAGTTGAGGGCCCATTCGGCTTTCTTCTGGACACAGGGAACCGTTTCGAGTGCGTTGAACAGGTGGTCCTTCTCTTTGGGATCCTTGATATAGGTGTCGATGAGAAGGCTGTAGGTTTCGGAATGGATGTTTTCGATGGCGACCTGGAAGCCATAAAAACACCGGGCTTCAGGTACCTGAACTTCGGCGAGGAACTGCTCGGCGAGGTTCTCGTTGACAATGCCGTCGCTGGCGGCGAAGAAGGCGAGAATATGCTTGATAAAGTGACGCTCATCGTCGTTCAACTTGTTTTCCCAGTCGTTCATATCCTGGGACAAGTCGATCTCCTCTGCCGTCCAGAAGCTGGCCTCAGCCTTCTTGTAAAACTGCCAGATTTCGGGTTCCTTAATTGGAAACAGCACAAAACGGTTCTTATTTTCTTGCAATAATGGTTCCGTCATGATAAATACCTCTTGATTTCGAATCTTACTTACAAACAATGATAAATCTCAAATGACAGCAGCGAATGGGGCCTGGAAGTTGGGGGGAATCAACTTCTATCATTGGTTAGAATAGCACGATGTGGTCGGGCTCAATCCGCGACTGGGTTACAATGTTAATACCTTTGCCCCCCTTTCCTCAACCGCCGTTTTCAACAAAACTCAGAGGATAAATTATTAACGAACTATATTACAGACGCTTATCCCTGTTGATAGAAAATTCACACACTGTTATGGATTAAATTCGTTTGGTTTTCACCGATTTTAAATTAATGTAAACAACTCTCCTTTCCCTCCAACTAATCGGTCGAATTGGGCCAAACTTTAGGGCAAAATACTGGCAAACAGAATGTTTAATTTTCAACGCATCTGTAAAGGGGCAAAAGAGAAGCAGAGCACAAAAATCAACAAGGCGAGGTATCCAAGTATCTTTCTCCCAGTATCTAAGGGCGTATCGTCAATCGCAGCGGGGTGATCCAGGCCGATAAAGGTCACGGCGAAGAAGGCGTACATCAACCAAATGCCATTGACTTCGATCTCGGGGAAGATGGCCTTGATGAGAAACTGAACGGAGAACAAAACTACGGCCGCAAAAAAGCGCTGTCCAATCGTCCACGCTGGCTGTACGCGGCGGGCCACCAGATACAGGAATCCGAGATAAAGCCCGAATTTTAAAAACTGAAAAAATCCATAGGTCCATTCGCTCTCCGTCGCGGGATCGTAGACGTCTGGCTCCACCAGCCCGGTTCCCCCAACAAAGACCAAGACCAGGACCGCGGCACGGCTCACATAGCCGTGTATTTTTTTCCCGAACAAACCGTAAATCACATGCCCCCCATCGAGCTGACCGATGGGCAATAGGTTCAAGGCGGTGAAAAACAAGGTGAGGTAGCCCGCGAACAACAAGGGATAGTGCATCACCTCCCAGCCGGGAGGTACATCCGCCGGGTCGGCCAGCAAGGCCGCCATGCCATCGTACAGCAGATTGCTGTCCACCACCAAGACCGGATTGAAAAACTCCCGCGCCTGCTCCAGGCTGTCGAAGACCGGATGGAACTGCCCCACATAGGACTGCATGTCCGGCAAGGTCGTAAAGCCAATCGCCAGGAGCACCACCGACACCACAAATCCCGCCAGCGGACCGGCCACCCCGATGTCGAAATACTTCCGCCGACTCCCCGGCAACTCTTTGATCCGGATCACCGCGCCGAAGGAACCGATGTTGATAAAGGAGAAGGGGAGGAAAATGGGAATATAAAACGGCAGGGTCGTCTTCACCCGGTGGTAGACCGCGGTGAAATAATGACCGAATTCATGGAAGGTGAGGAAGGTCAAAAAGGAAGCGGAAAACACCCAGCCCTGCGCCAATGCGTCCCAACTGAAACGCCCATTTTCCAGCAACTCATACAGAAAATAATTCGGTCCCAGGAGATGTTCTGCTCCGGCAAGCAGGGTGGTAAAAACAGTCGCGAGAAACAGAACTATATGGAGAAGTAGACGCTGTCTTTTCATAATGTGGGCCAGCGTTGAGGCGGTTTTCCTATCTTTACGCCGGTCGCTGCAAAGGTAGCCAAAACCAACGATTTACTCCTTTCTATGAATCTCGATCGTATCCAGGACATTTGGTCACAATTGAATCCCCGCGGGAAAGCGGACCAGCCGTGCTTGTATTCGTGGAAAAAGGGGCGGTTCCAACCCGTCTCCTTCAAGGACCTGAACGCCCAGGCCCATTGTGCCGCTGGCTACCTCATGTCGAAAGGCCTGCAACCCGGCCAGACGGTGGCCCTGCTTGCCGCGCCGAGCTTCTCGGGGATCGTGATGGATCTGGCGGTCCAATTGCTCGGAGGCGTGGGCCTGCACCTGCCGCAGGACCTGGAACTGGCGGACGTAACCCGCGCCGTGCGGGAACACAAGGCCCAGTTCATCTTCGTGGGGGACCACGAAAACTACCTGCGCCTCGGCCAACTGGAAACGTTGAAACCCGATGTGAAAGGGCTCTTTCTCGATACCGAAGACGCCGAGGGGCTCTCGGCGGAGAAGTTGGTGACCTTTGACATCATGGTCATGCGGGGCAAAGCCGTCTGGCGCGAAGAGGTCCAGGAGTTGAACGCCCGGAAAGAAGCCGTCGAACTGGATCAGGTCTACGGTTTATTTGCCCACAACCCCAAGAACCGCCTCCAATTCGCTCCCGTTCGGTTCCGTCGTTTCCTGACCCACCTCAAAGAAGCCCACGAGCGCCTGGCCCAGGAAACCGCCCCCGTCGTAGCGACCCTTACCCCGGACCGCTACCTCCAACACGTCCACGGCAGCATTGCCCCCCTTTCCTTTCACCGCGGGCTCTACCTTTTACGACCCGAGGAAATGGATACCCAGGTGGCCCTGGATGCCAAACCCGCCTGGATGGTCGCCCTTCCCAAAGACATTGAATTGCTTTACGACCGCATCCCAGCCCATTTCCTCCAAAAACCCGACGACAAGTCCCTTGAAAAGGCCCAGGCCATTCTGGACATTCGGGAAGCGGCTGAGAAGGAAGGGAAAAAAGCGCCTTTTGGGAAACGCATCCAATACAAGACCCACAACCAATCCCTCTACAAGCAGGTCCGCAAGCGCCTCGGCGGCCAATTGACGCATTTACTCAGCGACCACGACCAACCCAATCGTCCGACCACCCGCTTCTTCCAGGAATGCGGATTGCAGGTGGATGCGATGAATTTGTTTTGAGGGAAAAAGGACGCGAAAAACCCCTTCTTTTACTCCAAGCCTACTTACAGCAGCCGCATATTGTCAATGAGGCGGGCGGGGCCACAAAACGCCGCGATCAGGCCGACCGGATCGTCTTCGGGCTGCAGGGTCTCGAGCAAACGCAGGTCCTGGCCACTCCGCACCTCGAAATAATCCAATTTGATGATGGGGTAGGCTGCCAATAGCTCCTGCACGATCCGGGACAGGTCGGCGGTGGACGCTCCCGCCTGGCTCGCGGCCTTGGCTTGGGTCAGGGCCTGGAACAAAAAGCGGGCCTGCTGTCGCTCCTCTTCGTTCAGGTAGCGGTTGCGGCTGCTCATGGCGAGGCCGTCGGGTTCCCGCACGATGGGGCATTCGACGATGGTGAGGGGGAAAAAGAGCTCCCGAACCAAGGTTTTAAGAATGGTGATCTGCTGGAAATCCTTGAGGCCGAAATAGGCGCGGGTGGGTTGGACAATGTTGAACAGCTTGCTGACGACCTGGAGGACGCCGTTGAAGTGGCCGGGGCGCTTGGCGCCGTCCATGATGCGGTCGAGTGACCGCAATCCCAACTGCACTTCGAAGGTCGAGCGGCCTTCGGGGTACATCACGGCCTCAGTGGGCGTGAAGACGTGGGTGACGCCGCGGCTGCGGCAGAGTTCCAGGTCCGCTTCCAGGGTCCGCGGATAGGTGTCGAGGTCCTCACCGGGTCCGAACTGGGTCGGATTGACAAAGATCGTGGCCACCGTATGGTCATTGTCGGCGACACTTGCCTCCATCAGAGACGCATGTCCATTGTGAAGCGCCCCCATCGTCGGGACCAATCCCACAGATTGGCCCAAACGGTAGATACCGGACAATTCGGAACGAAGGTCCTCAATTTGCTGGAAAACATGCATGGTGGAATCGATCAAGTGTCGAATGAAGGGTATAAGGCGGTAATATAACGAAGGGTTTTTTGTCCCTGCAAGTTTTTTTGTGTATTTTTGCGTCGTTTAATGAGACTATATACACAACGTTCTCATTGTTTTAATATAAGTGTACTTTTGTATGAGTGAGAAGTTGAGAATCCTTTACGTGACCACAGAGATTGATCCCTTCCTGAAAATCTCGACTGCAGCAGAATTTATTCGCCTACTCCCCCAAAAACTGCAGGAAAAAGGCCACGAAATCCGAATCCTTATGCCCAAGTTTGGTGTGATCAACGAGCGTCGGAACCGACTCCACGAAGTCGTTCGCTTGTCTGGCATCAACATTCGGGTGGGAGAAGAGGAAAAGCCCCTGACCATCAAAGTGGCGTCGATCCCGAATGCCAAGTTGCAGGTCTATTTCCTCGACAATGAAGACTATTTCCAGCGCAAATCGGTCCTGACCGATCCGGAAAATAATGCTTTCTACGAAGACAACGACGAACGTGCAATCTTCTTCTGCAAGGGCGTCATTGAAACCGTCAAGAAGCTCGGCTGGCAGCCCGATATCATCCACTGCCACGACTGGATGACCGGATTTATTCCGCTGTACCTCCGGACCCACTACCGGGAAGACCCCATGTTCAAGAACACCAAGGTGGTCTTTACCCTCTACAACAACGATTTCGAATCTCCCCTCTCGGCCGATTTCCTCGCCAAGACCAATATTGAAAATATTGCCAAGGCATCCGAGACTGGATTTTCTGAAAACAGCTACGAAGGTGTCTGCAAGGGCGCCATTGAACTCGCAGACGTCGCAACCAAGGGAAGTGAGAAAATAAATTCCTCCCTGGAAGCGTTTATGGAAAGTACGCAGGAGGACAAGTTCTTCTTTGACTCCGAAGACCGTGATGGCTTTGTTGAAAGCTACCACAAACTGTACACCACCATATTAAATTGAGCTTTCATTGAAAAGGACAATACGCGCATGGCTGTTGGCGATTCCGGTCGCGACAGCCATGCTCATTTTCACCGCTTGCACGCCTCCGAATGACGTTGGCTCCGACGTTTTGCCCGATGATGACTTCATCTCCGGCAATTTCGTGGATACATTCACGATCCGAATGACCACCCTCCAAATCGATACGATGCGGTCTTACCTGGCCGCCCGGACCATGCTTGGCAACTATGTAGACCCTGAACTGGGTCATATTTTTGCCGAAACCTACCTCCAGCCCCGTATCCTCAGCTCCAATGTCATCTTCAGTGACCAGCCCCAGTTCCTCGAACTGGATTCCATTGTCCTTCGACTGGACCTGACCGGGTTTTACGGACGCTTCGACAATCCCCTCGAACTGGAAGTCTTCGAAGTGACCGAGAGCTTCCCGACGGATGTCGCCCCGAATACCCAGTCCGTCCTGGCCTTCGACGATTCCTACGACTACGCCAATGGTCGCGTCCTGGACTTCTCCGGCCTGGCTTCATTCCTCGACTTTGTGAGCATTCGCCTCGATGATTCCCTGGGCCGCAAGCTGCTGTTTGCCCCCGAAGATTCCCTGATCAACAATACCGTCTTTACCGAGTATTTCAAGGGTTTGATCATCCGGACCAAGCCCATCAACCAAAGTCTATCCCGGGAATCGGGCGGTGTATTTTACATCAACCCGTCCACCGACAACTCCATCCTGACCATGTTCTACAAGGACTCGACGGTCGCGGATGACTTCAGCTTTGACATTTCCAGCGTCTCCAATTACTATACCCGCCTGGAGCGGACCGATGTGACCGGCCGTCTGCTGGACATGATCACCCAGCCCGGAACGGATCCCGAATCAGTGCCGTACAGCGTCATCCAGGCCGGCGGAACCCACAAAGTCTTTGTGGACATTCCGGGCATTCCTTCTCTGGAAGGAAAAGCCATCAACCGCGCCGAACTGATTCTGCCGGTTGATACCACTTTCTTTGGCGGAGACGACCGTTATGCACCTCCTCCCGGGGTGATTGTGTACGTGGCCAATGAAGACGGAACCGAGGAATTTGATTTGTCCCAAATCGCCACCACGGCTTCCTTCAACCCGACCACCAACCAGTACAATATCACCCTGACGAACAATATCCAAACGATACTGGCCGGCCGTCTGCCTGCCAATGGATTCATCATTGTTCCGGCGGATGGAACCACAACCCTGAACCGCGCAATCCTCGCCGGACCGGGCCATCCGTTCCTGGAACCCAAGTTTAGAGTCGTCTACACCGACTTGCCGACTGGTGGATAACCACCCTTTGTGTAATTGACATTTAACGTATAATTGCCTTATGTGCGGAATTGTAGGCTACATTGGCAAACGGGATGCATACCCGATCATCATCAACGGTCTCAAGCGCCTGGAATACCGGGGCTATGATTCGGCCGGGGTTGCCTTACTCAATGGCGACCTGAATATCTTCAAGATCAAGGGCAAGGTCAAAGACCTCGAAGACCACGTCACCGAGGACTTCTCCAATGTCCACCTTGATGGTGTGATCGGCATGGGCCATACCCGCTGGGCCACCCACGGTGCCCCCAACAACGTCAACGCCCACCCCCACCTTTCCGAATCCGAAAACTTCGCCCTGATCCACAACGGGATCATCGAAAACTATGCTTCCATCAAAAAGAAGCTCGTTTCCCGTGGCTATACCTTTCGGAGCGAAACCGATACCGAAGTCCTTGTCAACCTGATCGACGACATCTATACCAATTCCAAGGTCAGCGCCGAAGAAGCGGTTCGCCTGGCCCTGAACAAGGTCGTCGGCGCGTACGGCATCGTGGTCATTTGCAAACACGAGCCGCAGCAGTTGATCGTGGCACGGAAAGGCAGCCCGATTGTGATTGGGATCGGGGAAAATGAATACTTCGTCGCTTCAGATGCGACGCCTTTTATTGAGTTCACCAAGGAAGTCATCTACCTGAACGACGAGGAAGTGGCTGTCATTCGCCCGAATGTCATTGTGATCAAGGACATTCAGAATGTCGAGAAGACGCCCCACGTCGAGACGCTGGAGATGGAATTGGAGGAGTTGGAAAAAGGCGGGTACGAGCATTTCATGCTCAAAGAAATCATGGAGCAGCCCCGCTCCATCGCGGATAGCATCCGTGGACGCCTGAATCTCAAGACCCACGAGGTGAACTTGGGCGGTCTCGTGGATGTGCGCGAAAAGCTCCGCAAGGCGCGTCGCTTCATCTTCGTGGCCTGTGGCACCAGCTGGCACGCCGGATTGGTGGCCGAGTACCTCTTCGAAGAGTACGCGCGCGTGCCCGTCGAAGTGGAATACGCCTCCGAATTCCGCTACCGAAACCCCGTCATCTTTGAGGACGATATTGTGATCGCCATCAGTCAGAGCGGGGAAACCGCCGACACCCTGGCGGCGATTAAATTGGCGAAGGAAAAGGGCGCAACGGTGCTCGGGGTCTGCAACGTGGTGGGTTCTACCATCGCGCGGGAAACGGAAGCGGGCGTCTACCTGCACGCCGGCCCGGAAATTGGGGTGGCCTCGACCAAAGCCTTCACGGCGCAGGTCAGCGTCCTGTCCCTGATGGCCGTCTTTGTCGGGCAGCTCAAGGGGTCGCTCACCCAGGATGCCCAGAAGGTTGTCGCCGGCCTGGCTGAGATTCCCTCTCAGGTGGAAGCCATCCTCCAATGCAACGACCAGATCGTCGACATTTCCAATACCTTCAAATCCGCCAGCAACTTCCTGTACCTCGGCCGGGGCTACAATTTCCCGGTGGCGCTGGAAGGGGCCTTGAAATTGAAGGAAATCAGCTATATCCACGCGGAGGGCTATCCCGCCGCCGAGATGAAGCATGGGCCCATCGCCCTGATCGATGAGAATATGCCGGTGGTCTTCATCGCCACGCGGGACAATACCTACGAGAAAATCCTGAGCAATATTCAGGAAGTCGCTGCCCGCGGCGGAAAGGTCATCGCCATCGTGTCCGAAGGCGACAAGGAAGACCTGGACGGCATTGCGGAATTTGTCATTGAGATTCCCCATACCGCCGACTCCCTCGTTCCTTTGTTGTCCGTCATTCCCCTGCAACTCCTCTCCTACCACATCGCGGTGATGCGGGGCTGCAATGTCGACCAACCTCGTAACCTTGCGAAGTCGGTGACCGTAGAGTAAGTAGAAAACGAAATACAATACATGGATGAGGCTGCTCCTTTGGGGTAGCCTCTCCTGTTTTCTGAATTCCTGTAATTTTTTCACCTTGGCTGTAATCTTTGGGGCGGAGTTGATACCTACCTCCCAAACCCCATCGCCAGAATTGGTTTCCGGCCCGATTGTATGTCAGATACACGCCAAGAAAACTTCCTTGAGTCGCTGCAAGCCCACGAAGGCATTGTGCGGAAGGTGGTGTATCTGTACACCGACCGCAAAAACGACCGCGACGACCTCCACCAGGAAATCGTGTACCAGGCCTGGAAGTCGTACCCGCGTTTCAAGGGCGATTCCAAATTCTCGACCTGGCTCTACAAGGTGAGCATCAATACGGCCATGGTGTTCCGGCGCCACCTGGACCGCAACAAGGGCAATCGCCTCGTGGTGGAATCGGACCGGGTCAGCGAGCCCCCGAATGATGCCCGCCAGCAATTGTTGTGGGCCATTCGACAGCTGGAAAAGGCCGACCGGTCTTTGATCGTGCTGCATTTGGATGGGTATAAGAATGGAGAAATCGCGGAGATTTTGGGGTTGAGTAGCAACCATGTCGGGGTGAAGCTGCACCGGATCAAAACGAGGATTGGCAAGATCATTCGAAAGGAGGAACAACCGTGGACCTGAAAGACTTGTGGCAGGGGATTTCCCCCGAAGACTTGGGGGGCGAATTGCCCTCGGCGCCCGAAACGCTGGAGCGGGTCCAGGAAGCGACCCGTCCGACGACGGTCCGCATCCAGAAACTGGTCCGCCAATTCCGGAAGGACCTGCGGGCCTACCTGGTCTTGTTCCTGGCCGGAGTTGGCTACGCCTCCCTCGGAATCTGGGCGGTCCCGCCTTCGTTCCTCAGTCTCGCCCTTTCCCTGGCCTGCGCCGTGCTACTCGCGCTTCCGCTCCTCGATCTTTGGCCCCAGCTGAACCGCCTCCAGGCGCAATTGCCGCAGGAAGATCACGCGCAACCCCTCGCCCAGCTGCTCGAAGCCTATGTCGAGGGCCTGGACCGCATTCAATCGCTACGCCAGCGCTTTTTGCGGCGCTGGCTGCCCTTCGTGGGAATCGTTTTCGGGTTGCGCTTCGCGTGGTTCGTGGCCGGGCTGGGGGATACACTGGAAAAAATCAGGTGGACAATTGCGGGCAATATGGATGGCATGGAGCTTTCAGAAATTCTGAGGTTTACCCGGCAAATCTTTTATGACCTGGCGGGGATCGGGGTGATCGTCGTGGCCCTCCTGGGAGGCTATATGATCTTGCGGTACAATATGCCGAAGCTGGCTTTCCAGATCCGCCTGTGGCGGTCGGAATTGGATTGGCAATTGGGCGTGCTGCGGCAAGAGCAGGCGGGGGCAGCGCCCTCCCGCACCCGCTGGCAACAGCTGTCGATGGGACTCGAACAAACTGCGAAAATGAGCGATTTCCTGGTACTGGTTTTCCTCTTCATCACCCTCAGCAGCCTCGGAGCCCATTTGTTCTATACCGACCTTTCCTCCTTCCCCTTCCGGTTGGCTCTCCTGATCACGGGCGCCCTGCTCTATTTCTTTGGCTTCACTTTTCCCCAACTCCGCCTCACCCGCCAAATCAAGTCCCTCGCCCATTTCGATTCTGTTCCTCCTGCCCAGACCATCCCGACCAAGGTTCGGAGTTTATTAAAGCTACGGAAGCTGATCATGGGCTGGCCGAGTATCTTGTTCCTGGTGCTCATTATGGGTGGAAACTTTGTCCTGAATGCGTTGGAGCGGCCATTCCCCCACGAATTCGCTGATTACCCGAACTATTTCGGAGCCTTGATCTTACCGCTGCTGGTCATTGTCGTGCTGTTGATCCGTCGAAGTGAGGAACGCAAGGCGACCTGGAAGATTGAAAAGGACCTGGAAGAATTGATGCCGTAAAAAATAATCGACTTTTTTTCATTCCCCTGTAATATTCCGCTCCCCCCAGATACTTACCTCATAAATCGCGTGACCCGGGACCTTCCGCCCGGGCGCCGTGATCTCTCACTAACCATACAACCATGAAAAGCTATTTCCGAAATTATTTCACCTACGCATTCCTCCAGAATGGCTCGTTCATCATTCCCCTCGTGACCCTCTATACCGTACTCGCCGAGGCCCGATTGGCTCCCGAGATAGCCCGCCACCCGCTTACCCTTGGGCTCGTGATCGCCTTGGGGGCCATGATCCTGGTCCCCACCCTGGGCCTGTTCCCGCGGCACCGCAGCATTTTCAAATCTCTCCGGGGAATTGCCCGTTCGGAAATGGGAGACGATGAGAAACGAGCCCGGACGCGCCAGGTTCTCCGCCGCTTCCAGGGGACCATGCGCACATTTGATCGGTACTGGACCCTGGGCTGTGGCTTCCTGGCCGCAGCAGCCATTGTCAGCTTTCATTTCTCAGAGCCAACAGTTGCGGCAGATATGAGTGCGACTGAATCCGCGGGTAAATTGGCCTTGAAGCTGGGCCTGCTGGGTCTGGGCATCGGCGTCTACCTATTCCGCCGATCCTTTGATTGGCGCGGCCTCCGACGGGCCCTTCACCAACCCGATAACTTACTGCAAACCCTTCAAACCGTACGGCCATGGTAGTCCGATCCCAGCGCTTCCGCGCCCATCTCCGCAAAATCGCCATCGGCGTACTGCTCGCCATCCTCATGGGACCTCCGCTCTTGGCCATCCTCAAAGTGGCCCACCAAAAAGTAACCGTTTCTCCCGCTTCCTGGACCCGCACACAGTGGGAAGCCCCTGAAAACATCAGCCTTTCCCCCGGAATCGTTGACCTGCCGCCCTTTCAACTGAACGCCATCTTTTAACTGTACCGAACCGTCCTGTAAACGTCCTTACTGACCTCACAAACAAAATAAGGCCACCCAAACGGGGTGGCCTTGCAGTATGGATACTTGTCAATCGAAATCAGAGTCACTGGGAAGCGACCAGGCGCACGAAATCAAATTCTGATGAATCGTTGCGTTCCTGATCTTTGCGGCGGCGGTTGATAAAGCTCGCCGTCTTGGGTTTTCTGTTTTTCTGGAGTTCCTTCAATTCGTCTTTCAGTGCCTTGGGAAGTTCTGACTTCAGCAGAATCTTCTGTGTTTCCGGATTTGCCGGAACGGACTGGCTCGCCAATTGCTTACACGCACCGATGACCACCAATTGGGGGAAGTCACGGTAGAGTTCGTGGAAATTGACAGTACACTGATCGAGGTCGACCAATAACATATCAATATTCAGCCGGGTCAGCAGCCCTTCCGCTTCCTCCATGTTGTCTACCTGGAAGGCAAAAGTGCGCTTGAGGCCCTTCATAGCCGTTTTTCGCATACTGTCGCTAGCCTTAGAATTGCTGTTGACAATAAGCAGATTGAACCGCTTCATAATGATGACGTTTCGTAAGTTGACGAATAAAATTTCTTCCTAACAAATGATAGAGCTATTGATCCTGAGATCTTTTTCTATACAAACCTTTGACATGATGAAGAAACAAAAAAATATTTGATCCCGAAACCCCTCTTTTGCCCAATTTCCTTGGGTTGGTATACACTTTCTTGCCCACCAACCCTTAAACTTTTGATAATTAACCGCTTAGCCACCAAATCCCACCCTGGCCCGAAAAACGACATTTTCGGGGATTTTATTACTTGTGGATAAAGGGTGGATAGCTTCGCTCAATTGTCCCGTTAACAAGACGGCTCCAAGGCCAGCAATGTCTGAAGATCAAGTATCTTTGTGCGGCCCTCCCTGGGTTGGGATGGGTTGCAAAAAAACGTTCAGGAGAAAAAAAATGAGCAAGAGAAAGCAAATCCTGGTCTGCAACGACGACGGAATCACGGCCCCTGGCATCCGCGCATTGATCGAGGTCGCCCAGGAATTTGGCGACGTCACGGTGGTCGCCCCGGACAGCCCTCAAAGTGGTATGGGACACGCCATCACCATCGGGCAACCGCTTCGCCTCCATCCGGAGGATCTGGGCCCGGGCATTGAGGCGTATGCTTGCTCCGGCACTCCCGTGGACTGTGTCAAGCTGGCCACGGGTGTCATTCTCAAAGAAAAACCCGATCTCCTTGTCTCCGGCATCAACCACGGCGCCAATTTCTCCATCTCCGTCGTCTACTCCGGCACCATGTCGGCCGCCATGGAAGGCGCGATCGAAGGCATTCCCTCCATCGGCTTCTCTCTCCTTGACTTCAGCCACGAGGCCGATTTCACCGCTTCCAAAGTCATTGTCCGCACCATCATCCGCCAAGCCCTGGAAGTGCGCCCCGATCCCGAAATGCTCCTCAATGTCAATATTCCCCGCCTTCCCCTAGAAGAAATCAAGGGCATCAAGGTGACCCGCCAAGCCCTCGGGCGATGGGTGGAGAAATTTGACGAGCGGACGGATCCCCACGGCCGCAAATACTACTGGCTCACTGGCACCTTCGACGACAAAGACCAGGGCGAGGATACCGATACCTGGGCCCTCCGCAACGGCTACGTCTCGATTTGCCCCGTGGAATACGACCTCACCGCCCACCACGACATTGGGAAGATCAACCAGTGGGACCTGCGGCTGACCGAAGATGTAAAGGGCTGATCCGCGCATGAAATTGTTCATCATTGCCGGGGAGCCGTCTGGCGACCTGCACGGCAAAAACCTCCTTCAGGAAATCCAACGCCGCACTTCCGACCTTGAGGTCCGGGGTGTAGGCGGTGATGGACTCGCCGGCCTCGGCGTCCACCTCGTCCGGCACATCCGCGACACCAATTTCATGGGCTTCGTCCAGGTCGTCCGCAACCTCGGCAAAATCAAACAGATCTTCCGCGACGTCAAGGCCGACCTCCTCCAGTTCAAACCGGACGCCGTCATCCTCATCGATTACCCCGGCTTCAACCTCCGCATCGCCAAATTTTGCCGGGAACAAGGCATCAAAGTCCTTTTTTATATCTCTCCGCAGGTCTGGGCTTGGAAAAAGAACCGGGTCAAGAAAATCCAGCGGGACGTGGACCGCATGTTCGTGATTCTGCCCTTCGAAAAAGACTTCTACGCCCAGGAAGGGGTCGAGGTCGATTTTGTGGGCCATCCCTTGTTGGATGAGATTGCGGAAGGCGGGTACAAAGGAAAAGAAGTCCGGGAGGAATTGTTGGGCGAAAAACAGCAACTGATTGCGCTGCTTCCCGGATCGCGGAAGCAGGAAATCACCCGGATGTTGCCGAAAATGCTCGAAGTCCAAAGCGACTTCCCCGACGCCAAATTCGTCATCGCCGGAGCGCCGAGTCAGGAGCCGGCCTTTTACCAGGAATTGCTGGGCAATGCCGAAGTGGCCATTCTCCACAACCAGACCTATGAACTGTTGGATGCCGCCGATTACGCCCTCGTGACCTCGGGCACCGCTACCCTGGAAACCGCTCTCTTCGGAGTTCCGGAAGTGGTGTGCTATGCCGGTTCTTCGCTGTCCGTCTGGCTGGCCCGACGCCTGATCAAGGTGAAATATATTTCGCTCGTCAACCTCATCATGGACCGCGAAGTCGTCAAGGAATTGATCCAGCAAGAACTCAACCGCACCAACCTGAAAGCCGAATTGGAAAAGCTGATGGACCCGGTCCAGGGCCAGCAAATCCGCCAGGATTATCTCGCCCTGAAGGCGAAGCTGGGCAACGCGGGCGCCTCCGCCCGCGCGGCCGAAGGCATGTTGGAATTTCTCCAAACTCCATAAAAAAAACCGACCCTCCTGGACAGAAGGGCCGGTATTCAAACTGAACCGATAGTTTAATTTTCGTTGGCGGGACGCGGGAATTCTTCCCAAACGTCATCGCCGGGCCGGTCAATCGGCAATTGGCCGAGGCGTCCGGTGCGCCGCATGTCGACCCAGCGGTGGCCTTCCCCGTAGAGGGAGTAGCGGCGCTGGTTGAGGACCTCGTCGATCAACTCGGTCTCACTGGTGCCACCGGTATAACCGGCCAGGCCCGCAGCGGTCCGCACGATGTCAATGCTCGTGACTGCGCCACCGGGATCGCCCGCCCGCGCCTTCAATTCTGCGTCAATCAGCACCAGTTCTTCGTTCCGAATGATCGGAATGGAAGAGGTATTGGTCTGGAAGACATAGACGTCGTAGTTGCTGCTGAGGTCATCCTGGAAAGCGGTATCCGCGCGGATGAGCACCTTGTCGAGGCGGATATCGCCTGCTTCCGCGTCGGCCACATAGGAGGGATGAGCCACTCGCTGCTCGCCGGTCGCGCCCGGCGCAAAGAAGAGCGGATTCAACGCATCGCCACCCGTCGCCGAGAAGATGTGGAAGACCCCATCGCTCAGGGCAGCCGCCGGATCGTAGAAGGATGCCGCCAGGTCAGTGGCAGCGGTTGTATAGTCCGCCTGGTACAGGGCTACCCGGGCCGCGATGGCACGGTTGAACTGGCGGAAGCTCGCCGGATCATCGAAACCTGCAAATCCGGAGGACAGGACGAAGGCAAAGGCCGCGCCCGAGTTGTCCAGTTCCGAAGCGGCTTCATCCAGCAAGGCCTTGATGGCCGTCAGTGAACCACTGTAGTCCAGGAACGGGCCCAGGTTATCGGGATCGGCTACGTCAGCGCGGATGCCATTGTTGCCCATCAGGTTGAGGTTCAGCAAGAGCTGGTACGCCATGATGGTACGGGCAAAGCCACGGAAACCGTTCTTCTCTTCATCGGTGATGTCCGCGGAAGTATTGTCGACCGCAGTCAGCAAGATGTGGCCATTGCGGACCACGCGGTAACGCTCGTAGTAAGGGTTGGTCACGTAGAAGGTATTGTTGTCCAGAACCGCGCTCCCTTTCCCCAGCAAATCGGAGGTAAAACGAGGATCAGATCCGGAAAAACGGTACCATTCTCTTCCCACAACGCCTACATCATCTCCGTATGTTCCCAGGCGGTTACGCATTCCTGCTTCCATGCCCGCCACCACATTGTTCAGGTCTCCCAGGGTCGCATTTTGAGAGATGTCCTCCAACGCAGGACCATTCGGAAATGGCTCCTCCTGAATTTGGCACCCCATCATACCCACCAGCAAGCCCAACAAGAGGACCCACTGTATTTTGATATTGTGTTTCAAAAATTTCATTGTTGTTCAGTTTGAGGTTTAGAAGTTGACACCAAGGTGGAAGTTGATTCGACGGGCGGAGGGGAAGGGCAATACTTCTACCCCGGTCGAAATGCCATTGGCACCGAAGTTCGAAACCTCGGGATCATAGGAGCTGTAGTCGAAGATGTTGATCAGGTTATAAGCCGAGAAGCCGACCCGAATGCTGCGGATATAGTCGCGGCTGATTGATTCGAGCTTGTCCTGGCGGATGGTGTAGAACAAACCAATCTCCCGCAGACGCACATAAGAAGCGTCTTCGACCCAAGGCTCGGCAGTTACACCCAGCGCGGCGAGGCGGTAGTCGCCATTGACCTGCTGACCATCGGGATCGAGGGTCGTGGCATCGTAGTCAGGGCTCGTACCAAAGATGTCGGTCAGGAGCGTGGTCAGGTTGATGTTGTCACCACCCTGTTTCCAGTGAACGAGGAAGGACAGCTGGAAATCGTTAAAGTTCAACGTGTTCGGGAATGCAATCTGGAAATCAGGCTCGCTGTTGCCCCAAACGATGAGGCCATCGCCATCTTCGTCCAGTTCGCTCGGGCCGATACCCACGATTTGGGTCGCGGGCTGGCCTTCTTCGATGCGGAAGGTGGCCAGGGTGGCACCGAAGGCACCTACGTTAAATGCTTCCACGTCCAGACGGGTCACGAGGGAACGGTTCAACCAGAAGTTGGCACCGGAGGTCCACTGGAACTTATCGCCGTTGAAGGCATTCACCTGCAAACCAATTTCCATGCCCTGGTTCTGGAGGTCGGCGGCATTCGTCACCTGGCTGCCGAAACCGGAGGAGCCCGGTACCTGCGCGTTCAGCAACAGACCGGTTACGTTCTTGCGGTAAACGGTAAAGTCCAAAGAGACCTTATTGTCCAAGAGGGCAATGTCAAAGCCCGTTTCCAATTCGGCCTGGCGCTCAGGAGCGACCATGTCATTGCCCCGCAGGCCATTGATCAAGGAACCAGCGTTGCCGCCGATCAGGGTATTGCCGAGGGTCGTGTACTTCGCACCGAAGTTGGCGAAGTTACCGGACTGGCCGTAAGCGACGCGCAGCTTCACGGAAGACAGCACATCGGAAGTCAGGTCAAACATGCTGTGGACGTTCCACGCCAGCGAAGCCTTGGGATAGTAGTAGAGCTGGTTGGCATCCCCATTGTTGGAGGACTTGTCCGCCCGGATACCAACGGTACCGATCAACTGGTCGGCGTAGTTCACTTCTTCCTGGACATAGTAACCAATGTCCTGCTGCATCACACGGTTCTGAAGAACCGCCACGGAGCCACTCTGATCGAGGTTCGTCTGGGAACCGATCAGCTGGGTCGCCGTATTCCGGATCGTATTCTGGTCGAAGTTCAGCAGCAACGCACCGGCCTGGGTGGTAAAGCTCAGGTTGGTATTGCTGGGGTAGTAATTGTGGACCAGGAAGCCCGACACGTTGGAGTTCGTGTTGACCGTGGAGCCCTGGATGGATGCACCGTTGGTTCCGTTGCCATTGCTCTGGAACTGAAGGGTCCTGGGGAACAGGGCCGTGGTGGCGAGGTTGTAGTGGTCCAAACCGGCATTCAGGACGAAGCGCAGAGCACTCTGCTCAGCCGAGTACAGACGGGCCTTGGCGGTCACACCGGAGATGACCCGGCTGACTTCTTCGTTGTTCGTGATGAGGTCCCGCGTCTGCAGGGGGTTCGCCGCCCCGTAGGGGTTGTCGGGGTAGTTGCCATTGGCGTCGGGGAGGAGCTGGGCCCACGGGGGAGTTACAATCAGGGAGATCCCCATAGTGGTACCCGAGTTGTCGTTGTTGAAGAAACCCCGGTCACTCGAAGAGTGGATATAGTTGGAGTTGAAGCTCAGGTCCAACCAGCCCGTGGCCTTGTGGTCCAAGTTCACGCGGAAGCTCTCCTTGCTGTATCCGGTATTTTTCACGATACCATCCTCAGCCTTCAGGGTTCCTCCCACGAAGAAGGAAGTCCGGTCATTGCCGCCGCGGAAAGAGAGGCGGTGGGTCTGGAGAAAGCCCGTTTCTCCGAACAGCTCATCCTCATAGTCATTCAACAGACCAGCCGCGACCGCCGATTCGTAGATCGGCACCTCAGAAGCACCAAAGGAGGCTTCCACCTTTTGGGCATCAAAAGTCCGCTGACCTTTCGGGTTCAGCATCTGGGCAAAACCCAGCGACGTATTGTAGCTGATATTCGTGCGGCCCGGCGCGCCCCGCTTGGTCGTGATGATCACCACGCCCGCAGCAGCCCGCGAACCATAAATGGACGCCGCAGAGGCCCCCTTCAAGATTTCAATCGTTTCGATGTCCTCGGGGTCGATGTCCGCGATCCGGTTGGACGGGTTGTCCTGGTTCGTGGCCGATCCACCGCCCGAAGCGTTGGAGACAAAGTCAATCCCCGATGCAATCGCAGAGTTGTCCATGTAGACCCCGTCGACGATGTAAAGTGGCTGGGAATTCGCGTTGATGGAGGTGATCCCCCGGAGCTTGACCGAAATACCACCCCCGGGAGCCCCCGAGTTGGCAGTGATGTTGGCGCCCTTGAACTTGCCGTACAAAGCACCATCCATGGTCTGCTGGTTCGTCACCCCGGCCAACTGCCGGGACGAAATCGCAGCCACTGAACTGGCCGCATTGCTCCGCTTGACCGAACTGGCCAGACCGGAAATGACGACATCATCCATGCGGTTGTCGGCCACTTCCATGTTGACGCCGACGGAGGGGTTGGAAGAACTCACTTCAACTTCCTGTTCCCGGTAACCGGTAAACCGAACGACCAGAACTCCCTCTGAACCAGGAACCTCCAATGAGAAGTTGCCATCGGAATCGGTAAAAGTCCCGATGGCCGTATTTTTCAATTGAATGGTCGCCGCGGGGAGCGGCGCGCCATCTTCGTCCACCACTTTGCCCTTCGCCGTAAATTGGGCGAGGGCATAGGTCGACATACCCAATAACGTTAACAACGTCAGGGTCAACCGTGTAAGTTGTCTCTGCATAAAAATTTGATTTCTGGGGTTTTAAGCTAACTGATTGCAAAAGAAGATAGTACTTTTTTCAACACCATTTACGCTTAGGCAACGATTTGTTCAAAAAGTCGTCATACAGACGAAATAAAATTGCTCCTAAAAGCCTGCTTTTTCGGGACAAACACTCCCCCAATTGGGTCACCAAACAATCTATTCCGGTCGTTGTTTTCCCCCTCCCGTTTCCTTATTTTCCTCCAAACCGAAGACCTCCATGCGAACGCTACACACCCTCTTTTTAGCAATCATTGCCCTTCCTTTTATTGCCCATTCCCAAATCCAACCTGACCGGATCACCATTGTCCGCGACTCCTTCGGCGTCCCCCATATCTACGCCCCCACCGACGCGGAAGCAACCTACGGCCTGGCCTGGGCCTACTGCGAAGACGACTTTGAAACGCTCCAAATTCCTTTCCTCGCCATCAAAGGACTCTACAGCTCCGTCAAAGGCAAAGATGGCGTCTTGTTAGATGCAGTCGCCTTTTTCGTGGGGGCCGACCGGGTGGTAGAGGAAAAATACGAGACTTCTTTTACCCCCAAATTCAAACAACTCATCCGCGCCTACGTCCAGGCCCTGAACGATTACGCCGAGTCCCACCCCAAGGAAGTCCGCCACAAAAAGCTATTTCCCCTTGAAGAAAAAGACATTGTCAAAGGCTATGTGATGAGCTTCACCTTCTTCGCCAACGTCCACTACGACCTCATCCGCATCTTCGACGGCACCATCAAAGCCCAGGAAGACGACCTCTTCAGCCGGGGCTCCAACGGCTGGGCATTTGCCCCCTACGCCACCGCCGACGGGCATACCTACGTCGTCTCCAATACCCACCAGCCCCTCCAAGGCATGAGCTCCTGGTACGAATGCCAAATCCAAACCGACGAAGGCTGGCATTTTCACGGGGCGACCTTTGCCGGGGGCATCACCCCATTCCTCGGCGCCAATCCCGACCTCGGCTGGACCCACACCACCAACTACGACGACTACAACGACGTCTACCGCCTCGTCATGCACCCCCAAAACAAGCTCCAGTACCGCTACGATGGCGAATGGAAAACGCTGGAGGTCCGAAAACTCAAATTGAAAGTCAAGATCGGCGGGGTGAAAGTCCCTGTAACCCGGAAATTCTATTGGAGCGAATACGGTCCGACCCTGAAAAACAAAGATGGCTTCTACGCCCTGCGTTTTCCCGCCAACATGGTCCTTGGCGCCCCCGAACAATGGTACCGCATGAACAAGGCCCGCTCCTACGCCGAATTCAAAGCCGCCCTGGACCTGCAAACCATCCCCAACCAAAATGTCATCTACGGAGACCGCGCCGGCAACATCTTCTTCCTCGGCAACGGCCTGTTCCCCAAGCGCAACCCCGCCTATACCTGGGACCGCGTCCTCCCCGGCGACACCTCCGCCACCAAATGGGCCCCCGAATGGTACCCCATCGAAGACATCCCCTTCATCAAGAACCCCGACTGCGGATACGTCTTCAACATGAACCATACCTCACTCAATTGCACCTGCCCCGAAGAAAATCCCCAGGCCAGCGACTTCTCCCCCACCCTCGGCCTCCAGCCCAAGAACACCGCCCGCGCCCTGCGCTTTCGTGAACTGTTTTCCCCCGATCAGCCCATCACCTACGAGCAACTGAAGGTCATCAAATACGATTCCCAGTTTCCCGATCCCCTCTATACCCGCACCATCGAAAACCTCAATTCGATCCGCACCCTCTCCGCCGAAAAATACCCCGACATCGCCGATGCCCTGGCCATCCTGTCGCGCTGGGACGGCAAAACCGACGTCGACAACCAGCAGGCGGCCCTCGCATCTCTGTCCATCCAGTACTTCCTCAAGCACCTCCGCAAAGAAGGCATCCCCGACTACAACAATACCTTTGAGGAAATCGTCTTTGCCGACGCGATAAGATTCGCAAAAAAACACCTGCTCAAGCACTTCGGAGCGCTCGAAATTCCCTTGGGCGACCTCCAAAAACACGTCCGCGGCGACGTCGAACTCGGCGTTTGGGGCGTACCCGAAGTCATTACCCAGATGACCACCGTCCCCCACAAAAACGGCACCTACAAGTCCCGCAGCGGCGAAAGCTATATCCTCTTCATGCGCTTCGTCCCCGGCGAAACCTTCCCCCGGCTCGAGTCCGTCGTCCCCTACGGCAGCTCCAACCACGAGGACAGCCCCCACTACACCGACCAAATGGAACTGTACATCAACAAGCAATTGAAACCAATCACCATGGACCGCGCCGAAATCCTGAAAAAGGCCGAACGGAGCTACCATCCGGGAGAATAAGCGTTGGATGAGGGCAGTTCCTTCGGACCAGGCTCTCCACCGTCGCTACCCGGTCGGGTGAGCTCCGCAATGGTTCCGATCCTTACTGCAATTCCCTTTCCCGCCTACCTAAAAAAATAGGGCCACTTCCCGAAGAGAGTGACCCCATATAAAGATTGATTTTTTACTTAGCGTGCCAGGACGACCTTACGGATCGTCTGGAAACCCTCCATGTCCAGCCGGAGGAAATAGGTTCCATTCGCGAGCGTGCCCGGATTCAGGTCGAAGGCATTCGCCCCTTCCGACACCGATTGCTGGTCTTCCAACACTACCCGGCCCAGCGGATCTACCCAGCGCAACTGCAATTGGCCGGACCGCATGGCCAGGAAATCGAGGTGCAGGGCGGCCCCCTGAAGCGGATTCGGGTACAGTGCCAGGATGCCGGACGCCATCGGAAACGCAATTTCCACCGCGTTGCTGGCGTGGGAAGCCCCATTTTGATCGTAGAGCACCACCCGATAGACATTCGAGCCCGGCCATGGCTTGGTGTCGGCTTGGTCGTAGCGAAGCTCCGCCGTCGACCGTCCCGCGGCATTCTGCCGCGCAATCTCCACGAAGTTTTCGCCATCTGCACTCCGTTCCAACACGAAGAAATCGGTATCGACTTCCTGCTGGGTGGTCCAGGTCAGGACCGACGTTTCTCCGGCGCGGACGCCGTAGAGCTGCAAGCCTTCAACCGGCAGGATCGTGCAACCGACGAGGTTCACCGTATCGGTGACGGCGCAGCGGCCACCGTTGACCGTGAGGGTATAGGTACCCGGCGTGGAATTGGTGAAGGTCAGGCTCGGGTTGGGAGAGTTCGGGTTGGACAGACCGGTTGCCGGGCTCCAGCTGTAAGAGAAAGCCGAAGGCGGCGGCGGACAAACCGTGAAGCGCATATTTCCGCGGGAGGTATAGCGGAAGCTCGGCGCCAGGTTACAACCGACACTGTTGTTGGTACTCGTATAGTAGCGCATCGTGGCGTAGAATCCCGCCGGCGAATAAGCCACATTGTCCGAGCCAATGGAGCCACCGTTGTTTTGGTCAAAACAGACTTCCACCACGAGGTTCGAAGTACCGTCCCAATCAAAGGAATTGTTCAGGGAAAACGTATTCCAGCCCGCTGTCGTGGTTACGTTTTGCGGACCAAAAACATTGCTGGTGGGCAACCAGCCCGCAGTCGTATTGAGCTCGGTCGCATTGGTACATCCCAATCCGATCCGCATGTTGCGGAAGGCTCCCGAAGAGTTCTTTGTAATGATGTTCCACGCCAATTCGCTGATCGTCCCCGAGGGGATGCCCATCGCCTGCAATTCGCTGGCATGGAAGAGGAACTGGTACTTGACATCGGTCGAGGACCCGTAGAAAGGACCATAGGTCGAACTGGAACTGCTCCCGGTGCCAATGGTATAGGTCGTGGACGGCATGATACACGAGGTATTGTTGGCGCCACAGGTCAGGGTGGGCGGCAGTGCATTTCCCGTCACACTCGCCGAGAGATTCACCGTCTGGCCCACACACGGAGTCGCGTCATCCGCAACCGCCGACGCATAAACCGTACTGTCGATCACCAGGTTCGTGGAAGCCGATCCGATGCAGCCTGAGCCATCGTTGACCGAAAGGGTATAGAACATGCTGTTCGGAGCATTCACCGTCGGGGATTGGACGGTGCCATTGTTCATGAAGGTGGCAGGCGACCAGGTAAAGGTCATGCCCGAGGGTACGGCATCGCAGAACCCAAAGCGCATGTTCGGGCGGCAAGTGGTCCGGATTCCGGTCGTCTGGTTACACGCTCCCGAAGCATTGTAAAGGTTCGTGTACAGCGTGGGATAGCGACCGGTATAGCACTGGTAGCGGCAGCTGGAACCCGTGCCCGTATTCGGATTGTCACTGCAAAATTCGACCACGAGGTTGGACGATCCATCCCACATATAAGGATAATCGAAGTTGAAGGTATTCCAGCCCACGGTGGGATTGAAATTGGAGGCATTCCTCACATCCGTCGTGGGAAGGTAGGCATAGGGCGCCACAGAATAATCGGCCTGGCTGGTGCAGCCCATGCGCACGACCAGGTTGTTCACGACCGAGTTGCCGGTCGAGAAATCCAGCGCAATCGAGTTGATCAGGCCGGCGGTGAAGCCCTGGGCCTGCAATTCGGCCGCTGTGAAGATGTACTGCTTCCGGTTGCTGTAACCGGTGGTGGTCATGTACGCCGGACCGTAGGTCGTGGTCGCACTGGTGCCCGTGCCCACAGTGGCCGACTGCGACGGGCCGGTACAGGTCAACTGCGTGGACGTATCGCATTCATACGTGATGGTCGGGCTCAAGGTCGTCCCGGTCCCGGGACAGATGGTGTCCGTCGCCGGCATCAATACGATCGGCGCCACGCCCGAGATGATAACATCGACGCTGTCGATGATCCGGCAGCCCAGGCTGGAAGTCGCTTCCAGGTAATAGGTCGTCGTGGCCGTTGGGTTCGCGGTGGGGGCCATGATATTCGTGGCCGAAAGTCCCGTGGCCGGGGTCCACACGTAGGAATAGGGAGCATAGGTCCCTGGCCCGACCGTGGGCGCCATCACGGACGATCCGTATTTACAAATGGTGCTGTTGGGACCCGCGTCCAGGCTGAAATTGGGCGCGACATTGATCGTGATGGTATCTCTGTTTTTACAGGTGGCACTTAGGTTCGACACGACCTCATAGGTACTGGTCTGATTCGGCGTGGCCACCGGGTTCTGACAATTGTTACAGCTCAATCCGCCGGGGTCGCCACTCAGGGTATTCCACGTAAACGAGTTGCCGCCGCTCACATTCAATTGGATCGGAGCGCCCGCCGAACAGTAGGTCTGGTCGGGACCCGCATAGGTGCCGTCCAGCACCCGGATATCGAGGGAGTAGACCTGGCTTCCCAGAATCGGGCAGCCGTCGTCCTGAATGGTTACGGTAAAGTTGTGGAATCCGATGTCGGCGGAAGTCGGCGTCCAGGAGAAGGTACCCGTCAACGGGTTCGTACCGGTCGTCGTGAGGGTCGCGCCGGGGATGACCGTACCCAAATTGGTGGTCAGGGTGATGTTGTCGCTGGCATTGGGATCCTGGAAACTGACGTTGAAGCTCATTGCCGTTCCGGGGCAGACCTCTACTGAGTTGCTGTCCAATTGGACGCCACCGGAATTGTTGAAAATGCCATTGTTCGTCTGGACCGGCTGCTGATTGGTACAATTCCGCACGACGATCTGGATGTCCCGCATTGTCCGTCCAATCCAGGCACCATTTCTATACTCATCCACCTGAATCACGACCACGGCCACCTGAGCGCCCGAAGGCGTGATGCACATGGTTCCCGTATTCTGGTCGAAATTCACCGTTCCGCTGAGGGTGGTCAGCGGGTAGGTCGGGGAAAATGGAGCCACATAACCGATGTTTACCCCCGGGGCTGGCCCGTCGAGGGCGTTGATCAGGGTATAGACCAGGGAGTCGCCATCAGTGTCAAATGCACCGTGGTTGTAGCAGAACTGCTGGCCGTTGCAGATATAGGGAACCGGGAGGGTGGTAAAGGTTGGGGAGGAATTGCAGAGCCCGCCTGTATTGTCGAGCTGGGTATAGATATAGTTCCCTTCGGAACTGGGGTTGACGAGATTGGTAATGGCGGCATTTCGACAACAAGTGGAGTAACTGGCCGTCCAATCGGGGCACGCCTGGGGCAATGTCACAGTTCCTTGTAAAATGTACTGCTCAACCCCGGGGAGGGTCCCGCCATTACAGGTACTGTTGAGGGCTTGGGCCGGACAAAGGGGGGAAACTTCCGTGCCAGTTCCGACAAGAGAAAGGGAAACCGTGGTACTGGCTCCGCAGGCTACGGAGTTCAGGGTCAAAGTCGCCGACGTTGGTGCCGAAATTCCGGCGCAATCGCGGTAAAATGACAGGGTGAATGTGTAGCTATTGCCGCCATTGCAGACATAGCTCAAATCTGCCCCCATGACATGGGAAGCCTCGGCCCGGTTGTACCCCACCAGCAATAGGAGTAAAACCAGGTGCATCCATACACACCTTAAATTTTTCATAACCGAATCTACATTTGTATCTCTCTGATCTTTTCCTGTATTGAACAGGCTACAACATTAATAGAACCGAAATCACCTATTGTGAATATGTGGATTATTTATGTAAAAAGAAAAAAGAATTTATGTGTAAAGACTGTTTACAAGCCGTTGACCAAAACAATTCTACCTGTTATCTTTTTTTCATGGTAAACAATGATATTCGCTTAAAAGGTTAAAAAGAAGGCGATAAAATTCACCTTGTACATGAAACGGAAACCTTTTCTTTTATCATTCCGCGACCCTTTACCCAAAACTTAACCCCTTTTCTCCACCCAACTGATTTTAGTCATGAGCGAAAAAAAGAAAATACAGGTGCATGAAAACGATGAAATCCGGGTCTCCTACGATCCCAATATCTGTGAACATGCCGCCGAGTGTGTGAAAGGTGCCATTGAGGTATTCAATCCCAAGCAACGCCCCTGGATCCAGGTCGACAAGGCCCCGGCGAGCAAAATCGCCGCCACCATTGACAAGTGTCCCACCGGCGCCCTTAAATATGCCCTCAAGAGCGCCCAGGCCGAAGGTCCCACCATCCAGGCGACTGGTGCCGTGGAGATTTCCGTCACTCCCAATGGCCCCCTCCGCGTCAGTGGCCCCGTTGTCGTCAAAGACGCCACCGGAGACACCATGCTCGAAGCCTCGAAAATGTCCCTGTGCCGTTGTGGCCTCTCCGCCAACAAGCCGTTCTGCGACGGCTCCCACAAAAAGGAAAACTGGCAGTCCTGATCCTCCCCTCAGCCTCAGAAAGACAAAAATCCCGCCTCCATTCCGGAAGCAGGATTTCCTTATGAATCGAGTTCGCTTTACTGTATATCCATCATGCGCCAGCCCTGGGGTTCACCAGCGGTAACCCGGACAATGTAGCGGCCTTTGCCCCAGGCCTGACCGTCCAGTTCCACCGTATGATAGCCGAAGCCCTGGGTTTCGGTTCCCAAATCAGCCACTTTCCGTCCCAACACATCGTACACTTCAATCGTGACTTCCGCCGGACCGTCCACCTGGTAACCCAGACGGGCGATGCCTTCACTCGGATTCGGCCACAGCTCCATGGCCAATTCGTTCGCTTCCAAAGGATCGTCAGCTGCGGTGATGATGCTCAAATCGGGAGCGGGAAGCCGCACATCGGTGTACAGGCGGTACTCACCCGGAGCCAGCACCATGCCGTAGTTGTTGTTGGTGACGTCAATGGAATCACCCGTGAAGTATTCGTACCACCGCCCATTTTGCGGGAACGAAACCGTCGGGAATTGGTCGGTCACTTCAAAGTTGCCGACGACATTCACATTCAGGTTCGGGTGGTTCAGGGTGACCCGCTTGACCCCACCGCCGACGTCCAACTGGAAGTTGTTCGTGCGGAAGGCCGGGTACGTGGTTTTCAAATTGATCAGGGCCCGCCATACCTGGTAGAGGTAACGGCGCTCGGGCTGCTGGTAGTAGTTCCAGAGAATAGGTTTCGGGCACAACTGACACGGCACCGCATAGGCGACGTCGTAGCCCAGTTCACCCCACTGCCAGATCATTTTCGGACCGGGGATGGTGAAGAACAATGCACCGGCGGCTTCCATACGGGCCACGGAGGTGATGGTATCCCGGACATTGTAGGGTCCGGAAGAGTTCCCAAAAGCAATGTTCTTGTGCGGCAAACGCTCTTCGTCGTGGCTTTCCATATAGCCCACAACCCGCGGGGCATTCCAACCGCGGTTCTGGTAGCTGATCCAGCTGAAGTCAGAATTGCCAGTATAGCCCATGGTGGCCTCGTTGTAGGGATCGCCCAGGTTGCCCCAGAACATGAAGCCGTAATTCGCCAGTTCCGTTTCCTCCGAATTGTCCCCGAAGTGCTCCAGAATCAGGTGGGCACTGCTATTGAGGGAGCGGCTGTAATCGAAATAGTCCTTCAGGATGGCGATACGGGATGCATCGTACTGGCCCCAGAAACCGACGTCGTTGCCGCTGTTGGTTTGGGTAAATCCTTTGGACAAATCGAAACGGAAGCCGTCGAAGCGGTAATCCACTAACCAGTGCTCAATGGTCCGCTTGACCCAGGAACGGGTCCAGGTGCTTTCGTGGTTGAAGTCATAGCCCACATTGAACGGATGGCGGGCATCTTCGTTCAGGTAGGGGTTGTCGGAAGACGGCTTGAAATCAGCGGAATTCCACCACATCTGGCAGAGTGGGCTCTGCGAGAAGGCGTGGTTGTAGACCACATCCAAAATCACCGCGATCCCGCGGCCGTGGCATTCATCAATGAATTCCTTCAGCTTGTCACCAGTGCCGTAGTACTTGTCCACGGCCATGTGGAAGGAGGGATTGTAGCCCCAGCTGTCATTGCCTTCAAACTCCTGGATCGGCATCAGCTCAATCGCGTTGATGCCCAAACGCTCCAGGTAATCGAGGGTATCGATCATTGTCTCGTAGTCGTGGCGGGCCACAAAATCACGGATCAACAGCTCGTAGACCACCAGGTCTTCCTCCGCTGCCGGCGTGAAGTTGTTGTTTTGCCACTGGTAGGCCGGTTTTCCCGGCTCCAGTACCGTCACGATTCCGTCGGTCAGACCGGTCGGATAGGGGGGCATGTTCGGGAAGGTTACGGAAGGCACCCACTGGTCATTGTTGGGGTCCAGGACCAATTCACTGAAGGGATCGGCCACGACGATATTGCCGTCGATCAGGTACTGGTAGGTATACTGCTGACCGGGCGTCAGGCCGTTGATGTCGATCCAGAACCCATTGTTGTCGGGGGTCCGGTTCATGAAGTAGGCCGTATCGGCTTGGTAGTTGTTGAAGCTACCAATGACATAGGCCGTGGTCTTGCCGGGCGAAGGCAGGTACAAGCGCACGGAAGAGCTGCTCGTGTAGTTGATGCCTTGCTTGGTATTGGCCGGCAGGGCCACAAATTGGACCGTCGGGTTGACGGTATAGTTGATGGTATCAGATACAGAGGTCACGCCGTCGTCTGCGGTCAGGATCAGTTCGTGGGGACCCGATCCCGAAGCGTTGACATTGATGGTCACGTCTTTTTGGAAGGCCGAGTACAACTGGCTTCCATTGTCGGTCAGGGTCAGGGTCGCAGAATCGGAGGCCGCAAAACGCACGTCAAAATTGTCCCCGGGATTGACAACCAGATTGTTGTTGGGGGTCAGGATCGCAGCAAAGAGCTGGCCCGCCGGATAAACGGGATAGAAGATGTCCGAACCATCGCTGGCCCGGCCAACATTGTTGCCCTGCGCATCGCGGAATACAAATGCCAACCGGTTCACGGTCTCATTGCCCGGGACACTATAATAGGTATCGATGTGGTACTTGATCTCGTGGAGATCATTGCCCAGCGAAGTCATCAATACGATCGGATCCGCGGTTCCCCAGGTTCCCTGGACATGCCGCCAATCGGTCGGCGAATTGCTCAGGTTGGTGATCACCCCGGTATGGGCGTAGACCGGCCCAATGCCCGACAGCGCTCCATTTCCGGCCGTGGCATCATAAATGATGGTCACAGTATCGTTTTGGGTGGGGAAAACAGGGGAAATGTCCAGAATCTGCTGACTCCAAAGGCTCACCGGTAGCAGAATGGTAAGAAGAAGGAGAAATTTTTTCATGACTTTTCAGGTTTCTTGATATGGAAAAAGGCAACTGAGGAGTTGCCTTTTTCCTATTCCACTCAAAATTATGTTACTCGACGATGAGCTTGAGGGTCTTCTTAGCGCCATTTTTCTCTACTTCGAGGAAGTAAACACCGGTCTGGAGACCAGCGCGCTCGATGACCATTTCAGCTTCTGTCACTTCGTTCTGCTCCCAAACCTTCTGGCCGACAACGTTGACGAGGCGGATGCTGTAGGGCATTCCGTCGTAGCCATTCAAGCGAACGGTAGCGTTGGTGGAGAAGGGGTTCGGATATGCTTCTACGCCGTCCAGCTGAGCGTCGACGATGGACGTAGCAACAGTCTGGCAGGTGTTGAATTCGAATACGGGGAGGATGGTATCGTTGGTCATGCCTTTGATATCCAGGACACGGTTGAAGCCGCCAAGACCGTTGGAGATGGCGCAGGAACCCGGGTCGATGGAACCAAATTCACCGTCATTGGGGTCCATGGAACCGCCGTTGAAGAACTTGAATTGGTATTCACCAGGAACGATGCTTTCGGTGTGCTCGTAGATGTCATCACCGTTGCCGTCCAGCATGTCAAGTGCGTCTTTGTCCCAAGCCGGGTTCTGGAAGGAACCAGCTACGTTCAGGCCGTTGACGTTTACAATTTCGTTGGACATGTCGACACGGAAGGTCACGTTGATGGGGGGAAGCGGGGGAACGCAAACACCACAGCCAGCAAAGCAGTTGACCGGTACGACGATCGGACCAGGTCCGGAGACAACCAATTCACGGTTGTTATTAACGTTACAGGCAGTCGGAACAGACTCGTCCAGGCCCCAAGCAACACCGTTGATGTACTTGTACTGGTAAGTTCCTTCGGGAAGCATAACGGTCAGTTCGTAGATGTCATCGTTGTTGCCGTCGGTCAGGACAGAGATACCGGGGGTCCAGTCGCTCCAACCTTGTCCAACTGCATCACCCTGCCAGTCACCAGCGACGGTAACGGAGTCGGCAGCAGTTTCGTTGCTCATGTCCACCTGGAAGGTGACCATAACAGTATCAACACTGGTGGCACAGGGACCACAAGCGCCGAAGCAGTCAACCGGGATGGTGGTGTTACCGGAAACAGAAAGACCACGGTTGCCATTGGTGGCGCAAGCACCGGGAACGCCTTCGTCGGTACCCCAAGCAGCTCCGTTCAGGAACTTGTACTCGTAGTTACCAGCGGGAAGCATCACGGTCAGTTCGTAGATGTCGTCGTTGTTGCCATCGGTCAGAACCGCCGCACCGGGGGTCCAGTCGTTGCCAACACCACCTGCAGCCTGGAAGTTACCAGCCACAGAAACGGTATCGCCTACGGTTTCGTTTTGCATGTCGACCTGGAAGGTGACACTGAACATCTGGGCCTGCGCTGTATAGCCGAAGGCCAGCAATGCAATAAGTAAAGCGTAAATTTTCTTCATAAGAATACAGATCAATTACCAGTTCTGAAGCTCCTTGGAGAAAGGAGCCAATGCACTAAGTGTGTAATTAACACTAAGATAGATAATTAATCCATTGGGCGCAAGAAGTGGCGTAATTGATTGCTGGCCAATCCAAAGGATTGGCTTTTAGAGGCCAATGGGAGCCGATAAAGGATGTCAAAGCCCCGCTTGGGGCGGAGAATTAAACTCCAATTTTCAGAATAGTATGGACAGGTTCGGGATTCCCGCGTCTAAATTCCGGCGGCAATGTGCGTGCCCTGGTGGATGGCGCGCTTCGCATCCAGCTCAGCCGCCACGTCCGCCCCACCGATCAGGTGGACCGAGACGCCCGCATCCGCCAGCGGCTGGAACAGTTCGCGGAACTCGACCTGGCCGGCACAGATGATCACGTTGTCCACTTCCAGTACCCTGGGCTGACCGTCAACGGTCAGGTGCAGGCCCTGGTCGTCCACCTTTTCGTATTGGCAGCCGCCGATCATTTTGACCTGCTTCTTTTTCAAGCTCGTCCGGTGAATCCAACCCGTCGTTTTGCCCAGCTTCTTTCCCAGTTTCCCCGGGGTCCGCTGCAACAGGTAAATCTCCCGCTCCGAATGGGCCGGCTCGGGTTTCTTCAAGCCTCCCGGTTTCGCATAGGTCGAATCAACGCCCCATTCGCTGAGGAATTCAGGGATGGGCGTCG
This sequence comes from uncultured bacterium, assembly GCA_963923035.1. Classification (GTDB taxonomy): domain Bacteria; phylum Bacteroidota; class Bacteroidia; order J057; family JADKCL01; genus CAWUKT01. The sequence continues at coordinate 148,916 of CAWUKT010000002.1, forward strand.
CGGGGGCATTCTCGGGATGGCTCAGGTATTCTGCCACATCAAATCCGATTCCGCCCGCTCCAATGATCGCGACCTTTTTTCCGACCGGCTTCTTCTCCCGCAATACCTCTATATAGGTCAACGACTTCGGGTGGTCTTCTCCCTCCAACCGAATCACCCGCGGCTTCACCCCCGTGGCGACGGCCACTTCATCGTAGCCCCCTGCCTTCAGGTCCTCCACCGTCATCCAGGTATTCAATTGGACATTCACCTGGGTGGCTTCCAGACGATTCTTGTAAAAACGAATGGTCTCGTGGAATTCTTCCTTGCCCGGGATCGCCTTGGCCATGTTGAACTGGCCACCAATTTCGGAGGCGCCATCGAACAAGGTCACGTCATGGCCCCGTTCGGCGGCGGTCACCGCGAAAGACAAACCAGCGGGTCCAGCTCCAACCACGGCGACTTTTTTCTTCTTCTGAGCCGGAGCAATCACCAATTCGGTTTCGTGACAGGCCCGGGGATTGACGAGGCAGGAGGCCGTTTTGCGGGAAAAAATATGGTCCAAACAGGCTTGGTTGCACGCAATACAGGTATTGATCTCGGCACTGCGGTTTTCGGCGGCCTTGTTGACAAATTCAGGATCGGCCAGGAAAGGACGGGCGAGGCAGACCATGTCGGCGTGGCCATCGGCCAGAATTTCTTCTGCCTTTTCCGGCGTATTGATGCGGTTGACCGTCACCAGGGGAATGTTCACCTTTCCCATCAGGCGCTTCGTGACCCAGCTGAAGCCTCCCCGGGGCACCATCGTAGCGATGGTGGGGACGCGGGCTTCGTGCCACCCGATCCCGGTATTGATGATGGAGGCGCCTGCCTCCTCGATTTTCTTGGCCAGCAACTCAATTTCCTCCCAACTGCTTCCCTCATCCACCAAATCCAGCATGCTCAGGCGGTAGATGATGATGAAGTCCTTGCCCACCGCTTCGCGAGTCTGCCGCACGATTTCGAGGGGAAAGCGAATCCGGTTTTCGTAGGAACCGCCCCATTGGTCTTTGCGCTTGTTGGTCCGCTTCGCAATGAATTGGTTGATCAGGTACCCTTCCGAGCCCATGATCTCGACGCCATCGTAACCCGCTTCTTTGGCGAGTTTGGCGCACCGCACAAAGTGGCGAATGGTGCGCTTGACCCACAATCCGGACAAGCGGAAGGGCTTGAACATCCCGATGGGGGCCTTGATCGCCGAAGGAGCGACGTTGAGGGGGTGGTACCCGTAGCGGCCGGCGTGCAGGATCTGCATCGCGATTTTGCCGCCGTGCTTGTGGACCTCATCGGTGATGAGGCGGTGCTTTCTCGCCGTCCGCTTGTTCGTGAGCTTGATGGAAAATGGTCCCACCCAGCCGGCAATATTCGGCGCAACGCCACCCGTAATGATCAGGCCGACGCCGCCCTTGGCCCGTTCACCAAAGTACGCGGCCATCTTTTCGTAGCCATTCTTGGCCTCTTCCAGCCCGGTGTGCATCGAGCCCATGATGACCCGATTTTTCAACGTGGTATGCCCCAAATCGAGGGGTTCAAAGACGTGGGGAAATGGCTTCGACATGGAAATTATCTTTTGGAGCGGGCTTTGTAAGACCAGGAAAAGGAAAATTCAGCGATGACTTCTCCTTGTTTGTTGTAGGCTTGCACGGGGCACTTCACGACGACGGGCTCGCCCGTCGCAATCGTCTGGAGAATCGCGTCGCGAATCTCGGGACCGGATGCGCATTCGAAGCGCGTGATGCCGACCGCCTTGGAATAAAACTGGGCGTCCTGCTCTACCAAAATAAAGGCGACTGAATGTCCCCGCAATGCGCGGAGGTACTGGAGGGAGAGGGCCCCCGAGGTCATTTCCGCCGCCATGCCCATCACCGCCCAAAAGGTCGATCCAAAGGGGTTTTTGTTCAGATACTTATACGGTACCGTCACCGTGCAGGTATCGTTGTTGAGGTCTTTGATCTTCATCCCAATCAAAAAGCCCATCGGAAGCATTTTCAGCATCGCGAGCTTGAAGGTGAAGTTATTGGTAAACAGCTGCTGCTGCTTCTCGACCCGGTTCCAATCAAAGGTGGTATCCGGGGATATTGTGGCCGTTGCTTCCATAAAACTTGATTTAGGCTGCAATTTTACTCTGCATGCAGAGTAAATATAGCGAAAAAGAGGATGGGGAAGCAAACAAAATGATTGCCTGGGGCGGACAGGGGTTATTCGACCGGTTCCAGGGCCGAGACCGTCATGTCGATGGAATAGGTCACTTTTACCTGTGACTTGGACTTGTAAGCATGGCTGAGGTCTCCCATGATTTGCTCGAATGCAGGGTGATCAAGCATGATTTTGTGGGAAGAAGGCAGCATGCCAAAAAATACTTCGATGAAGCCGTTTCGACTGTGAAACGCGCTGACCGTAGTGGTAATGGTGGTAGATCCAAGTGTCATTGGTGCCGAAGATGAATTTGGGGTTCGAGGTCTATTACAGCTTGTTGACGCAATGGTTCCTACAAAAAGGAGAACAACCAGGGGAAGGAAAATGCGCGTCATGTGTGAAAGTATCGATTTCTTAGGGATTCATAAAATCACGTAAACGATTGAAATCCTCCTCGGAAACAGCATCCTTGAAGTCCCCATTGATTTCGGAGAGGAAATAGGTCCAGACTTGTGGCCTTAACTCTGCCGGGAAGCGTCCTCCGGCCTGGATCACCGCCTCCACTCCCGGAGCCTCCGCCCGGGCCTGCTGACGAACTGCCGCAATAAACTCCGTAATGACGGTTTGGTCGGCGTACTGGGTCAAAGTATCCCGGACAGAATCCATATTGGCGTCGGCACTTTGCGGCGTGGCGTTGAAATCAGCCGGCCAGAAGTGTTCCTGCGGAGAGAAATAATAATAATTATCTCCATTGACGAAGGGGTTTCCTCCGTTGTTATTGGCCAACTCCTGTACCTCATCCACAGTCCGCTCGGAGAATTCGTCCGGACTCATCAACCCAATCCACTCAGAGACGGTCAAAGGACGGCTGCTCACAGATGGGTCCATCACCATTCGCGTTACCCCGCCTTCTTCACCAATAACATTTACCACCGGAGCAACGTGGTACCGCCAGGTAATAGAAGGAACATTCGGCGTCGGCGAGTAGTCAGAAGCCACAGTCAATCCTCCCGAACCGTCCTGCCGCTGGGACATCACAAAAATCTTTTCCGAGGTAATGCCCATGCCTTCCATAGCTTGAGCCATGAGGTGGGCTCGTGCATAACAACCATCCGGTGGGAAGTGGTAGGGGACTTGCTGCTGCTCACCCCGGGAATTCTCGAATGTCAGGGATTGAAGGGCCTGGAAAACTTCATTGGCCCGCTCCATGGTAATTCCAGGAGGCGCTTGCTCCTGCTGCTGTTCTTGCTCGTGGTCCTTGTCACCATTCTTGTTCTGACGCTGGACCGGCGTATCATCTGCGAACAGTTGCTTGGGAGGGACAGCAGAGAGGCTGCCCCCGGCATTTTCCAATTGGCCTTCTTTAGATGCCTGGATGGGATCTTGTTGCTTTTCCATAGGGTTGCTTTTTGACGAATCGAGGTTACCAATTTACGAAAAGAGACATTTTGATACAATGTGCATCAATGGGTTAACCACAAAAAAAACAGCCACCCCCGTCGGAGTGGCCGTCATTCGATGGTAGGAAAATCACGTAATCTTTAGAAGGCGACCTTTAGACCCACACCGGGGTCAAGGCTGCGGAGTGAGCCGCCGAAATTGGTCCACTCGATCATCGGTTTGACATCCGCACTGATGACCACGGGTAGAATCGGCAGTTTCAATTCGATTCCCACAATTCCATCCAGGCCCCAACCGCGGGTACCAGGAGGAGAAATCGCCTCAAATGTTCCGTTGATGGGATCGGTAAAGACCCCGTCCATATAATTCATGCGGTAATGGGCCCCTGCGCCGGCATAGACTTGCAGGCGGCGGATTCCAAATACGCTGTGGTGACTCTCAATCAAGCCCGTAATGCTCTGGCCAAAAGGGTAGAACCCGTAGATTCCTTCGAGCGCCAATCCCTCGATCGGGACCAACTTCACTGCAATTCCGTTGGTGGCCGATCCGGCGCGCCATCCGGCTGCAATGGTATATTTCTGGGCGTGTACTGTTTCAGAGAGGAAAAGGAAAGCGCCGAGGAGCAAAGGGAGAAGGAGCAATTTTGTTTTCCGCTTCATAACCGTCCGATCGTTTAAGGTTTAAGAGTAATTGGGGTTTCAAAAATTACAGTTCAAACAACATGCCAAAAATTCAAATTGGCAGTGGGGGCGTTTCGGACGGTCATCGGGGGAAAGACCAAAAATTCTCAGAAGGCGGTTTTCTTTCAAGCCAATGCCTGTGAGGGTATTGTACGGAAGTGAGCAAAAAGGTTTCAGGTGGATTGACGGCCCAACCATGCAAAGGCGAGAAAAGAAATGCCTCCCACAAGTAAATAAAATAGGGTTTGGACGGCGTGGTTCAGGGTGGCCAGGGCCAATCCCTGGGCTTCGGTCAGGCCAAACAGGAGCAGGGACCGGCTCACGAGCCAGTGATACGGGCCCATAGAACCCGCTGGAGCGGGAATTGTCCGGGCAATGCTCCCCACCGCAAACGCCACCAGGCCCATTTCCAAGCCCCAGCCTTCCACCAGCCCCAAAGCGTGCAACATCAGCCAGGGAGCCGAAAAATAGCTGACCCAAATCAGCACCGTATAGGCCAAAAAGCGCCCTTTTCCCGGCATTTTCACCAAGCTCAACAGCCCCAAGCGCAGTTCCCGCAGCTGATTCTGGAGCCATACCAGGGCCCGTTGTTGGGTTTGGAGACGGAGAAATAAAAGTACCGCCACTGCGCTCAGCACCAGAAAAATCAGGCCCGCCGCCAGGAGCCAACGGCCAGTGACCAATTTTTCGGACAGGGGCTGGACAATATCCTGTTCAAAAAAGATTCGGAGTTGGCCCTGGGTCGAAAAGAAGGTCAGGACCAGGACGATCAGCAAGGTCAACAAATCGATGACGCGTTCGAGGACCACGGTGCCGCCCGAGGTCGCCACCGGAACCGCCGAGAGGCGGTTCAATGAGGCGCAACGCGTCACCTCTCCCAATCGGGGAACGCCCAAATTCACCAGGTAGCCATTCATCATCGCCCAAAAGGCCGCTGCCGTCGTCGTCTGTTGTCCCGCTCCCTCCACCAACTGCCGCCACCGCATGGCCCGCACCCAGTGCCCGCCCAGCGTCAACCCCAGCGACAACAACACGAATCCCCAGTGCGTCTCCGCCAGGGCCGCCCGTATCGCTCCCAAATCCTGGCCAGCAAAAACGTATACCGTAATTCCCAGACCCAGGCCTAGAAAAATAAAGTAAATAATGCCCTGACGCTTTGTTCGAAACATGCCAAACATTCGACGAATTGCCCGCCACAAACGATAAGAAGTAGATTCTTTTTATTATTTGTAGCGATTTTCAATAATTTTAAGTCCCGATGGGTCTCCAATATACACATTGGTGATCCTGGAAAAACCTCAATGCAAAAGATGGTGGCCGCTTCTTCCAATGGTAATTTCGCTGAAGACTCCCATGCCGAATTTTGGCGGGTCTGGAACGACAATTTGCCGTTTCTGGAAGGGGTGAGCATGCGGATGATGAAGGGAAATGCAAGTGAAGCCCATGACCTCCTGCAAGAAGGCCTCTTCAAAGCCCTCGACGCCCACCGCAAATCTTCCATTTCCACGAAAAGTAATCCCCGCGCCTACCTCGTCAAAGTTTTGTCCTCCTGTCGGGCCGAACTGTACCGGTCCCTGAAACGCAGTCCCATTGTTACGCTGGCTCCCGATGTCCTCGCCAATTTTCAGGGCAAGGCCACCGATCCCAATCCGGAACAACAATTGGGTCAGGAAGAAGTGCAGGACCGGATTCGGGAAGCCATCGAAACGCTGCCCGAAAAAATGCGCTTTGTGGCGGAAATGCGGATTTATGACGGACTCCGCCACCAGGACATCGCCCAATTGCTGGGCATCTCGGCCGCCAATTCCCGCAAACGTTGGTCAGGCGCCCGCAGCCGGCTCCTCGAGTTTTTGACCCAGGAACAGACTCCGCGTGCTCCCCGGCTTCCCGATGCACCTGCCGCCGGGCCCAGGGACCACCGCCACGCCGATGACCAATTGCGCTTGCCCCGCTTTGAAGCGGGTCCGCCCCGTCGCCACGCTTCACTCGTGACCGTTTCCCTGCCGAACGAGCGCCAAACCGAACAGGTCATCTTTCGCTCCCATCGGCCAACCCGTCTCGCCCAACAGATCGAAGCCACCCGCAATTACATCGCCCGGCATCCGGGCGGCTGGAAAAAACGCCGGGAACTGGCCTACCTGCTGGAGGCCACCGGTGATTGGCGGGGAGCCATCGAACAGTCGAAAGCCGCCCTGGAACGCCATCCAGCCAGTCTGGACCTCTTCGAGGCCCTCGCCCGCTGGCAATTTGTTCACGGCCAAACCGAAAATGCCCAACGCACCTTGCAAAGGGCCCTTGACCAAACGCAGGACCTCGGCTGGCAACACCATTTCCAGGCCCGGCTGTTGTTCTCCCAAGATCGCATTCCGAACGCCCTTCATTTTGCGGACCTCGCCCACCGGTTCATGCCGGGAGAACCGCGCCACCGCTGCCTCCTGGCCGAATTGTACCTGGTCAATGGGGACGCAGGGCTCGCACTGGACCTCCTCTGGGGCCAGCACCGACTTTGCCCCGCGGACCGCGGGGAGGCCCATTGGCTGCTCATCGCGCTGAATACCCTCCACGAAGATCCGTCGGAACTGTTGCCGTCGCTGGAAAGCCGTTTTCCCGACGACGCCCTGATCCTGTTCCAACGCTTTCTACTTAGCCTGAAACAATCTCCATTGCCTGATCTTCGTCCGCTGCTCCGAAAGCTGCGGAACCTCGCGCCGCATTCAACGGTCTATTACCGGGCCCGCCTGCACTGGCTCATCCGGCAGGACCAACCCACCAAAGCCAAGCGCGAATTGGAACATCTGCGGGAGAATTATCCCAACCACCGTGAAATGCTCCAGCTGGTGGAATGGGGCAATCAGCAATTGGGAAACCACAGTGAATCCCCTGTGGTCCAACCTCCATCTGCACTCGAATTCCCTTCCTTATAATAGCAGCAAACGGCCCCCGTGGGAAGCCGCTTGCCAATTGAATTGAAACAGAACACTACTGGCGGATGATCCTACGGGTATGGCGGGTGCCACCTCCGGTGCAATACAGGACATATACGCCAGCTTGTAGGTGATCCAGGTCAAGGGGGAGCTCCTGCGACCCGGGTTTGGCTTCCAAGGATCGGGTGTAGACTTCCCGACCCGTTTGATCATAAATCGAGAGGTCCAGGTGCGTCAGATTACGGTTGTTGATCTTGAGGGCGGCATCGGAAGTAGAAGGGTTCGGGAAAATGCCTTCGATTTGGAATGCTTCGCCCTTGTTCCAGGCCTTGAGGTGGAGGATTTCGGAAAAAGATTCCCGGCCGTTCTGGTTGGTTTGGACTAGTCGGTAGAACTGGTCCTGGCCCATGTCGATCCGGTCCCGGTAGCGCCCCGTGGCTACGGTGGGAAGATCTGCAATCACTTCGAATTGCTCGCCGTTGGCCGAACGCTCCAATCTCAGCGCCGCGATATCAGTGCTTTCGGCCAGGCTCCACTCCAATTCGTTCCCCAATTCTCCGACTTCACCGGCCAGCAGCATCTCGTCGCCATCGAGCACACTGCCCAGATCGTAGAAGATGGTCCCGTTGAAGTTCCGGACATTGAAGGTGAGTCCGAAGGGATAGCTCTTCCCAACCCCTTCGAAGACGGTGATGTTGGCGTCGGCGGCGAGGAAGTTGCCGACGGCGGTGCCATCGGTATAGGACGTACCGGCTCCGAACGTATTGGTGATATAGAAGGAGTAGGTCTGCCCGGCGGGAATCGTGATGTTGATGGGAATATTGAGGGCGGTGGGCACATTGGTCCCGGCCGAGGTCACTCCGGTTTCTCCTCCGAGGAAGGTCCATGCGGCGGCGTTGTTCTCGAAGCCGACGTGGGTGCCAGCCCGGTAATAAATCTCGTAGTCGGCGGTCGTGCCGGCGTAGAGATTGGATTCGAAGCAGCGAATGGTGACGGCATTCGCGGCAAAGACATCGAACATGCAGCCCCGCTGGCCATTGTTCGAGTTGTAGGGCGTGTTCATGATGAAGCCAGCCGGGCAAGCATTCGTCCGGAGACCGTGGGTTGCGGGAGCGGAATCCGATCCGTTGGCTACGATTTCGCGACCGGGCTGATCGAATTCAGGGGGCACATCGCCGGAAAAGAATTCGAAGCGGTCATCGCGGGTCATTTCGGCGGGGGACTGGGCGTGGAGGTTGGAAAAAACGCTTCCCAGGACGAGCAGCAAGGAAAAAATGCTGGTTTGGTAAAAGGATTTCATGACGAATAGTTTGGTTTCTGTGTTCAATTCATCCTTTGATACCAGAGGGGCAGGCATTGTTACCCCGGGCAAAGAAAAAATTGAAAATATTTTTTAGATGGTTGGTTGATCGAATCGAATGGGACTTCCTGGCTTAAAATAATCACGACGTGTGTAAACAAAAAATTACCCGAGGGACCAACAAAACACTACTGTTTGACCTGGGGTCTTCTGAATGGATGAAAAAATGTCTGGATTTGCGGTAGGTGTCGGAGGCGATTGTGGGAGCTCCCGCGTGAGCGGAGCGACTGCCGGAGGGACCGCCCGGCCGGGGAGGCCGGGACCGCCCTTGTCCTATTGTTCTGGCAACGCCCGAAACTGAAATCCCTTTGCCTGGAAATGCGCCAATATCTGCGGCAGCGCACCCAATACGCGGTCGGCGGCCTTCTGGCTGTCGTGCAACACGACGATCGAGCCGGGACGGGCCTTGGAAATCACATTCTGGCTCACCGCCTCGGGACTCAAATCCGCCCGCCAATCGTAGGCGAGCGTGTCCCACATCACAATGTCGTATTGCTTGCGGAGGGCGCGGGCGGTCTTGCCGGGCAGGCGGCCATACGGAGGCCGAAACAGCTGCGGCGCCTCGCCCAGGATCGTCGTCAACTGGTCCTGGCACTGGCTGACATTCGCCCAATAGGTCGCAAAAGGCGTCTTGAAGCCGTTCAAATGGGTATGGGTATGGTTGCCGATCCGGTGGCCGCGCGCTTGTACTTCCCGTAACAGGTCGGGATTGCGGCGGGCCTGGTCGCCCACGCTGAAAAAGGTCGCCTGCGCCTGGTATTGATCGAGGGCATCCAAAATCTGATCGGTGACACCCGGCGTGGGGCCGTCGTCAAAGGTCAAGTAAAGCACCGGCTCGGAGCGGTCCTCGTGCCAGCGTCGGCGGGGCCAACACCACTGGGCGAGGGCGGGCATCCGAACGAGCTTCATGCGGGATCGAGTTGGTGGAGGATGCGCACTTTCAGTTCCTGGGCCAATTCGCCCTTGGCGTCGCGGAAGACGAAGTGCCAATGGACCTTGGCGATGCCTTTGTCAGGCCGCACCTGGACGTCGAGGGCGGTGAGGGTGCCAAAGTAGGAGGTGTCGGGGTAATGCGGCTGGATGAAGTGCCAATCGCTGATTCCGGCGCCGGCGAGGATGCTGGCCCCAAACAGCGGGATGAAGGCGCGCTTGTGGAACTCGCTGTACATCATGGGTCCGGAAGCGACCAGGGTGCCGAATTGGCTTTTGCGGGCGGCTTCGGGGTCGATGTGAAAGGGGAGCGGATCCACTACGTGGGCAAACGCGATGATCTCCTCCGCACTGACATTGAGTTCGCCGAGGTCCCAGGTATTCCCGTTGGTGAGGGGGTGACCACAGAGGGTGGGGATATTGGTTTTGGTCTCTGGCATGCCTTTTGCACTCTTCGTTCGGTCAAAATTAAGTAAATTATCGTCATGCAGAATAAAATTGTCGTGCGCTGGTTGGGAGTACTGCTGTTGGTGGTGGGGCTGGGAAGTGCGGGATGGGCCCAGCAGTTGGACCGGGACCACGGGTTTCTGGGCTTCGAATTGGGGCAGGAAAAAGATTCTTTGCTGACGACGATGGTGCAAAAGCGGGGTTATTTCCAGAAGCTGCTGCGCTATGACCTGTTGCCGGAGCACCGGGTCTTGACGGACATCATGCTGGAAGCGCCGATTGAATTGCGTTCGGTGCGGTTTTTCTTCTACGACAGCCACCTGCATTCCATTGAGGTGAAGGCGCTGGGGCAGAATGGGGAGGCGTTGCGGAATTGGATCCTGGACCGGTATGGGGAGGGGGAGAAAAATGACGCGATGGGATTCAAGTTTACGTGGCGGGAAAAAAAGACCTTTCTGCGGCTGGAGCAAAACCTGGTGACGAAGGATGTGCTGGTGACGTTCCGGGACCACAAAACGCACAATCATTACTACCGGTTCATGTACAACCGGACCTACGGCCAATGATGGATTGATGCTATGAGCCTATTGTTTGGAGTTGTTGCGCTTGTCTGCATTGTTGGGATCATCGGGGGATCGGTGTACCTCATGAGGGGGCGGCGACGGATTCCGATGGGCGAGCAAATCCTGCTGGAAGGACAGGATGAAACGACGGCCCGACTCCGTGAATTGGGGTTGTGGGCGACGGAGCGCCTCACCAAGCCCATCCTGGACGAATCTCGTCTCAACCTGCCGCGCACCTCCGGTGGCTTCGTCTTCCGCCGCGACCACCGCGGAGATACCCTCCTCGACTGGAACCTCTCAACCCAATTTTCCGAAGAAAATCTGCCGACCGCTTCCATGGCCGAGGCGGTCGCCACGCTGCCCGCGCTCCAAGCGGTCCAATACACCGCTTATGTGCAGGTGGCCGCGACCCAGGAATGGACCTACACGGCCTGGCTGGCTCCAGAAACGCCGATCCAGGCGCTGGAAATTGCGGTGGACCGGGCGCATTGGCACGAGCACCGGGCGGAAAATCCTTCATTGGAAACGATTTACAATGATTTTGCGCGGTGGCTGCTGGAACAGGGCTATTCCAATCCGATCCGGCACAACGATGCGCCCGAGGTCGCGGAACAGAAGTCCGCGGAGCTGGTCCAGCTCCGCACCACCTGGCAATATTTTCCGACGATTTATCTCCAGCTTCCCCAGCCCCAATCGCTCGATGCCCGCCGGTGCTGGGACGAACTCATGCGCCTGGGCTTGCAGTGGATGGAGGATGGCCATTTTCACTGGGTCAACCTCAACAACCAGGCGGGAGGCAATTCGCATTTTTCCGTCCACCCCATTGGCGATCCGGACCTTTTTGTGCCCGAAACGATCGCCAGCACTGCATTTCCCCTTCAGGGCCTCCAATTCTCTTTTTGCTTCGCCCACAGCCTCGACCCCATCAATGTCTACCTGTCGATGAAGGCCGCCGCCCAACACTGTGCGGGTCGGTGGGACGGCAGCCTGACCGACCGCCAGGGCGAAAAGCTCTCGGACATTACCATTACCGATTGGCTCGTCAAGGCATCGCGGGTATTGGAGAAGGCTGGCCTCGCACCCGGACAGGAACGCGCCCGCCGCTTGTTCTAAATTGCCTTTCGGCTTCCCTCCCACCCAAATGGGATGATGGTCCCCCGTAGTTTCCCTTATATTTGCAGCATGAAAGTCACGAACTGGGGCCTGTATCCTACTGCTGAAGCTGAAGTCCGCTCGTTTTCATCTCCCCGCCAGGCGGTGGCGGAGACGAAGGATTGGGAAGATTTCATCCCGCGCGGCCTCGGGCGTTGCTACGGCGATTCTTCGTTGAGCGAGCGCATCCTGGATACGACCCATTTCAACCGCTTTCTCGATTTCGATCCCGATACGGGCATTTTGCGGTGCCAATCGGGGGTTTCGTTCAAGGAAATCATCGATGTGTGCCTGCCGCAGGGCTGGTTTTTGCCGGTGACGCCCGGGACCAAGTTCATTACGGTGGGCGGGGCGATTGCGGCGGATGTGCACGGCAAGAATCACCACAGCGAGGGTTCATTTTCCCGCCACCTCCACTCTCTGAAGCTGATGTCGGCCAATGGGACGATCTACAATTGCAACCGGGAGGAAAACAGCGATATTTTCTGGGCGACTTGCGGGGGCATGGGCCTGACCGGCCTGATTGTGGAGGCGACGTTCCAGATGAAGCCGGTGGAAACGGCCTATATCGTTGAGGACAGCATCCGCGTCCGGAACATCGACGAGTTGTTTCCCTTGTTCGAAGAGTCACTGCACTATACCTACTCGGTGGCGTGGATCGATTGTTTGGCGAAGGGCAATGCGCTCGGCCGGGGGATTCTGCTGAATGGGGAACACGCGACGAAAGATGACCTCAGTTCGGAGGCCCAGAAGGCGAATCCGTTGCAGGTGATGGGGGAAGGGAAATTGAGCCTGCCCGATGTGTTTCCCTCGTTTACCATCAATCCCGCCACGACCAAGATTTTCAACCACTGGTTCTATTCGAAGGGCAACCAGGACAAGTTCACCCACCTGACGGACTACGATACCTATTACTATCCGCTGGATGGGGTGCTGCATTGGAACCGGGTGTACGGGAAAAAGGGATTCGCGCAGTACCAATTCGTGATTCCACCGAAGAATGCGTACGATGGATTGGTGCGGATTCTGGAAAAAATCGCGCATGAACCGATGCCGTCCTTCCTGACGGTGCTCAAGACCTTTGGCCCGGGTGACCCCGGCCTGATGAGCTTCCCCATGGAAGGCTATACCCTGGCGCTGGATTTCCCGATCACCCAGCGGCTCTGGTCCTTCCTCGATGAACTCGACGAGATCGTCCTCGCCTACGGCGGCCGCCTCTACCTCACCAAGGATTCGCGCATGAAGCCGGAAATGCTGCGGGCGGGCTACGATCGCCTGGACGATTTTCTCGCCATCAAGCACAAAATCGACGGGGGCAACGCCTTCCAAAGCATGCAGAGCCGCCGCCTGGACCTCGGTTGAAATTTTCCTCCATCAAACTGGGAATGGGCGTACATTTGCGCCATGAAGAGTACGCACAGAATCAAGATTCGGGGCTTTCACCTCGACATGTACCAGCACGTCAACAATGCCCGCTATCTGGAAATGATGGAGGAGGCCCGTTGGGTTTACTTTGAAGACATGATTGACTACAGCGTCTTCCAGAAAAATGGATGGGCCTTTGTCATCGTCAATTACAATGTCAATTACCGCTATCCCGCGACCCTGGGAGATACCCTCCGCATCGAAACCAATCTGAAACATGCCGGGAACAAGAGCGTGGTCATGCACCAGGCACTCTACCTGAACGAAACCGACCGCTTGGTGGTGGATGCCGATGTGACTTTTGTGATCATGAGCCAAAAGACACAAAAGGCGCTTGCGATTGAAGGAGAGCTGCGGGAAATGCTGGTCAAGGTGACCGAGAACCCCAGCTGAGAGTGTCGCGTCCCAACATTTCGTTCCTCTGCCAAACCCTGATTTTAGGATTTTCCGAGGGACAGCAGTATTTTAGTTAAAACCTTTTACTCGATCAAGAAGGCAATGCTTATGAAAAAGATACTTATACTCTTCGCCTTTATTACCATCGTATCCCTGGGACGGGCCCAAAACCCCTCCTTTGCCATCTCCACGAACTCCGTTTCGATCACTATGGGTACCAATGGGTACTATACCGACACGGTCTTTATCGACAACCTCGTTACCGGAGGTGATCTCGATCTGGAATGGACCCTGAGTGACATTACCCTCAACCAGGATTGGATTTACCAAATGTGTGACCACGAGCAGTGCATTCCGCTGGTGAGCTTCACCACTGGTCAGCCCAACTATGCCACCCACGATCCTACGTCCCTGAAAAATGGCGATGACAGCTATTTCAAAATCATTCTGGAATCTGGTTCCTCGCCTGCTTCTGCCATTGTGGAAGTGAAGGTTTGGGAAAAAGGAAACCGGGAACTGACTGAAGAAACGCTGATTTACGATGTGAACAACGCATTGTCCATTACTCCCGCCGCATTCGCCGCGAACGTGCTGGTCTTCCCGACGCAGGTCGACAATACCCTGTACGTCGCCACGGAAGAAGGCCGCCTCGACCGCGGTACCCTCTCTGTCCTCGACCTCAACGGCCGCGTCCTCATGCGCAAGACCGTGACCCCGGTCGAAATGACGGAAATGGACGTTACCCGCCTCACGCCCGGCATGTACCTGCTCAATTACGAAGCCGGTGACAATGTCGTCAGCCGCAAGTTCCTGAAGAACTAATTCAAAAATATATTTGATGGGAAGGCGCTCCGGGAACGGGGCGCCTTTTTCATTGGCCTACTTTCCGCCGACCCGATATTCCGTTCGCCCCGCCTCACACGTCACTTCCCAGGCATAGCGCACGTCGGCCTGGCTTTCCACCCACCCAAAAAACCGCTCCCGCATCTCGTCGTAGGTCGGATGCTCGTAGATACAGCTGGTTTGCAACAAGATGAATTGGCTGCCCAGGATCGCGCAAAACTGGGGCGGGCTTTTCAGCGCCTCAATATTGTCCCCCAATTCGATTTGGTCGGCGCTGCTTTCCTGGCCATTCAGGTATTCTTCTACGGTAGCATCCACCGATTTTTCATCCCCAAACCGATAAGCCTTCAGGGTCAGGCGCGGGTATACGCGGGGATTGACCTTGGATTTGATGGGTTGGGAACGGCGGTAGAGGCGGAAAACATTCTGGTTGGAGCGGTTGAAACGGGGAAACTTATCGACCGGGTCCATTTCCTGCTGCTTGTAATCGGTAAACAGGGTATCGCAGAGTTCCTCGATGCGGCCTTTAAAGGTTACGGGCTGGTCCCGCACTGCTTCTACCGCGGCGCTGGTATCCGCTTGGGGGGCGGGCGCTTCCGAGGTGGAGGAGGCGGAGGTTGAATTTTCCTGACATCCGAAGAAAAACAACAGGGCACAAAAAAGGGTGGGCCAGAGGAAATGTCGCATGGGATAAAAACTCGATGGGGTAACGAAAATGAAAAAGGCCACTCGAAAGCAGCCTTTTTCCAATTCTTATCGGTAGATCAATTGTTCTGCTGACGGATCAGGTTCAGGGCTGATCCGGCTTTGAACCACTCGATCTGGTTGTCGGAGTAGCTGTGGTTGACCTTGAATTCGTCGCTGCTGCCATCGGCGTGGTGGGCAACGAAGGTCAACTGGCTTCCCGGGGCGAAGCTGTCCAATCCAAGGATGTCGAAGGTATCGTCTTCCTGGATTTTGTCGTAGTCGGCCGGGTCGGCGAAGGTCAGGGCCATCACGCCCTGCTTCTTCAGGTTGGTCTCGGCAATCCGGGCAAAGCTCCGTACGAGTACGGCGCGGACGCCCATGAAGCGCGGCTCCATGGCGGCGTGCTCACGGGAAGAGCCTTCTCCGTAGTTCTCATCGCCAATGACGACCGACCCTACTCCGGCGTTCCGGTAGGCCCGGGCAACCTGGGGAGCCTCAATATATTCGCCCGTGAGGGCATTCTTGAGGTGGTTGGACTTCATGTTGAAGGCATTGACCGCACCCAACATGAGGTTGTTGGAGATGTTGTCGAGGTGGCCGCGGAAGCGGAGCCAGGGACCGGCCATCGAGATGTGGTCGGTGGTACATTTGCCGTAGGCCTTGATGAAGAGTTTCAGTCCTTTGATGTCGGTGCCTTCCCAGGCCGGGAACGGCGTCAACAACTGAATCCGGTTGGATTCGGGATTTACGTTCACTTCGATTCCGGAGCCATCGGCAGCGGGTGCCTGGTAACCGGGATCTTCCACTTCGAAGCCTTTTTCCGGCAACTCAATGCCTTGCGGTTCGTCCAACATGACTTCTTCGCCGTCGTTGTTGACCAGTTTGTCGGTCAAGGGGTTGAAGGTCAGGGAGCCGCCCAGGACCATTGCGGTGACGAGTTCCGGAGAACCGACAAAGGCGTGGGTATGGGGGTTGCCATCGTTCCGCTTCTTGAAGTTCCGGTTGAAGGAAGTGATGATGGAGTTGGCCTTGTCGGGATCATCGGTGTGACGGGCCCACTGGCCGATGCAGGGGCCACAGGCGTTGGCGAGGACAACGCCACCAATGCCGGCGAAGGTGTCGAGCAGTCCGTCTCGCTCAGCGGTGAAGCGGACCAGCTCCGAGCCCGGCGTGACCGTAAACTCGGACCGTACGGTCAGGTTCTTGGACTGGGCTTGCTCTGCCACCGAAGCGGCGCGGGTAAGGTCTTCGTAGGAAGAGTTGGTACAGGAGCCAATCAGGCCGACTTCCAATTTTTCCGGCCAGCCATTTTCCTTGACGGCGGCGGCAAACTCGGAGATCGGGAAGGCGCGGTCCGGTGTAAAGGGACCGTTCAGGTGGGGCTCCAGCTTGTCCAGGTCGATTTCGATGACCTGGTCGTAGTATTGTTCCGGGTTGTTGTGGACTTCGTCGTCCGCCTGGAGGTGCTCGCGGATGCCATCCGCGAGGTCCGCTACATCGGCGCGTCCGGTGGCGCGCAGGTAACGGGACATGGCGTCGCCATATTCGAAGATCGAGGTGGTCGCCCCAATTTCAGCTCCCATGTTACAGATGGTGCCTTTGCCGGTACAGGACAGGCCCAACGCACCATCGCCAAAGTATTCTACAATTGCTCCGGTTCCACCTTTTACCGTGAGGATACCGGCCACTTTCAGGATCACGTCTTTCGAAGCCGTCCAGCCATTCATTTTTCCAGTCAGCTTCACCCCAATCAGCTTCGGCATTTTGAGTTCCCAGGGCATCCCGGCCATCACGTCGACCGCGTCTGCACCACCAACCCCGATGGCGACCATTCCAAGACCGCCAGCGTTGGGGGTATGGGAATCGGTTCCAATCATCATCCCGCCGGGGAAGGCGTAGTTTTCGAGCACCACCTGGTGGATGATGCCGGCGCCGGGCTTCCAGAAGCCAATGCCGTACTTGTTCGAGACATCGGAAAGAAAGTTGTATACCTCGTTGTTGTTGAGCTTGGCTTCGGCCAGGTCCTTGTCGGCCCCGAGCTTGGCCTGGATGAGGTGGTCACAGTGAACGGTGGAGGGGACCGCCGTTTTTTCTTTGCCTGCCATCATGAACTGGAGCAGGGCCATCTGGGCGGTGGCATCTTGCATCGCCACGCGGTCGGGAGAAAAATCTACATAGGAATTGCCGCGCTCGTAGGATTCGGAGGGATCCCCCTGGTAGAGGTGCGTATAGAGGATTTTTTCAGCAAGTGTCAGCGGCCGGCCCAGGATTTCGCGGGCCTGTTGGATACGACCGGGCATCCGGCTGTACACTTCCTTGATCATTTCGATGTCAAAAGCCATATAGATTCTGTTTAATGGGAACTTGAGGTAGAAAAAAATACGTCTGGGGACACGAATTTAATCCCTTTTCAACGAAAAGAAAAGGTGCCCACGGCGGATTGGGACCACTCGGTCAGGATCATTCACAGTGTCCTTAATAGTTTAACTATCAAGTCGCCAAATTGTCTCCAACTTCGTCGATTTGAGGCGATTTCGTTGCAAATATTTCAGGTGTTTAAAATGGTTCTAAATTGGGATTGAAAACCAGCATCACCGCGAACACCTATCTATGGGAATCGGAAAACAAGCATTCGACGCATTTGTCAAGACCTTTCAATTTGCATGGGATCGGATCAAAGGGCAATCGGTCGTCATCGAAGGCGATTGGTATATCAACCGGAAAATCGGGCTGGCCTTTGAGAAGCCTCCGGGCTGGGGCTTTGTCCACACCAAGGACTTTGGTGAGTTGAGGGAAGGGCAGTTCATCGGGCATGCAGTGGAGGATTCGGAAGAAGAGATATGGGAACATCTGGGGGAGCCAGCTTGTCTGGTGACCAAGTATGCCCAGGACGACCCAGCGCTGAAGGGCATTTTTTCTCCCACCATCATGCTCCACATCTCTCCGCGAAAAGTGTACGACGAGGAAGAATCGGTGAATTCGTTCGAGGAATTCCTCGACATGACCGCATCGGGAATGGCGGCGCTCCTCAAGGGCTTTCGGGTTGTTCGACAGCTCCCGCCCTATGAAATGGCGGGCCACCAGGTCTACGAACGCGATGCCGACTACCTATTCGAACACGCGGAAATCGACGCCCCGCTTCCCGTCGAACTCAAAACCCTTCATTTTCTCAGCGACCGGTATTTGTTTTCCATCAACCTCCACCAATCCGCCACCCAAAATCAGCTCGCCCTGGAAGAATTTGATCGGTTTTTGGCCAGCTTGAAGATTGTTTGACGGATTACCGTCCCCCTTTTGACACAGCCCAATCATTTAGTTGGGAGAAATCTCCTTTGATCACTTCAATTTTTCTGCTTTTTTGCTCCAAGATGGAATTGTTTGGAAAAAAATTGGATCGACAAATAAAATGGCGGCAATTGGCTTGGATGGGCCTGTTCTTGGGTGTCTTCACGGGCATGGTACCGCTTAAAGTTGCCGCGCAGTTTGACAAGCTGGCGGAAAAGGGCCACCGGGCGTTTGAGAAAAAGGACTACGCAACAGCGATCAAGATTTACGAAAAATCGCTGGCCAAAAAGTTCAACAAGGAAGCCCGGCTGAACCTCGCCTCCGCCTACCTTTACCTCCACCGCTTTCCCGAAGCCACGGAAGCCTATTCCAAAATCATCCAATTGAACCAGTTTCCGCCGGTTCGTTACCTCGAATTCGCGGACCTCTACCTCCGGGCCGGGGTGCCCAACCGCGCGGCCGCCATGGTGGCCCGCTACTACGAACGGGACAGCACGCACCTCACCGCCCTCGCCATGGCGGAGAGCATCCTGCGCCAGAATGAATTCTACCGCGATTCCCACCTCGTTTCTATCCGCCCGCTCCCCTACAATTCGCCGCAATCGGACCTCTTTCCCCTGCAATGGGAGGGACAACCCGCCCTGTTGTCGGCCCGCCAAAACCGCAAACAGCAGCAACCGTTTACCTGGCACCTTCCCCAACCGTATACCATTTTCAGCCTGGCCACCGGAAGCCCCAAGGCCATCAAACTTCCGCTGAAAAGCGGCCTCTGGGGGCCCGTGGCCATCGATACAGTCCACGATGAATTGTTCGTGACGATCCTCGGCTCCCCCCGGGATGCCGTCAGTGCCAACAAAGCCGCCGACTTGCGGCTGAATATTTACTACGCCAAGCGCACCGAAAAAGGCTGGAGCGAATTCCGCAGCCTTCCCGTCAACGATCCCTATTTCAACGTCGGCCATCCTGCCCTTTCACCGGACGGCAACCGCCTTTACTATGCCTCCGACAACCCGGATGGACAAGGCGGCACCGACCTTTATTATATTGATCGTCAACCCGGAGGCATATGGTCGGAACCCATTGCCCTGCCCCCCACCATCAATTCGCCCAGAAACGAACTTCTTCCCACCGTGGACCCCTTCGGAACCCTCTGCTTTTCCAGCGATGGGCTGGGCGGACTGGGCGGTCTCGACATTTACTACGTAGAATCCTCCGCCAAATCCTGGTTCCCGGTCAATGTGGGCGCCCCGATCAATTCCCGTCAGGACGATTACGGCTTATTGCTTTCCCCTTATCCCGACCAGGGCCTGTTTGCCTCCGAACGGCGGGGCAAAGGCGATTTCTACTCCGTCAAATTGGACCAACCGCTGACGACTTTGGGGGTCACGCTGAAGATTTACGGCCGCGAAGCGAAGGAGGAAGCCATTGCGGAAACCAATACCGATCCGGAGTTGATCGACTGCTTTTTTACCGATACCCTCGACATGCAATCTCCCTCCGACCCGGTGGCCGAGGAGACGGCTCCGAAGGAATCCGATCCCTACGCGACGAGTGACTTTTTGGAGAGTGACGAAAGCAGCGAGGTGATTTTCATTGGCGATACCGAACCGTCGGAGGAGGTGGAAAATGAGGTTGAAGAAGCTGTTGCCGAGGTGGAAAATGAAACCGGAGCCATGGTCGACACGGTGGAAGTCGTGGAAGAGATCGTAGAGGTAGTGGAAACCGAAGAAATAGTCGAAGAGGTGGCAGAAGTAGAAGAAATTGTGGAGGCTGAAGAGGTCGTGGAAGAAGAGATCGCGGAGAATGCAGCCGTGGCAGAAGAGGTCGTAGAAGTCGTGGAAGAAAGCATGCCCACCGAATCCATCGCCGATGGCAACCTGGCTCCGGCCGCGCCGGGCGAAGACGAAGAGACCCAGGAATCGGCCATTGGGCGGTACAGCATCCAGTTGGGGGTGTTTTCCCGGGAACCCAATCCCGACTTTTTCGAGGCCTTGGGTCCGTACCGAGAGACCGTTTGGACCGAAGCCCGCGGCAATTTGACCGTGTACCGACTCGGTCACATCAAGGAACGCGACATCGCCTACAAGAACCTGGACCGCATCAAGGGCCGCGGTTTCGAGGATGCTTTCGTGTACGAAGCGCCCACCTTCGTGCCGGAAGAAAAATCAGAGCCCGACCTCACCGTTCCCGCCGAAACGGTTCCGGAGCCCGTGGAAGAGGAAACCGTAGCGGTAGAAGTGGAGGAAGAAGAAATGTCCGAAAATGAAGGGAAGGAAAACGAAACGGTAGCAGAAGAGGTCGTCAAAGAAGCAATAGCAGAGGAAGAAATCGTTCCCGAGCCGCCCGTGGAATTGCCCGCCATGACCGACAACCCGGTCTTTTTCGCAGTCCAAATTGGCGCCTTTCGGACCGCCCCCGACCAAACCTTCCGCCAAAAACTGGGCGAAGAACTCGTGGGCCAGCTCTGGTACGTCTCCGCTGGCGACTTCCAGCGCTATTCTCTCGGCAAATTCACGAATTACAGCACCGCCCTCGCCGCTTTGCGACGGGCCAAGGAATTGTTCCCCGACGCCTTCCTCACCGGCTACAACGGCGATTCCCGGGTCACGGTCGCGGAAGCCGTCCAGCTGCTCCAGAATTAAGTCGGAATCCCGATCAGGAAATCGTATCGATCTGACGGTTGCGTTCCTGGGCCTGTTCCAGGAAAAACAGTTGGGAATTGAGGGGATCCGCCTTCTTTTTCGGCACGACACGCGTCCACACCCCGTTGGTGTGGAGTTCGCGGGCCTTCACATTGTCGCGCAGCAAGGTCTCCAGGATGAATTGGGTGCGCTGGACCAACTCCGGTGCTTCCACCGGGAAGAGGGTTTCGACGCGGCGGTTCAGGTTCCGCTGCATCAGGTCGGCACTGCCCATGTAGATTTTTTCCGCATCCCCAATCTTGAAATAGTAGATCCGCGGATGCTCCAGAAAGCGCGCCACAATACTCCGAACGGTAATGTTTTCGCTGATCCCCGGGATGCCCGGCTTCAGGCAGCAAATCCCGCGCACGACCAATTTGACCTTGACACCCTTCATCGAGGCCTTGTACAGCCATTGGATCATGCCGGGGTCCACGAGCGAGTTCATCACCATGATGATTTCGCTCGGATGGTCCTCACTGTGGGCGTTGATCGCCTCCTGGACGAGCTTGACGAGATTGGAGCGGAGGTTGATGGGCGCGACGAACAGCTTGCGCCATTCTTTCTGACGGGAATAGCCCGTCAACAGGTTGAACAGCTCCGATGCGTCCTTACCGATGGCTTCATCGGCCGTCATGAACCCGATATCGGTGTACAATTTGGCGGTCTTGTCGTTGTAATTGCCGGTCGACATGTGGATATAGCGCCGGATTTTGCCCTCTTCCTTCCGCACAATCATCAGCAGCTTACAGTGGGTTTTCAATCCGAGCAGCCCGTACACCACATTCACGCCCTCCCGCTCCAATTGCTTCGCCCAAACGATGTTGTTTTCTTCGTCAAAACGCGCCTTCAATTCGATCAGGGCCGTCACCTGCTTGCCGTTCGCCACCGCTTCCTTCAGGCCGTGGACGATGGGCGACTTGCCCGACGTCCGGTACAGGGTAATCTTGATGGCCAGCACATCGGGGTCGGAGGCCGCCTCCGTCACCAAATCCACGACGTGGTTGAAGCTGTCGAAGGGATGGTGGAGCAGGGTGTCCCGCTTGCGGATGGCCGAGAAAATATCGGGCTGGTTCGTGATGTGCTCGGCGAGGGCCGGGGAAAAGGGCTCGTCCTTCAATTCCGGATAGTCCAGGCCCATGAGGTACATGAAAGAGGCCAGGTCGAGCGGGCCCGAAACGTCGTAGATGTCGCTGTCGGCCAGGCCGGTGGTCTGCTGGAGAAATTTCCGGTTCTCGGGGCGCATGTCGTCAGAGACTTCCAGGCGGATGACCGTCCCCAAGCGGCGCTTGCGGAGCTCGCGTTCGATCAGCTTCAGCAGATCGTCGGCTTCGGCTTCCTGCAATTCGAAATCGGCGTTGCGCGTGATGCGGAACACATTCGCGTTGAGGATTTTCATCTGGGGAAAGAGCATCTCCAGGTGCGGGACGATGATCTGCTCGAGCAGGAGGTGGTCGCCCGGCTTGTTGCCGGGGAGCTGGATGAAGCGCGGCAGGAGGTCCGGAATCGGCAGGACCGCAATCTTCGTTTCGCGCCGCATGAGCGGGTCGCGGAGCTCGATGAGCAGGTTCAGCCCGAGGTTGCGGAGCGCCGGGAAAGGGTGGGCGGAATCCACGGCCAGGGGCGTGAGGACCGGGAAGATTTTTTCTTTGAAATAGGTCTTGAGAAAGTCCTTTTGGGGCGCGGTCAGCGTATTGTAGTGGCGGATGCGGATGCCCTTTTTGCGGAGTTTGGGCAGGACGTCTTCGAGCAACATCCGGGATTGGAGGTGCGTATCCGCGTGGACCTTTCGGGAAATTTCTTTGAGGACTTTTTCCGGCTTGAGCCCATCTGCCGGCAATTCGTGGATGCCCGCTGCGATTTGTTCCTTCAAACCGGCCACCCGAATCATGAAAAACTCGTCGAGGTTGGAGCTGAAAATGGACAGGAATTTCATCCGCTCGAGGAGGGGATGCTCCGTATCGTTGGCCTCTTCCAGCACCCGTTCATTGAAGAGCAGCCAGGAAAGTTCGCGGTTGAAGTAATAATCGGGATTTTTCAAATTGGTGGCCATGGCGCTCGGATTTTGGGTGTGAGGAGAGTAAAGATAGGAAAAACAGCCTTCTAATGGAGAAAATGGGCATTTATCATGGGCAATTGCGTATGAATCTCAGAATTGAAATGCCGCGGCGTCGATTTCCTTTCCCGGTTCCAACAACCACATCCGCCGGTAATTCCAGCTCACAACGCACCGATAGGTGCGCAACAGGGGGTATCCGATGATCCCATCGAAATCGCCCATCGCCTGTCGCATCCGCTGAAGATCCGTAAACGTCACCTTGCACGGCCCAAAGTCCATTTTCCCGACCTGAAAGCCTTCCAACCGACCCGAATTCATTTCCCTGACCTCCGCACTCCCGCTCGCCATCGCCTCCATTTCCAGGTCCGACACCACGTCCTCCATTTTGTCCAGCAAGCCTTCATCCAGCAACACCATTTCGCAGCCCGTATCCAGCAGCATCCGATATTCCGTTCCCCCAATCTGAACCGGAAGCATCGGCAGGTGCCCGAAAAACTTCAGGGGAATTTGCTCGGCAATCGGATAATGCGCCCGTTTGGCCCGCTCCCACAAATGAATTTGTCCCGCACCATAATCCGCCATCCAATCGAAGTGAATCAATTGCCGAAACCCCACCAACCCCAACAATTCCTGCCCAAATTCTTCTTCCACATGCTCCAAACTCACGGCCAGCACTTCCCCGCCGCGAATCTCAAATCCTCCCATCAAAAATGCCTCCAACCCAACAAAAAAGGCACTTGACGACCCGGTCACGCTCTGTATTTGGTTTTCTCCCTCTTGTTTATCCGCTTCAAAATGGCGCGCGTTGACCAGTAAATCCTGCGCTCCGGAATCGAAGAGTATGTGGCCTTGGCGGCCATTGATCGTCACGGGTACCAGCGGGGTGGAATCGAGGAGGGTAAAAGGCAGGGAAAAATAGGCGGGGGCGGTAAAATTTCGATGCTTTTGCATACCAGAAGATATAATTTTCCCGTGGATCTCTTTGGGGAAATGGGCGGGGAAAACGAAATTCGGAGCATGAATTGGAAATGGTTTGTCTTGATTTGGAGCTTTGGGCTGGCTTCATTCGCCTGTGAATCCGCTTCGGAAAACAGCGGCGAGTCCCAACCGGTAATGGGAGCCGAGGCCGATGCGGTTTTTTCCGCCGAATTGAAGGAATTGACGGACGCTGATTATCCCGACAACCCGGACATTTCCATCCGCAGCGATCTCGACGGATCGTTTTCCCATTCGGAAATCATCTTTTGGCCCCTCGAAAATGGCCACTACGACGTTTTCCTGCCTCCCAACAATCCCGCCTCGGATACCCTGGTACTGACCGACCTCGACCTCGTCGAGTGGATGCCCGCGGTCCCCGAACGGGTCCGTACCGACTCCTTTCTGACTTTTGTCTGCCTCCAAAACGCCGAGTTCAACCGCCAGCAGGTCCGCCTGGGGCCTTCCAATTTCGAGTTGAGGGGAGCGGGGAATGAAAAAAATGAATACGTCCGCGTGGATCTGGCGCGGAATTGCCTGAATGCCGGGCTGTGGGAGGTGATTGGCTATGTGGAGGAAAATGAGCAACAAAAACCGGCCTACCACTCCTGGTTCGATTTTCCGGTCAGCCTCTACGAAGAGCTGTTTTACCGCCGGAACGGCGACCTTGATTTTGCCTACTACTACCCCATCATGCGGGATTGGCAGGATGCGCCGTCCAAACCGGTCAACCTGGCCCTCCTGCGCGAGGTGACGAACGAATCTCCTATTGACTTTGTCTCCCGGAACGACCAGTACTATCCCCTCGTCGGGGAGCGCAAGAAGAAAAATCCCAATATCGTCCGCCCGGCCCCGGGCGACATCCACCAGATCTCCGATTTCCTCAACGATTCCACCCAATTTTCGACCTTTTCGCCGCCCGGCTTCTACGAAACCAAGGCACCGAAATCCACCAAACTGAGCCGCTTCGCCGAATTGACGTCGGTGACATTTCGGGAGACGAATTCGCTGACCGAGCCGGCCCAGGCCACGTTGGAGCTGGAACTGGGATTTGAAGGCAATGGAAACAGCACCCGCTTTGTGGTGGGCGGCTTGTTCCGGGACAAGATTCCGAGTCTGGATATGGGAGAAATGCAGAAGGGCTTCCAAATGCCGATGGGCATTGCGAACCATTCATTTTATGAGTCCTACGAAACGGCGCTGGCCAATCCGCCGGCGGACAATCCTTATTTTGGGTTGTTGATGGATGGGGAAGGCAAATTTCTGGACAGTCATACCATCGGCATCGATGGGCCGCTGCTCCATTGGGATGCGGAGCGCCCGAATGTGCTCCATTTCTGGATCCTGAGCTTCGAACGCCACGCCTTCGTCGGGCATTTCGAGCTGTACTTGCCGGGTCCGGAAGCCTGATCAGCCTTCCGCCAGAAACGCCTTCAGTTCCTTCACGAAATAGTCCGGGGCTTCCCGGTGCACCCAGTGGCCCGCAGTCTCGTGGATCCGCAACCGGACCTGATCGCCGAGGTCTTCCTTCATTTTCAGGAATCCCTTCGTCGAAATTCCCCCGTCTGTTTTCCCCGCAAAAGTCAAGACCTGCATTTTCGGCCGGCGGTACACGATGCGCGCCCGCTCCTTGTCATTTCTGCCCGCCTGGAACGACCAATAGTACCCCAAAGCGGCCTCCAAACGACCTTCCAGCTTAAAAGTCCGCCGTACCAGTTCAAAAGTGGGTCCGTAGCCCTTCCAATTGGGTGCCCAACGCCGCATCAATTTGCCGATATAGGCATAGTCGTTTTTCCGGGAATAGTCCACGGAGGATTCGGGCTTGCGGAAGCGGATGAAATGCCGCGCCCGCCACAGGCCGAAGATGGTCAATTTGATGAATCGCGGATGGGGAATACCCAGGGTCACCAACTTCGTCACCCGCTCCGGCTCCAAATTCGCGAGGCTATACGCCACGGAAGCGCCCCAATCGTGTCCAATGACGGTATATTCTTCGATGCCGAGGACCACCGCCAGGGCGGCGATGTCGCGTCCGATGGTCGGCGAGTCGTAATTGTTTTCCGGGGCCAGCGCCGAAGGATAATAGCCCCGCAAGAAGGGAGCGATGCACCGATATTCGGCCGACAACACGTCAATCGCATCGTCCCAGGTCCCGGCGAGGTCGGGAAAGCCGTGGAGGAAAAACAGGACGGGGCCTTCGCCCTTGTCGATGTAGGCGTACTCCAGTCCGTTGACGGATTGGGTGTGGATCGGATGGCGGCTCAGCTCTGAATGGGGGATTTCCATGGACGGAATATAGGGAAATGCCGGGGAAGCGGGAAAAAAGAAACCGGTGCGGGTCAGATTTCCGCACCGGTTTTCCATTGCTATGGTTAGTCAACTGGTTTACTTTTGGTCTTGTGCCGAAACCTGTGCTTGGATGGATTCGGCTCGGTCCACTAGATTTAAGAACTCAGATCGGTAACCATAGGGATCGTTTCCGAGGGCCGATTCCGCCAATTGGCGGATGCCAGCGAAAGTCGTGCCCCCTTTGTATTCCGAGTCGCGAAGGACCAGGGAAAATGCGGCCACGGCGGCGGACCAGCGGAAATTGTTCGTGGTCATGACCAGGTTGCGGGCTTGATTCTGGACCCGGTGGGTAATGAGCGTGCTCTCGCTGCCCTGGGGTTGTTTGTACCGGACCCGCACTTCCAGCATTTCCCCGCTGTATTTCCCTTCTTCACTCAACATCGGCTTTTGGTACCGAAGGGATTCGCTTTTCAGGTCGCCAGTTCCGGCCGGAACCACTTCGTACAGCGCCGTCACCGTATGCCCCGCGCCCAACTCACCAGCATCCACCTTGTCATTCTCGAAGTCCTCATTCTGTAACGCCCGGTTCTCGTATCCGATCAGCCGGTACGATTCCACGGCCTGGGGATTGAATTCCACCTGGATTTTCACATCCTTCGCGATGGTAAACAAGGTTCCGTTCAGCTCCTCCACGAAGACCTTGCGGGCTTCATTGAGTTGGTCGATGTAGAAGAAATTTCCGTTGCCTTTGTCGGCGAGGGTTTCCATCCGGGCATCCTTGTAATTTCCGGTTCCGAGGCCCAATACCGTCAGGAATATCCCCGACTCGCGCTTCTTTTCGATGAGCTGTTCCAGGCCGGAGGAGGAGGAAACGCCCACGTTGAAATCGCCGTCGGTGGCCAAAATAACGCGGTTATTGCCATCCCGGTCGAAATTTTTCTCGGCGAGTCGGTACGCCAATTCGATGCCGGCTCCGCCGGCCGTCGAGCCGCCCGCTTCGAGGCGGTTCAAGGCTTGGAGGATCACCTCCCGCTCGCTTCCTGGCGTCGGTTCCAGGACTACCCCGGCGGCTCCGGCGTATACCACCATCGACACCCGGTCCCGGTCGTTCAATTGCTCTACGAGGAGCGCAAAGGACTCCTTCAGCAAGGGCAGCTTATTGGGATCGGACATCGAGCCTGACACGTCTACCAGGAAGACGAGGTTGTTTCGCGGCAGGTCGGTGCGGGGGAGGTCGCGGCCCTGGATGCCAATGTGGACCAATTGGTGGGATTTGTCCCAGGGGCAAACGGCCACTTCGGTCTCGACGTGGAAGGGATGGCGGCTGTTCGGACCCGGCACCCGGTAATTGTAGTCGAAATAATTGACCATTTCTTCGGTCCGCACCGCACCGGGAGGCGGCATTTCGCCCCATTGCAGGAGGTAACGGCGGACATTGGCGTAGGCGGCCTTGTCAACATCGATGGAAAATGTACTCAGCGGCTCTTCCGTCGCTTTCACATAACCCCGCTCCTCGATGCTGGCGTACTCCTCCACCGACGGCGGCTCGATTGTGGCCCCCGTCCCGGAAAAGTATCCGGGTTGGATCGGCACGTTCGCCAAACTGCTTTGGAGTTTCTTCCCCAAATTTTGGTCAAAAAAACTGGTCTTCACCCCTTGTTCCTTCTGCACGAATCCCAATGCGGCCAATTCTTCCTTTCGTTCCTGCTGCTGACTCATCAAATCCGGGGGCGGAGGCGGTGGATTCCTCAAAGTCGGGGATTCATTGGGAGTGGGTTCAAGGGAAATGGAATCGGCTTGGGCAATGCGTTCGGGAGAATGTTCCCCGTTCTGGGCCATCTCAGTGGGTGAAGATTGCCGGGAGACGATCCAAAAGGTCACGCCTACGGCGAGGACGATGACTCCGGCCAGCCGCCACCACAGGATGGCGGGTCGGCGTTGGTCGGCGGGCTCCAGCTCCGCCTCGATCCGGTCCCACGTCTTCGACGGGTCGCGGTCCACGCCGGGGGGCGTATCGTTCAGGTGCTGGAGGTCTTCCAGCGCTTGGTCAAAGGTATTTTTATCAGGCTGTTGCATTGTGATATCCAGTTTGAATCGCCATCGATTGGAGCATTTTGCGGGCCTTCGCCAGCTGGGAACGGCTCGTACTTTCCGAAATGCCAAGTTGTTCGGCGATTTCTTTGTGGGAATACCCCTCAATGGCGTGGAGGTTGAAAACGGTTCGGTAGCCAATCGGCAATGCCCGAACCAGGGCATAGAGCGCTTCGGCATCAAGGGCCTGGTCAGTGCGCTCGGTCGCCACCACCTGGACAGCTTCGTCCTCGGATACAAACTCAAACTTTTGTTGGCGGAGGTGCATCAGGGACTCGTTCACCATGATCCGGCGGATCCATCCGGCCAGGCTGCCCGGTCCGCGGTACCGGAAGTCCTGAATGCGGTCAAAGACCTTGAGGAAGCCCTGGGTGAGCAGGTCTTCGGCTTCGGCCTGGCTCCGCACATAGCGGTAGCACAGCCGAAACATGCCCCCCTCGTAGCGCTCGTAGAGCAGCTTTTGGGCGTGGCGGTCTCCCCGCTGGCATTTTCGTATGAGTTTTTCTTCTTTCAACTTGTCACAAATTGGTGGCGTTGTAATGGTTCAATGCAATTCCCTCCCCAAACGCTGCCCCAGCTCTGATTTTTTTCCTTATTTTTTCTCCAAGTTCTCCAAAAACCCTCCCACGATGAAATTCTTCTGCTGCTGTTTTCTCTTATTGGTTTCCCTGCCCTCTTTCCTTTCCGCTGGCTTTTTTCATGTCGCCATGGGCGGAGACGACCAAAACAATGGGTCTGCGGGTACGCCCTGGGCGACCATGAACCATGCCCTGAGCCAAGTAGGACCCGGAGATACGGTCTATGTAGAAACTGGTATCTACTCGGAAAAAGTATCCTTCTCCAGTTCGGGCACCGCCGGGAATCCCATCGTATTGTTGGGCGATACCGTTTCGCCGGCGCTCATCGACGGGAATGCCCTCAGCCCGGTCGGGCGTGAGGGCCTCATCAGCATTGTCAACCATTCCTATATCCACGTGGTCAATTTCGAACTGGCCAATTTTCGGACCTCGACCACCGATACCCCAGTGGGCATCCTCGTTGAGGGCAATTCCCACGACATACAGATCAGGGATTGCATCCTCATGGGGATCGACCATACCGGCACCACCAATGACCGCGGCGCCAATGCCATCGGCATCTACGGGACGGACGCGAACGGCGCGATTTACAACCTGCTCCTGCAGGGCAACGAAATTTCTCAATGTTCCACCCTGGCCAGCGAAGTCGTCACGCTCAACGGCAATGTCCGCAATTTCGAAGTGGTGTCGAACCGGGTCCACGACTGTACCAATATTGGGATGGACTTCATCGGGTGGGAAGGCGAATGCAGCGGCTGTACCGCCACGTCCGGCCCGAATGTCGACCGGGCGCGCAATGGCATTGTCCGCGACAACCTCATCTTCAACATCGATACGAAGGACAATCCCGCCTACGGCGGAGAACGCAACGCCGCCGGTCTCTACGTCGACGGCGGCGCGGACATCATTTTTGACCGCAATATCGTCCATACCTCGAACATCGGGGTGGAACTGGCGAGCGAAACCTTCGGCCGGGCGACCGAGCGGATTGTGGTGCGGAACCACCTCATTTACAACAACCACCTCATAGGCATCAGCACCGGGGGCTACGATCCCGGGACGGGACCGGGCGGCGGTTCGGCGGAACAGTGCTGGGTCGTCCAGAATACCCTGTACCAAAACCATTCGTCGACGCGGCCCCAGGACGATTTCGACGGCGAAATCCGGCTTCAGTACCGGAATGTGGACATGATGTTCGCGAACAATATCGTGGTGGCGGACACAAACCGGCCCCGGGTGGTCATCGATGGCCCCAATCAGGCCTTTAGCTTTTCAAATATGGCTTATTGGGGCAGTAGTGATGGGCAGGCACCCGGCGCGGTGGTGACGTCCGACCCCGAATTTGTCAATGGACCCTTCTACTTTTTTGCGCTCCAACCCAGCTCCCTGTGCATTGACGGGGGCATGGCGCTGCCGGACAGCATTGCCGGGACGGAGGACTATGCGGGCGATCCCAGGTTGCTGGGAAATGGCCTGGACATTGGCGCGTACGAGTACCCATTGCCCCTATCGCGTCCCCTCCCCGACGGAGCGGATTATTCTGTCAATCTTTTCCCGAATCCCACCGCGGATATCCTCCATCTCCAATGGTTTTTCCCCGGCCCCGCTCCCAAACTCTCCCTTTTCAATTCCACTGGTCAGCAATTGTCCTTTTCTCCACTCAAAACCGGCCCTCAGTCGCTGGAAATCGACGTTTCAAAATTTCCGGCGGGCATCTACTGGATTCGGATGGAAGGAAAAGATGGGGGGATCGTACGGCGCTGGGTGAAGGGGTAGTGGAAAAATAAATTTGATCCGAAAAAGGAAATGCGACGAGGTGAGAGTCTTACTTTCGCTTTCAAAAAATTATTGATTAATTTGTCGCTCCCATAAAATTGGAAACATGGCAAAATCTTCAGATACAACGAAAGAAAAGCAGATTTACGACGAAGCATTGTTGATGCACTGGTACGAGGAGATGCTCCTCCAGCGTCGCTTTGAGGAGAAAGCCAGTCAGATGTACATGCAGCAGAAAATCAAAGGTTTCTGTCACCTGTACATCGGGCAGGAAGCTGTGTCCTCCGGGATGGAATCGGCCATTCGGAAAGACGACCAGGTCATCACGGCTTACCGTGACCACGGCATTGCTCTGACACGCGGCATCACGGCCAACGAAGTGATGGCGGAGATGTACGGCAAAGTCGGTGGATGTTCCAAGGGCAAAGGTGGCTCTATGCACATGTTCTCGAAAGAGCACAATATGCTTGGCGGCCACGGAATCGTCGGTGGACAGATTCCGTTGGGAGCTGGTGTCGCCTTCGCCAACAAGTACCGCGGCGAAGACAAGATTTGCGTTTGCATCTTCGGTGACGGAGCGATCCGTCAGGGTGCCTTCCACGAAGCCTTCAACCTGGCGATGCTGTGGAAGCTGCCTGTCCTCTACATGGTAGAGAACAATATGTACGCAATGGGCACTTCCGTGGAACGGACTTCCAATGTGACCGAACTCTACAAACTTGCCTGCGGCTTTGAAATGCCGGCTTGGGAAGTGGACGGGATGAGCATTTTTGAGACCTACGAAAACATCAAAAAGGCCGCCGATTTGGTCCGTACCCCGGGCCACGGACCTGTTTTCCTGGAAATGAAAACCTACCGCTACAAGGGCCACTCCATGTCGGACCCGGCCAAGTACCGGACCAAGGAAGAGCTGGAAAACATGAAGGCGGATGACCCGATCCTGGATCTCAAGGCCTATATCCTGAAGCACGAGATTGCCAAGGAAGAAGAGCTGAAAGAGATCGACAAGAAGGTGAAGGCCATTGTTGCTGAATCCGTCTCCTTCGCTGAAGACTCTCCGTTCCCCGAGCCCCACGAGCTCTACGAAGACGTCTACTACACTGATAATTATCCCTTTATCCAACAATAAAAAGTCCCCAAATCTCGTTAACTGCTGACGGACCGTCGGCAGTTTTTTTTGAGATGTCAGGACGGTCCCAACTGTTATTACCAAACTTGGGAACAAATCTGAGGTTATGAATTACAATAAGGTCAACAACATCGTAGGATGGGTGTCGTTTTTCTTTGCGTTCATGGTGTATTTCCTGACCATGTCGCCTACGGCTTCCTTCTGGGATTGCGGTGAATTTATCGCATGTTCCTACGAATTACAGGTGCCCCACCCTCCGGGAGCGCCTTTCTTTTTGATCCTGGGACGCTTCTTTGCTCTGTTCTCCTTCGGAGATGTCACGCAGGTCGCCTTCTGGATCAACATGTTGAGTGTGCTGTCGAGTGCATTCATGACCATATTTGTATTCTGGACCGGTACCGCCCTGGCCAAAAAGATGGTTTCTCCGGGCAAAGGGCCGGTCAGCATCCCGAACATGGTCGCGATCATGGGGGCCGGTATGGTCGCCGCCCTGACCTGCACCTTCTGTGATTCGGTCTGGTTCAACGCCGTGGAAGCGGAAGTTTATGCCCTCAGTTCCTTCTTTACTGCCATCGTGGTGTGGCTGATGTTCAAGTGGGAGGCCCGTTCTGACGAGCCGGACCATCTCAAGTGGATCATCCTGATCGCCTTCCTGATGGGTATCTCCATCGGTACCCACTTGTTGAACCTGTTGACCATTCCCGCGCTGGCATTCCTCTACTACTTCAAGAAGTTCAAGATTACGCCGGTGGGCATCGCCTCGACCCTGGGCATCTCTGTGGTCATTTTGGGCGCCATCCAGTACGGCCTGATCCAGTGGTCGGTGGAATTGGCCTGGGTATTTGAACGGGCCTTTACGGGTACGGAAAACATGGACTCGAGCAAGTTCGAGCCGACCGGTTGGGGCATGCCCCGGGGTACTGGTTTGTCCCTGTTCCTGTTCCTTGTCCTCGCCCCCATCGTCATTACCGCCGTCGTGACCCAGAGTACCAAGCTCTGGAACAAATACGCCCGCAACTGGGGCAACAATGTCCGGACGGTCCTCAACACGGTCGCCTGGTCCATCATTGTCGTTCTGATGGGATATTCCTCCTACTCGATGATTGTGATCCGCGCCAATGCCGGTACGCCCATCAACGAGAACGACCCGAGTTCGATTTCCTCCATGCTGAGCTACCTCAAACGGGAGCAGTACGGAGACCGTCCGCTGCTGAGTGGACCCCGCTACAACAAGCAGTTGACCATTCCCCAGGACCGCGGCCGGACCTGGGATGTGATTTATGATGACGAGAACTTCGTCAACCTCAAGGAAGAATGGTTCCTCTCCCCCGGCACCTACAACATGGAAGAAGGCGGTCAATTGGTCGTCGGAAAAGGAAATGTCGCCCAGAATTTCAACCAGAGTGGCAACGCCGAAGATGGGGCGTACTACGATGGCACATTGAAGGATGGACGGAACTTTAGGGTGGACATGAAGACGAAGAAGGTGGAGCGGGTGACGGATCGGTATGTGTGGTCGGGGAAAAAACAAGAAATCAAATGGCTGAAGGGCAAATCATTCTTCCCGAGGATGTACAGTCCGAGCCACTATACCAAAGGCCAGTTTGGCTATAAAAACTTTATTGACAAGGAGGACCTCGGGGATCCGAACAATCCCTACGATGACAAGGTCAGTTTTGCCACGGACATGAAGTTCTTCTGGAAATACCAGGTGGTGCACATGTACCTCCGGTACTTCATGTGGAACTTTGGCGGGCGATCGGGCGATATCCAAGACATGGGCTGGACCCTCGGGGTGGCCCATCCCGGTGATTTCCCCGAAGAACTCGCCACCCACCAGGGCAACAACAATTACTTCCTGATCCCCTTGTTGCTCGGTCTGCTCGGCATGGTCTACCAATTTGTCCGAAACCCCAAAGATGCCACGGCGATTCTATTGCTGTTCTTCTTTACCGGTTTGGCCATTGTCCTCTACCTGAACCAGACCCCACAGCAGCCACGGGAACGGGATTACTCCTACGCGGGCTCGTTCCAGACCTTCGCGCTCTGGGTCGGCTTGAGTGTCATCGCGATCTACGAATTGCTACGCACCTTCATGAAAGGAGCAGGCGCCTACGTCGGCACCGCCCTGGCCATGATCGCCCCCATCCTGATGGGCACCCAGAACTGGGACGACCACAACCGTTCCAGCCGTCGCGTCGCTCCGGAATCGGCTTATAACCTGCTGAATTCCTGTAAAAAGAATGCGATCATCTTCACGAACGGGGACAACGACACCTTCCCGCTCTGGTATATCCAGGAGGTCGAAGGCGTCAGGACGGACGTCCGGGTCGTGAACCTCAGCTTGCTGAATACCGACTGGTACATCGACCAGATGAAGCGCCAGCAGAATGAATCTCCGCCCCTGCCGATTTCCTCGCCCCAAACGGCGTACATCGGCAACCGGAACTCGACCCTGCCGCGGGAAGCGGGCAAGGACTTTACCCTGCCGGTCGACAGCGCCCAGGTCGTCGACAACGGAACTGTTCCGGCCGAGTTCGCGCCGTATATCCGTGACCTCACTTGGAAGGTGCCGATCCGCGGTGGCGGCGGCAACTCCTACCTGCTCAAGCAGGACTGGATGATCCTCGATATCCTCGCGACCAATGCCCGCAACGGCTGGGAGCGTCCGATTTACTTCTCCAGCACGATTCCGCCGTCCAGCTACATCGGCATGGAGCCCTTCTTCCTCGTGGAAGGCTTGGCGAACCGGGTCATCCCGGTGAACCTGAGCAAGCTGCCACGGGACAAGTTCTACTCCTCCACCGACCCGTACAGCCGGGGCGGTGCCAAGGGCCGACTTGACGCAGACCAGTGCTACAAGCTCGTCACCGAGGTCTTCCAGTACGGCAACCTCAGCGATCCCGATCTCTACATCGACGACCATATCCGTCGGACCATTGTCGGGAACCTCACCAGCATGATTTTCCGGACTTCGAACGCCTTTGTGGACATCATGGAGTACGAGACCAATCAGGCCCGAATCAACCAGCAGCTCCTCGACCGGGTGGACAGCACGAATGTGGAAGAGGTCAACCGCCTGAAGGCTGCAATTGCCGATTCCGAGAAAAAGGCCGCCGAGGCCAAGGAAAAGGCTGTTTCCACCTTGATGATCGTCGAACAGAAGATTTCGGATGAAGCCCGCGGCAACGACGTGATCTTCCCGATGTTCGCCGGTAGCCTCTGGACCCGTCTGGACATGCAGGAAAAGACCGAAGAGTACTTTGGTAAGGTTCTGACCAAGGCGGAGGCCTGGATGGCCTACTACGAAAACCACAATACCAAGTTGCCGGAGTACACGCGCATCATGAATACGATGACGTTCCTGTACCAGGAAGGCATGAAACTGGACAACAAAGAGATTGCCCGCCAGGCGGCGATGCTGGTGTACCGGGATACCGGTGATCCCCAGTACAAGGCCTACGCGGACCAGCTCTCGGGCGGTGCCACGGACGAAAGAGCCCCGGTCCTGACCCCTCCCGGCCAATAAATAGCCGCTCATTCAGATTAAGAAATACCTGTTGCCCCCGGATGATCCGGGGGCAATTTTCATACCCACCAATCCATCAAATATCATGTCCAATCCTTCTTCCAAGTCGAACCTCATTTACGGAGCCCGCGTCGTGCTGGAAGCGATGGAGGCCGGTCGGGACATCGAAAAAATCTTCATCCGGAAGGACCTGAATTCGGAGTTGCGGAAGGATGTAATGGATCAGGCCAAACAATCGGGGGTGCTGGTGCAGGTGGTCCCGGTGGAAAAAATTGAGCGGATGGTGCGTGGGGCCAATCACCAGGGCGTCGTGGCCCGGGTCCCGATGATTGCGTTTGTGGAGTTGGAAGATTTGCTGGAAAAATTGGTGGAGGGTGACAAGGTCCCGTTGTTGATTGCGCTGGACCAGGTCTCCGATGTCCGGAACTTCGGCGCGATCGCGCGGAGCGCGGAATGTATGGGGGCCGATGCCATCATCGTGCCCCAACAAGGTGCCGCCCAAATCAATGCGGACGCAATCAAGATTTCAGCTGGTGCCCTGCACCACCTCCCGGTGGCGCGCGTCCGGCACATCAAAGATTTAATTTTCACCGTCCAATCCTACGACATCCAGGTCGTGGCCTGCACCGAAAAAGCCGACGGAACGATCTTCGACGCGGATTTTTCGGGTCCCACCCTGTTGATCTTTGGATCGGAAGAAAAAGGCATTTCTCCCGGCGTCCTCAAAACCTCGGACGTCCAGGCCAAAATCCCCATGAGTGGCCAAATCGCCTCGCTCAACGTCTCCGTTGCGGTCGGCATGACCTTGCTGGAGGCGACCCGCCAGCGCTTGTAAGTCCCCTACTACAAAATGCGGTAGGTGTCGGAGGCTTGTTTGAGCTCATCCCCGGGCGGGGATAGCGAGGCCGTAGGGACCGCCCGGTGCGGATTGCACCGGGACCGTCCCATTCTACTGCTTACTACTTTCAATTTAAATCTTCGCGCAGGGCATATGCAGCCCGCATCTTGCCGTACAGGGCCTCGGCCTGTTGGTAGTCCAGGGTCTGCTGGCCGTCGCTGAAGGCTTCTTCGGGGCACTGGTGGACCTCCACAATCGCGCCGTCGGCCCCGGCCATGACACCCGCCAATGACATGGGCTCGACGTAGCGTCGGATGCCGATTCCGTGGCTCGGATCGACAATCACCGGCAAGTGGCTCTTCTGTTTCAGGACCGGAATCGCGTTCAAATCCAAGGTATTCCGATAGCTCTTTTCGTAGGTCCGAATCCCCCTTTCGCAGAGCAGAATCCGCTCGTTGCCGTGGGAGAAAATATACTCCGCTGATTGGAGCAATTCGTCCAGGGTCCCGCTCATGCTGCGCTTCAAAAGCACCGGTTTGTCGACTTCGCCCAGGGCGTCCAGCAAATTGAAATTCTGGGAATTTCGCGCGCCCACCTGGAAAATGTCAATGTAGTCGTGCATCTGTTCGATTTGCTCGGTGTGCATGACTTCGGTGATGATGCGGATGCCATATTCGCGGGCGATTTCGTGCCAAATTTTCAGGCCATCAATGCCCAATCCGCGGAAGCTGTACGGCGAGCTGCGGGGTTTGTAGACGCCGCCGCGCATGATCTTGACGCCGTTGGCGGCGAGGTGGGAAACCGTGCTGCGGATCTGCTCTTCGCCTTCGATGGAGCACGGACCCGCCATGATGGTAAAGTCACCCGCGCCAATGGAGAGTTCATCGTCGATTTTGACCCGGGTCTCGCCCGCTTTCCACATGCGCGACACCAGCTTGTAAGCGTCGGTCACCCGGTGGATGTCGCGGACGCCCTGCAAGCCGCCAATGCTTCGCAGGTCGAATTCCTTCTTGCCGATGCCGATGAGGTAATGGCTGTATTGGGTGCGGACCTCGTTGACTTTGTAGTCCAGGCCGCGGATTTTATCCTTGATGGCGTTGAGCTCGGGAGCTTCGATTTGGGGGTGGAGTTGGATAATCATGGGATGATCGGTAGAGGGTTAGTGGGTGGGATCGGTTTGGGGAATGCCTTTGAGGCCGGTCACGAAATCGGAAATGGGGACGCGTTGTTCGAGGGCCCGGATGAATGCGCTGCCGACCACTGCTCCGCTGGCGTATTCGGACACGAGGTCGAAATCGCTGGCGGTGGAAATGCCGAAACCGATCATGCGGGGCGTTTCCAGGTCCATGTTGTTGATGCGCTCGAAATAGGCCTTCCGTCCATCCAGGCCCGATTGGCCGCCGGTGATGGAGCTGCTGGAGACCATGTAAATGAATCCGTGGCTGAGGCTGTCGATCTGCCGGATGCGGGCGTCGGAGGTTTGGGGGGAAATGAGAAACGAAACGCCGAGGCCGTGGGCTTCCATCATCTCCCGGTATTGCTCTTCGTAGACGTCGAGGGGAAGGTCGGGCAAAATCAACCCATCCACTCCAATCTCCGCACAACGCGCCACGAACTTTTCTTCCCCGTACTGCATGACCTGGTTGAAGTACCCCATCATGATCAACGGCGTTTCAACCTCTTTCCGCGCTTCCGCCACCTGTCCAAACAACTTGTCCAGGGAAATGCCATTGTCCAGCGCCTGTTGGTTGCTGGCCTGGATGGTCGGGCCGTCGGCGAGGGGATCGGAGTAGGGCATGCCGATTTCAATCACATCGACACCCGCTTCCGCGAGGCCCTTGATGGTCGGGACCGTATCTTCCAGCTCCGGAAAACCGGCCGTGAAGTATACATTCAGCAAGCGCTGGGGATTGCCTTCGAATAATTGGGTGAGTCGGTTCATGGCTGCTGGTTCATGTAGTCCATAAAAGTTTGCAAGTCTTTATCGCCGCGGCCGCTGAGGTTCACCACGATGGTCATCTCGGGTCGCAAGTCCATCTGCGCGAGGCAGGCCAATGCGTGGGAGGTCTCCAGCGCCGGAATGATGCCTTCCAAACGGGCGCATTCGAAGGCAGCTTCCATCGCTTCCTCATCGGTGATGCTCATGGCCTTAGCCCGTCCCGAGGCGATCAAATGCGCGTGCATCGGCCCAATTCCCGGGTAATCCAGTCCGGCGGAGATCGAGTAAGGTTCGATGACCTGGCCGTCGTCGGTCTGCATGAGCAGGGTCTTGCTGCCGTGCAGGATGCCCGGCTTGCCCAGGACGCTCGTCGCTGCCGATTCGCCGGTGTCGAGGCCCTTGCCCGCCGCTTCCGCGGCCACCAACACGACTTCCTCGTTCTCGAGGTAGTGGTAGTACGCGCCCGCCGCGTTGCTGCCGCCGCCGACACAGGCGATGATGACATCCGGCTCGGCGGAACCCGTTTTTTCCTTCAACTGCTCCTTCATCTCGGCCGAAATGACCGATTGGAAGCGGGCCACCATATCGGGATAGGGATGCGGACCCACGACCGATCCGATGATATAATGCGTGTTTTCGGGATGGTTGATCCAATCCCGGATGGCTTCGTTGGTGGCGTCCTTGAGGGTCTGCGAGCCGCAGGTGGCCGGACGCACGGTCGCGCCGAGCATCTTCATCCGGGCGACGTTAGGGGCCTGGCGCTGCATGTCGTGCGCGCCCATGTAGACGATGCACTCCATGCCCATGAGGGCGCAGACGGTGGCCGTGGCCACGCCATGTTGTCCGGCGCCGGTCTCGGCGATGATCCGCTTCTTGCCGAGCCGCTGGGCAAGGAGGATCTGGCCAATGGTATTGTTGAGCTTGTGGGCGCCGGTATGGAGCAGGTCCTCCCGCTTCAGGTAAATCTTCGCGCCGTAGCGCTCGGAGAGGCGCTCCGCGAGGTAGAGCGGGGTGGGACGGCCCGCGTAATCCGCCAACAGGTGCTGAAATTCAGCTTCGAATTGGGGGTCAGCGGTGATTTTGATATAGGCATCCCGCAGCTCTTCCACGTTGGGGTAGAGCATTTCGGGGATGAAAGCGCCGCCGAATTGGCCGTAGTAGCCGCGGTCGTTGACGTTGTATTTCATGATTTTGCTGCTGTTTCTGGCGTGATCTGGTGGATAAATTGTTGTAACAGGTCGGTGTTTTTGGTGTGGTCGGGCCGCTCGAAGCGGCTGTTGAGGTCGACACCCGCGAAGCGGGGATGCGCAAATTCGCCGAGGACCTCGGCGTGGTCGGGACCGATGCCGCCACTCAGCAAGAAGGGCGTCGCCCCCTGATATTGGTCCAGGACCTCCCAATTGAAGGTATGGCCATTTCCGCCGTAGCTTTTTCCCCGCGCATCAAACACAAACAAATCGCTGACGGCATCGTAGGCGCGAACGGTGTCGAAATCGAACTCGTCGTCGATCCGAAAGGCCTTGATCACCGGAACAAACCCGGCCACTGCCGCGCAAAACCCGGGGCTTTCGTCCCCGTGGAGCTGGGCAAAGTGGAGGTGGAATTGATCGACTTTTTCCAAAATGAAGTCCAGGTCCGCATTGACGAAAACGCCTACCCGCCGGATCGAAGAATTCGACGGCAAGGCCTGGGCGGCCTCGGGCTTCTCGACGTTACGGGGCGAGGGACCATAGAAAATGAATCCCATGAAATCGGGGCTCAATTCGGCGAGGTCCCGTATATTGTCAGGCTCCCGCATTCCGCAGACCTTGACTTTCATACCTTTTCCTCCGCATTCTCATTCAGTTCGTTCAGGTCCCGCATGAACTTGGCCGCAGTTTGGGCCGGATCGGCCGTCCGCATGAACATTTCCCCGATCAAAAATCCCTGGTAACCATGGCGGCGCAGCATCGCGGCGTCCTCCGCCGATTGGATGCCGCTCTCCGAAATCCGCACCTTGTCGCCGGGAATCTGATTCGCCAATTCCACCGAGGTCTGCAAACTCACCTTGAAAGTCTCCAGGTTCCGGTTGTTCACCCCCACACAATCCACGGCATCTCCCACCTTGTCCAGCTGCTCGGCCGAATGCACTTCCAACAGCACTTCCAGCCCCAAATCGTGCGCCCGCTCGGACAGGTCCTTCACTTCGGCTTTGGTCAGCACCTCCGCAATCAGCAGGACCGCATCGGCACCGATGGAGCGCGCTTCGATCAACTGGTAGGAATCCACCACAAAGTCCTTCCGGAGCACCGGACAATAGTTGAAGCGGCGCACCGTGGTCAGATCGTCGGAGGAGCCTTTGAAAAATTTGGAATCGGTCAGGACGGACAGCGCGGAGGCCCCGGCCTGCATATAGCCAATCGACACGTCCCGCGCATTGGCGAAGCGGTTGATGTCACCTTTGGAGGGCGAGGCCCGCTTGAATTCAGCAATGACGCCGCTTTTGTCGGGGCGGAGGAGGTAAGAGCGAAGCGAAACAGTCGGCGCTGAGAAGTAAATGCTGCGTTCCAGCAAGGCGGCCGGGTACAGGGACTGTCGTTCGGCGACTTCCTGGCGCTTGTGAGCAATGATGGTTTCGAGGATGTTCATTGGGATGAAATATCGATCACGGTTTCAAATGCCTTTTGGGCTTTGGTTTCAAAAAGGGAGGCTTCCGCCTGGCTCCGGGCATCTTCGATGCTCAGTTCGGGGCGGAAAGTCTGGATGGCGAGGGAGGCATTGGCGAGGACCGCGGCGGTCTGGGCCGGAGTGCCAGCTCCGGAGATCACGCGCAGGAAAATGTCTGCGGCTTCCGGAACGGTATTGCCGCCAAACAGCTCCTCGGGCCGGACCGGGTCGAACCCGATGTCGCTTGGATGCAGGACCTCGTCGGCCTGGGGCGTAATGCGGCGGAAGGGACCGGTCAGGGAAACTTCGTCATAGCCATCCAGGGAATGAACGATGCTGTAACGGGTGCCTTCTTGTTGGAAAATGTATTTGTAGAGCCGCGCCAATTCCAGGTTGAATACGCCCACCAATTGGTTTTTCGGGCGGGCTGGATTGACGAGGGGACCGAGCATATTGAAAAAGGTCTTCAGACCGAGTTCGCGGCGGACAGGGGCCACAGCTTTCATCGCGGGGTGGAACAAAGGAGCGTGGAGAAAGCAAATATTGGCCGCGTCGAGCTGCCGGTTCAGGGCCTCGACGTCATTTGTGAAGCGGTAGCCCAGGTATTCCATGACATTGGAGGAGCCACAGGTCGAGGACACGCCGTAGTTGCCGTGCTTGCTCACGGCATACCCAGCGCCTGCCACCACAAACGAGGTCAGCGTACTGACGTTGAAGGTGTCCTTGCCGTCGCCTCCGGTACCACACAGGTCAATGGTTTCGCGGCCCTTCAAATCAACGGGCAAACACAGCTCCACCAGTGCCTGGCGGAAGCCCCGCAATTCATTGACCGTTACCGGTCGCATCCGATAGGCGGCCAGGAAGGCCGCGATCTGGGCGGATTTGTACTTGCCCGAAGCGATGTCGTGCAGGATTTCCCGGGCCTCGGTATGGCTCAGTTCCTGGAAATCGAAGAGGGCGTTGAGGACTTGTTTCATGCTTGAAGGGCAGTTTCAGAAACGAGGTGGATAAAATTGTCGAGCATGTGGGCGCCTTGCGGGGTGAGGACGGATTCGGGGTGGAATTGCAGGCCGTAAACGGGAAGGCTGCGGTGGCGCAGGGCCATGACCTGGCCGTCTTCGGCGTGGGCGGTCATTTCCAGCTCGGCGGGAAAGTCTTCCCGCGCGACGACCCAGCTGTGGTAGCGCCCGACCGTCAGGGTCGGCGGCAGGTCGCGGAATACGCCGCCTGCATCGTCCACCGAAATCTCGGTGGCCACGCCGTGGTACACGCGGTCCAGATTCACGAGGGTGCCCCCGTACAACTCCCCAATCGCCTGCATGCCCAGGCAGATGCCCAGAATCGGCCGTTTTCCGACCAATTGTTCCAGCACCGGCATCAAACGGCCACTTTCCTTTGGCACGCCCGGCCCGGGCGAGACCATCACCGCGTCGTAGGCGAGGGCTTCCTCCACCGTGATGACATCGTTGCGCCGCACGAGCACTTCTTCGATCCCGACCTCCCGGAGCAGGTGCACCAGGTTGTAGGTGAAAGAGTCAAAGTTGTCGATGAGATATACCTTCATGGTTTCAATGTGCAAATTGAAAAATGTGTGAATGTGCAAATGGAGTACGGCTGAAAAAGTCCACCCTTATCTCCAATTGAAACATTTGCACATTTATTAATTGATTCATTTTCAGATTTGTTGGGCCCGTTGGATGGCTTTGCGGAGGGCGGCGAGCTTGTTGTCGACTTCCTCGAGTTCCTTTTGGGGGACGGAATCGACGACGATACCCGCGCCTGCCTGGTAGTGCAAAACGTTGTTTTGGCTGAAGAAAGAACGGATCATGATGGCGTGGTTGACTTCGCCGTCGAGGCCAAATTGGCCGATGGCACCGCCGTAGTAGCCCCGAGCGGTGGGCTCTTGCTCATCGATGATTTGGAGGGCGCGGACCTTGGGGGCGCCGCTGAGGGTGCCCGCCGGGAAGGTGTCCGCGAGGAGCCGCACCGGGTTGGTGGCTTCGGGCAGATTGC
Source organism: uncultured bacterium (assembly GCA_963923035.1). GTDB lineage: Bacteria > Bacteroidota > Bacteroidia > J057 > JADKCL01 > CAWUKT01. Next base: position 191,706 of record CAWUKT010000002.1, read on the forward strand.
CCTCCACCGTTGAGACGAGGTGGATCACGTGGCTGAAGTACTGGACTTCGCGGAGCTGGGTGACTTCCACCGTGGCCGCGTTGCGACCGAGGTCGTTGCGGGCCAGGTCGACGAGCATGACATGCTCGGCATTTTCCTTGGGGTCTGCCGCCAATTCACGGGCAGCGGCGGCATCCTGGGCATCGTCGCCGGTCCGGCGAAAGGTTCCCGCAATCGGGTGGATGCGCGCCCGATGGCCATCAGACACCAATTGGGCTTCGGGAGAGGAGCCGAAGAGCTTGTAGTTGCCGTAGTCGAAGAAATAGAGGTACGGCGACGGATTGATCGAGCGCAGGGCCCGATAAACGTTGAATTCATCGCCCTGGAAGGCCTGGGAAAAGCGACGCGACAGCACGACCTGGAACACATCACCCAATTGGCAATGCTTTTTTCCCGCCCGCACCATTTCCAGGAACCGCTCTCCCTCCATGTTCGCTTGTTCCCCTTCCACCACTTCAAATTCGAAAGTGCTGAAATTGCGGCTGCGGACCAGGGTCTCCAATTCATCGAGACGGCTCGCTTCGGATTCCAGGCGGTTTTCGATCAGGTGCAATTCCTGGTTGAAGTGGTTGATGGCAATGATAAAGCGGTACAAGCCGTAGTGGAGTTCGGGAATATTGTCGTGGGGCTTGTCCGGGGAAAAGGTGACCGATTCGAAGTACTGGACGGCGTCAAAGTTGCTGTGGCCAAAGAAGCCGTTGAAACGGCGGGCCGGGCCCTCGGCAGCGACTTCAAAGCAGCCCATGAAGGCTTCCAGCGAGGCCGGGACATCGTTGGGATCGGGTGTGAACCCAATAGAAACCCCGTTCGGGAAATGGGTTTCTGGCTGTCCATCCCGCACCGAAAAGGTCGCCAGCGGGTCCAGACAGATGAAACTGAAGCTGTCGTCGCGGGAATGGGAGTCGGCCGCTTCCAACAGCAGCGGGGACGTAAAGCGGTCCCGCACACGGAGGTAGATTCCCACCGGGGTGAGGGTGTCCGCCAGGAGCTGTCGCTGGAGGGTGCGAATCGATATGGAATTTTCGTTTGACATTGAATCGGGCTAAAAAGAAAACGGCCAGTCGGTGAAGACTGGCCGTGATTTATACTTTGATTGCATCACATAGGGGCGCCGCCTCACCGGGTTCGGAAAGGATTGTGCCACCACCAAATGTTATGCGATTGTTTCATCACTGTTTTTTTAACGCCCTAAATCTACGGGATTTCACAGGAGATTATCAAGGGCAAATTTAATTTTTGGTCAAAAGGGATCAAATTCGTCGGGGAACGACGTCACGGAGCGGAATAAATGCGGGCCGGGGCGTCGGGTTCGGGGCTGTCCTCAGACACTCCGCGCAGGAAGAACCGCCAAGCGCCTTCATCGTTGGATTCGGCGGGCCAGGTCCCCTTGACCCAGCGAACGCAGACGGTCTCGCCTTCGCAATGGGTGGCCAGGGAAATGCCCATGCGGGTATCGTCAAGGTCCAGTACAACCGGATTGGAAGGTTCATTGTCCGGGTCCAGGCCCATTACCGCCCGCTCAACGCTGGGGGGAAAGTCGTCGTCGTACCGAATGATGACCGGAAATTGGAGCCAGGTGCCCGCAGCGCATTGTTGGAGGAATGCGGTCAATTTGGGGGTTTCCGAAAGGAGGGGGCCGGGTTCAAAGTCAGTGGGCAATGAAGTCTTGTTCATGGGGAGCGGAGAAATGGAAGGAGCAGGTGGGGAGGAGGGTTGGGGGGAATGGCAACCGAGTACAGGGGTCAACAGGCAACCAAATAAGAGCAGGCGGAGAAGCAGTTTCATAACAGGAAGGTACGGAAAAAGGGGCGGACTTTTGTCGGCCGCGGTAGGGACAGCAGCCTTGTGGAGCTCGTCCGACTTCCCAGGAAGAAGTCGGACAGCGACGGCGAATGGCCCGCCCGACGCGTGAGCGGCGGGACCGCCCTCCCCCACCTCCAAAAACTAAATCCGTATTTTTTTCTGCATCTATGATTCCGCGTAAATTGCTGACTATTAGAACTGAAAACCATTTCTTTATTTTTGGTTTCTGCCATCCATTTGCAACATCGGCGCTTTCAATTCGTAGATTTATATGGAAGCAATCGCATGGTAAATTTTTTGGTCTCATTCTTTTCGTCTTTGCCTCAAAGACTCAGAACTAACTTTTCTGTCACAAATAATCTCTCACATCATGGAAGAAAACAATGTCGGCATTGCCGAATTGCAGGAATTTGTCGTGAAGCATTGCACGGTGGTGGGTCGCATCATCCGCAATGTGAAGGACGGGGGGCGCTATACGCGCGCTGAAGGTTTATCGGATGGACTGTTCGCGGTGTTCGAGCTGCGGGATGCCTACGCTGGGGCCCGGCAAATCCCGGATGAATTTTTGGACCTCTCGGAAGCGGAGCGCAAAACGGTCATTGACGCGGGCGCAGCGGCTTTTGCGGAGGAATCAGGCACGGCCATTTCGGATCAGGCCCTGCGGATCGCGGACCATTTTGTTGGTTTGGCGGTGGAGATGACCAATTTAATTATCCGCTGATTCACATCGCTCTTGCAGGGGTGACCGGGGAGTCATTCTTCGGTCACCCTTTCATTTCGGCTACTTTTCGCAGCAACCAATCGGCATCGGCCAATTGCTGGGTGGCCCGCATCTCTTCTTCCAATCGCTGGAGCCGTGCCTTCTCTCCCGGCCGCCAACGGCTCAATTTTTTCACAAATCGAATGAGGTTCAGGTAGTTCCGTTGGTGATCGGAGGAGATCTCCTGGTTGCGGCGGAGGTAGGTCCGGAAGGTCTCGATGAGGGAATCGAGGGCCTCGACTTCTTCCAGCTCGAAGTAAATCTTGAGGAGCATGACCTTGCTGTCGAGGTTGTAGAAAACGTCTTCGTACTCGACGCGCTGGAGGAGCTGGAGGACCTGGCCGTAGTCGTGGCGGTAGAAGTGGAGCTTGGCGAGGTTGTAGGTATAGGCGTTGTCGCGGTAGGCTTCGGGGATGCGCTCGCGGTAGTCGCGGATGAATTGATCGGTCCAGGGGTACTCGGCGAGGCGGAGGCCGGCGACGACGATGTTTTTGTAGTTCCAGGGGGACAATTCGCCGTCTTCGAGGAGGATTTCGTCCTGGAGGCCGGCCTGGTAGAGGTCGAAGATTTCGCGGAGGAAGCGGGATTGGCCGCGGTTGATTTGTTGGACGCAGTGGTTGAGGGCGAAGGCGTACATGGTGCGGGCTTCGGCGGCCTGGAAGACAGCGGCGTGGTCGTTGAGGAGCTGCTTGAGGGCTTCGTAGTGGGGCCCGGGGGCGGCATCGGTGAGGAGGAGGTAGATGCGGTGGTAAATGTCAATGCCGGGCTGATTGGGAAATGGGTGTTGGGCGAGGTGGGCCAAAATCTCGTCGAGGAGGGTGTGGTCGGTGCGGACGTCGAGTACGCGGCGGTTGTTGAGGGCGATGCAGGCGTGGCGGAGCTTGGTGAAGATGAAGTAGGCGTCGAGGGAATGGAGGGTGGGTTCGAGGTGGGATTCGCGGGAACGCTGGGCGCGCTGGTCCAGCCAAGCATTTTGCTCGGCGTGGAGGAGGTGGACCTCGAGGAGGGCGTCGGGGCCGAAGGGGCCGGGGTGGCCGCGGCGGGTGAATTTGCGCCAGGTGAATTGGTGGAGGTCGCCGGCGGATCGCTGGCGGAGGGCACGGAGGAGGTGGAGGCGGCGCAGTTCGGGGCGGTCGCGGAGTTGGAGCTGGACGAGGTAGTCTTCGGTGAGGCGGAGGAGGTCGGAGAGGAGGTGGCGGAAACGGGGGTCGTGGTAGGGCTCGGCGGGGAAGGTGGCGTGCCAAAGGTCGGGGCGGGTGCGGTGGCCTTGTCGATAGGCGTGGAGGAAGCGGGGAAAGGCCTCATTGCGGTTGAAAAAGGGGGATCGGAGAAATTTATCCAATCCGTTCAGCTCCCATTCGGACAGGAGGTCCCACATTTGCCCCAATTTTGAATTCTCCATTGGGGAAGCTATTAATTTTTTTCCGACAAACATCTCTCGTATTCGAATTAATTCTCCCTTATTTCAAATAATTGGTGAATTATTTTTTCGACAAATCCTGAAATTTGTTTTTGTTTTCGGGGGTCAAGAACTGAATTTTTGTATCGTCCCCATTGGCCACCAGGCATCCCGGGCGGGAAGCGGGACACTTCCGAACACTATCCTGAACGTGAATTTGACCACCATGAAATACGTTGTCGCTCTACTTGCTCTCCTGATCTTCCAGCCGCTGGCGGCCAGTCACTACCAGCAGACGAGTTTCTCTTACGAATCGCTCGGACCGAATACGGTCCGCGTCCACCTCTGGTCCTACCAGGAGTGCACGACCACCGGCAATATGCCGGGCACAACCATCAGCTATACGATTACCCAATCGAGCTCCCTACCTGGATGCGTGCTCGCCTCTTCATCAGCTGCGGTTGCCCTTCCTTCCGTGGACGTCACCCCCATTTGTCCGGCCATCCAGAGTACCTGTGACAACCTCTCCAACCAATTGTACGGCATTTCCGAATCCCACAATTACCAGGACTTCGATTTTACCAATGCCACTTGTCCGGACTATACCTTCAGCTATTCCACCTGCTGCCGGAATCCCTCTCTGGGCAATATTGTCAGTCCTTCATCGGGTGGTTTCTACGGGTATATCACCCTCTATCCCGGAGCCATTGGTCAAGGCTCCCTCCCGGCGTGGCATTATTATACCCCGCGGTTCGTCCAACTTCCCCAGAGCGGCAGTGATACCCTGATGTTCGACCTCGGCCTGGCCAACCCGAACAACGACTCGGTGGTGTACGCCTTTGATGCTCCCTATACCGGGCCGGGCGCGCAAGTGACCTTCAATGTGGGCTATTCCGTCAATTCTCCGATGGGAAGCAACTACGGCCTGAGCCTCGACCCGGAAAAGGGTTGGTTGCAGTTCGTCATGTCCTCGACCTCGCCCAGCATCGTTGCGTTGATTGGATTCAAGACCCAACATTACCGCAATGGCCAATTGATCGCGGAAACCAACCGGGAATTCAACCTGGCGACCTTCCCCAACGGCGGCACGGCCTGGCCGGGTCAACCGGCGGCCTATCCCATTCACCTGGGCCTCCAGAGCGTCTCCAACGGCTATATCACGGGCGATACGGCGGTCATTCCCCCGAACAGCACGACCCAGATCGGATACGGCTTCAACTCTTCGGCGCCGGTCCTGACCGGCGAGGCCCGCGGCTACTACTTCGGTAAGGGCACCTACGATTTCAAAGCGGGAGGCGTTTCCACCAATCCCTACTTCGGCAATGGCAGCGGGCAGGTCTTCGAATTCACGCCGCCCGCCACCGGTGTCTACGAGTTCTGGGTCGGTCTGAAAGATTCCATTTGCCGCTTCCCGGCGCTGGAATTCAAGAAATACACCGTCGTCGTCGGTGACACCAGCCTCGTCTGGCCCGGCGATGCCAACAATGACCTCGTCGCCAACAACGTCGACGTGCTGGCCGTGGGCCTCGGCGCCAATTCCATGGGCCCCGTTCGCGCCAACGCCAGCAATACCTGGATCGGTCAGCCATCGCTGCCCTGGACAGACACCATCGCGGGCGCCATCGACAAGAAATTCGTGGATTGCGACGGCAATGGCGTGATCGACAGCCTCGATTTGCTCCCCATTACCCTGAACTACGGCCTGACCCACCTAAAAACGAGCGGTGCCAATGGTACCCATACCGATCCTCCACTGACCCTGACCTTTGCGGCCGACAGCTTCCAGGTGGGCGATACGGTGGAAGTGCAAATCGACCTCGGCGATGTGAATATCCAGGCCCAAAATGTCTACGGAATCGCGTTTTCCATCCTCTACGACAATGCGCTCATCGACACCAACAGCTTTGCCCTCGATTTCGACAACAGCTGGATCGGCAGTGGCATGGACGTCTACGATTTCCAGATGGATTTGTGGGACAATGGACGCATGGACGGGGCCATCGTGCGGAATGACGGAACAGCGATGAGTGGAATGGGCCATATTGCCAAGGCCACTTTTGTGATCATCGACAACATCGATGGCAAGCGCCACACGATCATCTCCGATACCCTGGAACTCATGTTTGCGGATGTCCACGTGATCAATGCCCAGGGCGAATTGATTCCGGTGAATGCCAGTGGCGACGATGCCATCGTCTTCGAAAGCATCACCGATCTGGTGGTCCCCACCGAAACTCCGCTGTCGATCTACCCGAATCCGACGCGGGACCTGCTGCGCCTGCGCAGCGAATACGGCAGCATCGAACACATCGAGGTGGTAGATATTCAGGGACGCAAGGTCCTGACCTTTTACCCCCAACAAAGTGATTGTTTTGTATCACTCCGCGACCTCCGGGCTGGCTTATACTACCTCCGCGTGGAGCGGGAAAGCGGCACCAGTATTCACAAGGTCGTCAAGAAGTAAGTGATCAGAAATCGCCCTCAATTCTGGCGAAAGTTCTTTCCACGTGACCGGATCCCGTTTGGGGTCCGGTCACATGCTTTCGTCCAGTTCCCGGGGATGCCAGAACAGCGTGTCGAAGTCCTGGACCTTGTCGTCCACGACTTCGATGCCTTCCTTGCGGAGAAGGTTCTCCATGGCGTGTTCTTCGGGAAAATGGTGTTTGCCGCTGAGGATACCGAGGCGGTTCACGACCCGCTGAGCGGGCACATCGGCGGGGCAGGAATTCATGGCCCAGCCGACCATGCGGGCGCTCTTCTTGCTGCCGAGGTACTCGGCAATGGCACCGTAGGTGGTGACGCGGCCCCGGGGAATTTCCCGGGCCACTTCCCATACGTTCTCGAAAAAGCTGTATTTGTCGTCTCCTCTAGCCATACTACAGGTTCATTTCTACCTGCATCTTCAATTCCTGTACCTTTTCCACCACTTCCTGCCGCTCCATGTCCCGGTAATGCGCGGGCAACAACGTCTTCGAGGTACATTCCAGCACCGCCGCGTAGTTCATCAACTCGATTTCCATGGGGTAGGTCGGGGGCAAAAAGTCTTCCATCGCGCCCTTGATGTCGTCGACGGTCACTTGCTCGTGTCCGTGGGCGGCCGCGCGGAACTTGGCCCGGGTCAGGGCGGCTTCCATCTCGGCGCCGCTGTTGACGGTGAGGTCTTCGAAGAACTCGTCGTCGAGGGTCGACATGTCAAAGTCCTTGAGACCGGTTTTTCGCAGCATGACGGTGAACAATTCCTTGCGTTCGGCGATGGTGCTGGGGTAGAACAGGGCGATATGCTCTTCGGCCCGACCCTGGCGCTTGAAGTCGACCGGCATGAGGTCGGGACGTGCGGTCACGAGAAACCAAATGATCCGACCGCGGTGATCGGTATTGGACATGAAGGAGGCGATCATGGAGAATACCCGGCTGGACACGCCGGAATCGCCGTCGGAGCTCCGGTTGCCGAGGTAGGCATCGGCCTCGTCGATCATCACGGCGACGGGCGTCATGGCCTTGAGCAGGTTGAGGACCTTTTCGAGGTTGCCCTCGGTCTCCCCCTGCCACTTGGAGCGGAAGTTCTTCAGGATGACCATCGGCACGCCGATGTCGTTGGCGAAGCAGGTGATGAGGAAGGTCTTGCCCGTTCCCACGGGCCCGGCGACGAGGTAGCCCATCGGAACGACGTCCTGGCGGCCTTTCTTGATGGCCTCCGCCGTCTGGCGGAGGTGGCGCTTGGCCTCGGCGTGACCGGCCACATCGTTCAGATCGAATTTGCTCTGCACGAATTCCAGCAAACCACCGGCTTCGGCTTCGATCATTTCTTTTTTCTTCTGGTTGAGGTCGTCGTAGGTGAACTGCAATTTGTTCTGGACGATCTCGGCGAGCATGGAGCGGAGGTGGGCGATGTTCAGGCCCGCGGTATTCTTGCCGAGGACCTCCGGGGGCATCTCGAGGAGGTCGACGCCGCCGGGATTCCGGTCGAGGTAGTACTCGATGTAGGCAAGCCGTTGCTCTTCGGTCGGATAGGGAATCGCGACTTCGTGGTTGTAGGGGCTGCGGACGTACTGCTGGTTGAGGGAAACGATTTTCTCGGTCAGCAGGACGATGGCGATGTCGTTGTTGCGGAAGACGCCTTCGTTGGCCCAGCGCTGGAGGAAGACCTGGATGGCGCGGTCCTCGGGGTTGTAGTTGGCCGCGTTGGCCATGGGGATGAGCGTCTCGGCGTACTCGATGATGAAGGCGATCGAGTAGTTCTCGTTGTCCATGAGGCGCTTGCGGAAGTGCATTTCCAGCAAGGTGAAGGCGCGGACGGGGTCGCGGGGCGGGGCCTGGTGGAAATTGGTGCCGTGGAGCGTGTCGTAGGCTTCCAGGGAACGGATGAAGTCCTGGCGCATTTCCCGGGTCCGGAAGCGGATCCCGGAGGCGCGGTCATAGTAAACGACGAGGTCGCCCTTGCGGAAGAGTTCCTGACTCAAAAAATCCCGCAGCAAGAGGTATTTTTTTTCCTCTCCTTCAACGACGGGCACATGGTCGAAGATATTGCCGTGCAGGATGTACTGGCCAATGGTGCCGGAATAGTATTTGCGGGCGAAATCACCGACCCAATCCGGGTATTTTTTACGGGTTTTATTGAGCTCCATGCCGTAAAAATAATTCAATTGGAGCAATGTGCGAAACGGGGAGGTCGGGGAAGGGAAAAGAAATGGATTGGGAACGGGAGTGGGCGGCAAAAATGAGGGAAAAGATCGTGGAACATGGAAAAAATGGCCCCCTCCCGTGGATGGGGAGGGGGATGAATATATGCTCTCAATTTCGGATCACATACCGTTGTTGTTCTGGCCCATGTCAATCTCTTGGTTCTCATGGGTGAGATCAACAGGGGTCATACCGGTTCCGAATCCGTCTGCCACTGCATTGGTGGTCACCATCGTCTGGTTGTCGTCGTCCACCATTGGAATATTTCCGTTCATTCCGCTGCCAAACTGCGAAGAGTTCTGATTGAATAAGTTGTCATTATTCATCGCGGAAGGAAGCATCCCGTGCATGCCAAACATCCGATTGTTGTTTCCAATACTTCCCATAGGATTATTGGAATGGGTTCCATTTGAAATTGACCAGTTCCCATTGTTGGGAGAGATATTGGAATTGGTATGGGAGGTGGGAATTCCCATCAATCCATTTCCCAGATTGGAGTTTAAAGACATTGGGTCCAGGTGATTGGAATTGGAATCGTGGTTGTTCATCTGGTGTTTATTTCCGCCTTGGGCCTTCCGGGAAATCTTTTCGATCAATTGGGTTTGCATTTTGGAAGGCAAATTCTGATACCTAAGCAGATTGGCGGTCGAGCTTTCCGGATCCATCTTGGAGTATCCTCCTTTATCAAGTGCCCTTTTTGATTCAAGGAGTTTCAATATTTGTGGGGAGAGAGGAGGACGATCGGAAGCATTCGAATTCAGCTTGGGGATTCCTCTTGGAGGTCTTGGTCCTTGAGTGTTGTGGACTTGCCCTTGATTCAATGAAGGCACAGCTTGGTCTTCAAAGTAACTTGGAACGACTCCGTCGGCAACCCCAAAGGTTTCCAACTGCTTGGCCATTGCTACGGCCAAGGCCTCAAAATCGATCTGGATATCCGGTATTGGATTCCCTTGATTTTGGTCATTGGAATTGGAATTGTCCATCATCCCTGAATTCATATTGGAACTGAAATCCGCGATGACCGAAGCCGCCAACCCATCATCCTTCTCGTAATGGAGGGCTTGTTGCTCTGCTCCTCTGCGACCAGAATATTCGTCCTTTCGATGTCCCTTGGCGGACATGGTATAAATGGGTTTGTTGGTATAAAGACTGTCGTAGACTTCAGAAAAGTCCTGGATAGGGCCCAGTTTCTTCAGCAAGCCAATGCAATGGGTATAACCCCGAATACTGTACCGGGCATCACACATCATTGCCCCAACAGTATCCATGATTTTTTCATTTTGCGGTATGCCGCGTTTTTCTATCGTTTCCAATACATTACCCATCTTCTCATCCGTCGTACCCTTGGCGTCGTTCATGTAGCCAGCCTGTTTGGTCCATTTGAATGTTCCCTTTCCCTTCTTTTTATAAGCATCATGTTTGTTGTCGGGTTGAAGTGGGCTGTACACGATGTCCGACCCCCAAGGATTCGTGATAAAAATACCCACATGGTTACCCCGCCGAAATACAAATAGCGGACCTTTAGGTATGAGATTTTTGTTATTGGCACAGGCTTCTTTCAAATGGTGCCAAGCGCGTATGATGTACACCGATTGGGCATGGCTTTCGTGAATCGGCCGGGAAACAGGCTCTCCCTTATACATCACATTCCCGTATTCCGTAACTCCATCCTCCAAAAACGAAGTATATACCTCCATAGCCTCGGAGGCCGATTTACCAGCAAATTTATTGGTAAGCATCATAGAGGCATTGTCATCTAATACCAGCCCGCTGCTCTGCGGCAACTGGTCTCCATTGTTCTGGAGCCCTGCACCCATTGAGTTGAGACCACTTGAATTATTGTTTGAACTCGAATGACTCTGGGTATTCTGGGAATTTCCGAGAGAAGACATTGCAGATATATCCTGAGTCGGAGGTTGATAATTGTTGTTCGAATTCGAATGGTTCATCCCCGAATTCACGTTGGGTCCTAAGGATGAATCTGGGGGGAGCTTGGGTAAATGAGAAGTATCCAAAGGTAATGACGAAGAGCCAGAAAGAGGCAATGAAGGAATCCCTACCTGCCCATTAGACGGATTGGCCAGGGGAGTATTCAGACCGATTGCCGGAGTTACTGAATTTCCCGTGCCAAAATTTGTATTGAAATTTTGATTGTTGGTGGAATTCGAATTGCTGTTGTTAAAGATGTTCATGCCAAACCCCGAATTCGAGTTGCTCATCATGCTCGAATTGTTGACTTGGGAATGATGAGAATTGAAATTATTCATGCCAAACCCCGAATTCGAATTGCTCATCATGTTCGAATTGTTGGCTTGGGAGTGGTGGGAATTGGAGTTGGCCAGGAATTCTGTCAGGAGCGGCGGACGGCCCTGGGCCATGCCTCCCAAGCCCATCGCCGAATGCCCCAGTGGGGCCGCCGAATGATTGGAATTGGAGTTGTGGTTTGAAATCGACCCAAAGTTGAAATTGTTGTTGAACGTGTTTGAAATCCCATTTGAGGGCGCCATCGTTCCCATCGGGGGTTGTTGTTGAGGAATAATGTTAGCGTTAGATGATCTCATCCCAGGCCAGTTTTTGGAATTGGCAACCCCGTTGACATAATCCTCCGAGATCAGATCTTGATTTCGGGTATAACCTTGGTTGTGGGCATTAAGAACCTTTTGTTTCACATCCAGCGGAGCCGAACTCTGGGCCAGCCACATCAGGATTTCATTCGGCCGGGCCACGGTGGGAAGGAGGGCAGAATCGATATTGTTCTTTTGGTACTCCCTGATTAGATCGATGGCGTCGTCTGCCTTCATCTGCACCGGCCCGCCCAGCGGGTTCCGACGCCGCTGCACGGCACCCCGGTTCGCGGCGCTCTGAAGGGACTTCAGCTGCTGCACCTGCGGACTGGCGTTCGCGGCCCGCTGAATCGCCGAGCGTCCCTGGGGGGCGCATGCTCGCGTTCCATGGAGCTGTCGCCCAAAAAGGATTCGTAGTCACGCTTGGGTGACGATTGGTGTTGTTGTTCAGAATTCATCTCTTAGCTTATGATTGTTACAAAAAATGATAAATAGAGGAGGTGCGCCCGAAAAGTCGTTCGGGTTTTGAGTGGTCTACCGCTCGCTGAATTCAATCAGTTGGAAGCGCCCAGAAAGCAGGAGAGTGCTATTTCAGATGTATACCTTGCTGATTATTCGTTTTTTACAGTGAATAAGAATCCTGCAGGACGCTTCGCCAGCTTTTAAAAGGCAAGCGAATGAGACCTGGATCAGGATGGGCCATAAAGTGTCTGCTCCGTCGCCAAGGCGCGGAATGTACCCACTGCCACCAAAAGGTGGTGTGGTCTGGGAGGATTGGGGTGCCGGCATTTCCCAGCTCCCTTTCCTGCCCCTGGATCTCCGAAACGGACATATTAGACCGCCCCGTCTGCGGCGATTTGCCGCCTTGCTTTACTGGTGGGTAGTGCGCTTCTCAGATGCTTCGTCTTCGGACCCTTACCATTGGGTCGTAACCGAAAGATTGTCGTCGTCGTGGTATTGGTGACACGGGTCACCAGACCGGGGTCGTCAAAACTGGTGTGATGGTTTTGTCTATTTGATCCAAAAGGGTGACAACAAAAGGCTTTGACGAGATTTTAAGGAGAAAATGGATTCAGATTCTAGGAAATCTGTGATTGACCACTTTTTATTAGTGAATGGCCGCCAAAATCTAGTGAATGGATTGGAATGTGCAGGTAAGTAGTTGGAGAACAAATTGTTGCGTGACCGAATAGGAGCATTTGCCGCCTACAACTTCACCGCCATCACCGTCACATCGTCGTCCCGAACCGAGTTCCCAGTGAATTCATTGTACAACTCGGTCATGTCTTCGACGATTTCCCGCGCGGGTTGATCCTTCGTCTCCATCAGCCGCTCCACAATCCGTTCCTCCCCAAACATCACGTCCTCCTTGTTGTGCTGCTCGACCAGGCCGTCCGTGTACATGAACAGCAGGTCGCCCGGCTCGTAGTGAAAACTCCCCTCGTGGATCTCCGGCAAATTGACAATCCCCAGCGGGATCGTTCCGGCTTCCAATTCGGTCACCTTGTCGCCCTGGATGTGCAGCGGCGCGTTGTGGCCCGCGTTGATATAGTCGATGCGCCGTTCGTCCGGGCGGACGTTGGCGATGAAAAAAGTCACAAATTTTTCGCCCCGCGTCACCTTGCTCAGCAATACGTGGAGCTTCTGGACCACGTCCACCAAGCGGTTTTCCGACAAGATCAGCGCCCGCAAATTGGCCTGGAGATTGGCCATGAGCAGGGCCGCGGCGATACCTTTGCCGGCGACGTCCGCAATGCAAAGGAAATAGCCGTTGAAGGAGCGGGGGATCACATCGAAATAATCACCGCCAATCTTGTGGTGGGAAAAGTTCGAGGCGTAAATATCGGCTTGCTTGACGATGCTGAAATCGTCGGGCAAAAGCTGTTGCTGAATGCGCTCGGCCACCTCCAATTCCCGCCGAAGAGACTCCTGCTCCACCAATTCCTTGATCAGGGACCGGTTTTCAAGGGCCGTGGAGATGATATTGCCGATGGTCTCGATGAAAATGAGGTCGTTTTCCGTCTCAGCTTCCGTCTCGGCGAAGTTGGCGACGAGGAACCAGGCGTTGACCGCGTTGCGGTAATTGATCGGGACAATGTACTCCACGCCCCGTTCGTGGAGGCCCTGGTGTACATCCGGCACGACCTGCACCACCTTGAGTTCGGTGGGCAATTCCAGCACCGCTTCGTCGTCGAGTTTCGGAATTCCGCGCACCATGCCGTAGTTGAGCTCATCGTCGTGGCGGTATACGAACAACATTTTCCGAACGCCCAGCTGCGCCATCAGGGTGTTCTGGGCGATCATGAAAATTTGCCGCCGCTTCAGTTGGCGGGTATTGATGGAACGGAGCACGTCCCGCAACGCATCGGCTTCCTGCCGCTTCAGGCGCAGCAGCACCTCAGGATCGTCGGTATTGTAATAGTTTCGGCGCATAAAAATCAGTGGTCGTACTTGGGATCAAAAGCGTCCCGAAGACCAAAGCCAACCAAATTTAATGAAATCACGACCAAAATGATGGCCAATCCTGGGAAAATTGCCAGCCAACTTCCACTGTCGAACATCACCTGCTGGTAGCCCTCTTTGATCATCGAGCCCCAACTCGGCGTAGGAGCCTGGACCCCAACGCCCAAAAAGCTCAGGCCGGCTTCGATGAGAATGGCCGAAGCGAAATTGGCGGCGGCGACAATGATCAGGGGACTGAGGATATTGGGGAGGATGTGGCGGAAAATGACCTTGGCATTGCGGAAACCCAATGCGCGGGTGGCTTCGACGTACTGCATTTCCCGAACCGCAAAAATCTGACCCCGCACAATCCGCGCGACCTCCACCCACATCGACACGCCGATCGCCAGGAACAATTGCCAGAAGCCTTCTCCCAAGACAAAGGAAATCGAGATGGCCAACAGCAGCGTCGGAATGGACCACACGACGGACACAAACCACATCACGACCTGGTCAACCCAGCCCCGGAAAAAGCCCGCAACGGCTCCCAATGTGATGCCGAGCAACAGGCTCACCAAGACCGCCATCAGTCCCACCGAGAGACTGACGCGCGTGCCCAAGAGCAAGCGGCTGAAAACGTCCCGCCCGAAGCTGTCCGTCCCCATCAAATAGGTCCGGGTGACGATATGGTCCCGTTGGAGGTCGCCTTCCAGCCCGTCCATCGAAAAGCGGGCGCGCTCTCCGTCCAGGCCCATATAATCGTGCAATTCGCCCTCCATTTGCTGGTAGGGCGTCCCGTATTCTTCCTTCCAAAACACCGCCTGGGGATGGTATTTGTCCAGCGGCAATAGAAATTCAGGCATCGAAGCCGCATTTTCCCCACCCCGCAAATCCGTCCAATAGAGGGAATCGCCCTGGATGGACCAGCCCTTGGGACCCGAAATCGCAATGGGCGTATAGCGGTCGGGCCGCCCGCTGATGGCCAGTTCGAAGAACTTAGGATCGGGAACGTCGGTGTGGTTAGGGCGGAGCAACAGGGTCGCCTGCGTCCCGGGAGGCTGTTTGGGCAGCTCCACGACCTGGAAATTGCCGTCGGTCGTCGGATCGGGCATCAGGACGTAAGCCAAAATCGCGACGAACGCGCACAGGATCAGCCAGCCCAGGCCAATGACGGCGGGGATGTTTTTGCGGAATCGACGCCACGCGAGGCGTCCGGGGCTATTTCGGATAGAACCAGCCATTCCTTGCAATATAGAAAAGGGAGCGGGAGGGTGACAAAGGTGGAGAATGAAAATCGGAAAACGCTTTCCATTCCTCCGCCGGCCCCTGCATTACCACTTCAGTACCTGCTTCAAGGTCCGGCTGCGCTCGCGGCTGCTGATGACGTCCTTGCCGTTGCTGAGGACGATTTTGAAGCGGTTGCCAAACCAGATCACGATTTCCTGGACGTGGCCGAGCCCGATGAGCGCGGAGCGGTTCGCCCGCAGGAACTTGTTGGCGGGGAGCTTCTTCTCAAAATAATCCAAGGTCTGGTTCATCGTATAGGAATCGTCCTTGGTATACAGCAGCGTATTGCGGTCTTCCACTTCGATGAGGACCACGTCATCGTAGTCCACGAGCAGGTAGCGGTCAAATGTGGGGATGGGAATCTTGTTGGCGAAGGGCAAAACGGACTCTTCGGACGTTTCTTCCAGCTTTTCCAGGCCCTTTTTCATGTCCTCGAGGTATTTTCCGCGCGGACTCGTGCGGATCTTGTCGAGGGTCTCTCCCAGCCGCTCTTCGTTGAAAGGCTTGAGGAGGTAATCGATGGCATTCAGTTCGAAAGCCTTGATCGCATGTTCATTGTAGGCGGTGGCGAAGACGAGGTAGGGAATGGTCTCGCCGTCCAGGTTCGTGGCCACGTCAATTCCATTGAGACCGGGCATCTCGATGTCCAGAAACGCAATGTCCGGCTTCAGTTTCTGGATGTTTTCCAGCGCATCCACGCCGTTTTCGGCCTCGTAAATCAATTCCAGATCGTCGAATTTCTTCAACAGCCGTTTCATCTTGCTCCGCGCCGGCATCTCATCGTCGGCGATCAAAACTTTGTAGGTGCTCATGTTGCCAGTGGAATTTTAATGGTGACCCGGGTGCCTTGACCCGTATTCTCAAAATACAATAAATTTTTCGTTTCGTAGATCTGCTCCAGCCGCGTCATGATATTGTTCAGACCCGTGCTGGTCGTGATTTTTTCGTGCTCAATTCCCGGCCCGTTGTCCTCCACCTCCATTTCCAAAAACCCGTCATTTTCCCGCGCCCGGATCGCCACATAGCCTTTTCCCATGATCTTCGCAATCCCGTGCTTGATCGCATTCTCCACAATCGTCTGCACCACAAACGCCGGAATCTCCACGTCCTCCATTTTCCGATCCACCTCCATGATCAACTCCAGGCGCTCCCCAAACCGGATGTGCTCGATCTCCAAATAGGTCCGCACCAAGGTCATTTCCTCCTTCACCGTCACAAAGCTCCGGCTCGATTGCTTGAGGGTATAGCGGAAGATAAAGGCCAATTTCTCCACCGCTTCCTCCGCATCGTCGGGCGCATCGTGGATCAGGGCCGAAATTGTATTGAGGGTATTGAACAGGAAATGCGGATTGATTTGGCTCCGCAACGCCGTCAGGTTGGCCTCGTAATTCTTTTGCAGCAGGGATTTTTCGCGCTCCAACAGATGCAGCACGCCCAGCGTCAATTGGGTTTGCTGGATGATACGGGAAATGATTTCCAGGTCGTCCAGGTTGTAGACCCCGCGCTTCTTCGAACCGATCAGCAAGAGGCCGTAGATATCGTCGTTGATGGTCAGGGTATCCGCATACGCGTAATCCGATTCGGCCAGCGCCCGCTCCACCTCGGCCGGGAACGACTCCGTATCGATCTGCCGACTCGCCGCCCAGTGGACCTGCTCCATTTGCAGGTAGCGGTAGATTTCCCCCAGCTGTTCCTCCGCAATGCCCGGCGACGAGCCAGTCCCTTCCTGGCCCACCATCCAGACGCCGACTTTCGTCGCCCCAAAATAGTCGCGCAACGCGGCCACCAGGTCGTCCAGCAATTGGTGACTGGATGTGTACTGCGGAATCCGCGCGATGAAACCGTCGATGCGGTTGCGGCGTTCCTGCTGGACCAGCACGATGTACTTGCGCAGCCGCGCCTCGTTCAGGCGGTAAACCCAGCGCAAGATGAGGACGGCGACCAACAGGCCCGCGATTTCCAGGTAACTCTGGTACTTGAATTGGACGCCCAGCGAGGCCAGGGCCGTCCGCAGCAGGTAAAACAGCAGGATGGCCATCCCGAAAAAGAGGACGTATTGCAACGAACTCGTCAGGACCACGCTCACCCGCCCGAACTTCAGTTGAGAGGCGGTGGCGGAAATCATCGGGATCATGACCGTGCCGAAAGCCAGCAAGAGACCCGGTTCTCCGATCAGCCACGCGCCCGACCCCCCGGGTTGAACCAGCAGATTCCCCAGCAGCAAGGGCGCCACGTACAGGACCGACAACAGGTGAAACGCCTTGTCGATTTGACTTCTCCCCTTCCATTTCTCCACCACCGACAGCAACAGGGCTCCGAAGACATGGATCAACAGGAAGCCCAAAATGAAGCGTTGGTGGCCGGGGAGGGGATATTTGGTCGCGGGGAAATTCTCGGGTTGGAGGAGCTGGAAAATGAAAAACAGGGCCAATGCGGTATCGGCCAGTAAAATCAGGCGCCACCAGCGGGTCAGGCGGGAACGCAGCGAGACCAGGCCGTGCAGGAGGATGAGCCCCATGAACGTAATGGTGAACAGGCGTTCGAATCCCAGTTCGCTGTACTCGGTGCGGACAAGGAGGTTGAGGTGGCGGATGAGGAGGGTGGAAAAAACGAGGAAAGAAAAGAGAATGACGCCGAACAAGGGCCAACTCTGGAGGAAACGGGTGCGGATGATGGGGAAAATGATGAAGAGGCTGATCAGGGACAAAAAAGCTCCGAAAACAGCAACCCAGGGAAAGAG
This sequence comes from uncultured bacterium, assembly GCA_963923035.1. Classification (GTDB taxonomy): domain Bacteria; phylum Bacteroidota; class Bacteroidia; order J057; family JADKCL01; genus CAWUKT01. The sequence continues at coordinate 209,420 of CAWUKT010000002.1, forward strand.
CGTCCACAGAGGGCGGGATTGGGAAAAGGAAAATGCAGGTTCGAAGGAATTCTCAATGAACAGGTTTTTCCATTCGCGTTCGCCGGTGACTGGGTTGACGCGGTCCACCTGGAACAACAATACGGTTCCCGGCGGCGCATTCCGCACAATTTGGTTGACGACTTCGGCGTCGAATACATCGTTGAAATCTACTTTTCGGAGGAGATCGCCTTCCTCTACGTAGAGGCCCCGCAAGAGCGGGTTTCCGGCAATCAGGGGGTGAACGCTTTTCGCCCGCACCCCTTCCGAACTGTTTTCCCACTCTACCCATTCATTGCCTTCCACCACCCATCCTTCTACGGACAGCTGCTCAACGACACCCGGAGTGGGAGCATTCCACCAGCGCCAGGTAAGAACCCCCAAGGCCACTACCATCAAAAGCAGTACGCCACCGCGGAGGTATGTCGATGTGGATCCCAAGGCGTCGGGAAGTTAGTGATTTCGGGATGATTTCGTGGGGGGAAAGAAAAACATGGGAAATAAAAAAAGCTAGGGGACTCAATCCGTTTGAGGAGAGTCAACCCTAACCCTTGCTCTTGTTGCCAGGAATTTCCTGACAGATCAAGTATACAAGGAATTGGGCTTGGACGGGAATTCGCAAGGCTGAACCGTCAAAATCCCCGAATCAATGGTTGGAAATCTGGATTCTCCCGCACAAAAATTTCTTTCGAATTCCGAAATTTGTCTATATTTGAAAACAGTGAAATAGCTGGTGCTGAGAATCTTCCGGTACTGCGCTATATTGGAGACCCATAAAGCGATCGTTATAAGGTGAAATTTTACCCACTTTGTTATTCTTAGCCTGCTTGTCAGGCTTCAACCCATTCCCTAATTCTTGCTGAATTACTTTCCCCGACCACCTTTTGCTGAGATGGGTCTCCTTCACTGAATTTTTGAGCATGTTTGCTCCACCAGAAGGTGGTTACAAAAAAATCTCAGACAATTGATTGGCGGCCAATGGCCGCCATTTTTGGATCAGGCCGGCCCGCCAGGCCGCCTCGCCCAAGACCCGTTCCGGATCCTCCCCCGCCAATTTCCGCGCGTGAATGTCCTCCGCAAAATCCCGCTTGCTCAATTTCCGCCCCGTTTCGTCCACCAGGAGACCATGGTGCAAAAAGACCGCTTCCAGCGGCTGCCCGATGGCGTCCGCCAGCAGCAATTGCCGGCCGGTCGAATCCAGGATGTCTTCGCCGCGGACCACGAAGTTCACGCCGTCGTGCAGGTCGTCCACGACGACGCAGAACTGGTAGGACCAATTGCTCTTGCGGTCGCGGAGCATGAGGTCACCGCATTGCTCAGCCGGGGTTTGTTCTTGGTGGCCGAGACGGGCATCCTCGAAGGCCACCGAAGACCGGGGAAGCCGGACCCGCCAATTGCGGTCCGGTGCCGGAGGGAGGCCGCGGTCGCGGCAAAAGCCATCGTAGCGGATCTCGCCGCCCATCGGCTGGGCCGTGCGGGCGCGGATGGTCTTCCGCGAGCAATCGCAGATATACGCCTGGCCCTGCGCCCAGAGGCGGTCCCAGACCGCTGCATAGCGCTCGGGATGGCTGCTCTGCCGGTAAGGCGAGTCACCCGCCCGGAATTCGGCCGGGAGTCCCCGGTCGGGGTGCAGCCCCAACCATTCCAAATCTTCCAGGATGGCCGTTTCGTAGATCGGTTTACAACGGTTCCGGTCGTGGTCTTCCAGCCGCAGGATCACCTCTCCCCCCAGGGCCCGGGCAAGGCCCCACACATAGATGGCGTTCACCACGTGGCCGAGGTGAAGGTAGCCGGTCGGGCTGGGCGCAAAGCGGGTGACCACCTGGTCACCGCCCAGTTTTTCCCGCAGGGCCGCCAAATTGGGAAAGGGTGTTTCCATGCGTCCAATATCGGAAATAAAAAGACCAGTGCCGGAAATCGACACTGGTCCCTGTTTTATATCAGAGAAAATCAGTTTTCGAATGCGAAAAACTTCTTCTTTCCTTCTACGGTAATGCCTTCGATCAGGACGCTGCCGTCGGATTCACCCATGAGGTCGACCACATCGTCGGGCTTCTCCACGAACTCCTTGTTGATCCGGGTGATGATGAAGCCGTCTTCCAGACCTGCGTCCTTCAATTTCCCGCGGGTCAGGGTTTTGATTTTGACCCCGGAATCAATCCCGTATTCAAATTGGTCTTTGTAGGAAATCGGCGCCAGTTCTGCCCCCAGTTCCTCTTTTTCCGCCATGCGGGGTTCGTCTTCTTTCTCTTCACCTCTCCGCGCGCCCAGGGTCGTTTTTCCTTCCCGGTTCCGCAGAATCACATCGAGGTTCATGGCCTGGCCATCGCGCAGCAGGCCGATGACCACCTTGTCGCCGGGGCGGTAGGTGCCAATGACTTCCTGCAATTCAGAGGAGGTATTGATCGGGGTTTCATCGACCCGTACAATGACGTCGCCGCGTTCGATGCCGGCTTCCCGGGCGGCTCCGCCCGGAATCGTGCCGTTGACGTAGGCGCCGTTGAGCGTCGTCAAGTCGTATCGCTCCGCGAACTGAGCGTTGATATTGTTGATCTGGACGCCAATGATGCCGCGCTGGACTTCGCCGAACTCGCGCAGGTCTTCCATGACTTTCCGGACGATGTTGACCGGAACGGCAAAGGAATAACCGGCGTAGGAGCCCGTTTCCGAGGCAATTGCAGTATTGATGCCGACGAGTTGGCCCTTGGTATTGATGAGCGCGCCACCGGAGTTGCCCGGGTTGACGGCCGCATCCGTCTGGATAAACGACTCGATGGCGAACTCATCGTCGAGCAGGTTGAGGCTGCGCCCCTTGGCGCTGACAATCCCCGCCGTGACCGTCGAGGTCAGGTTGAAGGGGTTGCCGACCGCGAGGACCCATTCGCCGACCACGGCCTCGTTCGAGTTGCCCATCGGCAGGAAGGGCAATGCTTCTTCTTCGATCTTGAGCAGCGCCAAATCCGTCGTGGGATCGGTACCAATCAATTGGGCTTCGAAGCTGCGCTTGTCTTCCAGCACCACTTCGATTTTATCGGCCCGTTCAATGACGTGGTTGTTCGTGGCGATGAATCCGTCCTGGGAAATGATCACGCCCGAACCGGCCGCCTGGCCGCGTCCGTAGCCGCCACCAAACAATCCACCAAAGGGATCGTCGGATTTGCTGCTTTCGAAATATGATTTGATGTGGACCACCGCGGGCGTGGCTTCCGCCGACGCCTGAATGAAGTTCGGAACTTCCACCACGGTCGCACCTGTCGATGTTTTGAGAGGTGTGGGCGTGGTGAATCGGGTCTGGACCACTCGGTTGCGTTCCATGACCTTGTCCAATTTAACTTCCAATTGATCGTAGCGATCCTGGGAAACATAATGGGTGATCCCAACCCCAGCGGCGGCACCAAAAGCCGCCAGCGCAAATGCGCCCAATAATTTCTTCATCTTCTTGCTCCTCTGATTAGTACTGTTCTTTAAGCCAGTATAGGGGTTAAACGCAGAAAAACGGAATTTGGTTTCTCAGTGCTTATGAAGATAGTACGGAAGAAGGAAAAGACTTATTGTAAAGGGGGGTATGAAAAGCCGGATGGGCTATAAATCAAGAAACTGGATGTCTTCCTGGGCGCGTTGGTAATCCTCCATCTGCCCAATGTCGATCCAATACTCCATGAGGGGAAAAGCGGAGACTTTGTGCCCTTTTTGAGTGGCCAGGCGGATCAGGTCGACAGCATCGAAGCGTTCTCCCGCCGGAATATACTGGAGCATTTCCCGTCGCAGGAAATAAATGCCGGAGTTGATGTAGTAGGTAAAATTCGGCTTCTCGCGGATGGACAAGACTTCCTGCTGTTCGCCTTGCTCAAGAATGCCGTAGGGCAAATTGACGCGGTAGGGAATCGTCGCAATGGCAATGTCGGCATCCTGTTCGAGGAAGAAGCGGTAAAACTTCTCGAAATTGATCGTGGTGAGCAAATCGCCATTGATCACGAGCAGGTCCTCAAAACGGTAATTTTTCTTCAGCGCCACCCCACCAATCGTTCCCAGCGCCTTGGGCTCGTAGATATAGGAAAAACGCCCCTTCCATTTCTCCCCCTCCCCAAAATGGGCCTCGATTTTCTCTCCCAGGTAATTCAGGACAAAGGAAAAGTCCTTGACTCCCGCCTTCGTCAGGCGCTCCACCGAATATTCCACGATGGGACGGCCTCCAACGGGCAACAAAGGCTTCGGGCAAGTATCCGTCAGGGGACTCAGGCGCTCACCCCTTCCACCCGCCATGAAGACGGCCTCAAAAGGTAGCAACGGACTGGTTTCACCGTCCGCCTGAATCTTTGATTTCGTTTTTCTCAAACTCAATACTTTCCCAAATTCTTTTTCTGACTCCTTTGTTTTTCCCTTTCTCCGCTCTCACGAAGATATAACCTTGGGTCCGCAAAGAAAAATGGATCCTCAATCCCGGGAGAGAACGGGCAAATAAGTATCCTTACAAGGTAAAATGGGCCCTTTTGGAGGCCAATCAAGCTGGCCGTTAGGAATTTCTACGCAGTATTTTGAATATTTGTTCATGAACATGAGGCCATCACCATATACTGAGCCGCGTACCGAAGGGGGAAGCAGATGATCCATCTCGATGAAAAAATTGGAGCGGATGGGCTGGAGCAAGCCGTGTTGATCGGTGCGTTCAATCGCCATACGACCCGGGAAAAGGCCGAGGAGTACCTGGAGGAATTGGAATTGCTGACCAAAACTGCCGGGGCCATTACCCTCAAGGTCTTTCTCCAGAAACTCGACCGCATCAATCCCAGCACCTTTGTGGGCAGCGGTAAACTCGAGGAGATCCGCCAATTCATCGAGGCCAATCCGGTGGACCTGGTGGTATTCGACGACGATTTGACCCCCTCCCAGGTCCGCAGCATCGACAAAATCCTCAATGTAAAGGTCCTGGACCGCAGCGGGATCATTCTCCATATCTTCTCCGAACGCGCCCGCACCGCCCAGGCCAAGGCCCAGGTCGAACTCGCCCAATTGCAGTACATGTTGCCGCGCTTGACCGGATTGTGGACGCACTTGTCCAAGCAAAAAGGGGGGATCGGTATGAAGGGTGCCGGGGAAAAGGAAATCGAAACCGACCGCCGGATGATCCGCCGGAAGATCGACCTGCTCAACAAGGACCTCGAAAAATTTGACCGCCAGAACGCGACCCGCCGCAAGGGCCGCGATACCATGGTCCGCGTCTCGCTCGTCGGCTATACCAACGCCGGCAAATCCACCCTCATGAACAAAATGGCCAAGTCCAAGAACCAGGTCCTGGCCGAAGACAAACTCTTCGCAACCCTCGACACGACCATACGCAAGGTGGTCATCGAACGGGTCCCCTTCCTCCTCTCCGACACCGTCGGGTTCATCCGCAAATTGCCGCACAACCTCGTCGAATGCTTCAAAAGCACGCTGGACGAGGTCCGCGAGAGCGATCTCTTGCTGCACGTCGTCGACGTGTCCCACCCCGCCTACCTCGAACACATCGAGGTCGTCAAGGAAACCCTCGCCGAAATCGGCGCCGCCGACAAGGAACAATTCGTGGTCTTCAACAAAGTCGATTTGTTGGACGAAGAAGAGCGGGAGCGGCTCGAGGACAGTTGGATGGTGCGGGAAAACAAGGCCATCTGCATCTCGGCGGGCGCCAACTTGAACATGGACCAGTTCCGGCGGACGCTCATCGACGAAGTGCGGAAGCATTACCGCGACAAATATCCCCACTTCCACCTCGCCGAACGGTCCCATTGGGAATGACATGGACGATCTCCGCCACTATATCCGCAGCCTGGTCTCGGTCAGCGATGCCACCCTGGACGCCGTCGAAGGCGTCATGCACACCCGCCAACTGACCAAAAACGAGTACCTGGCCCGCGCCGGCGAGTTCTCCAACCAAATCGCTTTTCTCCGCGCAGGCATCATGCGCGCCTATTACCGCACCGACGAGGCCCAGGAATACAACAAGACCCTGTTCGTTGGGCCTTGCATGGTCGGGGCCTTGACTTCATTGGTGACGGGGCAGGAAAACAAGATTTATATCCAAGCCCTGGTGCCTTGCGAGGTCCTCGTGGGGGATTACCAGGAATTGCTGCGCTTGTACGACGCCCATCCCGACCTGGAGCGCTTTGCCCGGCGGATGGTGGAGGTCATTTACGTGCAGAAAGAGGAGCGGGAAATTGATTTGGTCCTGTTGACGGCGCGGGACCGCTACCTGAAGTTCCTGGAGGAATACGGCAGTTTGACGCAGGAAATTCCGTTGTACCACATCGCGTCCTACCTGGGGGTCACGCCGACCCAGCTGAGCCGGATCCGGAATTCATTGGCACAGGGATGATTCCCTGCCAAACAAGTTGCCCTGGTCCGGACGCATCCGGGCCAGGGCATTTTCATACGGGAAATCCCGTTTCGATCAGCGGTTTTCGATCCGCTTCGCGATGGCCAGCAACTGTTCCACGTTTTTCATGCCGGTCTCGCGCTTGGCGACCGACCCATCGGCATTCAGGAAAAACAGGCTGGGATAGGCGACGACACGGTACTTGCGGGCCAGCGTGGGGCCTTCACCTTTTTCCATGTCCATTTTCAGGTTGACAAAGTGCTTGTTGAAATACTCCGCCACCTGAGCGTTTGTGAATACATTGGCATTCATCCATTTACAAGGGGCACACCAAGTTGTATAGGCGTCCATGAAGATCAATTTGCCCTCGTCGTCTGCTTTCTCCTGGGCCTCCGCAAAGGTTCCCTTGAAGAATTCCACTTGTTGGGCCTGGGTCGTGGTAGCAATACAGAAGAGGAATAAGAGTGCGAATGTCGTTTTGAGGAATTTCATAGTCGTCTAACCAAATTTTCAAGATCAATTTACAAAATTTGCGTCTTCTCCCGGGGACGAAATCCGACAAAGGCCGGAGGATGGCACGTACAGTTACAACGTTTGAAGAAGTAAAAGATACGCGCTGGGGAGGGTGATACGCGAAAGCGCAAAGAAAGTTCTGTTCTGATTCTCAGGGCCGCGCCTCTATGAGATGCTGCCATTCCGGAAATTCCACAGAACCTTGCGCTCCGCCCTTTTCAATTCAAATCCTATGCCAAAATTCCTATTTTAGCCCCGGTCACTGTAAATCTTATTCTCAATTCCCTTTCGAATGGATGCACTGGAGCATTACGTGCAAATGCTAACGCAATCGCTGGAAGAGGTAAACTACCTTCAGTTTGCCCTCAACCTCATTCTCACGGCCGTTTTGGCGACCCTCCTCGGGTGGTTCTACGTCCGGTTCGGGAATACCATCAACAACCGCGAACGCTTCGCCCGCAATTTCCTGCCGCTGGCCCTTACCACGATGCTCATCATTTTCATCGTCAAATCCTCCGTGACCCTCTCCCTCGGCCTGGTAGGCGCACTCTCCATTGTCCGTTTCCGCTCCGCCATCAAGGACCCCGAAGAACTCGTCTACCTCTTCCTCGCCATCGGAATTGGCCTCGCAGCTGGCGCCAATGAAATCATGATCGGCGCCGTGGCCTTTGTCCTCATCCTCGGACTGCTGTTTCTCCAGCGCCTCCTCCGCCAGCAACCCCGGTTCCAACCCGCAAACCACCTCCACCTGCACCTCAGCACCACCCACAAAGAACTCGATACCATTTCCCAGCTCCTCGCCCAGCACTTCCATTTCGTCGAGTTAAAACGCCTCGACGACCAAGGCGACACCCTGGACCTCGCATTTACCATCGGCGCCCGCAACCTCCAGGAAATCGAGGCGGCCCGCCAGGCCCTCCAACAACTGCCGGGTGACATCCGCATCTCCATCGTCGAACCCCGTCAACTGCCCGTATGATCGTCCGGGACGATAGAAAAAATCGGTCCTGGGGCCGATGGCTGGCCGTGCTGATCCTGCTCGGGGCCATCGCGGGCTTGCTCTACCTCCTCACGCCGTCCATTCCCGAACCCACCCGCTACGACCGCTATTGCAGCGCTGAAGACACCACCTCCGTCCAGAAAACCCCCGAATCCAAGCGGGAGCATTACTTCGTCGTCGGAGAAGACACCTTCTTCAACGGCCAGACCAGCAGCAACGCCGCGGCCCGCACCGGACTGTCCAGTTCCCTCGTCCACGCCGAACAACCCTACGGCATCGGCTACCAGTTCGAGGATTTGCAGGGCGGAGAAGTTTACGAATTACAAATCTGGCGCAAGAGCCAGCACCACGGCGGCGACCTCGTGCTGGATGCGAATTGGGGAGAGTATTTAAAAGCTGAACTGACCGGGCAGTCTGAGGGGGATTGGGAAGAACTGATCCTGCGCTTCGAGGTGCCATGGTACGTCGATGCCGGCCAGGCGAAGGCCTATGTTTTCCAGCCTGAAATTTCCTACGTCTATTTCGATGACCTGGCCATCCGGCGGGTCGAAGCGAGTCTGTACGAACGCCGGGGAGACCTGCCCGCCGATTCCATCCAGTTTGTGAATTTGGTGATCGAGGAAAATGACTTCGCGAAATTGGACCGAAAACGTCGAAAAGCGCTGGAAAAGGGCATTTTGGTGACGGAGAAAAACGACTTTGTCGATGCGCGCCTGGAAGCGGATGGCGTCGAGTTCGACGCCAAAATCCGCCTCAAGGGGGACTGGACCGATCACCTCCTCGGGGACAAATGGTCCTACCGGGTCCAACTCGACCAAGGCCAGAGCTGGGACCGTTGGACGACCTTTTCGCTCCAAAGCCCCGCCACCCGCTCCTTCCTCCTGGAATATGTCTTCCACCAGTGGATGGAACGCGAGGGCCTCCTGGCGCCCCGCTACGAATTTGTCGCCCTGTCCATCAACGGCCAGGCCCGCGGCATCTATGCCATCGAAGAACACTTCGTGAAGACCCTGCCCGAGCGGAACGCACGGCGGGAAGGCCCCATCCTGAAGTTCATCGAGGATGGCTTCTGGGAGGTCAACAGCACCTACAATCCGGATGGCCTCATTCTGGACATGGAAGAACGCGTGCCCATGTTCCAATCGGCCGAGATCGGTACCTTTGGCGAGAAAAAAGTGCTGAAGGATACGGCCATGGCCAAGCAGTTCGAGGAAGCCCACCGGCTCATGGCGCAGTACAAAAGCGGAAAAGCCGACGTTTGGGAGGTGTTTGACGCGGAAAAAGTCGCCCGCTACTTCGCCATCGTCGACCTCATGCAGGCCCACCACGGGTTCATTTGGCACAACCAGCGCCTCTACTACAACCCGATGCTCAACCAGCTCGAACCCATCGGATTCGATGGCTTCACCGAGACCGGCCCGCTCATCTGGATCAAAAAGCCCTTCATCGGCTACGCCCAGAATTTCCGCTACCTCCATCCGGCCTACAAGGGCATGATGTTCGAGCGCTTCTTCACCGACACCCGCTTCATGGCCAGCTACGTCCAGGCACTGGACCAATTTTCCCAACCCGCCTACCTCGATAAAATGTTCCGGGAAATGGCCCCGGCCATCGATCAGCGGGAAGTCCTATTGCAAAATGAATGGCCCAACTATCAATTTGACCGAAAATTCGTCCACCAACGGGCCGAAAATGTGCGCCGGGTCCTGTTTCCGCTGCCCTCTACCGCCGTAAAAATCTACCTCCGGGAAGAGGCTGATGGCCATGCGAGCTACGACGTCTACAATTACCACGGCCTGCCGATCCAATTGCTGGGCGTCGGGAAAAAGGACCGGATCAAAGGTGAATTCTCCGATCAGCCCGTCCTCCCGGCCTATGTCCAGGATTTTCCGCCGGAAAGGACCGTGGTCAGGACCGACCGTACCGGCGATTGGTTCCACTTCGAAGTGCCCGGAATCGACTCCGTCTTCCTCGCCGAAATCCTCCCCTACCGCGCTCCCGGCGGCAAAACCGTTTCCCAGGATTTATTTGCCAATGTCCAGCCCCAATCCAATGGAATCTGGACGCTCGACGAGGCCACCAACACCCTGACCATCCCGGCCGGCTCCCACCAAACAGCCGAATCCTTGATCGTGCCGCGGGGCTACCACGTTCGCTTCGAAGCCGGAGCCCAATTAGACCTGGTCCGGGGAGCCGCCTTCATTTCCCGCTCCGAAGTCCGCAGCTACGGCACCGCCCAGGAACCCGTCCGCATCTTTTCCTCCGACGAAAGCGCCCGGGGCTTCACCATCCTCCAGGTCCCCGACGGCCAGAAATGCGAGTTTTTCTATACCCATTTTGAAAGCCTCCGCAACCTCGACCAAAACAACTGGAGCCATACCGGAGCCGTTTCCCTTTACGAATCCGAGGCCCTCTTTCGCCACTGCCGCTTCACCGACAACCTCAGCGAAGACGCCCTGAACGTCGTGCGGTCCATCTTCACCGTCGACCACTGTCACTTCGCCATGACCGCCTCCGACGCCCTGGACGCCGACTTTTGCACCGCCAGCATCCTCAACGCGACCTTCTACAAAACCGGCAACGACGCGATGGACTTTTCCGGCAGCACCGTATTCGTCTCCAAAGCCAGCGTCGAAAGCCCCGGCGACAAGGCCCTGAGCATCGGCGAGCAGACCAATGCCACCGTCCTAGAACTGACCGTGCGAGATGCGCCCTTGGGAGTCGCGGCCAAGGACCTCAGCCTCACCACCGTCGAAAAACTAAGCCTTCACGACGTCCGGCGGGGCCTCGCAGTCTACCAAAAGAAACCCGAATACGGCCCGGCCACCCTCACGGTAAATGCGCTGGAGGAAAAATCCGTCGGCCAGTTGTACCAGGTCCAGAAAAAATCCCAGTTGATTTTGGAAGGGCAAACCATCATTGGAAAGTGATGCGCTACGAACGAAAATACCGCGTGGAAGGGCTCTCCGTGGCGGAGATTCGGGCGGTCATTGCCAGTCACCCCCTCGCTTTCCATACCGATTTCCCCGACCGCCGCGTCAATAACCTCTATTTCGATACTCCCGATCTCGATTGCTTTCAAGACAATCTCCGCGGCGTCTCCCAACGCGTCAAGTACCGCCTGCGCTGGTACGGCCCGGAGCAATCGGAGTCGCCCACGCTGGAGATCAAACGCAAGGACGGCGCCCTCGGCGATAAATTGAGCTATCCCCAAACCTCATTTTCATCCACGTCTTTCCAAACCGACCTCGACTTGCCGCCCTTGCAAGCGACCCTCTTCAACCACTACCAGCGGAGTTATTTCCGGTCTTTTGACGGGCGGTTTCGCCTGACCGTGGATTGGGACATGGGGTTTCAGGAAGCCATTGGCGGGCGGGCCGTGGGGCCGGTTCAGGTGGACCCGGCGGTCATCATCGAAGTGAAGTACGCCGCCGAGCTGGATGGCCAATACGATGAAGTGGGGCAGTACTTGCCCTATCGTTGGGGAAAAAATTCCAAGTATGTAACGGGGATGTTGCTGGTGGGTTAGGGCGGTCCGGACGCCTCCGCGTCCGGCGGGCCATTCGCCGTCGCTGTCCTCCGCTTTCCATCAGCGTCGGACGAGCTCCAACAAGGCTGCTGTCCCTACCGCGACGGGCTCAGCCCGCACTCTTGTCGTCGTATTCCGATTCCGCCACCACCGATTTGCCGCCGAGCTTCTTCGCTTCGTTTGCCCGCCGCACAATCGCGATGATAAATCCGGCCAACAGCACAAAGGTTCCCAACCACAAGACATTGATGAAAGGCTTCTTCAGCGCCTGGATCACCACAATATCTTCCGGCGGATTCTTCTGCTCCTGGACCCGCAGGGACATCTTGCCCGTCGACGGGTCAATATTCACGAATGCAATCGACGTATAGATTTCTTCCATGAAGGCGTCCTTGATCGAAATCCGGTTGTCCGGCATGATGCGGTACTGGGGCTGGGCCCGGAGCACATCGCCCCGGTCGGTAAAGACTTTCAATTCCGCCTGCGCAATCAGCACGTAGTCCGTGCCTTCGGCCGGAAGCGATGTCAACTGCTCGAAGTAAATGGCCGCCCGGCTGGTCTGGACCGTATCGCCGATGCCCATTTCAAAGCTGTAAAACTCGTATTCGGGCGCTTCTTCGATGTCCTTCGGAATCGTCGATACGTGGACGTAAATGTCCTCTTTGGCTTTTACCCGGCGGGCCGGGTGCGCCACGAGGCCCATTTCTTCGTTGACCTCCGCCTCGGGATACAAGACAAAAGCCTTTTCTTCCAGCAAATAGGGATTGCCGTCGGGGCCCGTCTTGCGGGGCACAAAACGCAATCCGTAGAGGGTGCGGTCATTGATGTGCTTGATCTCAAGGGCGTCAACTTTGTCCTCGAGGAATTCCATCACGAAATCCTCGTCGATTTCGCCATCCTCGCCGAGGAAGACGACCCGCGGGAATTGCGAGCCAAACTTATCGCCGGTTTGGTCGCGGAAGCTGAATTTGAATTCGTCTTCTGTCTCCCAGAGAATATCGAGGTCGGTGAAGGGCGGTGTCGCCTCCTTCTTGCCGATATAGGTCACCTGGTAGCCGAGGATATCGCGGGGCCGGTTTTTCTCCAGCAGGACATTGTCCACGCGGGAATCCTGGGGCAGGGCCGCCAGTTCGTTGGGATTGATGTTCTTGGAAATGACCTGGTCGTAGCCGGAGCTGAACAGGAAGCCGATCAGCATCAGGGCAAAGCCCAGGTGCGCGATGGAACCGCCCGTCACCGTACGGGTCTTGGCATTGCGGCGGATCAGCGAAATGAGGACATCGGCATTGGCGAAGACCATGAACAGGGAGGCGAACAGGAGCAGTTCATCCGTGAACAAGAAGAAGCCCAGGCGGATATAACGGAAGCCCATTTTTGCCGTATTCCCCGACAAGTCGGCCAGTTCCTGCCATTCCTTGTACCGCTGATCAAATACAAATTCCCAATTGGTACCCAGACCAATCGCTCCAATGATCAGCGCTGTCGCGCCGATGGCCAACAGATACGGCCGCATGAGGACCGTACTGAGTTTTTTGCCCCCCGTCCCGATCTTTTTCCAGTACAAATACTGCCCCAAACCGGACAGAATGGCCATTCCAATCGCGAACCAGATCGTCCACCGGTAGTAGAAGAACCCGGGATCGCGCACGGTCGCCCAATTGGTGCCGAGGACATTGTTGAAGACCGGAATCGACGTCGCAATGGTGATGATGATGCTCACCGCCAACAAAGTGATCACGGCCAGGAACAGTACGAATTCGGAGGATTTCGTTTGGATCGAGCGGCGGCCCACCGGGATCATTTTCCAGCGGGACCAGAACAGGGCCGTCATCCAGACGATGTAAATCATCAGCAACAGGACCAGCTGGCCACTCAGGCCAAGGTCGGTAAACGTATGCACGGAAGTATCGCCCAGGACCCCGGAACGGGTCAGGAAGGTGCTGTACAAGACGAGCAGGAAGGTGCCGACGATCATCACCATCGTCATCTTCAGAAATGCTTTGCTGGCCCGGTACGCGATGAGCGCGTGCAAGGCGGCCACTCCGGCCAACCACGGCACCAAGCTCGAGTTTTCGACCGCGTCCCAGTTCCAGTAACCGCCAAAGTTGAGCGTTTCGTAGGCCCAGTAGCCGCCCATGATGATGCCCATGCCCAGGATCATCACCGAGAAGATCAGCCACGGCACGGCCGGACGAATCCATTCGGTATAGCGCTTCGTCATCAGTCCGCCGATGACGTAGGCGAAAGGAAATGAGGTCGAGGCAAAACCCAGGAACAAAGTCGGGGGGTGAATGACCATCCACGGGTTTTGCAGGAGCGGATTGAGGCCGGTTCCGTTCACGGGAACGAAATCGGGATTTTTCTTGAAGATGGGTGCCTCCGGGAAGGCATCCCGGAGCATCAGGAACGGCGAGGAGCCGATCTTCATGCTTTCCAGGTCCGTGGACAACGCCACGTATCCGAGTAGCAGCGCCGCAAAAGCGCTGAACAATTCTGAGGTATTCAGGGTCTCGCGGTCAGAACCGCGCACCGACATGACGGCCTTGTAAATAATGAAAGCCGCAAATCCCAAGATGAACAACAGTCCGAGGAGGACCACCCAGCCGTCCGCGCTGAAATAGCTGGCAAATTGGGCGGTATCGAACTGGCCTCCCTGGCGGGTGGCCATCAGGGCCACCGAGCCCAAGGCGATGACCCCGGCCATGACGGGGATGATGCCATTGGATTGGAAGCTGTCCTTGCCGTTGAAGTAGCGGTAGAGGAGGTAGCCCGCTGGGATCAGGGCCGCGAGAGCGAAGATGAGGATTCCAGCGAATGAAGGCAGGTAAACGCCCAGGATCATCGAGGCCAGGATCAGGTTGATCGAGGAGATGATGCCCATCACCACGTTTCGCCAGGCCTTCGAGCCGGCGAACAGGACAAATTGGGCCAGGATCACATGCCAAAAGGTCCAGAGCAGGAAACTTCCTTCCTGGCCTTCCCAGAAACAGGAAATCATGTAATGCACCGGCAATTCGTCCGAGGAGTGGCTCCAGACGTATTGGTACTGGTATTGATGGGTATAAATGAGGTAAAACAGGGTCGCAACGGTCCCGATGACCGAGGCCCCGTGTACCAGAAAGCCTACTTTACCAATACTCGCCCAGCCTTTGGCTTCGGGCCCTTTCCGGGTCGCCGCCATCAAAAATGACGCCGTGGCCACCAAGGCGGCCGAAAAGGAGAGAATCGTGAATATTTGTCCAAGCAATCCGCCCATAGCTATTGTAGTCTAATTGCCGTTCTAACTTGCCTCTGCTTCTTCCATGGTGAATTCCCCGTCGTTGTATTTCGACGGGCATTTCATCAGAATCCGATCCGCTTCAAACACTTCCCCTTCCATCTGACCTTCGATCACAATCTGTTCGGCTGTGGCCAGGTTCGGGGGTTGGGGGTCGTGGAAACGAATTTGGGTAACCGTATTGGAAGAATCTTTCATGTAGAAGGTGAAAATGTCCTGGTTGACATCGTAGTGGCTTTGGTCGCGGTTGACCCATTGGCCGACGACGTGGACCGATTCCTGAAGGCCCTTGGCCTCATTGAACGTCACGTATGGACTGGCTCCGCCGATGGAACCCCAGGTAGCCAATGCAATGACCCCCACCATGGCGGCGACGGCGATTCCCACCAGCAGACCGATGTTGACCGACTTCATGCCGGTTTGTCCAGATTCAGGTGTGTTTTCCGTAACCATATCTTTATCGTTTTTTGACTTCAATTGCTTCTACGTCATGGATTCCGCTGCCACTCGGGGTGCTTTGGGAACCCATTTCCGCCAATTCCTTCTCCATTTTCCGCACTTTTCTGCCGGTCAGGATTAAATAAGCCCCGATCCCCACCAAAACCACCATGAGGACCACGATGACGGTATTGATTTTCTCATCGGCAAACAAGAAGCGGCGGTCCTCAGTCGCGGGACCGGCCTGCATCAAAGCTGTCAACAGATTGGAAATGCTATTCATCGTATTGCAACTGGTTGATTTGGTGTTCGAGACGGGCACGGCGACCGGACAAATCTAAGAGCCAGATCGACATGCAGATAAAACCGATCACGGAGGGCCAGAACACGGAGTAGAATTCCGAGCTCATATCTACCAGGGCCGATCCCTGATCACCGGTATTCGGGTGGAGGCCACCAAGTACCTTGGGGATCACGTAGAACAGCGGGTAGATGGAGGCCGCCGCGAAAATATTGAAGACCCCGGCAATCTTTGCCCGTTGGGTTTCCTCTTCGAAGGAGGAGCGCAACAGGAAATAACCGAGGTAAATGAGGACGCAAATCAGAGCGGAAGTTTGCTTCGGATCCCAGGGCCACCATGCCGCCGGATCCGTCGCCGGCAAGGCTTCTCCCCAGGTCACCCGGGACCACACGGCCCCGGTCACCAAGCCCAAAACACCGAATAAAACGGTCAATTTAGCCGCTTCGCGGGCCAACAGATCAAAATGAGGCTTGGCCTTGCGCAGGTACAGGACCGAGTACACGACCGAGGTATAGCCCATCACCATCATCGCAAACCACATGGGAACGTGGAAAAACACATTCCGGGAGGTCTGCCCGAGGTTGGCATTTTGGTACGGCAAGGTCTTGGTCAGGCCGAAGACCACCGCGTAGCCGATGAGCCCGATGGCCAGTACCATGTTTACCGTCCGCAATATTTCTTTTGTCTTCATAGTCAATCTATTCCCGCCAAAGGAATGGAAACAAAATAACCGATACGAGGCCAATAATCACAATGAATGAGCCGCAAAATATGAACTCACTGAGTGATGCTGACCAGGGTTCGCCCAACAGGGCTTTGCCGGAAGCAGATATGCAAACGAGAAACTGAGGAATGACGAGGGGAAAACTGAGTACCGCAATCAGGGTGGTCCGTTGCCGGGCTTTCGATGCAATGGCCGAAACCAGGCTCATATTGGCTGCGAAGGTCCAGCTCCCGAGGAGTACTACCGTGATATACTGGCCCAGGTCCCCAAAGGTTCCCGAAAAACTGAAAAAGACGAAGAAGAGCAGCGTGACCACCGAGATGGCCGTCATCAACATAATGTTGTAGAGGAGCTTGGCCACGATGATGGAACGCGCAGAAGCCAGGTTGTAGAGGTACAGGAATTGTCCTGAGGATTCGCTCAAAAAACTTTTCGCGATGGCGTTGACCGATACGAAAACGAGGATGATCCAGAAGACGACGTTCCAGGCCTGACCCGGCAGTGAACTCTGTAACCCAATGGAAATCACGAACACCATGCTGAGGGAATACATCAACAGCCCATAGAGGGCATACTTTTGTTTCCACTCTAACAGGAGTTCTTTTCGCAACAGGGCACTGACTTCACGGGAAAGACTCATTCTTCAGCACTCATTTTCCGCAAATGTAGCCCAAAACCAAATGATTTGATAATCCGCGGGGGCTTTTGGTAAGGGATATTTGTCATAAAACCCCTCCTCCCCCGCTTTTTCCCATTCTCCATTTTTCATCCCTCCACTGCCCCACATTTTTCCCTAATTTCCATCCATGAAAATCTTCATCACCGGAGCATCCGGCTTCGTGGGAGGGGCCGCCGCCCGCCGACTCGCCAACCAGCACGACCTCTACGCCATGGCCCGTTCGCCGCGCTCGGCCGACAAGGTCCGCGCGAATGGCTGCACGCCGATCACCTGCTCCTTCGATGATGTCCAGCCCGAACACCTCCAGCAATGCGACGCCGTCATCCACGCGGCCGCATTCGTGGAGCCCTGGGGCTCCCGCCAGGAGTTCTGGCACGCCAATGTCACCGGCACCGAGCGCATGCTAAAGGTCGCTCAGGAAGCCGGCGCCAAACGCTTCGTCCACATCGGAACCGAAGCAGCGCTCTTCGACGGATCCGACATGGTCCAGCTCGATGAAGCCGCGCCCTATCCGCCCCGGACGCCCTTTCTCTATTCGGAAACGAAGCGGGAAGCCGAGATTCGGGTGCTGAAAGCAGATGTCCCGAATGAGTTCACGACGATTTCGCTGCGGCCCCGGCTGGTCTGGGGCCCGGGCGATACGACCATCCTGAAGAACCTCGTCGAGCTGGTGGACAGTGGCTCGTTTCGGTGGATCAACCGCGGCGCGGCCAAGACGAGCATTTGCTATATCGACCATATTTCGCAGGCGATTGAAGCGGCGTTGACGCGGGGACGGGGCGGTCACGCCTATTTTATCACGGACGAGGAGGACTGTACGATGCGGGAGCTGATCACGGAGATGCTCGCCACCCAGGGCCGGGAACCCGGCAACCGCAACGTGCCCAAGGGACTCGCCATGTTCCTCGCCGGGAGCATTGAGACCGTGTGGAAATTGTTCGGGATCAAGAAAAAACCACCGGTGACCCGCTTCTCCGTGGCAATTACTTCGGCCGAATGCACGTTGAAGAATGGGAAGGCCCGGCAGGAACTCGGCTACGCACCCGAAGTGGATTTCAAGACGGGAATGCAACGTCTGGCCGGCCTTCAAGATTGATTTTCCTAAATTGCGGCTATGAAATACCTCTGGAGTCTTCTTTTTTTCCTCCCCCTCTCCCTCTTTTCCCAGGAACACTACGACCGCCTGGAAACCCTCGACGTCCAGCGCTATACCTTTCAAATTACCCTGAACGACGATGGCGAGTCGATTGAGATGCGGGAAGTGGTGGAAATCAAATTTCTGAAGGAGGCCGAGTCGTTCTATTTGGATTTGGTGAATGAGAAAAACGGGAAGGGGATGACGGTGCAAAAAGTGGAACTGGAATCGTCCTCTGAGTCGGTAAAATTCGAGCACCAGGACAATCAGCTGCGCATTTTCCCAACTTCTACCCCCGAAAAATACGCGACCGAGACCTTTGTCATTCGCTACGGCGGGATTCCGCGGGACGGGTTGATCATCTCCAAAAACCGCCACGGCCACAAGACCTATTTCGGCGACAACTGGCCGAACCGGGCGCGGAACTGGCTGGCGACGGTGGACCACCCTTCCGACAAGGCCTTCGTGCGCTGGGAAGTGACCGCCCCCTCCGAATTCAATATCATCGCCAATGGCGTCCCCGTCGTGTTTGACCACCCCGATACCTATATCTTCGAGACGCGGGTCCCGCTGCCCACCAAGGTCATGGTGATCGCCGCGGCCCAATTCGAAGTCGAAATGGTCGGCAACGTCAACGAAATTCCGGTCAGCAGCTGGGTATTCCCCGAAGACACGGCGAAGGGATTCGAGCACTACGACGATGCCGCGCCCATTTTGGCGACGTTCATCGACAGCATTGCGCCGTACGCCTACGGCAAGCTCGCCAATGTCCAAAGCAAAACCCGCTACGGCGGCATGGAAAATGCCAGCTCCATTTTCTACTACGAATCCTCTGTCGACAAAGAAATCATTCCCCTCCTCGCCCACGAAATCGCCCACCAATGGTTCGGCAACATGGCGACCGAGGCCAACTGGCACCATATCTGGCTCAGCGAAGGCTTCGCCACGTATTTCACCGACCTCTACATCGAATGGAGCCAGGGCGAAGAGGCCTTCCTCGGTCGGATGACACGGGAGCGGACCAAGGTCCTGCGCTACGGTTCCGGCAATAAAAAACCGGTCGTCAATACGGAAATCACCGATTACAACCGCCTCCTCAACCCGAATTCCTACGAAAAAGGGGCCTGGGTCCTCCACATGCTGCGCCACAAGATTGGCTACCCCACCTTCATGGAAGTGGTGCGGACCTATTACGCTCGGTTCGGCGGGAAAAATGCCCTGACCGAAGACTTGCAGGGCGTCATGGAGGAGCTTTCGGGCATGGACCTTGAGGGCTTTTTCCAACAATGGCTGTACTTCAAGGTGAATCCGGAAATTGTGGTGGAGATGATGGGAAAAAAGAAAGTGCGGATCAAACAGGTTCAGGAAGGTCCGGCCTTCGAATTTCCGTTGGAGGTGGGCTTTTTGGATTCATCGGGGGAAATGCACCTCGAAACCTTCGCGGTGAGCAAAAGCAGTGAAACCTTTACTGTATCCGATGCCTTTCCGGGCAAATACAAAGAGATTGTCCCTGATCCCGGGGTCAAGTTGCTTGCCAAAATCAAAGTGAAAGATTGATCAGGGTTGGAGGATCGACAGGTCGAGGTCCAATTCTTCGGCTGTTTCCAGCACGATTTCCTTCTGCCATGACTTGAAGTCGTCCAGATTGGCTTCACCGTAGGCGACGCGCTTCAGGTTGCGCATGGACAGGATCATGGGGTAAATGTCGTAGGCTTCCTTGATCTGGTCGCGGATCGCACCCAGCACCTGGGTCCGCTGGTCGACCATGCGGAAAAATTGGTTTTTCGACATGCCGTTGCGGGAACGGGCCTTGCGGACGATGTCCGGCTTTGTGTTCCGTGCGGTATTCACCGCGTCGTAAAAGCGGCGCGCGTGGCGCTTCACGCGCGGGTTGACGCCCTTGAGCTCGGTCCACGCCTTCACCGAAGGCGGCGGTGTCTTCGCCAATTCCACCAATTTGGAATTGGGGATGATGTAGTAGGCCGGCTTGTCGCAGGCCTGGGCGATGGCATCGCGGGTCTGGAACAGGTACTTGAGCACGTGGGCCTGGCGACGGTCCAGCTTGCTGGCATGCTGGAGCTCCATGTGGGGATTCTCCTTGGGCCGATGGCGGATGTCTTCCAGCGCCTTGCACTCCTCGGCGTGCCAGTGCAGGCGATCGCGTCCCTGGAGCTCGTCGATGAGACGGAGGCGCAGGTCATGCAAAAACGCGACGTCTTTGGCCGCGTAGGTGAGCATTTTATCACTCAATGGCCGCTTGTTCCAGTTGGAGACGCGGACCTTCATGTTCTTGGAAATGCCGAAGTGGTGGTCGAGGACATGGCTGAGAGAGGTGCTCTCATATCCGAGGAGCTGGGCCGCTTTCTCGGTGTCAAAAACATTGCTCGGACGGCGACCGAACAGGTAATCCATCAGTACGATGTCGCTTTGGGGGCCGTGAGAAATGATCTGGATGCTGGGATTTTCCATGATGGACAGGAAAGGATCCAAGTCTCCTACCTGAAGGGGATCGATCAGGAATATATTCTCTCCATCGCTCACCTGAACGAGACAGAGATGAAGTCCGTACCGGTGCAGGTTCCATTCCCCTTCGAAATCCACACCCAATATCTCGAATCCGCCCAAATAGGAACACAACTGTTGGAACTCGTTCGCGGACTCAATCAGGGTAAAATTGTCTATACTCACGCTTAATTTTGATGTTTACCTCAACGTACTGATACTTTGGGCACTGGACCCGTTTGTGTTTTTGTTATTTCCTTAGCCTACCAAGAATAAATATACAATTTTTTCCAAAACTTTTTTTCAACGCCCGCTTTATCCGCAGCTCCCCTTCTCCTCCCCCATCTGTTTCCAAAACCCATTGTATATATTAATTTCCCGTCGTAAACAGGGCTTGATCGATCGGATTCGGCCCAAAGTGGTCTTATTTTTGTAGGGAATTTCGCGTAAACAAATTGATACTTACCAACCCAAACGCCATGAAATTATCTCATCTCTTCCTAATGGCCCTGGTCCTGAGCGGGCTATTGTCAACTTCGGGATGCCACACTTCCCACGTCAATATGGAGATCCTCCAAGCCGCCGAAATTGACCTGCCGCAGGAAGTCCACAACATCGCGCTCATCAACCGGTTTCGTCCGGAAAAGGGAAAGGGCTTCCTCAATGTGCTGGAAGGCGTCCTTTCCGGAGAGGGCGTGGGGCGGGATCGAAATGGGGCGGAAACCAGCTTGATCGGACTGACCGAGACCCTCGCCGGTTCTCCCCGCTACAAAATCGTGCGGCCCAGCCTCGACATGAAGGGCTGGGGAAGGGCCAGTTTTCCGGATCCCATCCCCCGCGACCAGGTACAAACCATTTGCCGGCAGTACGCAACCGAAGCCCTCGTGACCATCGAAGCCTTCGATTCGGACGCGGGACGCTCCTGCGAACGCCTCACCCGGACGGTCAAGCGGGATGGCGAAAAATTTACCGAGGTTTATTTCGAGGCCGAACAGTGGATCGACGTGACGGTCGGCTGGCGCCTCTACCTCGCCGACGGCACCCTCTTCGATGAGTACCGCATGGTCGAACGCGTCAGCTTCGATTCGGAAGGCGCTTCCGAAAGCGATGC
Organism: uncultured bacterium; assembly: GCA_963923035.1. Lineage (GTDB taxonomy): Bacteria > Bacteroidota > Bacteroidia > J057 > JADKCL01 > CAWUKT01. The sequence goes on from CAWUKT010000002.1 coordinate 230,999, forward strand.
CTTCGACAACCTGCCCGACGTCGATTTCATGGTCCAGGAAATGGGCCATGTGACCGGCCAGTCATATTCCATGCGCATCGCGCCGATCTTCGTCAATATTTCGCGGTCCTACTACTCGCGGGGCACCACCGCGCTCAAGTTGGGTCGGGACAAGGTCCGGATGAACGATTGGGAGGGTGCGGAAGAACATTGGGATATGGCGTTGACGAACGAAAAGGAAAAAATCCGGGGCCGGGCGATGTTCAACAAGGCGTTGGCCGCGGAAGTGCGCGGAGAATTGCGGTTGGCGGAAGAAATCGCGGTGCGCGCCTACGAAGAATTTGGGAACAAAACTGCCCTTCGCTACGCGGAGACTTTGCGGTTCCGGATCCAGGAAGTGAGCCGGCTGGAACGGCAAATGGAAGGTGCACGGTAGCGCCAAAACACAACGACGAATGACTTGGGGCTCCGGCGCGGTGAACTGCGTCGGGGCCTTTTTCTATGCTTCCCGCACAAATTCGTAGATGAAATTCCACTCCATCCACTTTTTCCGGCGGTCCACCTCCTCCATTTTCCAACCCCTCTCTCCCGCAATTTCCCCAATCCGATCCAGCGCACAATCTTCCGACAGCACCATCCGAACCGCGCCATCCGCCGCCAAATAGTCGTCCATTTCGCTGAACAAGCGCTGAAAGTATTCGAATTCGGGACCGCAGAGCCAGGCGTGGTCGGCGTCGTTTTCAGGTTGGCCGGGATAATAGGGAGGATTGATGAGGAGCAGGTCGAATGGCGTAGGAGAAAGGGCAGAAAACAAATCGGACTCGAGGCAATGCAGGGTCAAATCATTCTGGGTGGCGTTGTGGAGGGTGCAGGAAATCGCCAGGGGAGAAATGTCCAGGGCCGTCACCTCCGCTCCTTTTTCCGCACAATACAACGAGACAAAACCACTGCCACAACCCATTTCCAAGACCTTTTTTCCCGCCAACTCAAACCGCTCTCCCACATGCTCGGCCAGAAAGGTACTGCTCAAAAAGAAGCCCGGGTGAAACACACCCGGCTCAATCCGCAGCCGCAATTGTTCGTAGCGAAAATGGCGGTGCTTCCGAAGGTACCGCCGCATCAACGGCGGCAAAATCCGGTTCAAAACCGGCTTCAGCAAGGGGCGCAGGCGCATTACATGCCCTCCACTTCCGGCTGTCGGTAGCGCCACAGCTTTTGCAGCGCCTTCAACTCGTAGGGGAATTTGTAGAATCCGGTGCGGTAGCGCAGGGAACCCACCATGCGCATGAGCTTGCGTTGGGTGGGGCTGAGCCGGACATCCGAGCTCGTCGGATAATAGGCATTCAGAACCGTCTCGAAATTCCGGATCTTGTCGACCATTTCGGGCGTGAGCCAAGGCGTCAGGGGATTTTTGCGCAAGTCAAAATTCTCCCATACCGGCGAGACCCAGTCTTCCAGACGGGTCGGAAATTCGAAACCGGCCGATTTCACCATCTCATACAATTCCGATCCTTCCGTCGGCACCGGGCTGTACACGTAAATGATGATCTCCGTCGCCGGGTTGATTTCTTTGATCTCCTTAATAAAGGCGATGTCCGATTCGATTTGTTCCAGGGTCTTGTCCGGCGTTTCCCCCGGCAATCCCAGCACAAACGAATACTCGGGCACAATCCCGAATTTGCCGAGACGCGCCGCAAACGAACGAATTTGATCAGCCGATTGCGTCCCACCCTTGTCCATTTGGGCGAGCACATCGTCGTTGCCCGTTTCTGCCCCGAAAAAGATCATCCGGCAGCCCGCTTCGTACATCAGTTCCAGGTCCTCGTCCTTGTAGCGGTCGAGGGTATCGATGCGGCCTTCCCCCCACCAACGCATGTTCTCGGGCTTGATCAGCTTCGAAAAATCGACGGTGCGCTTGCGGGAAACGAAGAAATTGTTGTCGTGGAATTCGATGGCGTCGCCGCCGTAGGTATCCTTGAGGTATTTGATGTCCCGGTAAATGCGGTCCGCGGACATGCCCTTCCAGCGCGCCTGGTAAATCGGCACCACGGCGCAAAAGGAACAGGTGAACGGGCAGCCAAAACTGCTGTGGTACGCAATCGTCTTTTTTCCCAAAAAGGTCCGCCCCAAATAGCCTTCAATCGGATACAATTCGTTCAGGCGTTCGTAGGGAAAATCGGGCAGCTTGTTCAGGTCGATCAGCTCTTCCTTGGCTGTTTTCACGATTTTGCCGTCTTCCAAGTAGATCAAATTGCGGATCGGAAGGAGGTCGCCATCGTTTTCGAGCGCTTCGAGGAGTTGGGGAAAGGCATTGTCGCCGGGGCCGTTGATGATGAAATCGACGTAGCCGGAGTGGATGACCGTCTTGTGCTGGTTCGAAGCGAAATAGCCGCCCCAGATATTGATGACCTCGGGAAATCGTTCCCGGACCTGGCGCACAATTGGGAACAATTGCTTGAGTTGGGGACCGGGCATGACGGTCGCGCCAAAGTAGCGGTACTCGCCGGTCGCAAGAAGTTCCAGGATCTTGGGCGCGGGGTCATCCTCGCGGTTGCCATCTACGATGGTCCAGGGGCGCTGGCCGTCGACAGAGGAAGCGACCTGCAATACCGAATTGGGGATGCGGGGCTTGGAAGGAGCAGAGCGGGGATTGAAAAGGAGCACGCCGTTCATGGAGTGAAGTTAGGAAGGCTGATGGGAAATGAAAATGGTTTTAAGCGAAGGGGTAGGGAAACAACCAAAAGCGTCGTTTAATTCCCAAACGATTTTCAGAATCCTTTGCAGTTATCCGCCAATTCTGTCATCTTTCTTCAAATCCTCATTCCTAAAAATCTGTACCTACGCGTTTCGTGCTATGCTAAAAAGATTCATTTGGATCGCCTTGTTGTTGCCCCTCAGCATCACGAGCCTTTCCGCCCAAACCGTCACCCTCAACGGCTACCTGACCGAAGAGGGATCCGGCGAGGCGCTGATCGGCGGAACGGTTTACGTCCCGGAAGCTGAGGCCGGTGCCTATACCAACGAATATGGCTTTTGGTCGATCACCATTCCGCCCGGTGATTATACCGTCATCTTCAAGTACCTGGGCTACCTCTCAGATACCGTTTCCATTTCCCTGACCGAAAATACGACCCTCGACCGGCCCCTGAAGCCGGAAGGAACCGAACTGGCGACGGTCGAGATCACCGCCGAAGACCTGGCCGCCAAGGAAGACGTCCAGTCCACGCGCATGGGCGCGATCAAAATGAACATGAAAGAGATTTCATTGGTGCCGGTGCTCGGGGGCGAGACCGACGTGCTGAAGGTCATGCAGCTGATGCCCGGCGTGTCGCAGGGAACGGAAGGCACCACGGGGATGTTTGTGCGGGGCGGCGATGCGGACCAGAACCTGGTCCTCCTCGACGAAGCCATTGTGTACAATACGGGGCATTTGTTTGGCTTTTTCTCCGTCTTCAACCCCGACGCCCTCAAGGACATGACCATGATCAAAGGCGCTTTTCCCGCTCAATACGGGGGGCGGCTCTCTTCGGTCCTCGATCTGCGGACCAAGGAAGGCAACCTGAACAAGTTCCACGTGAAGGGCGGCATCGGATTGCTGTCCTCGCGCCTCAACATCGAAGGGCCGATCATCAAGGACCGCCTGAGTTTTTCCATCGCCGGTCGGCGGACCTATATCGACCAGGTCTTCAAGACCGTCGGCATCAACATCCCCTACTATTTCTATGACCTAAATGGAAAGATGAACTTCAAGATTTCCAACAAGGACCGCATTTACTTCAGCACTTACGTGGGGGACGACGTGTTGAAAGTGAGTGAAGAAATTGCGAGTGACGACGAACAGGATACCACCTCGACGTCCACAGACCTGTTCAATTTTGGGTTTGAGTTGGGGAATACGACGCAGACTCTGCGCTGGAACCACCTCTTTTCGGAAAAGCTCTTCGCGAATTTTTCCCTGATCCACACCACCTTCAACTACAATATCCGCGGCTCCTTCGTCGACAATTCCATCCTCATCACGTCGCGGATTCGGGACCTGGGCGCAAAGGCCGATTTCGACTGGTTCGTCAGTCCCAAAACCCACGTGAAATTTGGCGCGGGGAGCATCTACCACCGCTTCCGGCCCAATGTGGTTTCCACCGCCGGTGAAATCTCTGATTTCCTCTCCTCGCAGCAAGGCTCGTTGATCAACAACCAGGAACTCTACGCCTACGGCGGCGTGGACCACGAATTTTCGAACCGGTTCAAGGTCAATACAGGCCTCCGCCTGAGTTCGGCGCTGACCGTGGGCAGCACCTTTTACCCGGGGCTGGAGCCCCGGATTTCGGGTCGGTTCACGACGAGCGAATACAGTTCCGTGAAGGCGAGTTACTCGCGGATGTATCAATACATGCACCGGGTTTCGAGCTCGACAATTGCGTTGCCGACCGACCTGTGGTATCCGGTCACGGAACAGGTCGTGCCCCAGAACGCCGACCAATTTGCGGTGGGCTTCCACCAATTCATTCCGAAGGCGCGGCTGTCCATTGAGATCGAGGGCTATTACAAACGGTTGCGTAATCTCATCGAATACCGCGAAGGCGCCCAGCTGGTCCTCAACGACAATTTTGAAGAGGACCTGGTGAATGGAACGGGTGATTCCTACGGAATGGAGGTTCTGTTGCGGCGCAAGCGGGGGCGGCTGTCGGGCTGGATCGGCTATACACTGTCGTGGTCGACCCGGCAGTTTGATGAGCTGAACAATGGGCAGCGCTATTGGGCGCGCTACGACCGGCGACACGACCTGAGTGTCGTGTCCATTTTGGAATTGAGCAAACGGATTTCGCTGTCGGGGGTATTCATCTATCAGAATGGCAGCCGGTTCACCGCGCAGGTCGGCCAGTATTTCCAGCCCAACGCGACGCTGACCGGAGTGGATGTCATTCCCATTTACACCGACCGCAACGCCATCCGCATGGCCCCGACCCACCGCTTGGATTTGAACCTCGTCATCAAATCCGATCCCCTCAACGACAATGATGAACCCAAGCGCTTCAAAACCGAGTGGCACATCGGCGCCTACAACGTGTACAACCGCGCTTCTCCCTTCCGCATCAACATTGAGACCACCGATACGGGGTACAAGTACACCCAACCCGGTCTCTTTGGCCTCGTTCCTTTTGTCGCCTTCAACTTCGAATACTGAGCCATGAAATATTTCCTGATCATGTCCGCCCTTTTGCTCACCCTAACATCCTGCGTTCCGGACCCGATTGATATTGAGATCGAGCCGCCCCAATCGGAAATTGTCGTGGCCTCCCAGATCATTCCCGGCCAGACAATGCTGGTTTCGTTGACGCGGAGCTTCAGCGCGCTTTCTTATAACGAAGAGGAAGGCGATTCCCTGACCGATGATTTCCTGACCGACCTGCTGGTGACGCGGGCGCGGGTGACGGTCAGTTTTGCGGGGCAAACGGAGGAATTGTTTCACCTGGGCAATGGCGTTTACGGCTCCTTGACGACGCTCCAGATTCCGAATGAATACTATACGTTGACGGTTTTCGACAGCACCAACAACGAAACGGTCACCGCCCAAACCCAAATGTTGCCTTTTGTTCCTTTCGATACCCTCTTCCCGGTCATTGAGCGGACCAATTCGGATACGACGATTTTCCTCGACTATACCCTCAGCGACAGTCCCGGCGACAATTTCTATGTCCTGAGTGTCATCAAACGCAATGATGATACCTCCGGCGTGGGCATTGATTTGAACAGCTTTTTTGGGGTGGGGCTGAATGTGGTCACCCAAACCCGGTTGATCAGCGACAAGGAATTCGGGGGCAATACAATCAATGAACGCTTTCGCTTGTTCGAGATTGAGCCCGATGACTCGGTGGTCGTGACCCTCTCCAATGTCAGTCGGGAATACTTCGATTACCTCACGGCGCAGGCCCGATCGCAGGGCCTGGTCAGTGAGATCACGCAGGAACCCATCAACCGCCCCACCAATGTCAACGGCGGCCGCGGCTTCTTCAATGCCTATTTTCCCGACGCCCGGGTTTTTGATTTGACGGAGTGGTAGGGGCGAGAACCCATTTCCGCCTACCTTTGCCGCATGTCGTCACACGAAAAACTTCCGGTCACGATCCTGACCGGCTTTCTGGGGGCGGGGAAAACCACCCTGCTCAACCGCCTCATGGCGGCGCATCCGGGGACGCGGTTCGCCATCATCGAAAATGAATTCGGGGAGGAAGCCATCGACAATGACCTGGTCGTCCAGGTCGAAGACGGCATTTTCGAGCTCTCCAATGGCTGCATTTGCTGTACGCTCAATGCCGAGTTGGCCGAAACCCTGGCCAAGCTCCTGCACCGCCGCGACCAATTCGACCATTTGTTGATCGAGACGACGGGCATCGCCGAACCGGGCGAGGTCGCGGGAGTATTCCTCGCCGACCCGGAGGTCAACCACTTTTTCCATCTGGACAGTGTGATTGGGCTGGTCGATGCCGAGCAGTTCCTTGACGTCGTGGACGAACAGGAAGAAGCGCGGCGACAGGCTTCGTTCGCGGATCTGTTGTTGGTGAACAAAACCGATCTGGTGGAGGTGGAGCAACTTGCCCGGGTCGAAAATGCATTGCGGACCCTGAATCCCTTTGCAGACATTGTCCGGGCGGTCCATGCGGATCCCGGCCCGGAAATCATGGAGCAGTTGCTGTCCCGGAAAGCCTTTTCGGTGGAACGGGTGGAGGATCAATTGTCGTATCCCGAAGAGCATGCACATCATCACGCCCACGACCACGGACACCATCACCACCATGACCATGATCACGGACACAAACATGACGATGTCGTCTCTCATAGCTACCGGTTTGCCGAGCCCCTTGATCCATTGAAATTCAACCATTGGATGCAGGTTCTGTTGATGATGCAGGGCGGTCGCATTTACCGGGTCAAAGGCATCCTGCAATTTCCGTTTCGGGAGAGTCGGGTGATTTTTCAGTCGGTGGGAAAACGCCACGTCAGCACTTCCGGCTCCAACTGGGAAGAGGGAGAACCACGCATCAGTCGAATTGTATTCATCGGAAAGGACATCCGCAAAGATATTTTGGAGAAAGGGCTCCGGAATTGCCGCTGGGTGAATCCCTTCGCGGATTGAAAATTTCGTACCTTTCAAAAAAAATCTGCCATGCGCCTTCTCGCCGCCCTGGCCCTCACGCTCGTCCTGACGGCCTGTTCTTCCACCCCCAAAACGTCTTCTATGAGTAGCTCTGCCCCTGACCGTATCGTTTATGATTTTCGGGATTCCTCCGTTCCGCCTCCCTACCACCGGTCCTATACCATTGAAGTCAGCTCGGAAACCGCCAAGGTGAACGTGCGGGATTACGACAAGGTATTGGCGGAGAAAGAAGTGGAAATGACGGAAGAGAAATGGAAAGCCTTGGTGGAAATGGCGGGCGAATTGAAGGGAAAAGGGGGCAAATACTTCAGCAGTGCATCGGGAACCAGGGGCTATTCCCTGAAGTTGATGCAAGGAGAAGAGGAAACCTATTTGGTCTCCTGGGACAGCATGAAAACGGATAAGGTCAAGGAAAAAGTCCTCGCGCTGTGTGAAGCCGTGAAGAATTGCATTCCGGATTTGACGGAGCTGATCCAGAGTACGCGGGAATTCTAGCGGTCATTTCCACTCGGCAGTCGCCGAGTTTGGCTGGGTCGTGAACGTCGCCGCAATACGGTCCGCACCGATTCCCACGTAGCTGACCGCCGCCGGCGTCTCCACCGGCCGCTTGGCATCGTCCCCCACCACCAGGTGAAACAATTGATTCTGGAACGAAGACGCCAGAATCTCCTTTCCCCGGGGATCGAGATCTCCATCCAACCAACTTCCCGCCCACTGATAATCTCTGGTCCACGACTGGGTATCCCAAATCGTCAACGCATTGGATTCGACGACCAATAAAGATCGACCATTCTCCGATGCCCGCATCCGCAACGGCGGAATCTCTCCGGTCAGGGTCGCTTTATGGTTGCCGCGAACCACCACCAACGGCGCAAAACCCAATGCCCACTGGCCGCCCCGACCCCAATACGACCGCGGCAATTGACCAGTACCTTCCCACAAAATATGCTGGAAAACTCCGTCGGCATTCAGTTCGATGATTCTTCCCGGCTGCATGCCAGCCCCCCGCCAACCCACAGCGACCAAAACCCCGGAAGCATCGTCACTCCACTGCACCGCCTCCACATGGTAGCTTCCGGTCGGCTGCGGCATCAGACCAATTCCAGCCTCGTTCAAGGCATGTTCCACATCACCGCCGAGTTTCTCCGCCGACTCATTTTCCGGATCAATCACATGGGTTCCCCAGTAGATTTTGTCACCGTGGAACACGGGGAGTCCGCACCGCATGCTGGATACGGTCCATTGGCCCTGGTGTTCAGTTTTCCGCCAAAGGTCCAGGCGGTGATCGGTTGAAATCGCAATCCAATCGCCGTGTACGACAACGTGATTGCCTTTAGGACCCCGGAGTTCTTGCCAGGTCGTCTTGGTCATAGAAGATGGATTTCGGGTGGAGCAGGAAAATAAACAAAGTAGCATTGGAATGAGCAAGCAACCCGTTCCAAAAGCAATTGAAGGAGAATAATTCGAGGTTGTCAAGGGTCTGATCAGGGACTGGTAATGTCGTTGCGCAGCACGTAGCCTACGCCACCGTTGTACTCGATGACTGCCCAGGTCGCATCCGCGAAACCCGCCACCTGAAGGGTATTCCCGGAGGGAATGGTCCCCAAAGTCCGACCGGCAAAGGACGGGTGATTCGCCACGGTGGTATTGTTCAGGGCGAGGGCAGCGTAAGGATTGGGCGTGACCCGGGCGTCGTTGGTACCGTCACCGTCGGTATCGTAGTTCGCATCCGGGAGCGTGACCGGTGGGGCTCCTCCCGACGCGGGACGGGTGGTCCGGTTGGTCAGGCGACCCAAGGCCTGCAAGATACTCCGCTCACTGATATTGCCCAATTGGGCCTGGACGGTCGCCGACAATTGCGGGCCGGAGGCGCCATTGCTGACCTGGGCATCCAGGTAAGCCCGCACGTGGGCGTTGCTTGGATCTTTTTGCATCCAGGCCAAGGCCAGGCGGATGCGGCCATCCGTCAATGCAGCTCCGCCGCCGAAAATGGTGGCGGCGTGCGCAGTCATGATACCCGTATCCAAATGCCGCTGGATGACGTCCGCGGTCAATTGCGGCGTATTGTCCAGAAAGGTCATGAGCGTGGGGACCCGGGCTCCGCCCAGCGCCAACCAAGCCTGCTCAAACACCAGTTTTCCCTGGCGGGGAAGGTCATTGTTGGGCGGATTGAAGGAAGGTGCCGTGCTGATGCCCTGGTAAACCTGCGCCGCCAAAGCCGGATGGGCATTGACGTGGCCCACCCAGTGGGCTGGAGTGATGCCATAGTTCGGGGGCCAATAGGTCAGGAAAGGAATCTGGGTCATGTGGGCCAGGGTATTCACGCGGCCAATGTCGATTCCATTGCCGGGGACGACTCCCTGCAGGGCAATCCGCACAAAGAGGAGGGTACATTCGTCCCACCATCCGGTGCCGCCCGCCGCAAGACGGGCCCGCAATTGGGCTTCTGCAATCTGAGGCGTCTGGGTACCCGCCAATTCGACGGCCGAAACCAAAACGCCTTCGGGTTCGCGGCCAGTGGCCACGTAGGTCGACGCCGATCCAAATGCGTTCGGATCGAATCCGTACTGCAAACCGAGTTCGCCATTCGCCGGATCAAAAAGTCCGGTGGCAGCGCTGAGTCCGACAGAAGCACGGGCTGCCTGGACGCGACCGGCAAGAATGCCCGCAGCCTGCGCCCGCTGGTCGGCAAATTGGCCGAGGCTTGGATTGGCCGCGATGTGGCCGGGAATATTGGCGGCCGGAGTTCCGGTCGGCACTTTATTCGATCCCACCAAACAGCCCGCAAATACGAGCTGGGCGGTGGCGGGGTCCATGTTCTGGAACAACGCATCCAACAGAGCCTGGGTATCGGCGCGGTTGTTGACGATGTCCATGCTTTCGCTGGGATAGGAAACGTGTCCGTTGTGTACGGACGGGTTGCCGGTACCCGCCAGCTGAACGCTGGTGGCCTGACCATGCCCGGCAATCAGGGCCTGGGCAATGTGGTGACCGCCGGATCCATCCGGCTGACCGTGGGTCGACGCAATCGTCGGGATCTGGGCGGTGATGGCCGACAAACTTCCCTGGCCTTCCAGGAAAAGGACGAGGTTCCGGCCGTCGTTGATGAGGCCCTCGAACAAGGGGGCACTGGACTGGAAGGCCGAATCGTCGTGGGGCGTATGGATGACAAGGTGAACCGGGCGCGCGCGTGAGGTATCGGCCCAGTTGGCCATGGCCTGGTTGAGCATGGGCAAACTGAAGCGGTGCAGGTTGCGAATCTTGCCCCGCAAGGGGAGCAGGGTGCTGTACTGACCACTGCGCAGGAAGTTCAGGAGGTTGTCAAATTCGATGCCGCGGGCTCCGGCGCCCGGGGATATGGTCCGCTGAAGCTGCGGTTGGAAGGTCGTCCAATAGGTACGGAGACTCCCGATGAGCGCTGGCGTGGTAACGAAGTCCTGGACCTGGGTCTCGGAAGTTGTCACCGCCAGGACGGCGGCGGGAATGATGCTTTCCAGCTGGGTCAAGGTGGAACCAAACTGGACGCGCTGGGCGAGGGTATAACCAGAGGCGTTGAAAACCCGGACGGTTCCGGTCCCGGCAGCCCGGCAGAAGGTACCCAAATGGCCCCGGTCCGCAGCACTCAATCCCTGAATCTGGGACAGGTGAAGGTCACCGGCGCCTACGAGGTAGGACTGTTGGGCCTGGATACTGTTGAGGTAGAACCAGAGGAATATTTTGTCGGGATCGGTCAGGGTGGATTCGGTGAACCAATCGGCCTGACGGCGGGAATAGGCTTCAAATTGGCTGAGGGTCATGCCAGGACCGGCGGCACTGCCAAAAATCTCGTCCCGGTTCTTTCGGTCTACCGGAGTCGGATTGACGTTTCGCTGAATGGCGCTCTCATTCGATGCCTTGAGTTGGAAGGTCGGAGCAGAATAGACTGGACCGGACAGAGCGGGTGCGGGTTCGTTGTGGGAGGGTGCTGACGTGCGCTGGCCCTCGTGCATATGATCGGACATGGTAAAAGAGGGTTCGTTACAATTGGCTAAAAATGCAATTTACTGATATTGAGGGTAATAAGCAATAGGTCGAAAGGGGGATGACAAGGCGTTGGCGAAAAAAGTAGACGGGACTGCGAATCTGCGATAGGGACAGGAACCATTGTTGGAGCTCTTCCCGGTCCTCTGCCGGACCGGGAAAGCGACGGTGGATGGCCCGGGTCCCGCCATTTGGCGGGATATCGCCCTCCCATCAAGGCGTCATGGAATGGAAATCTTCTTCTTTGATGAGGGGGTAGCGGGCAAAGCGCAACAGGACCTGCGCCGTGGCCAATACATCTTTTTCGCAGTACAGGGCGATCCGTTTGGCGTCGTCTTCCTCCCAGAATACGCGGCCGACTTCGCTCCCGTCAATGTCGTCCTTCGGGCTCGGCACCCCCAGGCAGGCGCAGAGCAAATCGAGGCTCGAAAAATTCTTGAAGTCCCCAAATTTCCACATGGTCATGGTGTCAAGCAGGCGCACTTCCCAGGGCTTCTTCATCTGGATGTCGGAAATGGCCTTCGGGAGCGGAATTCCGTTGATGAGGTAGCGACGGCCGAGGTAGGGAAAGTCGAATTCCTTGCCGTTGTGGGCGCAGAGGTTCCGTTCGGGGCGGGACATGAACTGGTCGAGGACCTTGCCAAAATCGGTCAGGACCTGGTGTTCGTCGGAGCCGAAATAGGACTTGGCGCGGAAGGTCGGGGTAATGCCGTTGACGAACTTGATGTAGCCAGCGGAGATGCAAACCACCTTGCCAAACTCGGCAAATATGGCGGCGCGGTCCTTGAACAACTGACTCGGCTCAATGGGCTCTTCCTCCCGCTTGTTGAGAATCCTGGCTTTCTTGTTCCAAAGGCCCTGGAAACGTTCGGGCAGTTCGTCGAATTCGGGGACCACGGAAACGGTCTCGATATCCACGAACATGATGTTCTCCAGTTGGCTCTGCGAAAATTCCATGGGGCGAATTTCGCTCAGACGAGCGGATATCCAAAACTCTTGCGGAGCTTGTTGACGTGGCCCCAAACGGGATTGCCGAAGTAGGCCCAGGGGCGATCGGTGATCTCGTCCCCGACGAGGAGGAGGGCCTCGCGTCCACCTTGCAGACCGGAGTAAATGAGGGCGCAGGCAAAATAGTTGTGGACGAGGTAGGTCATAGAGGTAGACGGGAGCTTGCCGGAAGCGAGGCTCTTTTGGTAGGCGACCCACAGAAAGTCGGTGGCTGCGTCGCTGCGGAGGAATTCGTTGGCGCCGTCGACATCGTCTTCGATGATGTAGTAGACGCCGCGTTCGAGGTGAGCGGCGGCGACGACGGTGTGGAGGGGGCTGCCTACGTGGGCCTCGGTGTGGATGCGCTGGGCAAAATCGTTCATGGCCTCGTGGGAGCCGCCCCATTTTTCCAGGGTATGGGTGAGGGTGTGGAGAACGGCGCTCAAATGGTAGGGGTGGCGCTGGAGGACATTGTCGAGGAGAGTCTGAGAGCGTTCGCTGGCACCTTCCCGGCCGAGGAGGACACCGATGGAACGGTACCAGGGTTCGGGATCGCGGGGATCGAGTTCTTGGGCGCGGGCGAGGTAGTTGTCTGCTTCTTCGAGCCAGGTGCCAAAGACTTCCCATTGGCCGCCGGAGACGTCTTTGGCGAGGCGGCCGCCGCGGGCTTCCCAGGCGCGCCAGTTGAAATTCTCCCCGCAAAAGAGCTGGGCGGTGGGAGAATCTTTGTACTGGTAGCCCCATTCTTCGAGGCGGTCGGTGAAGTCGTTCGAGTTGGTGACGGCGGAGACGATGAGGGTGGCGTCGTCGCCGGCTTTGGAGCGGTAGAACTGGTCGAGGCCTTTGAAATCGCCGAGTTCGGCGTACTTGCGGGCCTGTACCCCAAGGTCGTGGTTCAGGTACGGGGCGGCCGGACGATGGGGATCGCTGGGCGTCGATTCTTGTTCGGATTGGGGTGGGCTGGGTGGATCAACTTGGGTGGATTCGGCAGGGTTAGCGTTGCTGTCGGGAGTCGTAGAATTGGAGTTATTGGGTTTGTCTTCGGATTTTCCACCGAATAGTTTTTTGAAAAAGCTCATGGGCAAATTTCGAATGAAAAATCCCAAATCTGAAATTTTACATAAAAATCAAGGGGTTGGGAGTGAAGCTATCGGTCTGGGCACACCAGAGAAAGGAGAGTCGAATCGCTTTCCCGTGGGCGCACAGGTTTCGCTCAGGCCGGGACATGAGTTGGTAGAGGGCCTTGCCCAATTCTGTGGATGGGGCCTAAACAAGGGGGAATCCGAAATCTTTCCGGAGGTCGTTGACGTGGCCCCAGACGGGATTTCCGAAATAGGCCCAGGGGCGGTCGGTGATCTGGTCGCCCATCAACTCGAGAGTGTCCTTGCCGTGCTTGAGGTTCGAATAGATGTGGGCGCAGGCGAAATAATTGTAGACGAGGTAGGTCATGGACGTCTGCTTGAGCTTGCCGGACCCGATGCTTTTCTGGTACGCGGCCCACACAAAATTCTGGGCATCCGCGCTACGGAGGTAGGCATTGGCGCCATCGTAGTCGTCCTCGATGATGTAATAGACGCTACGCTCGAGCACGGCGGCGGCCACGACGGCGTGGAGGGGGCTGCCCTCGTGCTGCTCGGTGTGGATGCGCCGCGCAAAATCGTTCATGGCTTCGTGGGTACCGCCCCATTTTTTCAGGGTATGGGTGAGGGTATGGAGGACGGCGCTCAAATGGTAGGGGTGGCGCTGGAGGACGTTGTCGAGGAGCGGTTGGGAGAGGGTGCTCGCACCTTGCTGCCCGAGCAAAACGCCGATGGAACGGTACCAAGGTTCGGGATCGCGGGGATCGAGTTCGCGGGCGCGGGTGAGGTGTTTTTCGGCTTCGCCGAGCCAGGTGCCGAAGACTTCCCATTGGCCGCCGGAGACTTCTTTGGCGAGGCGGCCGCCGCGGGCTTCCCAGGCGCGCCAGTTGAAATTCTCGCCGCAGAAGAGCTGGGCGGTCGGGGAATCGGGGTATTGATAGCCCCATTCTTCGAGGCGGTCGGTGAAATCGTTGGAATTGGTGACGGCGGAGACGATGATGGTCGCGTCGTCGCCGGCTTTAGAGCGGTAGAACTGGTCGAGGCCTTTGAAGTCGCCGAGTTCGGCGTACTTGCGGCCCTGGAATCCGAGGATGTGGTCGAGGTGCGGGGCCGCCGGACGGTGGGGATCACTGGGGACAGCTTCAGCTCCAGGTCCGGGACCGGCCTGGGGTAGGTTCGGCGGATCAATTTTGGTATCGACAGCAGGATTCGCGGGGGTGGAAGAGGCAACCGGCTTTTTCCCAGCGGATTTACCTTCGGATTTTCCCCCGAACATTTTCTTGAAGAAGCTCATAGAAGCAATTTCAAATGACAAATTTCAAAATCCAAATTGGAGTGGATTTCAATATGGGTGGTGGAGAACATGGAGGGGGATAATCGAGTAGGAAGAAAACAGGAGGAGTGATTCTCCCGTTTCCTGTCCTCTCAC